>NZ_JAGGOK010000024.1 GCF_018614615.1 Streptomyces sp. ISL-100 | reverse complement strand
GGCTGAACGGAAAATCCACCTGTGGCTGGGCAGGCGGCAGCATCCGGTCCGCTTGCGGACCGGATGTCGGTGGGGTGGGGCGGTCAGGCTGATGTCGGGGTGAGGGCGACCTGGTGGCCGAGGGCCTGGAGCTGGCGGACGAGGTCGCGGGTCTTGCGGGCGGGGTCGAGATGGCGCCGGTGCCAGTCGGCGCCGAGCTCCTGGTAGGAGGCGTCCGGGTCGTTGATCAGGTGCCAGGCGATGACGAGTATCGAGCGGGCGACGGCGACCAGGGCTTTGGCGTGGCCGCGGCGTTTGACGATGCGGCGGTAGCGTGCGCCCAGGAAGGTGTCGGTGCGGGCGGCCGCGTTGGCGGCCTCGCCGAGGGCGCCCTTGAGCCAGGGGTTGCCCTGCCCGGCCGGGCCCGCGGTGTTCTTCGCTCCGGACTGGATGGTCCGGGGACACAACTTCGCCCACGAGACCAGGTGTTCGGGGGTGGGGAAGCGGCTCATGTCCGCGCCGATCTCGGCGAGGATGATCTGCGCGGTGGTCGGTCCGATGCCGGGAACGGCGTCCAGGCGCTCGGCCAGGACCTGTGCACTTACCGCGGTGGCCGGCTCGTCCCCGGTGCCCGGGGTGTCGTGCGGTGTGGTGATCTCCTCCAGCGTCTGGGCGATGAGCTGGTCGAGTTCGCGGATCTGGGCGGTCAGGTGGTCGACGCTGGCCAGCAGCACCCCGAGCAGCCGGGCGTGGTGGTCCTCGAACTGCCCGGTCAGGGCCTCGGTCAGGGCCGTCTTCTTCTTGACGAGGCTGCCCTGGGCGAGCTCGGCGAGGGTGCGGGGATTGCGTTCGCCGGCGACCATGGCGTTCATCATGGCCCGCCCCGACAGGCCGAAGAGGTCGGAGACGGTCCCGGACAGTTTGATCTGCGCGTCCTGCAGAGCCTTGTCCACGCGGTGCTTGTGCCGGGTGCGTTCCTGGACGAACACGGTGCGGGTGCGGGTGAAGTCCCGCAGCTGCCGGACCGGTTTGGGCGGGACGAACGAGGCACGGACCATGCCGCGTTCGCCGAGCTTGGCCAGCCAGACCGCATCGAGCTTGTCGGTCTTGGGACGTCCGGGGACGTTCTTCACGTCCCGCGCGTTCACGAGCCAGCAGTCCAGGCCGCGGGCTTCCAGCAGGTAGAAGAACGGGCGCCAGTAGTTGCCAGTCGCCTCCATCACCACCCGCTCGACGCCTTGGCAGACCAGCCGGTCTCCGAGTTCCAGGATCGCGTTGGTGGTCGAGGCGACATTCCAGACCTGCTGGATGCGCCGGCCCTCTATGGTGTCGTGCGGGACGCGCAGGCAGACCATCCCGGATGCCTTCGCGATGTCGATCGCCGCGACCCTGGCGACCGTTCCGTCGTCGTGGTCCTCTCTCAACTCCTCCATGACATACCCCTCTGTTGCGCTGGTGCGGGCGGGGGCTGCCCGGGGAGCCTGAGGGGAACGGAAAGGCTGATCGGCGTGCTCAAGGCGACAGTGTGCGGCCCCTCGGACGGCTCCCTCACCAGACTCCTATGCGGGCTCACAGCCCAAACATCGATCGGCGTCGGCGGACAGCCCCCGTACCGATTTTCACGCCCGCGAGGCGTCATCCGCAGGTGAACGGCTGACTCCTATGGGGCCCCTCCGGCGTTTGGGGAGCGGGGTCTGGGCGGAGCCCCAGTTGCGGGAAGGGGCGGGTAGAAGGGGCGGGCAGGGGACAGGCGCCGCAGGCACCCGTGCCCTACGACGGGGACGAAACCGGTGCGCTGGACGAAGCCGGCGCGCTGTTGCTCGGGCTGCTGCCCCCGGTGGTGGTGCCGTCCGTCGTGCCACCGTCGGTGGTCCCGCCCTCGGCACCACTCGTGGTCCCGCCGTCCGTGGAGCCGCCGTCCGTCGTCCCCCCGTCCGTCGTCCCCCCGTCCGTCGTGGTTCCACCATCGGTAGTACCGCCATCGGTGGTGCCGCCGTCAGTCGTGCCTCCGTCGGTCGTACCGCCAGTCGACGTCGGACCACCCGTAGTCGGGCCACCCGTAGTCGGACCGCCAGTGGTCGGACCCCCGGTCGTCGGACCACCCGTGGTCGGACCACCCGTAGTAGAACCACCAGTCGTCGGCCCACCGGTAGTCGGGCCACCCGAGGTCGGATCGTCCGACGTCGGCGGCCGGCTGCCCGGCGAAGACGAACCGTCGTCCGTCGGCGTGCCGCTCTTCGACGGATCACCACCCGACCCGCTGCCACCACTCGCACCCGGCTGCGGCTGTCCCGACGTACCGGGACCGGACGGATCGCCCGGGTCCCCCGGGCGCTTGGTGGAGCCCTGGGTCGGCTCGTCGGCGATCAGCCCGTCCTGCCCTTCGTCCTCATTGGCCGACTGCTCGGACGTCACCCTGTTCGGCGACTCGTCGCCGTCCGAGGCCGCGCCGAGCGTCACCACGGTGCCGAGTACGGCGACGAGCAGCGCGCCCGCGCCCGCCGCGACCATATTGCGCCGGGCGCCGGTGAGCACGGCGAGACGGCCACCAGCGCCACCCCCACCGCCCTCCGGCGAGCGGTGGGTGACCAACGTGCTGTCGTCCCCCGCCCCGTCGGCCGCCCTGGCCGAAAGCGACAGGGGTACGACCGCTGCCGGTACGCCACCGGGCGGCGACGCCGACTCCTCGTACCGAGCCGCCGGCACCTCCTCGCCCGCGGGCGTACGTCCGCCGAGCACGAGCCCGCCGGCGCCCGCGCCGGAGCGGTCCGCGACCAGCGCCAGCGCCCTGCGTCCGGCGACGGTGCCGCTCTTGTCGGCCACGGCGCCGCGCATGGCGATGGACGCCTCCAGCTCGGCCCGGGCCCGGTCCAGATTGCCCGTACAGAGCGCCAGGACGCCCAACTCGTGGTGGAAGTACGCCTCTTCGGCAACCTCCCCCGCGATGCGCGCGGCCTCAAGGCCCGCCCGCAGCGTCCGCTCCCACGCGCCCCAGGAAAGCCCGGCGGCGAAGGCGGGAGCCGCCGTACGGGCCAGCAGCACGGCGGCGCTCGGGTGCCCCGCCTCCGTACCCGGCACCAGGGCGCCCATCGCCGCGAGCATCGCGTCGGCCTCCGCGGCCGCCCGCTCGGGCGACACCGAGGGGTGCCCGGCCCACCAGGCGTAGTGCTGGGCGGCGGTGTGCGCCTGCTCCGCCACGTCGTCCGCGAACCCGGCGGCCTCCAGCTGTACGGCCACACCGGCCGCCAGCCGGAAACGCGCCCCGACCGGCGAGAGCAGCCCGCAGCTCATCAGCTCGCCGAGCGCGGCGTCCGCGTGGGTGTCCCCCACCAGGGCCGGCAGGTGCGCCTGGTTCGGCACCTCCCCGCCGAGCGCGATGGCGAAGCGCAGCGTGGCCCGTGCCGACTCGCTCAGCCGGGACGCGAGCAGCGCAGCCGGCATCGCCCCCTCGGCGAGCGACGGCAGGGGTACGTCGTGACCGTCCTCCGCGTCGAAGGGCGCGTCGAACGGCTGCTCGTTGAAGTACCCGTACTCGTCGAAGGCGTTGGGATCGGCGCGCAGCTTGTCCCGCTGCCGCAGCAGCGCACCCGCCTGCGTGAAGCGCAGCG
Organism: Streptomyces sp. ISL-100; assembly: GCF_018614615.1. Classification (GTDB taxonomy): domain Bacteria; phylum Actinomycetota; class Actinomycetes; order Streptomycetales; family Streptomycetaceae; genus Streptomyces. Next base: position 107,798 of record NZ_JAGGOK010000024.1, on the reverse strand, counting down.
GCAGCCCCTCGGACTCGAACCACAGGTCGCCCGCCCAGTTCGCCTCGTCCTCGGTGAGGGGCCGCTCCACGGCCCGCTCCAGGAGTTCCAGGCTGGCGCTGCGGCCGAGACCGCCGAGGAAGACCTCCTCGATGTGCGAGTCGGGCGAGGGAGCGGCGACGCCGGGCGTCGCCGCCAGCAGGAAGGCGCACTCGGGCGTGGCCTCCAGCAGCTCGTCCAGGGCCGCCCCGCCGAAGTCCAGGTCGTCGAGGACGACGACCGCGCCGATGTCATGGACGAGATCGAGCAGCCCCGCCCGGTCCGGGCGGTGCAGCGGCGCGCTGTACACGGCGGCGAACAGGTCGTGGAGCAGCTCTTCGGGCGTGCGGTGGGCTCCGCTGAGCCGTACGACTCCGTCGGGCGCGAGGTCCGCGCAGTCGGCGGCGACGGCATCGAGCAGCGCCGTACGCCCGGATCCCGACGGCCCGGTCAGCCGCACCGAGCGGCCGCGCGCGAGCAGCCGTACGAGCCTCTCGCGCTCCTCCTGACGCTCCAGGAGCGGCAGCTCGGGAACGACGGGCCCCGGCGGTACGGGCGGCCTGGACGCCCGCAGCAGCTCGGCGCGGTCGTCGGCGCTGTGCCTGACCGGCCGCGCGGGACGCTCACCGGGCGGGCAGACTTCGATCTCGCTGCCGTCCACGGGGTTGACGGTGAGCAGGAAGTCGCCCGCGACGACCTGCACGGTGCGGGCGGGTGCCGACGAGGTCTGCCCGCTCCCCTTGCCCGGACTGCCGGAAATGCCCTGACTGCTCTGGCTGCTGCTCTGCGCAAGGGCCGGCGGCATCGCGTCTCGTGGTGGCCGGCGCGATCCGTCACCGGCTTCGCTCTCGCCGAATCCGTCGTTGTCGTGGCCGTACTCTTCCGGTCCCCGGTTCATCGGGTCCATGGTCAAAGCCCCCCAGATGCGTTGCGTGCGGATGCCCCTCCCGGCCTTTCCCACGCGCGCTGTCGCTTCTGGTCCGGTGCCCGCCGTACTCGGGTTCGTCAATCAGCAGGCGACCGAACCCTAGACCTTCGCACAGTATCCGGGAACACGAGGGGTGCCACCCCGCCCGGGACGTCACAGTCTCGTGAGGATTGTGCGCCCGCAGTACGTATCGCGCCGCTTCGCGCCCTACGCCGTACCGCTCAGACCCGCGGCAGCGACTCGGCGGCGAGGCCGCCCTCGATGGCGAGGATGCGGTGCAGCCTGGTCGCGACCAGCAGGCGCTGCATCTGGGCCGGTACGCCGCGCAGCACGAGCCTGCGGCCCGCCCGCCCGGCCCGCCGGTGGGCGCCCATGATCACGCCCAGTCCGGTGGCGTCCCAGGAATCCAGCTCGGTCAGGTCCAGCACCAGATCGCCGACACCGTCGTCGACGGCCGAGTGCAGGACCGTACGGGCGTCCGCCGCGCTGCGGACGTCGAGGCGGCCCCCGACGACCAGCTCGACGTGGTCGCCCCTGATGTGCATATGCGCTCCCCGAGAGTGCGTCAGTTCTCCGTGTCTTGTTTCTTTCCCTGCACCCAACTGACTGCCTTACGGGTCAGGAAGTTGCCGTCCGTAAGCGAACCGATACCGAATTCACCCCTGGGAGTGACCCCAGGGGCTGACAGGGCATCAGTGCTTGTAGAAGCCCTGCCCGCTCTTGCGCCCGATGTCACCGGCATCAACCATCCGGCGCATCAACTCCGGCGGGGCGAACTTCTCGTCCTGCGACTCCGTGTAGATGTTGCTGGTCGCGTGCAGCAGGATGTCGACGCCGGTCAGGTCCGCGGTCGCGAGCGGGCCCATGGCGTGCCCGAAGCCCAGCTTGCAGGCGATGTCGATGTCCTCTGCCGAGGCGACGCCCGACTCGTACAGCTTCGCGGCCTCGACCACGAGGGCCGAGATGAGGCGGGTGGTGACGAAGCCGGCCACGTCGCGGTTGACGACGATGCAGGTCTTGCCGACCGACTCGGCGAACTCCCGCGTGGTGGCGAGCGTTTCGTCGCTGGTCTTGTAGCCCCGTACGAGCTCGCACAGCTGCATCATCGGTACGGGCGAGAAGAAGTGCGCGCCGACGACCCGCTCCGGACGCTCCGTCACGGCCGCGATCTTGGTGATCGGGATGGCGGAGGTGTTGGACGCGAGGACCGCGTCCGGCCGGACGATCTTGTCGAGCGCGCGGAAGATCTCGTGCTTGACCTCGAGCTTCTCGAAGACGGCCTCGACGACGATGTCGGCGTCGGCGACCGCGTCGAGGTCGGTGGTCGTCGTGATGCGGCCGAGCGCCGCCTCGGCGTCCGCGGCGTCCAGCTTCCCCTTGGACACGAACTTGTCGTACGAGGCCTTGATGCCGTCACGGCCGCGGGTCAGCGCGGCATCGGTGACATCGCGCAGAACGACGTCCCAGCCCGCCTGCGCCGAGACCTGCGCGATACCGGACCCCATGAGTCCGGCCCCGATGACGGCGAGCTTCCTGGCCACGACACACCCCTTGATTCCTTAGGCCTTAACGCCTGTTTACTTCAGGCTCTCCGGCGGAGGTTAGCGCCCGTGAGGGGCCGAGTGGCGGCGAAGAGATGCGCGTCACTGTCCAAATGACGGACATCACATTGCCACCGAGGCCCATCACCCCTCAGCACCCCTGTCCCCTTGCTCTCAGGGTCGATCCGCACTTCGACTCCAATCACCTCCGACTCGTCCAAAGCGCGGTCCTTGAGGCGTATGACGAACGGTGTGGTTGGCCACGACCGCACGCCCCGAGCTCAGGAGTTTCCTCGCCTCGCCGGATGAGTGGGCATCAGCGACCGGCGCTGGAAACGGCAACGCTGCCGACCTGGTGGACGCGGCGCGGGCCCGTACGGCGCCCTGATGTCCGCTGTGCTGGTGGTGGCCGCCGTGACGGTGGGCACACGCGTCTTCCGGAAGGCGGGGACATAGCTAGGCTCGGCTGCATGGTCAATCTGACGCGCATCTACACCCGTACCGGCGACAAGGGCACCACCGCCCTGGGCGACATGAGCCGCACCGCCAAGACCGATCTGCGGATCGCGGCGTACGCCGACGCGAACGAGGCGAATGCCGTCATTGGGACGGCGATCGCGCTGGGGCAGCTCGACGAGGCGGTCGTGAAGGTCCTCGTCCGGGTCCAGAACGACCTCTTCGACGTGGGCGCGGATTTGTCGACGCCGGTCGTCGAGGACCCGAAGTACCCGCCGCTGCGTGTCGAACAGGCGTACATCGACAAGCTGGAGGCGGACTGCGACCGCTTCCTGGAGGAGCTGGAGAAGCTGCGCAGCTTCATTCTGCCGGGGGGCACGGCGGGGGCTGCGCTGCTGCATCAGGCGTGCACGGTCGTGCGGCGGGCGGAGCGGTCGACGTGGGCGGCGTTCGAGGTCCACGGCGAGGTCATGAATCCGCTGACGGCGACGTATCTGAACCGGCTGTCCGACCTGTTGTTCATCCTGGCCCGGGTGGCCAACAAGGAGGTCGGCGACGTGCTGTGGGTACCGGGCGGCGACCGCTGAGTTCTTGTGAGCAGTGTGCCGGGGCGGAGCCCCGGCACACCCGGCCCGCCTACCCCACCGGCTCCCGCTTCGGGAACACCGTGTACGTCCCCGCGATGATCGCGTTGCTGCCGATCACGAACAGCATCTTCTGCTGCCACATCCGCAGCGACCCGATGCCGCCGTCACCCCCGACGTACCAGATCGCCGCCTGCAGCAGCCCCATCGCGATCCCCGCCGCCAGCATCCGCTGCCCCGCGACCTTCCACTCGTGCACCGCGCGCGCCACCCCGTACTTCGGCGGCGGCACCGGCGCCGGTCCGCTCGCGAAGCGGTGGGCGACCCGGGCGTCGACCCACTTGACGGTGCGGTGGCCGAGCGCGACCGTGAAGCCGATGTAGACGGCCGCCAGCCCGTGCTTCCAGTCGGGCTCCGCGCCGTTCCTCAGGTCGACAGCCGTGACGACCAGCAGCACGACCTCCAGCAGCGGCTCCATGAGCAGCACGGCTGCCCCGGCGCGCGGCATCTTCGCCAGGTAGCGCAGGGCCAGGCCCCGTGCCAGCAGTACCCAGAAGCCGACTTCGCAGATGATGATCACTGTGACGATCACGGTGTTCACCGAGTGGACCGGAGGATGCCCCCACATTTATGTGGGGGAGGAACCCGGCTTCCCGCGTAGCGGGGCAGAGGTAGCCGAATCGCCGCCGGGCGATTCGGTGTTCACCCCCGAGGCGCGGAGGCCGACCTCAAGCATGTAGACCAGCTCGGAGTTGAGGGACCGCCGTTCGGACTTGGCGTGAGCGCGCAGCCGGTCGCGAAGATCCTCGGGAAGGCGCAGAGTCATACGAACTTCATCGATCATGGTGGTATTATGATGGCATGGCGACACCAATGAGAGTCGAGGAGACCGGGCGCGCCCGGTACACCTACAGACTTCGCGTGTCGTCCACCGCGCTCGCCGCGCTGCTCTCCGAGTGGGACCGGTGCCGTTGGATCTGGAACGAGTGCGTGGCCAAGTCCAAGGCAACCCACCTGCACAACAAGGCCAACCCCGGCGGCAAGCGGACCTGTGGTCCGGCGCAGCTCGACAAGATGCTGACCGAGGCCCGCACCCGAACTCCGTGGCTGCGCGAGGGATCGTCGGTTCCTCAGCAGCAGCTCATACGGGATTTCGGGAAGTCCCGCGCCAAGGCGCAGAAGGACATCAAGGACCGGCTTCCGATGCGCCGGCGGGCCGGTATGCCCCGCTGGAAGAAGAAGCGTGAGGCCGACCCGAGCCTGAACTACACCAAGCGCGGCTTCCGGTTGAAGGACGGCCGTCTGCACCTGGCGGGCGGGATCGTTGCGACGGTGGTGTGGTCGCGTGAGCTGCCCGCCGAGCCCAGCTCGGTGCGGGTGTACCGGGACAGCCTTGGCCACTGGTACGCGAGCTTCGTCGTCGCCACCGGGGCGCAGCCGCTACCCTCTGCCGGGTCGGTGATCGGGATCGACTGGGGCGTGAAGGAGACCGCCACCACCACGAGCGATGACCACGACCTCCCGCACGCCGGGCACGGCAAGAAAGCCACTACGAAGCTGACCCGCTATGACCGGATGATGGCCCGCCGTAAACCGAAGAAGGGCCAGGCCGGATCAAAGGGCTACCGCGAAGCCAAGAAGCTGCGCGCCAAGCTGCACAAGAAGGTCGCCCGGCAGCGGGAGGACACCGGCCGCAAGTGGGCCAAGAAGGTCGTCCGCGACCACGACCATCTTGCGGTGGAGGACTTCCGCCCGAAGTTCCTGGCCAGGACCACCATGGCCAAGAAGGCCGCTGACGCCGCCATCGGCGCAACCAAGCGAGCCCTGATCGAGATGGGCCGCAAGCACAGCCGTGCCGTGCACCTGGTACACCCCGCGCACACCACGATGGACTGCGCGCAGTGCGGAGCGAGAGCCAAGCACGCACTGCCGCTGGGAGAGCGCACCTACACCTGCACACGATGCGGAACCGTGAGCCCACGGGACAAGAACTCCGCACGCGTGATGCTCATCAGGGCTGGTCTGTGCCCTGCTGGTGCTGATGGCGTAACACCTGTTGGGGCGCTGCCCCATCAGGCCGCCTGAGCCAGGAATCCCCGCTCAGCCCTGAAGGAGAGATTCTCCTCCCTTCAGGGAGGGGAGCAGTCAATCTCCTCCCGTTACGCCCTCAAGCCTCCCGTCCGCGTAGCCCCGAATCGTCATCGCCAGTGACGAACCGCACTGCATCCTTCGATGTAGCCCCGGCTCACCCCGCACGGGGAGGACGAGCCGGTCCGCGACGTGTTGGATGGTGGCGTGACCCGCTTCCCCCGTCCGCACCACGACGACGTACTCATCGCGGTGATCGGCCTGCTCGGCGGGGTCCTGCTGTGGGGCCTCGGGTTGCACACCACCGCCATGCGCGAACTCATGCCGTCGTGGGTGACCCTCGTACCGCTCGCCGTGATGGCGTTCCTGGAGCTGCTGCGCAGGTCGTGCCCCCGCGCGGCCCTGCTCATCGGCACGGCCGCCCTCATCGCGGACCAGTTCACCTTCGGCAACCTGGCCACCGTCATCATGTACACAGACCTGATGTACGCCGCCGTGGTCTACGGAAGCCCGGGCGCGGCCCGCCGTATCCCCGTCATCACGGGGCTCATCACCGTCGCCATGACGTTCGGCGCCCTGGCCTGGCTCCGTCAGCCGGAAGCACTGCTCATCGGCGTCGTCACCGGGCTCGTTTCCTTCGCGCCCGCGCTCACCGGCGCCACCCTCCGCAACCACCGCCAGGCTGCCGAGGCGGCCCGGCTGCGGGCCCAACAGACCGCGCTGCTGGCCGAGATCGACCGTAACCAGGCCATCACGGCCGAGCGCGCCCGGATGGCGCGCGAGCTGCACGACATGGTCGCCAACAACCTCTCCGCCATCGCGATCCACTCCACGGCCGCGCTGTCGATCGGAGAGCCCAAGGCATCGGCGGACGCCCTGGCCGTCATCCGCGAGAACAGCGTCCAGGGCCTGTCCGAGATGCGCAGGCTCATCGGGCTGCTCCGCGACAGCGGCGGAGCCGGCCAGGAGCCGGCCGTCGCCCCGGCGCTCGACGGACTCGACGCCCTCCTCGCTCAGGTGCGTACGGTCGGCTCCGACAGCGGACTCGTCTTCGTCCTCGACGACGGCCGCGAAGCGGGCGGCGGCCGACTCCCGGCGCCGGTCGAGTTGGCCGCGTACCGGATCGTCCAGGAGTCCCTCACCAACGCGCTCAAGCACGCCTCCCCCGGCACGGTCACGGTGACGCTCGCGCACACCGACCACACGCTGACGGTCGGCGTGACCAGCCCGTACGGCGAGCGGCCCGGCCCGCGCGCGCCCGGTTCGGGTGCGGGTCTGGTGGGGATGCGGGAGCGAGTGACGCTGCTCGACGGGTCGCTGGAGGCGGGCCCCGTCACCGCGGCGGACGGCACGAAGATCTGGCAAGTACGGGCGCGACTGCCCGCAGAGGACGATACGGAGCTGTACGCATGACGATTCGGGTACTGGTCGCCGAAGACCAGTCGGCCGTACGGGCGGGCCTCGTGCTCATCCTCAACAGCGCCCCGGACATTGAGGTGGTGGGGGAGGCCGGGGACGGCGAGGCGGCGGTCGCCATGGCGCGCGAGCTGCGCCCGGACCTGGTGCTGATGGACGTCCAGATGCCGCGCATGGACGGGGTGTCGGCGACCCGGCTGGTGGTGGCGGAGCAGCTGGCCGACGTGCTGGTGCTGACGACTTTCGATCTTGACGAGTACGTCTTCGGGGCGCTGCGCGCCGGCGCCGCGGGTTTTCTGCTGAAGAACACCGACGCGAAGGACCTGATCGAGGCGGTACGCACCGTGGCGCGCGGCGAGGGTCTGATCGCGCCCGCCGTCACCCGCCGGCTGATCGCGGAGTTCGCGTCGCCCGCGCCCGTACGGTCCGCGAACGCGCCCGGTCCCGAGGCCCTTGATTCGCTTACCCGGCGCGAGCGCGAGGTGCTGTCGTGTCTCGGGGAAGGACTGTCGAACGCGGATATCGCCGTACGTCTGACCATGGCCGAGGCCACGGTGAAGACCCATGTGAGCCGCCTGCTCGGGAAGCTGGAGCTGCGCAGCCGGGTGCAAGCCGCCGTACTCGCTCAGGAGTTGCGAATCTGACCGGGCGGTGGCCTGCGGGTGACGGCCTCACGGACTCCTCTGGTCCAGACCTCTTGACGATTGGTCCAGACCTTCCTACGCTCACCGCACCGCAGTGGTGAGCGTGTCATGACAACAGCGTGCTCGCCCGGCGGCGCAGGTCCTATCCCCGTTCACCGCCGGACCTCTCTCTTGGGAGCACCCTTGAGTACAACCACCCCCCTACGCACCCGCTTCAGAACCAGAGCGGCAGCCGGTCTCACCGCGCTGATCGTCCCGCTCGCCGCCATGGTCGGCCTGGCCTCCCCCGCGCAGGCCGCCGCGTCGGCCACCGCCTCGTACACCAAGGTCTCCGACTGGGGCACCGGCTTCGAGGGCAAGTGGACGGTGAAGAACACCGGTACCACCACCCTCAGCACCTGGACCGTGGAGTGGGACTTCCCCGCCGGTACGTCCGTCACCTCCGCCTGGGACGCCGACGTCACCAACTCGGGCAACCACTGGACCGCCAAGAACAAGAGCTGGGGCGGCAACCTCGCGCCCGGCGCCAGCGCGTCCTTCGGCTTCAACGGCACCGGCACCGGCTCGCCCAGCGGCTGCAAGCTCAATGGCGGTTCGTGCGACGGCGGTTCGGTGCCCGGTGACACTCCGCCGACCGCACCCGGCACGCCTTCCGCGAGCACCATCACCGACACGTCGGTGAAGTTGTCGTGGACCGCCGCCACTGACGACAAGGGCGTCAAGAACTACGACGTGCTGCGCGACGGCGCCAAGGTCGCGACGGTGACCGCGACGACGTACACGGACAGCGGGCTGACCGCCGGCACCGACTACTCGTACTCCGTCCAGGCCCGTGACACCGCCGACCAGACGGGCCCGGTCAGCGGCGCCCGCGCTGTCAGGACCACCGGCGGCGGCACCGACCCGGGGCCCGGCCCCGGCGACCAGGTCAAGCTTGGGTACTTCACCGAGTGGGGCATCTACGGACGCAACTACCACGTGAAGAACCTGGACACCTCCGGCTCGGCCGGCAAGATCACGCACATCAACTACTCGTTCGGCAACGTCCAGGGTGGCAAGTGCACCATGGGCGACAGCTTCGCCGCGATAGACAAGGCCTACACCGCCGACCAGAGCGTCGACGGCAAGGCCGACACCTGGGACCAGCCGCTGCGCGGCAACTTCAACCAGCTGCGCAAGCTCAAGGCGAAGTACCCGAACCTCAAGGTGCTGTGGTCGTTCGGCGGCTGGACCTGGTCCGGCGGCTTCACCGAGGCCGTCAAGAACCCGGCCGCGTTCGCCGACTCCTGCTACAAGCTGGTGGAGGACCCGCGCTGGGCCGACGTCTTCGACGGCATCGACCTGGACTGGGAGTACCCGAACGCCTGCGGCCTGTCCTGTGACACCAGCGGCCCGGCCGCGTTCAGGACCATGATGCAGGCCATGCGCGGCAAGTTCGGTACGAACAACCTGGTCACCGCCGCCATCACGGCCGACGCCTCGGCCGGTGGCAAGATCGACGCCACCGACTACGCCGGAGCGGCCGCGTACTCCGACTGGTACAACGTGATGACGTACGACTTCTTCGGCGCCTGGGCGGCCAAGGGCCCGACGGCCCCGCACTCCCCGCTGACCTCGTACGCCGGCATCCCGCAGGCCGGCTTCAACTCGGCCGAGGCCATCGCCAAGCTCAAGGCCAAGGGCGTCCCCGCCAAGAAGCTGCTGCTCGGCATCGGCTTCTACGGGCGCGGCTGGACGGGCGTGACCCAGAAGGAGCCGGGCGGCACGGCGACCGGCGCCGCCACCGGTACGTACGAGTCCGGCATCGAGGACTACAAGGTCCTCAAGACCAAGTGTCCCGCCAACGGTACGGTCGCGGGCACGGCGTACGCCCACTGCGGCACCGACTGGTGGAGCTACGACACCCCGGCCACCATCGGCTCCAAGATGAGCTGGGCGAAGGGGCAGGGCCTGGGAGGCGCGTTCTTCTGGGAGTTCAGCGGTGACACCGCCAATGGCGAGCTGGTGACCGCGATCAACAACGGTCTGAAGTAGCACCGCAGTAGTAAAGATTCGCAGCAATAAGGCTTGAAACAGTCGGGGGGACGGGTCCATGACCCGTCCCCCCGACTACTTTTTCCGCGTCTACGCCACGTTGACGCGCTGACCGGGAGGCGCGGCCTCCAGCCAGGCGAGGAAACCGGTGAGAGCGTCCTCGCTCATCGCCAGCTCCAGCCGCGTACCGCGGTGCGAGCAGCCGAGGATGCAGGCGTCGGACAGCAGCGCCAGCTCCTCCTCGCCCTCGGGGGAACGGCGCGAGAGCACCTCGATCGCCGAGCGTTCAAGGGTGCGGCGCGGACGGGGGGCGTACGAGAAGACGCGGAACCAGTCGATGCGGTCACCGCTGTAGCGGGCGACGCCGTACACCCACCCCTTGCCGGAGCGGTCGGGCTCCTCGGGGATGTTCCAGCGCAGACTGCAGTCGAAGGTGCCGCCGGAGCGCTGGATCAGCCGCCGGCGCAGCCCGAAGACGAAGAGTCCCACCAGTACCAGCGCGACTACCGAGCCGCTCACGAGCAGAGCGAGGAACATCTCCACCGACCTCCTCGCGTCATCTCGTCCAGTACCGGCAACAAAACAGAACTTTCCAGATGTATCGCCTCAGCCGCGACCCGCCCTGGAGTATCCAGTACGGGCCGCGGCTGAGGTCAAAACTCGTTGTCGCGGGACTCAGTGTCCCGCAACCGCGCTCAGTCGGACGGCGGCGCGGCGCTCGGCGGCGGCATCCGCCTCCGACTTCGCCCGCTCCAGCGCCCGCTCGGCACGCGCGGGGTCGATCTCGTCCGCCAGCTCAGCGATCTCCGCGAGCAGAGACAGCTTGTTGTCGGCGAAAGAGATGAAACCGCCGTGCACAGCGGCGACGACAGTGCCGCCGTCGCTCGTACGGATCGTCACCGGGCCCGACTCCAGCACACCCAGCAGCGGCTGGTGACCGGGCATGACGCCGATGTCGCCGGACGTGGTGCGCGCGACGACCAGGGAGGCCTCGCCGGACCAGACGTTACGGTCCGCCGCGACCAGCTCGACGTGCAGCTCAGCAGCCAAGGTGGCTCCTCGGGTCACCACCCGGCGGTTGTGCCGGGTGTTGGGTCAATTCTAGGGGGCGTACGGAGAGGGGCGGGACGCACCCGCCCCTCTCCCACGAGTCGCGTGAGTCACTTACGTGATTCACGCGGCTCACTTCGTTCAGGAGACGCCGAGCTCCTTGGCGTTGGCCTTGAGGTCCTCAATGCCACCGCACATGAAGAACGCCTGCTCGGGGAAGTGGTCGTACTCGCCGTCGCAGATCGAGTTGAACGCGGCGATCGACTCGTCGAGCGGCACGTCCGAACCGTCCAGGCCGGTGAACTGCTTGGCGGCGTGGGTGTTCTGCGACAGGAAGCGCTCGACGCGACGGGCGCGGTGGACAACAAGCTTGTCCTCTTCGCCCAGCTCGTCGATACCGAGGATCGCGATGATGTCCTGGAGGTCCTTGTACTTCTGCAGGATTCCCTTGACGCGGCTGGCCGCGTCGTAGTGGTCCTGCGTGATGTAGCGCGGGTCCAGGATGCGGGACGTCGAGTCCAGCGGGTCGACCGCCGGGTAGATGCCCTTCTCCGAGATCGGACGCGACAGAACGGTCGTCGCGTCCAGGTGGGCGAAGGTGGTCGCCGGCGCCGGGTCGGTCAGGTCGTCCGCGGGGACGTAGATCGCCTGCATCGAGGTGATCGAGTGACCACGCGTCGAGGTGATGCGCTCCTGGAGCACACCCATCTCGTCAGCCAGGGTCGGCTGGTAACCCACTGCGGACGGCATACGGCCGAGCAGCGTGGAGACCTCGGAACCGGCCTGGGTGAAGCGGAAGATGTTGTCGATGAAGAGCAGCACGTCCTGCTTCTGCACATCGCGGAAGTACTCCGCCATGGTCAGGGCGGACAGGGCGACGCGAAGACGCGTGCCCGGCGGCTCGTCCATCTGGCCGAAGACCAGCGCGGTCTTGTCCAGAACACCCGAGTCCGTCATCTCGTCGATGAGGTCGTTGCCCTCACGGGTGCGCTCACCGACACCGGCGAACACGGAAACACCCTCGTGCAGCTTCGCCACACGCATGATCATTTCCTGGATGAGGACCGTCTTGCCGACGCCCGCACCACCGAACAGACCGATCTTTCCACCCTTGACGTACGGGGTGAGAAGGTCGACGACCTTCAGGCCGGTCTCGAACATCTCGGTCTTGGACTCGAGCTGGTCGAAGGCCGGGGCCTTGCGGTGGATCGGCCAGCGCTCAGTGATCTGAGCCTCGGCCTCCGGGTCGTTCAGGATCTGACCAAGGGTGTTGAACACCTTGCCCTTGGTGATGTCACCGACCGGCACCATGATGCCCGCGCCCGTGTCGGTCACCGGGGCCTGGCGGACCAGACCGTCGGTGGGCTGCATCGAGATCGCGCGGACGACGCCCTCACCGAGGTGCTGGGCGACCTCGAGGGTGAGCAGCTTGCGCGCACCCTCCTCGGCCGGGTCGTCGACCGATACGTGCAGTGCGTTGTAGATCTCCGGCATCGCGTCGACGGGGAACTCCACGTCGACGACCGGGCCGATGACCCGGGCGACGCGGCCCGTGGCGGCGGCCGTCTCAACAGTGGTCGTCATTACTTGTCACTCCCCGCGGTCGCGTCGGCCAGAGCGCTGGCGCCACCGACGATCTCGCTGATTTCCTGGGTGATTTCGGCCTGGCGGGCCGCGTTGGCAAGCCGGGAGAGGCTCTTGATGAGATCCCCGGCGTTGTCGGTCGCCGACTTCATCGCACGACGGCGGGCGGCGTGCTCGGAAGCGGCGGCCTGCAGCAGTGCGTTGTAGATACGGCTCTCGACGTAGCGCGGCAGAAGGGCGTCGAGGACGTCCTCAGCCGACGGCTCGAAGTCGAACAGCGGAAGGATCTCGCCCTTCTTGCTGCTCTCGTCCGCTACCTCGTCGAGCGAGAGCGGCAGCATCCGGTTCTCCACCGGGTTCTGCGTCATCATCGACACGAATTCCGTGAAGACGATGTGCAGCTCGTCGACACCGCCCTCGGCCGTCTCCGTCTGGATGGCCTCGATCAGCGGTGCGGCGATGTTCTTGGCATCCCCGTACGACGGGCTGTCGGTGAAGCCGGTCCACGACTCCGCGACCTTGCGCTCGCGGAAGTTGTAGTAGGCGACACCCTTGCGGCCGACGAGGTACGTGTCGACCTCCTTGCCCTCGGCGGCGAGGCGCTCACGAAGCCGCTCTGCCGCCTTGATGGCGTTGGAGGAGTAGCCGCCGGCCAGACCGCGGTCGCTCGTGATGAGCAGAACCGCGGCGCGGGTCGGCGCCTCGACCTCGGTGGTCAGGGGGTGCTTGGTGGTGGAGCCGGTCGCCACCGCGGTCACCGCACGGGTGAGCTCGGTCGCGTACGGCATCGATGCCGCCACCCTGCGCTGCGCCTTGACGATGCGCGAGGCGGCGATCATCTCCATCGCCTTGGTGATCTTCTTGGTCGCGGTGACGGCTTGGATGCGACGCTTGTAGACCCGGAGCTGCGCTCCCATGAGTCAGGTCCCTTCCGTCGTCACTTGGAGACGTTGACGGCCGGCGCGTCCTCGCCCAGGAGCTGCCCGTCCGAGGTCTCGAACTGCCGCTTGAAGGCCGCGATGGCATCGCCGACGGACTGCAGCGTGTCGTCCGACATCTTGCCGCCCTCGGCGATCGAGGTGAGGAGGTCCTTGCGCTCGCGGCGCAGGTACTCCAGCAGCTCGGCCTCGAAGCGACGGATGTCCTCGACCGGTACGTCGTCCATCTTGCCGGTGGTGCCGGCCCAGATGGAGACAACCTGCTCCTGGATCGGGAACGGCGCGTACTGCGGCTGCTTCAGCAGCTCGACCATGCGCTTACCGCGCTCCAGCGACGCCTTGGAGGCCGCGTCCAGGTCGGAACCGAAGGCGGCGAACGCCTCCAGCTCACGGTACTGGGCGAGGTCCACGCGCAGTCGGCCGGAAACCTGCTTCATGGCCTTGTGCTGGGCGGAGCCACCGACACGCGAGACCGAGATACCGACGTTCAGCGCCGGGCGCTGGCCCGCGTTGAACAGGTCGGACTCCAGGAAGCACTGGCCGTCGGTGATGGAGATGACGTTGGTCGGGATGAACGCCGAAACGTCGTTCGCCCTGGTCTCGACGATCGGAAGACCGGTCATCGAGCCCGCGCCCATGTCGTCCGACAGCTTCGCGCAGCGCTCGAGCAGACGCGAGTGCAGGTAGAAGACGTCGCCCGGGTAGGCCTCACGGCCCGGCGGACGGCGCAGCAGCAGCGAAACCGAGCGGTAGGCGTCGGCCTGCTTCGACAGGTCGTCGAAGATGATCAGGACGTGCTTGCCGGCGTACATCCAGTGCTGGCCGATGGCCGAACCGGTGTACGGCGCCAGGTACTTGAAGCCGGCCGGGTCAGAAGCCGGGGCGGCGACGATCGTCGTGTACTCGAGCGCGCCCGCCTCCTCCAGCGCACCGCGAACGGACGCGATGGTGGAGCCCTTCTGGCCGATGGCGACGTAGATGCAGCGAACCTGCTTGTTCACGTCACCCGAGCGCCAGTTGTCGCGCTGGTTGATGATCGTGTCGACAGCCAGAGCGGTCTTGCCGGTCTGACGGTCACCAATGATCAGCTGACGCTGGCCACGGCCGATCGGCACCATCGCGTCGACGGCCTTGTAGCCGGTCTGCATCGGCTCGTGGACCGACTTGCGGACCATGACACCGGGGGCCTGCAGCTCGAGGGCGCGACGGCTTTCGGTCGCGATCTCGCCGAGACCGTCGATCGGGTTGCCGAGCGGGTCGACGACGCGGCCGAGGTAACCCTCGCCGACGCCGACGGAGAGCACCTCACCGGTGCGCTGCACCGGCTGGCCCTCCTCGATACCGCTGAACTCGCCGAGGACGATCGCACCGATCTCCCGCTCCTCAAGGTTGAGGGCGAGACCGAGGGTGCCGTCCTCGAACTTCAGCAGCTCGTTCGCCATGGCCGAGGGAAGACCCTCGACCTTCGCGATGCCGTCGCCGGCAACGCTTACCGTTCCGACCTCCTCGCGCGAGGCCGCGTCCGGCTGGTACGACTGGACAAAGTTCTCCAGCGCGTCCCGGATCTCCTCCGGCCGGATCGTGAGCTCCGCCATCTGGGTTCCCTGCTCTCCTTGTTGGGCCCGAAGTTCTTGGGGGTCTGGGGGCCGTCCCCCAGGAATCTTCTGCAATCTCTGCACGGCCCAACCGGGCCGCTAGTGATACGTGTTCAGTTGCTGGCTGGTCAGCCGGCCATGCGGCGGGTCGCCTCTTCGAGACGGTCCGCGATGGTCCCGTTGATGACCTCTTCACCGACCTGTACCTGAATCCCGCCGAGGACCTCGGGGTCCACTTCGAGGTTCAGGTGCATCTGGCGCCCGTACAGCTTCGCCAGTGCGGCGCCGAGGCGCTGCTTCTGCTGGTCGGTGAGCGGCACCGCCGTGGTGACGACGGCGACCATACGGTCCCGGCGCGCCGCGGCGATCTTGGACAGGGTCTCGAGTCCCGCCTCCAGGCTACGTCCACGCGGCTGAACCACGAGACGCACCACAAGACGCTCGGTGACCTGCTGGGCCTTGCCGCCGAGCAGGCTGCGCAGCAGCTCGCTCTTGGCGGACGCCGAAGCCGACTTGTCGGTCAGCGCGGACCGCAGCCCGGTGGCGGACGCGACGATCCGGCCGAACCGGAACACCTCGTCCTCCACGTCGTCGAGTACGCCGGCCTGCTGCGCCGCGGTGAGGTCGGCGGTGGCCGACAGCTCCTCGATCGCGTCGACCAGGTCACGCGACCGCGACCAGCGGGAGCGGACCATGCCGGAGACCAGGTCGGCGGCTTCGCCACCCACCTGACCGCTCAGCAGTCGCGCGGCCAGGTCGGCCTTGGCCGATCCGGCCTGCGCCGGGTCGGTCAGGACCCGACGCAGCGACACCTCGCGGTCGAGCAGCGCGGTGACGGCGGCCAGGTCGCCAGCGAGCTTCGCAGCGTCGACCGACGTGTTGTCGGTCAGCGCGTCGAGACGCTCACGTGCGGCGGCCAGTGCCTCGCGGCTCGCTCCGTTCATCGGGCAGCCTCGGCCTTCTCCTCGAGCTCGCTGAGGAAACGGTCGATGGTGCGGCTCTGCCGGGCGTGGTCCTCGAGGGACTCGCCGACGAGCTTGCCGGCCAGGTCGGTGGCGAGCTTGCCCACGTCCTGACGCAGCGACTGTGCGGCCTGCTTGCGGTCCGCCTCGATCTGGGCGTGGCCTGCGGCGATGATTTCCTCGCGCTGGCGCTGACCCTCTGCCCGAAGTTCTTCCTTCAGGACAGTGCCCTGTTCCAGCGCCTCCTGGCGCAGGCGGGCGGCCTCGTGGCGGGCCTCGGCGAGCTGAGCCTTGTACTGCTCAAGCACGCTCTGGGCCTCGGTCTGAGCTGCATCGGCCTTCTCGATGCCGCCCTCGATCGCCTCGCGACGCTCATCCAGGACCTTGTTGATGGCCGGGAGGAGCTTCTTCGCGAGGAAGAAGAAGACGACGGCGAAGGCGAGCAGCCCGACGACGAACTCTGGACCGGGCGGAACGAGGGGATTCTGCTCCTCGGTCGCCGCCAATACCAGCGCGTTCACATCAATGCCTTTCGTCGAAAAGAGCTGTTCGTAGCGATACGTCAGCTGCCGTAGACGAACGGCATGACGATGCCGATCAGGGCGAGCGCCTCACAGAAGGCGAAGCCGAGGATCTGGTTGGCGCGGATCAGGCCGGCAGCCTCGGGCTGGCGGGCCAGGGCCTGGGTGCCGTTACCGAAGATGATGCCGACGCCGACGCCGGGGCCGATGGCGGCGAGACCGTAGCCGATGGAGCCGAGGGCCTTGAGGTCGCCGGACACGGCGGCGAGGTTCGTGAGAGCAGCGGACATGCCGGTTCTTCCTTCTCTTTCACGGACCGGTGGGGGTTGGCCACCGGACATCTATGGGGTGGGTAGGGCAGGCACTCAGTGGTGCTTGGCGAGCGCGCCCTGGATGTAGGTGCAGGCGAGGAGCACGAAGACGTACGCCTGCACAAGCTGCACGAAGAGCTCGAAGATGATCATGACCATGGTCATGACGAACGAGACACCGGCGGCCGGGATCATCCAGCTGTTCAGCAGGTACCAGCTGGAGACGGTGAACATCACCAGCAGGAGGTGACCGGCGAACATGTTCGCGAACAGTCGGACCATGTGCGTGAACGGCCGGACGAGGACGTTCGAGAAGAACTCGATGACGACGACGAGCGGCAGTACCGCGCCGAGCGACTTGTCGTAACCGGAGACATTCTTCAGTCCGCCGACGAAACCGTGCTTGCGGAAAGTCAGCGACATCCAGAGCACGTAAACGATGAGCGCCAG
The DNA here is from genome assembly GCF_018614615.1 of Streptomyces sp. ISL-100. Taxonomy (GTDB): domain Bacteria; phylum Actinomycetota; class Actinomycetes; order Streptomycetales; family Streptomycetaceae; genus Streptomyces. The sequence goes on along the minus strand of NZ_JAGGOK010000024.1, from coordinate 90,678 downwards.
CGCGGCCGGGAAGGCAATGATCGAGCTCACTGGGAACTGCATGAGCGGAACGATCGACCAGATGTTGATGATCCAGATGAAGAAGAACAGTGACACCATCAGCGGCACGTACTTCTCACCGTCCCTCTTACCGAGGGTCTCGTAGACGATGCCGCGGCGTACGAAGTCGTAGCCCGCCTCGCCCATCATCTGAAGCTTGCCCGGCACGAGCTTGGGCTTGCTGAACGCCGCCCAGAAGAAGCCGACGACCAGGGCGGTCGAAATCAGCGCCAGAAGCATCGGCTTGTTGAACTCGTAGCCACCGACGGTGAACATCGGCTTGAAGAGAAAGGAGTGCAGGCCCGGGGCCGGGAATCCACAGCCGTTGTCGGCGAGGATGCGGCAGCTCCAATCGAAGGCGAGCGTCGTCTTTTCAGCACTCACCGCGGGCTCCTTCAGCGTGGCGCATAGGTACGGCAACCTCGTTGTGTCGGCGCGGCAAGCGGCCGCGGTTCGGCACTGGACTGGTGTAACGGATGTGGGGGCGGCTGTCAGGCATTGAGCCTCGCGATGGAACAGGCGTCAGCTCGGATGCCCGCGCCCGCAGTGCCGCAGTTGGCACCGGACGATAGCAGGATCTCGAACGCGCCTTTATACCGGCCCTACCCTTCACGACGATGACCCCGAGTCTCCGGGCTTCTTCGCCTCGGAGGATTCCGGTTCGACGTAAAGAATCTTGGCCTTCATGTGCGCACGTGCCTGAGCGGCAATCCACACAAGGGTCGTCGCGACCAATGTGATGGCAAACGCCTTGGGGTTGAACAGGGTGGTGTCCTTGAACAGCGCCACGAAGATGAACAGCAGCAGCAGCTGGGCGGTGTAGAGCATCAGCCCCATCGCCTGGAAAAGCTGCGGCAGCGACTTCGCGGTCCGCTGGAGTACGACGAGTCCCACCCCCATGAAGAGGATCACAACCAGCGTCGCGACAACGGCTCCGAGCGCTCCCTCGCCGCCCGCGACCACAGCGCTGACGGCGGCGGCGATCGCGCCGGCGACAGCGGTGGGTACGGCGGTCTGGAGGAGACTCCGGACGTCGTTGGACGGCATGGCGGCAGCTCCGCTTGCTTGGTGGGGGCAGATAGGTGTCGTCATGGACGAGCGTAAGCCGGGACCGAGGTGGCACCTCACGGCCAAAAGGCCGTCGCACTACGGCCCTTCGGCTCTGTCGCCGGGTCTCGTGAACGGTATCACAAACTATTTGATGAGGTCTTTACCAAGAGGTGTGCCAACTGTCACACATGAGAGTGACAGCGCCCGTCTGTGCACGACAACTCGGCGCTTTGTCTGCTATTGGGACCCAGCGCGGCAAATCGTCAGCGAGACGTTCCGGCCTTACGCCGCTCGGGGAAGCGCGAACGGGGCCCGATGGCGGTCGCCCCGTTGACGCCCGCCGGGACCGGGGTGCGCTCCTGCGGCTCCTCCACCGCCCCGGAGACCTCAGCCGCCTCCTGCGTCTCGTACGCCGCGGAGGAGAATGCCCTGCTGCTCCGGCGGTAGCGCGGCGGAATGAAGGACTCCGCCCAGCGCGGGGCGCGCGGTGTGAAGCGCGGGAGGAGCAGCAGCACCAGGCCGACCGCGCTCAGCGCGACGATGCCGAGCAGGATCCACATGCTCGCCGAGTGCACGGAGTACGCGACGGCGCCGAAGGCGATGAGGGCCGACCAGAAGTACATGATCAGCACGGCCCGGCTGTGCGAGTGGCCGATTTCCAGCAGTCGGTGGTGCAGGTGGCCCCGGTCCGCCGCGAACGGCGACTTGCCCTGCCAGGTACGCCGCACGATGGCCAGCAGCAGGTCCGCGACCGGAATCGCGATGATCGTCAGCGGCAGCAGCAGCGGGATGAACACCGGCAGCATCGCGTGCGTGACCTCGCGCTGGCTTCCCGTGAAGAGCCCGAGCCGGTCCGGGTCCACCTGGCCGGTGATCGAGACGGCGCCCGCCGCCATCACCAGGCCGATGAGCATGGATCCCGAATCTCCCATGAAGATGCGCGCCGGATGCATGTTGTGTGGCAGAAAGCCGAGGCACATGCCCAACAGGATGGCGGCGATAAGGGTGGCCGGAGCGGCCTCCTCGATGCCGTATCCGTACCAGAGCCGATACGCGTACATGAAGAACGCCGCGGAGGCGATGCACACCATGCCGGAGGCCAGGCCGTCCAGGCCGTCCACGAAGTTCACCGCGTTGATGGTGATGACGACGAGCGCGACCGTGAGCAGATTGCCCTGCCAGGCGGTCACCGAGACCGGGCCGACGCCGGGCACCGGCAGCCACAGGATCGTCAGCCCCTGCATGACCATCACGCCGGCGGCGATGAACTGGCCGCCCAGCTTGATGAGCGCGTCGATCTCGAACTTGTCGTCCAGTACGCCGATGAGCCAGATCACGGCGGCGCCCGAGAGCAGCGCCCGCGGCTCGTTCGACAAATCGAAGACACTGCTGAGGTTCTGCAGGTGGTCCGCGACCAGCAGCCCGGCGCACAGACCGCCGAACATCGCGATGCCACCGAGCCGCGGTGTCGGCTCCCGGTGTACGTCGCGAGCACGGATCTCCGGCATCGCGCCGGTCGCGATGGCGAACTTCCGCACCGGTCCGGTCAGCAGGTAAGTCACCGCCGCCGTGACACAGAGCGTCAGCAGATATTCACGCACGGGCTGCCCCACAGGTATCGACGGCCATCTCAGCCCCACACCCTAGCTTCGCGGCCACATGCTTCAGGACATTCGGGTATCCGCAGATGGTTGCACGACCCGCTCTCAGGCGGGATACGGCGGAAAAACAGCGGCCAGATCGCGTACTTCCGCTGCCGCCTCCCTGCCGTCCCCCCGCAAAGCCAGTGAGAAAAGCTCCGCGATACGCGCCATCTCGGCCTCGCCCATCCCCTGGGTGGTGACGGCCGCGGTGCCGAGGCGGATGCCGCGCTCGTCGCCGTACGGAAGAGCGCAGCAGTCCAGCACCAGGCCGGACGCCGCCAGCCGGCCGCGTGCCGTGCGGCCCTCCACACCCAGCGGGGCCGGGTCCGCGGTGATCAGGTGGGTGTCCGTACCGCCGGTGGTGACGGCGAAACCCTGCGCCGCAAGGCCGTCGGCGAGTGCGCGCGCGTTGGTGACGACCTGATGGGCGTACGTCGAGAATGCGGGGGTCGCCGCCTCACCGAACGCGACCGCCTTGGCGGCCACCGAGTGCATCTGGGCGCCGCCCTGGGTGAAGGGGAAAACCGCGCGGTCGATGCGCTGGGCGAGCTCCTCGCCGCACAGCAGCATTCCGCCGCGCGGGCCGCGCAGCACCTTGTGGGTGGTGGCGCAGACGACATCGGCGTACGGGACCGGATTGGGCGCCGCTCCCCCGGCGACCAGGCCGATGGGGTGCGCGGCATCCGCGATGAGGTACGCGCCGGCCTCGTCGGCGATCTCGCGGAACTGGGCGTAGTCCGGGTGCCTGGGGTAGGCGATCGAGCCGACGACGATGGCCCTGGGGCGGTGCGTACGGGCGAGGAGGCGCACCTGGTCGTAGTCGATCAGGCCGGTGTCGGGGTCGACGCCGTACCCGATGAAGTCGAACCAGCGGCCGGAGAAATTGGCCGGGGAACCATGGGTGAGGTGTCCCCCGTACGGGAGCCCCATGGCGAGCACGGTGTCACCGGGACGCAGCAGGGCGGCGTACGCGGCGAGGACGGCGGCGGAGCCGGAGTGCGGCTGGACGTTGGCGTGGTCGGCCCCGAAAAGGCTCGTGGCGCGCTCGATCGCGATGCGCTCGGCGACGTCGACCAGCTCGCAGCCGCCGTGGTGGCGGGCGCCGGGGTAGCCCTCGGCGTACTTGTTGGCGAGCGGGGAGCCGAGGGCCGCCAGGACGGCGGGCGAGGTGAAGTTCTCGGCCGCGATCAGCTGGAGGCCGGTGGCTTCGCGTTGGAGTTCACCGAGGATGACGTCGGCGATCTCCGGGTCTTGACGGCGGAGCTCGTCGAACCCCTTCCCGAGGGGCGCGTGCTCCTGCTGAACGGGTGCGGCGGTGACCGGCATGGCTGGCTCCGGGCCTGGCGAAGGGGTGCGGCCCCTCCAATGTAGGCCGGGCCAGGCCGCTCCGCCCGCCGTACGCCACAGCGGGGTGGGGAAAGGAAAAGCCCACTCAGCCCGTGCGGGCCGGCATCCCCGTCAGGGCGGTGACGACCGGGTCCAGCGCCGTGTTGATCTCGTCGCCGATCGACCGGAAGAAAGTGATGGGCGCGCCGTACGGGTCGTACACCTCGTCCGCCTCGACGCTCGGAGCCAACAGCCACCCCCGAAGCGCCGCCGCCGCCCGCACCAGCGCCCGCGCACGCTCGACCACGCCGTCCTGAAGGGGGTCAGGCAGAGTCGCCGGGTCTATGGCCCGTACCAGCCGCGTGAACTCCTTCAGCGTGAAGGTGCGCAGACCCGCCGAATGGCCCATGGAGATGACCTGCGCGCGGTGGTCCCGCGTCGCCGTCAGGACAAGATCCGCGCGGATCACGTGCTCGTCGAGCAGCTCACGCCCGGTGAACCCCGCCGCGTCCGCGCCGAAGTCCGCGAGCACCGCGGCGGCATTGGCCTCCATGGGCGCGCCTTCGTGCCCCCACGTGCCCGCGCTCTCCACCACGAGGCCACGCGTCAAAGGGTCGCCCAGCCGGTCGATGAGGCCATGGCGGGTCAGCCGCTCGGTGATCGGCGAGCGGCAGACGTTGCCGGTGCTGACGTGGAGGATACGGAAGGTGTCGCTGGTGCTGCCTTCGGCTATGCCACGCCCGTCAAGGGCGGTCAACTGGCCACCTCGAGGTCGGGTACGACCTTGCGCAGCTCCTCGGCGGACAGCGCGCCGGCTCGCAGCAGGACCGGGACCTTGCCCGTGACGTCGACGATCGACGACGGGACGATGCCGGGCGTCGGCCCGCCGTCGAGGTACACGGACACCGAGTCGCCGAGCATCTCCTGCGCGGCGTCACAGTCCTCGGGCGCCGGGTGTCCCGTGAGGTTGGCGCTGGAGACGGCCATCGGGCCGAACTCGGTCAGCAGCTCGATCGCGACCGGGTGCAGCGGCATACGGACGGCGACCGTGCCACGCGTCTCGCCCAGGTCCCACTGGAGGGACGGCTGGTGGCGGGCAACGAGCGTCAGAGCTCCCGGCCAGAACGCGTCGACAAGCTCCCACGCCTGCTCGGAGAAGTCCGTGACCAGGCCGTGCAGGGTGTTCGGCGAGCCGATGAGGACCGGCGTGGGCATGTTCCGGCCACGGCCCTTGGCCTCCAGAAGGTCGCCGACGGCCTCGGCGCTGAAGGCGTCGGCCCCGATGCCGTAGACGGTGTCGGTCGGCAGGACGACCAGCTCGCCACGACGGACGGCGGCCGCGGCTTCGCGAAGACCGGTCTTGCGGTCGGTCGCGTCGTTGCAGTCGTATCGCCGTGCCATTTAACGGGCCTCCTCGTGCGGGAACTGGTTTTTGCGGCCGGCGGTCACGGCATGGCCTTGCGGGCGGTCGCGAAGCGGGGCCGGTTGTTCAGGTCGGGGTGGTCGGCCGCGTCGGCCCAGCCACGCTCCTCGGTGAAGATCCACGGCACCTGGCCGCCCTGGGTGTCGGCGTGCTCGATGACGACGACGCCGCCGGGCCGCAGCAGCCGGTGGGCGGTGCGCTCGATGTGACGGATCAGGTCGAGGCCGTCCTCGCCGGAGAAGAGGGCCATCTGCGGGTCGTGGTCGCGGGCCTCGGGAGCGACGTACTCCCACTCGGTGAGCGGGATGTACGGCGGGTTGGAGACGACCAGATCCACCTGCCCGTCGAGCTCCGGGAGCGCGTCTTTGGCGTCGCCCTGGTGGATCGTGACGCGCGAGCCCGCGGCGTTCTTGCGGGTCCACTTGATGGCGTCGTCGGACAGCTCCACGCCGTGCACGCGCGAGCGCGGCACCTCCTGCGCCATGGCGAGCGCGATGGCGCCCGATCCCGTGCACAGGTCGACGATGAGCGGCTCGACGACGTCCATGGCCCGTACGGCGTCTATCGCCCAGCCGACGACCGACTCGGTCTCCGGTCGCGGTACGAAGACGCCTGGGCCCACCTGGAGCTCCAGGAAGCGGAAGAAGGCGCGTCCGGTGATGTGCTGCAGCGGCTCGCGGGCCTCGCGGCGCGCGACGGTCTCCCAGTAGCGCGCGTCGAAGTCGGCGTCCTTGACGTTGTGCAGCTCTCCCCGCTTGACGCCGTGCACGAACGCGGCGAGCTCCTCCGCGTCGAACCGCGGTGAGGGCACGCCGGCGTCGGCCAGCCGCTGGGTGGCCTGAGCCACCTCGGCGAGCAGCAGATTCATCCCGGTCCTCCGACTTGCAGGGGGCTTACTGGCTTTGCTGGCTTACTGGCTTACTGACTTTCCTGGGCTGCCGCGAGCTTGGCAGCGGAGTCGGCGTCGACGCAGGCCTGGATCACTGCGTCCAGGTCGCCGTCGAGTACCTGGTCCAAGTTGTACGCCTTGAAGCCCACGCGGTGGTCCGAGATCCGGTTTTCCGGGAAGTTGTACGTACGGATCTTCTCCGAGCGGTCAACCGTGCGGACCTGGCTGCGGCGTACGTCGGAGGCTTCCTGCTCGGCCGCTTCCTGGGCCGCGGCGAGCAGCCGCGAGCGCAGGATGCGCATGGCCTGCTCCTTGTTCTGGAGCTGGCTCTTCTCGTTCTGGCAGGAGGCGACGACGCCGGTCGGCAGGTGCGTGATGCGGACCGCGGAGTCGGTGGTGTTGACGGACTGGCCGCCGGGGCCCGACGAGCGGTAGACGTCGATACGGAGATCGTTGGCGTGGATCTCCACGTCGACCTCCTCCGCCTCGGGGGTGACCAGCACGCCCGCCGCGGAGGTGTGGATACGGCCCTGCGACTCGGTGGAGGGCACGCGCTGCACGCGGTGCACGCCGCCCTCGTACTTCATCCGCGCCCAGACGCCCTGGCCGGGCTCGGTCGCGCCGTTGCCGCCCTTGGTCTTCACCGCGACCTGGACGTCCTTGTAGCCGCCCAGCTCGGATTCGGTGGCGTCGATGATCTCGGTCTTCCAGCCGACGCGCTCCGCGTACCGCAGGTACATGCGCAGCAGGTCGCCGGCGAACAGGGCCGACTCGTCGCCGCCCGCGCCCGCCTTGACCTCGAGGATGACGTCCTTGTCGTCGCTGGGGTCGCGCGGGACGAGGAGCAGGCGGAGCTTCTCGGTGAGCTCGTCGCGCTGCTTCTCCAGCAGCTTGAGCTCGGCGGCGAAGTCCGGGTCGTCGTGGGCGTATTCGCGCGCCGTGACGATGTCCTCGCCGGTCAGCTTCCAGGCCCGGTACGTCCCGATGATCGGGGTCAGCTCGGCGTAGCGCTTGTTCAGCTTGCGCGCGTTCGCCTGGTCGGCGTGGACCGAGGGATCGGCCAGCTTCTTCTCAAGATCGGCGTGCTCGCCGATCAGATCCTCGACCGCCTCGAACATCTTCGGGCTCCTGGGTTGCAAAAAAGATAAGGGAACTGCGGCCTGTGCGTCACGACAAAGCGCCGGTCCTCCCCACCCCTGTACGGAGCGGCCGAGGACCGGCGCAGTGGCTCGCTACTTCGCGGCGGCAGCCTTGCCGAAGCGGGCCTCGAAGCGGGCCACGCGGCCACCGGTGTCGAGGATCTTCTGCTTGCCCGTGTAGAACGGGTGGCACTCGGAGCAGACCTCGGCGCGGACGGTGCCGCTGGAGATCGTGCTACGGGTGGCGAACGTCGCGCCACAGGTGCAGCTGACCTGGGTCTCGACGTACTCGGGGTGGATTTCGCGCTTCAAGGTGTCTCCTAGTTTCGGGAGGGCGCCGGGTCGCACGCGCGGATTGCGCGGACGTGAACCGGGGCCGACGTACCAGTCTGCCAGCACTGGCCGCATCTCCCAAAACCGGGGACGGGGCGGAACTATTCCCATCCCGCTACTGACTCTGTACGACCTTGCCCGCGCCGCCCTTGTCGCCCGCCGAACCCTTGGTCGCGGAGGCCGGTACGGGCTTGTCCTGGCGAAGCGCGTCCCAGACCCGCTTGGACTGGCGCTGGAGCGGCAGGACGCGGTTGGGATCGGCCGGGTCGTACTGCACGGGCAGCGTCACCATCTTCATGTCGCCCGGGCCGATGCCCTTGAGGCCGCCCCCGAAGCTCACCAGCTCGTTGACCGAGGCGAGGTCGGAGTCGGTGGTGACGGTCTTGGTGGCGCTGTCGGCCAGGTCGTACAGCTTCTTGGGGCTCGTGAAGACGCCGACGTCCTTGACCTGGTTGATCAGTGCCTTCATGAAGGCCTGCTGGAGCTGGATGCGGCCGAGGTCGCTGCCGTCGCCGACGCTCTTGCGGGTCCGTACGAGACCGAGCGACTTCTCGCCGTCGAGGGTGTGCGTGCCCGGCTTCAGGTCGAGGTGGCTCTTGTCGTCGTGGATTGACTGGGTGGTGGTGATCTCCACGCCGCCCAGATCGTCGACGAGCTTCTTGAAACCGGTGAAGTCGACCTCGACGTAGTGGTCCATGCGGATGCCGGACATCTTCTCGACGGTCTTGACCGCGCAGGCGGGGCCGCCCACCTGGTACGCCGTGTTGAACATCCGGTGCTCGCCGCCGGGGACGGTCCCGCCGCCGGTGTCGGAGGTGCACGTGGGGCGGGTGATCAGGGTGTCGCGCGGTATCGAGACGAGGCTGGCCTTCTTGTGGCCCTCGTACACGTGCATGACCATCGCGGTGTCGGAGCGGGCGCCGCCCTCGTCCTCGCCGTACTCGGAGTTGTCGCCCGAGCGCGAGTCGGAGCCGAGGACGAGGATGTCCAGGGAACCGTTGTCGACGTCGTCGGGGCGGTCGCTGCCGAGCTGGGTGTTGATGTCAACAGCCTTGAGATTGCCGTTGAGTTTGAAGTACACGTAGCCGAGTCCGGTGCCGCCCAGCAGCACCGCGCCCGCCGCGGCCCACGCCGTGACGGTGGCCGCCTTCGTGCGGACACTGGGTTCCTTCCGGCGTCTGCCGGTCCCCCGTATTCGGCTGCTCCTGGTCTGCTGCTGCTCGGACATCCGTGAAGGGTTGCACAACGTCCTGTGGCCCCTGCTGGGGGCAGGGGCCACAGGACGTCGTTCGAACGGTCCGGCGGAAAGGGGTCAAAGGCCCCTCTCACCAGGGTTTTCAGCCAAAGATGTTGTACTGCTGCCAGCCGGTACCGATGGTGATGCGTGTGGCGAAGATCTCCGAGGAGGCCTTGCCGGTGCCCGGGTAGAGGTACAGCGTGCCGCCGGGCGTACGGGCCAGGTAGTCGGCCTTGCCGTCACCGGTGACGTCGCCGGCCGCGTCGAAGGCGTTGTAGCCGCTCCACGTACGGACCTTCTGCTTGGCCGCGAAGGCGGTCGTGCCGGCCTTGCCCGTGCCCTTGTAGAGGAACATCTCGGACGTGCTGGCCTTGCGCACGATCAGGTCGGCCTTGCCGTCGCCGGTGAAGTCACCGTTGCCGCGCACCGAGTTGAACTGGCTCCAGCCGGTGCCGACCTGGACGCGGGCCGAGAACGTGCCGTTGCCCTTGCCCGGGTAGATCCACAGGACACCCGCGGAGTCGACGGACAGCAGGTCGGGCACGGCGTCGCCGGTGACGTCACCGGGGACGATGATCTGCTTCCTGGTCTTCCAGCCGGTCGCGATCCTGGTGTCGGCCCACTCACCGGTGGACGGCACGTAGTGCGACCACCAGACGTCACCGGCGGTGGTCCGGATGACCATGTCCTCGTAGTCGTCCCTGTTGAGGTCCGTCTGGAGGATCACATTGGTGCCGCTGTAGTTGCCGGCCGAGACGCGCGTGGCGAACGAGGTGCCCTTGGACGCGTAGTAGTAGAGCGTGCCGTCGGACGCGCTGCGACGGGCCAGCACGTCGGACCGGTGGTCGTTGGTGATGTTGGCGTCGTCCACGCGCGGGACGACGGAGCCGGCGTACCAGCTGACCTTGGAGTAGACGCTGTACGCGCCCTTCTCCACGCAGTCCTGGATGCCCCACGAGACCACACCGACGATCTTGCCGCCGACGACCAGGGGGCCGCCCGAGTCGCCGTTGCAGGCGGTCGTCGTGCCGTCGTCCTGACCGCTCGCGGGGTTGCCCGCGCAGACCATGTGCTTCGGGATGAACTCGCCGCCGAGCTGCCAATCGGCGCACGTGGCGTCGGAGTTGATCGGCAGGCTCGCCTTCTTCAGCGTCGGCGAGATGTCGTTGTTGGTGGAGGTCGTGCGGCCCCAGCCGTAGACCGTGGCGGTGGTCCCCGGCTTGTACGACGTGGTGTCGTCCGACTTCGTGATGTTGATCGGCTTGGCCGTGACCGGGTAGGCCAGGGTCAGCACCGCGATGTCGTTGTCGAGCGTGTAGTCGCTGTACGACGGGTGGTTCCACTGGCGCCAGACACCGGTGACGGTGCCGCCGTGGTTCGCGTCCGTCGCCAGCGTCTCGGTGCCGGTGACGACGACACCCTTGTTCTTCCAGTCCGCGCCCTTGACGCAGTGCGCCGCGGTGAGGATCTTCGTCGGCGCGATGACGGCGCCGCCGCAGAAGAAGGAGTTGTCGCCGTCCTCGTAGAAGAGCTGCGCCATCCACGGGGCGGAGCTGATGCTGGTCTCCGTACCGCCGATGACCTTCGGGTCGACCGAGGAGCCCGACGAGCCGGAGAACTTCGCGCCCTTGGACGGCTCCTCGGCCTTCTGGGCCGCGGCCTCCAGGCGCGCTTCCAGCTCGGCCTGCGTGGCCGAGCTGATGACCGGCTTGATCGTGGGCTTGGGCAGCGGATCCGCGGCGGCGTTGGCCGGGGCCATCAGCATCGCACCGGCGACGGCGGCCGCGATCGCGGCGGCCGCGGCCGGCACGGCTATGCGTATCCGGCGGCGGTGCTTTCCGCCCTGCTTGCCAGAGATCACTCGGGACTCCTGATTCAGATATTGATGAGGCGCCCCAAATGGATCCCCCCACCTGTGGCCGACCGATCGTACGACCGACTCCCGTACACCAACAGTCACTTGTGACCAACTGGTGAACACAACTTGGCAACATCTCCGTCCGAGATGCGTTTACGGCCGGGCTTTCATGGGCGGACACGACAAAGCCGCCCCGCCACTTTCGTGACGGGGCGGCTCAGTTGGCGCTGTTTACGCCGGCGACAGTTAGTCGCCGCCGTTGCCCGAAGGAGTCGTCTTCGCGATCTGCATCAGGAATTCGGCGTTCGACTTCGTCTGCTTCATCTTGTCCAGCAGGAGCTCGATCGCCTGCTGCGAGTCGAGTGCGTGCAGCACCCGGCGCAGCTTCCAGACGATGGCGAGCTCTTCCGCGTTGAGGAGGATCTCCTCCTTACGGGTGCCGGATGGGTCGACGTCCACAGCCGGGAAGATGCGCTTGTCGGCGAGCTTCCGGTCGAGCTTGAGCTCCATGTTGCCGGTGCCCTTGAACTCCTCGAAGATCACCTCGTCCATGCGCGAGCCGGTCTCGACCAGCGCGGTGGCCAGGATGGTCAGCGAGCCGCCGTCCTCGATGTTGCGCGCCGCACCGAAGAAGCGCTTCGGCGGGTAGAGCGCGGTCGAGTCGACACCACCGGACAGGATGCGTCCGGAGGCGGGAGCCGCGAGGTTGTACGCACGGCCCAGACGGGTGATCGAGTCCAGCAGGACGACCACGTCGTGACCCAGCTCGACGAGACGCTTGGCGCGCTCGATGGCCAGCTCGGCGACGGTGGTGTGGTCCTCGGCCGGGCGGTCGAAGGTCGAGGAGATGACCTCGCCCTTCACCGACCGCTGCATGTCGGTGACCTCTTCAGGACGCTCGTCGACGAGGACGACCATCAGGTGGCACTCGGGGTTGTTGACGGTGATCGCGTTGGCGACCGCCTGCATGATCATGGTCTTACCGGTCTTCGGCGGGGCCACGATCAGGCCACGCTGGCCCTTGCCGATCGGCGCGACGAGGTCGATGATCCGGGTCGTCAGGACGCCCGGGTCGGTCTCGAGACGCAGACGGTCCTGCGGGTACAGCGGCGTCAGCTTGTTGAACTCCGGGCGCCCGCGACCGGAATCGGCCGCCATGCCGTTCGAAGAGTCCAGCCGGACAAGCGCGTTGAACTTCTCGCGGCGCTCGCCGTCCTTGGGCTGGCGGACGGCGCCGGTGACGTGGTCACCCTTGCGCAGGCCGTTCTTGCGGACCTGGGCCAGCGACACGTACACGTCGTTCGGGCCCGGCAGGTAGCCGGACGTACGAATGAACGCGTAGTTGTCGAGGATGTCCAGGATGCCCGCGACGGGGATCAGGACGTCGTCGTCGGAGACCGGCGGCGCGTCGCTGCCGAACTCCTCGCGGCCACGACGGCCCCGGCGGTCGCGGTAGCGGCCGCGGCGGCCACGACGGCCACCCTCGAAATCGTCGTCGTCCTGCGGTCCGGCGCCCTGGGGGCCGCCCTGGCCCTGGCCACCCTGGCGCTGCTGGCGCTGGCCGCCCTGGTCGTCGGCCTTGCCGCCACGGTCACGGCGGTCGCCACGGTCGCCGCGGTCGCCACGGTCCTGGCGGTCGCCACGCGCGCCGTCACCACGGTCGCCGCGGTCACGCTGGCGGTCGCCGCGCTCGCGGCGGTCACCGCGCTGACCGCGCTCCTGGCGGTCACCCCGGCGGCCCTCGGAGGTGTCGACGGCAGTCTCGGCCTTGGCCTCGGGCTGCGCGTCGGTCCTCGGCTCGGTCTTGACGTCGCCCTTGGGCTCGGCCTTCACCTCGGTGGCGACGGCCGTGTCGGGGCTGCCCGCCTGGGCGGTGGCCCGACGCCGGCGGCGCTCGCCGGCCGGCTGGTCGTCACTGGCAGGCTGACCGGGGATTTCGATCTGCTGCTGGGCCACAGCCTTCTCGGCGGCAGGCGCGGGGGCCGGGGCCGCAGCGGCCTCGTCTCCCGTACGAGCCTTGGAGGTGGCGCGGCGCTTCGGCTTGGTCTCGGCAGCGGAGCCGGCCGTGTCGGCGCTCTTCGCCGGGGCAGAGCCGCCGGCCTGCGTTTCCTTGATGACCTCGATCAGCTGGCTCTTGCGCATACGCGCGGTGCCCCTGATGCCGAGGCCGGACGCGACCTGCTGCAGCTCGGCCAGGACCATGCCGTCGAGGCCGGTGCCGGAGCGGCGGCGCCGTGCGGCACTACCAGTGGCAGCACCTGCGGCGGACGCGGTGTTGTCGACATTCTTGTCGGCAGTCACGCCCATCAGATCGGTGGTGTCGCTCACGAAGGGTCCTTCCCTGGAGCGGACGTCGGCCTTCTGGCTCGGCGACCGGTTGTGCTGTCCGACTGCGGTCTTGGTAAACCGTGCCGGGGCGGTGGTCCGCCGGATACGGCGGAAGAAATAACGTGCTGGGGGTCCGGCTCTTGCATTACCGGTTCCGGAGCGTGCTCGAAACTGCTCAGGCAGGCTGCTCAGGCAGTTGGGGAGGCTCCCGGAAGAATGGTGGTCCCGAACGGGGACACGGTGCACCGCGCCACAAGGACGCCGGGTGCAGACTTGAGATTAACACTACCGGATCCAATAAATATTCCCCCTCTCGTTCACCGGCAATCGCGTGTCACTGCGCTCCGAGCGGCAGAACACTCGCTCCGGCGGCGTCGAGAGCCAGCCGGTTGGCCGCCCACCCCTCGCCCGCCAGCTGTGCGACCTTGTCGGCCGCACTGTCCTCGACCAGCGCGAGCACCGTGGGGCCCGCGCCGGAGATGACTGCCGGGACGCCGTCCGCGCGCAGTCGGTTGACCAGGGCCAGGCTCTCCGGCATCGCCGGGGCCCGGTAGTCCTGGTGGAGTCGGTCCTCGGTCGCCGCGAGCAGCAGCCCGGGACGCCTGGTCAGGGCCTCTACGAGCAGGGCGGCGCGACCGGCGTTGGCGGCCGCGTCCACATGGGGGACGGTCCGCGGCAGCAGGCCGCGGGCGGTCTCGGTGAGCACCGGCTTTCCGGGGACGAAAACCACCGGAACGATGGAAGCCGCAGGATCCATCCTGATCGCCCTGGCCGCTCCCCCGTCGGTCCAGGCGAGCGTGAAGCCGCCGAGCAGGCAGGCGGCGACGTTGTCGGGGTGGCCCTCGATCTCGGTCGCCAGCTCCAGCAGCGCGGCCTCGTCGAGCCGCGCGTCGCCGCCTATGGTCACGGCGCGTGCGGCGACGATGCCGGCGCAGATGGCGGCGGAGGAGGAGCCGAGGCCGCGGCCGTGCGGGATGCGGTTGGCGCACACGACCTCGAGGCCGCGCGGCTGTCCGCCGAGCAGGTCGAAGGCGGTGCGCAGCGACCGTACGAGCAGATGACTCTCGTCGCGGGGCAGCGTCTCGGCGCCCTCACCTGCGATGTCTACATGCAGCCCGGAGTCGGCGACCCGGACGACGACATCGTCGTACAGCCCCAGCGACAGGCCCAGGGCATCGAAGCCGGGACCAAGATTTGCGCTGGTGGCGGGGACGCGCACCCTTACGGCGGCGGCGCGGAACGCGGGACCGGCCATCGCTCGACGACTCTCCTTGTGGGACTGCGAGATTTTGACGAAGTACGAACACCCGAAGGCCATGACGGCAACAGCACCGCGGCATATGCGGCGGGGCGGGTTCAGTACAGCCTATCGAAGGAAGGTTCTGTGACGACATAGGGCGCACAGGAGGCGCACGATGCGTGTCGCGAGCCATCCTGTGCGCCTATGTCTGGGCTTACGGGCGCTTACGGGGTTTTTACGTCTGCCCCGGCCACATTCTACGTCTGCCCCGGGCGCCTGCCGCCTACACGAGGCCGAGGCGCTCCGCGGCCGTGGCGGCGTCCACGGGCACCGTGACTGGCTGCGGCGCTCCGGCCACCGCCCAGTCCGGGTCCTTGAGGCCGTTTCCGGTCACCGTGCACACGATCTTCTGGCCCGGGTCGACCTTGCCCTCGTCCGCGGCCTTGAGCAGACCGGCGACGCTGGCCGCCGAGGCGGGCTCGACGAAGACGCCCTCCTGAGCCGCCAACAGCCGGTAGGCGGACAGGATCTGCCGGTCCGTCACCTCATCGATGAAGCCGCCCGACTCGTCCCGGGCCTCAAGGGCGTACTGCCACGAGGCGGGGTTGCCAATGCGAATCGCGGTGGCGACGGTGTGCGGGTCCTTGACGATCTCGCCGCGCACGATCGGCGCCGAGCCGGAGGCCTGGAAGCCCCACATTCGGGGGTTGTGCGTCGAGATCTTGTCGGCCGCGTACTCGCGGTACCCGCGCCAGTACGCCGTGATGTTTCCGGCGTTGCCGACGGGAAGTACGTGAATGTCCGGGGCGTCACCGAGCCGGTCGACGATCTCGAAGGCGGCGGTCTTCTGCCCCTCGATGCGGACCGGATTGACCGAATTGACCAGCGCGACGGGGTAGTTGTCCGACAGGCTGCGGGCCAGCGTCAGGCAGTCGTCGAAGTTGCCGTCGACCTGGAGGATCTTGGCGCCGTGCACCAGCGCCTGGCCCATCTTGCCGAGCGCGATCTTGCCCTGCGGTACGAGGACGGCGCAGACCATCCCGGCTCGTACGGCATAGGCGGCGGCCGAGGCCGACGTGTTGCCGGTGGAGGCGCAGATGACGGCCTTCGCGCCTTCCTCCTTGGCGCGGGTGATCGCCATGGTCATGCCGCGGTCCTTGAAGGACCCGGTCGGGTTGGCGCCCTCGACCTTGAGGTACACCTCGCAGCCCGTGCGCTCGGAGAGGACCTGCGCCAGTACGAGCGGCGTGCCACCCTCGCCGAGCGTGACGACCGGCGTCGTCTCCGTCACCGGAAGACGGTCCCGGTACTCCTCGATGATGCCGCGCCACTGGTGGGTGCCGATGCTGGTCATGGGTCCTTACTCCCCTTCAACACGCATGATGCTGGCGACACCGCGCACGGTGTCGAGCTTGCGCAGCGCCTCGACGGTCCCCGAAAGGGCGGCGTCGGGCGCGCGGTGGGTGACGACGACGAGGGATGCCTCGCCGCCTCCGTCCTGCCGGCTCTGCTGGCGCACGGTGTCGATGGAGACACCGTGCTCGGCGAAGACCGTAGCGACCTGGGCGAGAACACCCGGTTTGTCGGCCACATCGAGGCTGATGTGGTAGCGCGTGACGACCTCGCCCATGGAGCTGACAGGAAGCTGGGTGTACGCGGACTCGCCCGGTCCGGTGGTCTCGGCGACCAGGTTCCGGCAGACGGCGACGAGGTCGCCCAGAACGGCGGAGGCGGTCGGAGCGCCGCCGGCGCCCGGACCGTAGAACATGAGCTGCCCGGCCGCCTCGGCCTCGATGAAGACCGCGTTGTACGCCTCGCGGACCGAGGCCAGCGGGTGGGTCAGCGGGATCATCGCGGGGTGGACGCGCGCGGTGACGGACTGGCCGTCGGCGGCGCGCTCGCAGATGGCGAGCAGCTTGACGGTGCATCCCATGCGCTTCGCGGAAGCGATGTCAGCGGCCGTGACCTCGGTCAGCCCTTCCCGGTGTACGTCGCCGATCCGCACCCGGGTGTGGAAGGCGATGCCGGCCAGGATGGCGGCCTTGGCGGCGGCGTCGAAGCCCTCGACGTCGGCGGTGGGGTCGGCTTCGGCGTACCCGAGGGCGGTGGCCTCGTCGAGCGCCTCGGAGTAACCGGCTCCGCTCGTGTCCATCTTGTCGAGGATGAAGTTGGTCGTGCCGTTGACGATCCCCAGCACCCGGTTGACCTTGTCGCCGGCGAGGGACTCGCGCAGCGGCCGTACGAGCGGAATGGCACCTGCCACAGCGGCCTCGTAGTACAGATCCCGGCCGTGCTCCTCGGCGGCGGCGTGCAGGGCCGCGCCGTCCTCGGCGAGGAGGGCCTTGTTCGCGGAGACGACGGAGGCGCCGTGCTCGAATGCGGTGGTGATGAGGGTGCGGGCCGGCTCGATGCCGCCGATGACCTCGATGACGACGTCGATGTCGCCCCGTTTGACCAGGGCGGTCGCGTCGGTCGTGATCAGGGCGGGGTCGATGCCCTCGCGGACCTTGGAGGGGCGGCGGACCGCGACCCCGGCGAGCTCGACCGGGGCCCCGATGCGGGCGGCGAGGTCGTCGGCGTGCGTCGTCATGATGCGCGCCACCTCTGAGCCGACCACACCACAGCCCAGCAGCGCCACCTTCAGCGGACGCGTACGCATCATCCGACCTCGTTTCGTCTTCTTGCTTGAGTGTGAACCAGTCTCACTCACCGGACGGGAGTTTCTATCCCCGGTCCAGATTGCGAGACATCTATTTCATCAGCCGACATCGAGACGCAGGAGATCTTCCTCCGTCTCGCGCCGGACGATTACGCGCGCCCGGCCGTCATTGACCGCTACGACGGGCGGGCGCAGGGAGTGGTTGTAGTTGCTGGCCATGGACCGGCAGTACGCCCCGGTGGCGGGCACGGCGATGAGATCACCGGGCGCGAGATCGGCAGGCAGGAACGCGTCCCGCACCACGATGTCGCCACTCTCACAGTGCTTGCCGACGACACGGACGAGCATCGGCTCGGCGTCCGAGGCGCGCGACACCAGCGCCACGCTGTACTCGGCGTCGTACAGCGCGGTACGGATGTTGTCCGACATGCCGCCGTCCACGCTCACGTACGTACGCAGCCCCTCCAGCGGCTTGATGGTGCCGACCTCGTAGAGGGTGAAGGCGGTGGGCCCGACGATGGCGCGACCGGGCTCGACGGAGATGCGGGGGGTGGCCAGCCCGTGCGCCTCGCACTCCCTGCTGACGATCTCGTTGAGCGCCTTGGCGATCTGGTGCGGCTCGCTGGGGTCGTCCTCGGAGGTGTACGCGATGCCGAGCCCGCCGCCGAGGTCGATCTCGGGCAGCTCGACGCCGTGCTCGTCCCGTACCTCGGCAAGCAGCTGAACGACGCGCCGCGCGGAAACCTCAAACCCGGCCATGTCGAAGATCTGCGACCCGATGTGGGAGTGAATGCCGATGAGCTCGATCCCGTCGAGCCGCAGGGCCCGACGTACCGCTTCCGCCGCCTGCCCGTCGGCGAGCGCGATCCCGAACTTCTGGTCCTCGTGGGCGGTGGCGATGAATTCATGCGTATGCGCCTCGACACCCACAGTCACGCGGATCTGCACGCGCTGCCGGCGGCCCATGCTCTGCGCGATGTGCGCGACACGGACGATCTCCTGGAAGGAGTCGAGCACGATCCGCCCGACGCCCACGCGCACGGCCCTCTCGATCTCCTCCACGGACTTGTTGTTGCCGTGGAAGGCGATGCGCTCGGCGGGCATCCCGGCGTCGAGCGCGGTGGTGAGCTCCCCACCGGAGCAGACATCGAGATTGAGCCCCTCCTCCTGAAGCCAGCGGACGACGGCCCGCGAGAGGAAGGCCTTGCCGGCATAGAACACGTCGGCGTCCGGCCCGAAGGCGTCGGCCCAGGCGCGGCAGCGGGCGCGGAAGTCACTCTCGTCGAGGAAGTAGGCGGGCGTGCCGAACTCCTCGGCGAGGCGGCTCACTTCGATGCCGCCGACAGAAACGACACCGTCGTCATCACGGCGGACGGTCCTGGCCCACACCTTCTCGTCGAGGACGTTGAGGTCGGCCGCCGGGGCGGTGTAGTGGCCCTCGGGGTAGACGTCGGCGTGACGGGGCCCGGCGGGGTGTGCGGAACGGCTCATGTCTCTTCTGTCTCTCTCACAGCTGTCACAGATGTTCGGGGGCGCTGACGCCGAGCAAGGACAGGCCGCCGGCGAGCACCGTTGCGGTGGCCTCGGCGAGGGCCAGCCGGGAACGGTGGGCGACCGAGGGTTTCTCGTCGCCGAGGGGGAGGACGGGGTGGGTGTCGTGGAAGCGGAAGAATGCCTCCGCAGCCATGTCGAGGTGCCGCGCGAGCCGGTCGGGCGCGCGATGGCGGGCAGCGGCGTCGAGGACGCCGGGGTAATCGGCAAGAACCCGAGCCACCCCGTACTCCTCACTCACTCCCCCTCCCCCTCCCACTCCCGCTCCCTCTCCCTCTCCCCTGTCGCCATCGCCGATGAACCCAAGTGCGGCGGCGTTGCGGACCAGGGCGCGGCAACGGGCGTGGGCGTACCGCACCCGGAAGAGGGGATTGGTCTCGCGCTGCACGAGGAGGTCGTCGGGGGCGGCGGTCGCGGTGGGCCAGATCAGCCGCCACGTGGCACCGTCGCGCCCGAGCCGGGCGCGGAGAGCACCAAGGTCGGCCACCGGGGCATCAGTCGCGCTCGTACGCACGACGGTCCCGCCCTGGGCGTGGACGAGCCGGGCCACGGCGTCGGCGTGGGGCCCGCTGCCCACCCGGACGACGTCACCGGCGAGCGCGTGGCCGTGCCCGTAGGCATGCCCCTGGGAGAGGACGGTACGTACAAGCGAAGCGTGCGCGTCGTGCGCGAGCGTGAGATTCAGGAAGCCGGGCCCGGTGACCTCGACGTCGCAGATGGTCCCCTCCTCCTCCTCCATCTCCAGCAACACACCCCGGAGGATCTCGGCCACCTCACGGGCGGGGCGGCCGGCGGGGCCGGCGAGCTTGAGGGCGACGTTGGTGGCGTAATCGCCGCGGCCGCCGGGCCGCGGCCGCTCGACGACGGCGTGCTCCGGCACCGGCGCCCGCAGCACGTCCTCGTCCACGGCGCGACGCACGGCGCGCAGCACGGTACGGGAGAGCTCTGCGGGGGTCACGGGACCAGCGTATGGGAGGAGGGGGGTCACAACGCGAACCGGTTTCGCCATCCGGTCACCCGCGGGTCGGCGGCCACCTCAACCGACTGTACGCCCCGCCTGCCCGGCTTCATGCCTGCCGTCGGCAGACGGCGGGCCCTCCCGGTGCATCAACTGCCGTACGAGCCTGACCAGCTCGGCGGGCTCGAAGGGCTTGGAGAGGAAGGCGTCGACGCCGGCGGCGAGGCCGCTCTCCACCTCGTACTGCGTGCAGGCACTGATGATCGCGACAGGGAGCCGACTGGTCCGCGGGTCTTCTCGGAGCCGGGCGGCCGTACGCAGCCCGTCGAGCCGTGGCATCACGACGTCCAGCGTCACGACATCGGGGCAGACCCGGTGAACGATGTCCAGAGCCTCGGCACCGTCGGCCGCGGTCACCACCTCGAAGCCCTCCAGCTCGAGATTGACCCTGATCAACTGCCGGATGACCTTGTTGTCGTCCACAACAAGCACGCGGCCGGACACGCCTGGCACAACTCGAGAGTAGGTCGCCCCCGACCGCCGCGTCCGGCTTTTGCCGACTTCCGCCCCGCGAGGGGGACGCCGGGAGCCCGCAAAACCTGTTCATGGACACCCGCCCGGAGCTGGTAGTGTTCAACTCGTCGCCGCTTAACCACGGCGGTACGCCCCCGTAGCTCAGGGGATAGAGCAACGGCCTCCGGAGCCGTGTGCGCAGGTTCGAATCCTGCCGGGGGCACTCCGGGAAAAGCTCCTGACCTGCAGAAATACAGGTCGGGAGCTTTTGCGTACACGCCAAAACGCAAACGGTCTTTTGACCGTTGCTCTTTTCCGGTCCTGCGGCACTCCGAACAACGTGGCCGTCTCGCTCGGTTGGCATGTATCCGCAGATCGAAGCAACTCGGCACGGTTCTCGGGAGCCGTACTCGCGGCGGAAATCCGACCCTGGCGCCGATCTGGCGGGGAACATCATCTCGTTCCAGATGACTGCGTCTGACCTGCCTAAATGTGGCTGCCGCCACGCGGAAACGTAAGCGGTCTGGTGGCCTGTTCGCCGACCGACAAGCGATACGCCCAGGCCGAGGCCGCCTATCAAGACGTGGAGGTCCTTGACGGGCCGCCACCGCTGGGTGGTCGAGCGCACCACGTCCTGGCTCAATGGCTGCCGCCGCCCGCACACGCGCTACGAGCGCAAAGCCGAGCACTTCCTGGCCTTCGTCGGCATCGCCAGCGTCCTCATCTGTTGCTGCCGCTACACCAACTGAGACGACCTCTTTAACCACCAACTGGCGGACATCCTGGCACGGACCGCGATGACGATCGGCGCGTGTAGCTGCGGGAGGACAGTGGCTATCACCGCGTCAGCACGGACGCGGCAATCAGCATGACGATCACGCAGAAGATACTGAATGGGACGTGCCAGCGCGGGAAGTCGTACCTTTCGCGTGTCACGCCCTCGTTGAGCTCGTGGGCCCACATGGTGAACAGCTTGCGGCTCGGGAACAACCCCACGGTCAGGCCGATGAGGGAGAACGAGTACAGGGCGATCATGGCAGCCAGCGTGAATCCCCTGAGCTGGCCGAACGCGATCGTGCCGATACCGCATCCGGTAATGATGAACGGATACACCATCCGGAACTTCCGGCGGGGAATCCACTTCGCCATGGCGGAGCAGTGGATCACGGTGGCTGCTGCGGCCATCAGCCACAGCCAACCGGTGGCAACGGACGCGAGCATGATGTGAGGTCCTTTTCCCTGAGAACGGTGCAGGGGCTGGTGACGACACCAGCCCCTGCTGGTCAGCTTACGTGAGGGTCCCTATCCGAACACTGAGCCCAGTGTCCCAGTGATCGGGGACACGAGATCGTGGCCGAACTGCCCGATCTTCGTGGCCACAGGGGCCACCACCTCGTCACCGACCTTGGTGATCGCTCCGATCCACTTGGACTGGCCGAACGTGAGCAGTCCCAGGGCGGTTCCCCCGGCAGAGGAGGAGAACTCACCGCTGGAGAACCCGTATTCGAGGCCCGTGAACAGGGAGCTGAGCCCGGCGGTCGCAAGGGAGGCGTAGCCGAAGCCCGCTGCAAAGGGGGCCACCACGGGGAACCAGATGCTGGCGAGGCCGAGTCCGGCGGAGATGAACCCGGTTCCGATGCTGACGTAGTTGAACGTGTCAGCCCACCACCCGGCGTCGGTCCAAAACTCGTCTTTCTCGGTGCTGGTGCTGGTGCCGTTCGGGTTGACCTGGTCGTGTGTGGTGCTGTTGGCGGGGTCGCTCCCGCTCGCCTGGGTGGCCTTCGCCGCCTCGACAGCCTTCTGCACGGCCTCCGCCAGCTCGGCCCTGCGCTTCTCGGTGGCGATGCGGCGGGCGTCGGTGGCCGCAACCGCGGCAGTCTGTGCGTCTTGGCCCGCCGCGATTGCGGAGTGACGCGCGCTCGATGCCGACGCCTGGGCGCTGTACGAAGAGTTTAGGGCGCTGCGGGCTGCGTCGATCGCCTTGTTCGCTGAGTAGTTCGCCGAGCGGGCGGCGCCGCGCGCTGTCGTTGCCGCTGTCTTGGCCTTGTCCGCCGATGCCTGAGCGGCGGCGGCGGACTTGTCCGCGTCATCGGCGTGCTGCTTCGCCTGCGTGGCGTATCCGGCGGCCTTGTCCGCCGAGGCCAGCGCTTTGTTTGCCCACTCCTGAGCTTCCGCCGCCGCCTTGCGGGCCTCCGCTGCCGCCTTCGATGCCAGAGCCGCGTCCTGCTGCGCCTTGTGGGCGATCTTGGCCGCTGCCGCGATTGCGCCGCGGATCGCCGCGATGTGGGTGGCGGAGTCGTGGTCGAACTGTGCCGTCTTGTGCTGCACCACATCGACGAAGTTCCTGCGCATCCACGTCGGGCCCTCGAGTGCCACCTCGGCGTGCGCCTTGGTGTAGGGGCCGCCGTTGCTGAGGAGCGTCGCGGTGGTGACCGCGTCGTCCTCCCGCACCGCGTCGGGGTAGGCGTGGTCGAAGAAGTCCTGCAGCGCCTTCGCGGTGTTCGTCTCGATCGCGGCCTCAGCCGCCGCCCTGACGGCCGTTCCGGGGCTGTCGTTGAGGACGCGGAAGATCTGGACGCGGTTGTCGTCCGCGGCGGCTTCGATCAGCCCTGTGGTGAGGAAGTCCCGCGCCGCGTCCGGGGCATCGCTCGCCAGTGCCGTCTGCGCCGCCGTTCCGATCTTGGGGGCGGATATCTGGGCGAGGTAGAGGGCGGTTTCCCGGTCGTCCTGCCCCTGTGCGAGGGCCCGGTCTGTGTCGATCCAGGCGTGCACGTCGGCGTCCGTGCCGGACAGGGCGAACTGGGCGGCCTCCCGCGTCCAAGCACCCTTCGCGTTCAGCAGGCCCACGGCGGCCTTGCGGCCCAGTGTGGCCGCCACTGCCAGGTCATTGCCCGCCAGCGCCTGCTCGGCATTGGCGATCAGGTCCTTGACGGCCTGCTCGGTCTGCTCCGCCTGCGCGCGCTTGCCCTCGTACGTCGCCCGCTCGTCCGCTTCAATCTGGACAAGCTGCCTGGCCTCGTCCAGGCCTTGCAGTTTGTCCTCCTCCAGGCGCGCCAGCTCCGCGTCCCGGGCCGCCTGCTCCACCGTGAGGGCATCGTCGACGGCCTTGGTTGCGGTGTTGGCAGCCTTCACCGCCTCGGCCGCGTGGGCGGTGGACTTGTTCGCGTAGTCAACCGCCTGACCCGCGTACTTCACCGCCTCCTCGGCCGCGATTGCCGCCTTCTCGGCATGGTCGGCAGCGGAGTTGGCGGCATCGCGCGAGGTGCGCGCGGCCGTTGCGGCCGAGTTGGCCAGGGCTTGTGCGGTGGAGGCGGCGTTGGTGGCCCGGTTCGCGGCGGTGGTCGCGATGGCGGCCTGACGCTTCGCTTCCGCCGCTTCGTGCTGCGCTACGCCGGCGGATGCGGCGGCCTGGGCCGAGGCGCTTGCAGCGGCGGCGGCGTTGCGGGCGGCGGAGGCGGCTGTGGAGCCGGCACTGGCAGCTTGTGCGGAGGCTATCGCGGCCTGATCGGCCGCCTTGGCCGCCGAGCGCGCCTTCGCGGCGGCGTTGCGGGCCACGACCGCGGCGTTCTTGGCCGCCTCGGTCTGGGAGGCGTCCTTGGAGGCGGCGATCGCGGCATTGTAGGCGCGGGATGCGGCGTATCCGGCGGTCGCGGCGGCCTGGGAGGCGGCGGTGGAGGCAAAGGAGGCGCGGCGGGATGCGGCCACGGCGGCGTGGGAGGCGTTGATGGCGTTCCGGGCGGCGTCTGCCGCGCCCTTGGCGGCACTGGCCGCCTTGCGGGCCGCTTCCCCGGACTTCTTCACGTCGTCCTTGGCCGCTGCCGCCTCCGCCGCCGCCTTCTCGGCCGCCTCCTTCGCCTTCAGTGCGGCGGTCTGTGCGCGATCGGATGCTTCGACGGCCAGGTTGGTCTCGGCCTGCGCGCGCTTCCCCTCCCGCTCGACCACCGCGACGAGTTCCTCGATCGTCGCCGACTCCTGGTCACGGGCGCGGGCGATGTGCTGGCCGGTGTCGAGGAACCACTTCACGTCCGCCGCGGTGCCGCTGAGGGCGCGGTCCGCGTACTTCTTCACCTCCGGGCCGCCCCTGAACAGCATGGTGGTGGCCTCTACCCGCATGTCCTCCACGCGGGCGGTGAACTGGCCGCTGGTGAGGAAGTCCTCCAGAGCCGTCTGCGTGTTGGCGGTTAGGGCAGCGGAGGCTTCGCGCTTGACCGCCTTGCCGCCGGTATTCGAGACGGTGGCCGTGGCCACTCGCAGGTCTTCCTCGAGGGCGGGCTTGAAGCCGTCGTTGAGGAAGGCGGCGATAGTGCTGTCACCGTTGTTGAGGGCTGCGACGGCCTCACGGCGCAGTCCCGTGCCGGCCCGGGCGAGGTAGGCGACGATGGCGACGCGGTTGTCCTCCACGGTCGCCTTCGGCAGGGTTTCGGCGAGGAAGGTCTGGATGGCGACATCGGTGCCGTAAAGCGCATCGGCCGCTGCCGCTCTGACGGCCTTTCCGCCCGTCATCCATGCCTTGATCACCTTCGCCCGGTCGGTGTCCGGCAGCGTGAGCGGATCAGTGGCTTCGCCCTCCGCAGTGGCGGCGCGGGCTATGGGCATGAACGCCGTGGGGCACGCGGCGGCGGCCGTGACGGCGGCCAGGGCGCCGAGGAGTCGGCGCCGACTCCAAAACATCGTCTGCATAAGGGTGTGGTCCTCGTGGTGTTTGCCCGTGAGGCAGCTCAGTGATCACTGACGCGGTAGGCCCCCCGCCCGCCCGGCAGTTACCTGTGGCGCGAGTGAGGCGTATGGGAGTGCCTGCGCAGTGCAGCGACGATACCAACGCGTTTTTATGCAGACAGCAGCGCAGCGCAGTTAGAAAAAATTTGCACGGCATCGCCGTGACGAGTTGTCCATATTTATGTGGGTCATCCAACTAGTTTCAGGGAAATAAGGACGCCACCCCGAGGATTATCGGCCGTCGCGGGGGAGGGGGACCCCCAAGATCCTTTACACTTCCTCCATAAGGAACCGTACAACCTTTCCGGAAGGTGAGGAGGGTCACAACGGGGCCGTAACCTTCGGCTGGTTTGGGGTAGTTCACGGAGTGGACAAAGTGTGGAGAGGGAGATTCCATGGCCAAGCCGAAGTAGCTCCCCAACTTGAGCGAGAATTTCCCTTTCGGCGTACGCCGAAGTGGAAACCCTCGCCGACGGTTATGCTCCGGCCGGGAAGTGGGGGGCTGTATTTCTATTCCAGTCGCCTTCAAGCCCGTCTTGAACAACGTTCCGGCCATCGACCGGAACCCACGAATTTAGGACTGTGATGAAGGCACGTACCGCAAATGCGGCGAAGCCGCAGCGGAAGAGATTCATAGCGCGCACGCTGGGCGCCGCTGCCACCGCCGGCGCCCTGGCATGGCTCGCGCTCGCGGGCGGCGCCCCCGTCGAAACCGGCACCAAGGCTCGGGCGGCCGTGCCCATCGCCGACGAGGCCCCCGGCTACGCTGTCGAGGACTTCAACTACCCGCAGGCAGACAAAATCCTCGCGGAGAAGAACATCGTCCTCAAGCGCGGCGACGGCCACATCACCCTCGTCGACTGCGCCAGCGGCACCGGCTTCCTCGAGGTCTGGGCCCGTGAGAAGGAAAAGATCTGCTTCCAGGTCGTCGGCAATTCCGGCTGGCTGACCCTGGAGATCCCCGCGGTCTTCGCCGTCAAGGGCAACGACTACTCGACGGAGGTCGACATGACCACCGGCACCGAGGAGAAGTCCTTCGACGTCGCCAAGAACTCCTGGACCGCAGTGGGCGAGAGCGCGGACGAGCAGGGCCGCGAGCACATGCTCGTGGAGATCAGGTCCTCCAAGTAACACCCGGTCAGCGCCTCAACGTCCGCCCTGCCGCAATCCGTTGACCGGATGCGCAGACCTCCGCACCAAGGAATACAAGGTCATGCCACACAACAGACCCCTCCGCCTCTCCGCGTTGGCCGCAGCCCTGATCGCGGGCCCGGTCGCGCTGTGCGTCACGCCGGCGTCCGCCGTCACCGGCACGCCCGCCGCCGACGCCACCTTCAGCTCCACCGCGCAGATCATCGTCGGCAACCACGACCGCGGATGCTCCGGTGTCCTGGTCGACACCGAGTGGCTGCTCACTGCGGCCAGTTGCTTCGCCGACAACCCGGCCACCAGTCTCGCGGTGCCGGCCGGCACGCCGAAGCTGAAGACGACCGCGACAATCGGCCGCAATGACACCAGCGCCACCGGCGGCGCTGTGCGCCAGGTCGTCGAGCTGGTCCCACGCAGCGACCGCGACGTGGTCCTGGCCCGCCTCAACCGCCCAGTCACCAACGTCGCCCCCACCGCCCTGTCCACCGCCGCGCCCACCGCGGGCGAGGAGCTGAAGTTCGCCGGGTACGGCCGTACCAAGACCGAGTGGGCGCCGCTGAAGTTGCACACCGGCGTGCTATCGGTGGACGCCTCCGCCTCCGCCGCCACCACCGCCACGGTCACCGGCAAGGACGGCGCGGCCGCCTGCATGGGCGACACCGGTGGCCCGCTGGTCCGCGTGGTCAACGGCACGCATCAGCTGGTGGCCCTCAGCAGCCGGTCCCACCAGGGCGGCTGCTTCGGCATCGACACCGCCGAGACCCGCACCGGCGGCATCGCCGCCCGCGTCGACGACCTGGCCTCCTGGGTGAGTTCCAAGGTCGGCGCCACCCGCATCACCGACTTCAACGGTGACGGCGTCGAGGACGTCGCGATATCCGACCCCAAGGCCACCGTCGGCGGCGACGCCGATGCCGGCGTGGTCCGGGCCGTGTACGGCGGTGGCAAGGGCACTGCCGAGATCAGCCAGGACCTCGACTGGGTGACCGGCGGCGCCGAGGCCGGTGACTGGTTCGGCGAGAGCCTCGACACCGTCGACTACAACGAGGACGGTTACACCGACCTGGTCGTCGGCACCCCATCCGAGGACATCGAAGGCGCCACCGCAGCGGGCATGGTCGACGTCCTCTACGGCGGGAGCGGCGGTCTCGGCACGGGTACCCAGAAGGCCACGCACTTCGAGCAGGGCGCCGGCTCGGGAGCCATCGCCGCGGCGGCCGGCGAGAGCGGCGACCGCATGGGCGACGCCCTCGCCGCCGGCACCACCGCCGCCGGCGAGCCGTACATCGTCATCGGTGTGCCCGGCGAGGCCCTTGGTTCCATCACGAAGGCGGGCATGGCCTTCTACCTGCGTGGTGCGACCAACGTCTCGATCCACCAGGACAAGACGGACGTCCCCGGCGACGCGGAGGCGAACGACGCCTTCGGCGGCAGCATCGCGGCCGACTCCAACAAGTTGGCCATCGGTGTGCCCACCGAGGCCATCGGCTCCGACGCGGGCTCCGGCGGCGTGACGATCTTCGACCACAAGCTGAATGCCGCCAACATCCCCACTCCGCTGAGCGGCATCGACCAGGACCTGGACGCGATCTCCGGCGATGCCGAGCCTGGTGACCAGTTCAGTGCGTCGCTGTCCATGACCGAGTACCGCCCGTCGGGCGCTGCGGCCGCCACCGAGTCAATCCTCGCTATCGGTTCACCCGGCGAGGACCTGACCATCGACAGCGTCGGCAAGGCCGATGCGGGCAGGGTCGTCACCCTCCGCATCACCGCCGCGGGCACCTGGACCCAGCTCGAAGACATCAAGCAGGGCGCCGGGGACGATGACGTCTCCGGCACCTCCGAGGCCGGCGACCGTATGGGCTCGGCGGTGACCGCCGTGAACACCGCACCTCGCGCGGTGAGCACCACGGCGACGATGAAGCTCGCGGTCGGCACCCCGAACGAGTTCGTCGGCACTGCGACCAAGGCTGGCGCGGTGCACACGTTCTCGCTCCTCGGCTCGGCCGGCGCCAACGACCGCTGGATCGAGGCGGGCGACGGCGACGGCATCCCCGGCACCCCAGGCGCCAACCAGCAGTTGGGCTCCAGCATCCACTTCACCGGCACCAAGCTGTACGTCGGCATGCCCTACGGCCCGTCCACCTACGGCGCCCTCTACGCGCTGCCGATGTCCAACGTGACCGCAGGCGGTACGGTCACTGCGGTAACCACATACAAGCCGGGCACAGGCGGCCTCCCGGCCGCAGGCGCACGCTTCGGTTACGCGGCGCGCTAGTCAACAACCAGCGGACCAACCCGTTGAGACGGCGAGAGCCCCGGAAGGACCCACCAGGGCCTTCCGGGGCTCTCGCCCGCCTGTGGCAAGTCGTTCCGCAGACGGCTGGCCAGGCACGGCCATGCTCTACATGGCCCCTTCTTCGCCGCCCGCCGCTTGCTCCGCGGGACTCCCTCGACTCCAGGTGCGCAGGTGAGTCAACCAGAAGCGAGCTGGCCCCCTGCCCTGCCCCACATCGACGGAAACACCTTCGGATAGCTAAAAACTGTGCGAACACGCACAATGTCCGACCGAAGAACTTTTCAGCCAAAATTTCTGTAACACCTCAGTCTTGAGAAACGAGCCATGGGCACGCGCACGCCGGACATCACTGTGATCATCGGGGCATACAACGCCATGCCCTACCTGTCCCACACCCTCACCTCCCTGCTGGAGCAGTCCCTCGGCCGTGAGCGGCTGGAGGTCATCGCGGTCGATGACGGGTCGACGGACGGTACAGGCGAGGAGCTGGAGCGGTTCGCGGCGGCCCACCCGGCGCTGTTCACGGTTTTGCACCAGAAGAACTCCGGCGGTCCGGCCGAACCACGCAACGTGGGCCTGAACCACGCACGGGGCCGGTTCGTCTTCTTCCTGGACGCCGACGACTTCCTCGGCCCCGAGGCCCTGGAGCGGATGCTCAGCGCCGCCGAGACCAACGACACCGACGTGGTCCTGGGCAAGATGGTCGGCGTCAACGGCCGCGGCGCACCGGCATCGATGTTCCGGGAGAACCAGCCGCGCACCGACGTGTTCTCCTCCCGGGTGTACTGGACCCTCAGTCCGCTCAAGCTGTTCCGGCGAGAGCTGATCGAGCGCCTTGGCCTGCGGTTCGCGACCGGATACGCAGTGTGCGAGGACCAGCCGTTCACGGCGATGGCCTACCTCCATGCCAACGGCATCTCGGTCGTGGCCGACTACGACTGTGTCCACATCGTCAAGCGAGACGACGGCGGCAACATCACCTCCACCACCCGCGGCGCCGACCAGCGCATCCGGGCACTAGACATGATGATCGACCTGGTCGAGGAGCACACCGACCCCGGCGCCGGCCGCGACGCGCTGATGCACCGGCACTTCTCGATCGACGTCTGCAACGCGCTGATCCACCTGGCCCAGGAGAGTGACCCGGTACTACAGCAGAAGAACTTCGCCGAACTCAGGTGCTTGGTGGAGCGCATCGGCGACGAGTCGCTGGTACGGCGCCTAGGCACGGTGAACCGGCTGCGCCACACCCTGATCACGCGCGGACTGCTGGATGGGGTGGTGGAGCTGGAGCGCGTGGATGAGGCTCATCGGGCCGACGGGACGTACCCGGACATCGTGCTAGACGGCGGACGGGCCTACGCGCAGCTGCCCTTCTTCCGCGATCCCCACCGGGGCATCCCGGACGAGGCATACGACGTCACCAGCGAGCTGCCCGGCCGCCACCGGCTGGACAACGCCGAGGTGAACGGCAGCCTGCTGACCTTGACCGGCCATGCCTACCTGCGTCGCCTGCCTCGGGCCCGTACCGGCGGCGAACTCGTGCTGCGGGAGCGGACCAGCAAGACCGAGCACCGCTTCCCGCTCACCCCGGCGCCGGCCCCCGACGCGGGCACCGGAGAGGACGGCGGCCTGTACGCCTACCCAGACGCCGGCTTCGAGGTGACCGTCGACATCGCCCGCGCCGCCGACGACGCACCGCTCCCCAGGGGACTGTGGGACCTGTTCCTCAGCCTCGACTTCGACGGCGGCCTCACGCGCGAAATTCGCCTCGGCAACTCACGTCTGCCCGAAATCCCCAGCAAGCCGCGGACTTACATCATCGTGACCGACTCCAAGCTGATGGCCGCCGCGCTGTACTACACCCACCCCTACGACAACCTCACCCTGGACATCGGCGAGAACAAGCACCGCGTACCAGACAAGATTCGCCTCGAGTGCGCTTCCTGGTCCGCCCAGAAGCGGCCGGTGCTGGAGATCACCGGAACGTGCGCCCTCTCCGCCATGCCCACCCACCGCCTCACGCTGCAGATGACCGACCAGCACGGCGCGAGCACTCACTTCCCCGCCAGCACCAAAGGTGATCGCTTCACGATCAGCGTCCCTGTCTCCCGCCTCACGCCCGGCACCTGGACCGCGTCCCTGCACCTTGGCGCCGACAACGACCCCGGATGGAACGTGCCCGTCACCGTCCGGCCCAGCGCCGAGACTGCGCGCTGGTCACGGCTCGGCCTTCCCCGGTACGCCAAACTCACCAACGCAAACGGCCAACTCACTCTGAGCGTCGACCGTGTGAAGATCAGCAAAGCGATAACCAACCGCATGAAACGCTGACCACCTCGGCGTCCATTGACCTCCGTGCGATGAATAAGTTGCACACTCCGAGCTGTTTGCCTGGGTAGGTAGACGTGGTGGGGCGAATCGGTCCAGCGGATCGGTTGGTCGGCCACGGCCGTGATTTCGGTGGGGTGTCTGCGCCGACCTGCACGTTTTGGGGGGCACGGCGGTCAGCAGGCGGTGCGTCGCTTCGGCCAGAACGTCGGTCGCACCGCCCAGTAGGATGATCACCGCGCAGATCCCAGCGAGGCCAACCGCCGCCTTCACCCAGTTCGCCATGCCGTGCCAGCCGAGTTCCGGAGCCCGACACGGGTCCTCCAGCGGTCGTGCATCACACCGCCGTCGTCCCGCGCGTCGTCTGACCACTCACGCAGCGCGGCGGCGAACCGCGGCTGCTTCGCGGGCTGGTAGTCCCCAGCCTGGGGCGGCGGGAAGGTGAAGCGCTGCTTGGGGTGCGTCGGTAACGGTGCGGGCCGGGCGGCCTGCTTCGGTGCACCCGAACTCTGCGCGTTCTTGAGCCGGTCGGGAGCCGGGGCCGGGCTGTCCGGAGGTGTGCACGGGGATCTGTTGGAAGGGCCTGGCGGCGCGTCAGGCCGTATGCACAAAACGGAAGGGGGCGGTGATGGGCTGGTTCACACGCCATGAGCCGAAAGGCGTCATGTTCGACTCGGTGATCGCCGACGGGGTGATCGGGCCGACGTACACGGACGACGACGGCGTGCTGTGCATCGACGCCGATGACGACTTGGAAGTCATCGTGGACGGCGCGATCGTCGACGGCACCATCTACGACGCTTGGGTCGAAGACAACGGGCGCATCGTGATCGACCTGGAAAGCTGACCGTCCCGGGCGACGTGGCCCGTACAAGGATCGGTTGGTTCAGCGCCAGCCCCCGTGGTGCGGCTCCGAGTGCTCGCCGAACGGTGGGTCACCTCGGATCCCGAGGACCTGACCGCGCTGTGCGGCGGACGGACCACCGTGATCAAGGTCTGGTCGGCCCGTCATCGATGAGGTAGCACTTTTCGGCTCAGGCGCTACTGATCGAGGTCGGGTGGCTGGTCGTAGGCGCTCAGGAGTCCTTCGATGCGCTGGTTGTTGATGGACTGCCGGTCGTACAGACACTTCGCGTACCGGCTCAGCAGGACCTCGACGCTGTTGCCGGCGCGCTGGGCGACCTCGGCCGGGTCGGCGCCCGCGCACAGCCACGTGGACAGTGCCGAGTGCCGGAGGTCGTACGGGCGCTTCGCAAGCGGGGTGCTGGTGAGCGCGGGTGGCAGGGCAAGCGCGCGGGTTTCGTGCCAGACCCGGTGGTAGGTGGTGTAGCTGATGATCCGGCCGCGTTCGGTGAAGAACAGCCGCCCGTCGTCGGCCGTGCCGAATGCAGCGACGTGCTCGCGCCACAGGGCCACCAGATGGGGCGGGAGCGGCACCACCCGCGTTTCTCCCGGCGGGCGGTTCTTCAGCCCGCGCTCGTCGTGGTACTGGCCGGTGTCGGTCCACCGCTTGCCCGCCTGCGGCAGAGTGCGGTGCACGATCAGTCGCCCCCAACCGGCACGGGGCAGGCGGCAGTCCGGCAGCGCCACCGCGACCGCCTCCTCCGGACGCAGACCCGCGTAGTACATGCCCGCGAAGAACCCGACCAGCCGACGACCACGAGCCCTCCGGTAGCCACCCACATAGGAGACGGCGTTCAGCAGATCCCGCGCCTGGTACGGGTTGGCCACCACCCGCGGATCCACCGAGACCCGCCGGCTTGGGCACCCGCCAGCGGATCCGCTGCAGTGGATGACTGCCCAACTCGCCTCTCTCCACGGCGTAGTGGAGCGCGTGCACCAGCACCTTGCGCTTGCGGCGCATCGTCTCCACCGCCGCCTCACCCCCGTCCAGCTTGCGCCGCAGCGACTCCAGCACATCGCGTGCCAGGACCGGATCGTGCAGGTCGGCCAGGGGCCGGGATGCCTTCGCCACCCACTGCAGCACCAGCCGGTCCTCCGCCAGCATCTCCCCCTGCCCTGGCCCAGGTACGACGAAGGCCCAGTGCCGTAGGGCACGGCGCAGCAGCTGCTCCTGCGGACGGCCGGGAAGGTCCCAGAGCATCGCCACAGTGACGGCCGTCAGCGCCTCGCTGACCTCGTTCCGGGTCTTCGCCGCCCGCCCGGGCCAGTGCGCCCGCGCGTACTCGGTCGCGAAGGCGTACCAGCTCAGCTGTGACGGCCCCCGAGCCCCGGAGGCAGAGCTGCCCCCTTGGGCCAGGCCCACGCGAATGGCACGGACCAGCTCCGCACCGAACTCGCCCGCCAAATCCGCGACCGCGCTGCCAGGGTCCTGCCGTCCGCCACCATGCGGCTGTGCCGGGCATCGGTCCGCCATCTGTTCGGGGCCCGGTGCAGCACCGTCGTGATGCTCGTTCAAGTCCATGCCCGCCTCCTTCTGATCGGCGGAGGCATGACTGCCCGGCACATCCGCTCGAACATCCCCCGGCAAGAGGGCACTCGGGCGGCTCCCGGTTGACGAGTGCGGATTGTCGGACGTTCGGCATGGCTCCCGCCACCTCTGGTTACATCCGGTCCCTGTGTGACCGGTTCTGCACCATGGCTCACCATGCGCACTTGTATGCGCCCCAATACTCCGAACTACCGTTCCCGGCCGGCCAGAGCACGCGGACACCGTGGGGGGATGCATGGCAAGAACCGCGCGACAGATCCTGAACGGACTCAGCCACCAGAGGACCATTCACATCCGGTCGACGGCAGAACTCGGAGCTCTTGTCGACTCCGCAGCGGCGGCCATCGACAAGCAACGCCGGGAAAAGGGCCAGGAAGCAGTACGCCGGAAACCCGAACTGCATCCCGTCGCGCGGGCCGAGTGCGGACGATCGATCGAGCTGACGCCGTGGCAGGTGCTGCACGCCCTGGCGCGCGGCTTCGTGCTGCCCAGCCAGGGAATGGGACGCGGACTCGCGGAACACTGGCTGAGCCTGAAGTACTGCGAGACACTGCACAGCAATCGCGCCGGCTCCATGGACCTGACCGAGAAGGGCCGCTCTTCCGAGCGCTGGTACAAGGCCATGCAGGCCCGGGAACTGGCCGTCGGCTTCGGACTCGCCTCGGCAGAACACATCGTGCAGCAGCGCTACCCGGACCACATCGTCTCGGTCGTCGACGCGAGCACGGTGCTGCGGGCCGGCTGGGCCCTGGGCGGCTCGCAGCGCGGCAAGGGAGCACGGCCCCGCCCCGACTACCTCGTCGAGGCGTGGAAGCCCGGAGAGCCGTCGAAAGTCACGTTCGTGGTCTGCCGGGGAAACCACCAGAAGCCGAACAAGCGGACCGGCCGCACCCGCAGCACCACTCTCCAGCAACTGGTCAAAGGCTCCGAACTGACCGAAGGCATACAGATCGGCCCGTGGAACACAACACCGTGCCTGATGCTGTCCACCGAGCTCATGGGGCAGGGCGGCGTCGTGGTCAATGCCCTGCAATCCCCCGGCGAAATGCTCCTCCCCCTCCGCACGCCCGACGGCCCGGGCAGCGCAGACGAGGAAATCAGGGACAAGACCGGTATCCCCTACCCCAACGCCATTCACATACCCGCACGCGAAGGAAAACGGGCACGGACCGTCGACGGCTTCCAGGTGCCCGAGAAAGACCTCGGCTGGTTCGGCCAGCTCCTGGCCCGCACCGGAGCCGCCGGCCTGACCGCATTCTCGGGCGGCGGACCGACAACAGCCCGGTACCTCACCGCACACCAAGGACAAGCGCACTACGCCGCGCCTACGTTCGCCGCCACATCCAGCTACCACGACGCGGACATCGATATCGGCGACACGAAATTCGTCGGCACAGACCACGTCTTCCGCATGGAGACCGTACGCATCGAGGCGTTCTCCGGCATGGATTCGAGACTGTACGAACTGATCGCAGACGGCCGCCTGGAAGAGTACCGGCAAGCAGCCTACGAACTACGCCCCAAATGGCACAACACCCGCGAAGCCGGGAAGAAATGGAACGGCCCGATCTCGTTCCACGACGACGGCACCGTCATGGCCCTGAGCATCCTGCCCATTCACAAACGGCGCCCGCTCTGAACCAAGAATTCGGGAGATCTTTCTGGTTCACGTTCTCCGCTTCCGGCAGCGCAACATAGCGTGGGATCGCCGGTTGGCCAAACCGGCAATCCCGCGCATCATGGATAGTCCACCGCCACCACCTGCCCGCACGTCGAAAGGCCGCGCCCAAAACCAAGCCCACAACGTCACACGACAGCCGTCTGCATTCACGACCAGGTGCGGCCGGTCCCCCGCGCAACTACTCCAGGACCCAGTCGACTCACTACTGGTCCGCATGCGCAGGGCTTTGACTCCAGAGCATCGCAGCCCCTACGCCGAGCACATGCCGGGCAAGGAAGAACGGCGCCGTCCTAGTCTTGGTACGCGCTGGCCGCCCGAGCCGACCTTCGCCCGCTCCGGCAGCCGCCGGCAAGCCCTCCCGACGTTCCGCTCGATGTTCGCCGTCGGAGCCCGACCAAGTCCTGCCCTCCGGCCGACGCAACCCATCGCGTGGAGCAGAGGCCGCGGTGCCAGCGCTCCGGCACAGCACCGACGATGTGCCTCTCACCCGCCGGCGCCGGAAGCCGGAAGCTCAACGCGGGTGCACGCCCGCCACTCACGTTCGCCCGAGGCACCGCACTGTCGCCCCCCAGAGAGTCGGGGGCGCCCCCGGCGCACTTCACTCACTCACGCGCCCCAGAACGCCTCCCCGTTCGATTGAAGGCGGCACCCTACACCCCCTACGCTTACCCGAGGAAGTCATGACCTCCGCCGCAGGAAGCGACCGACGAGCACCAGTCACCGGGCAGGGCAAAGCGCCCAAACAGTACATTTCATCTTCGCGGGACATGCGCGGGACGGCGAGCCTAACGGTCCGTCAGGTAACCCTCTGACCTGCGGAAACACACGGGAATCGGACGGCCTCCGGAGCCGTGTGCGCAGGTTCGAATCCTGCCGGGGGCACCCAAACATGGGAGCGAGTTCGGCCATCGCCGCCGGTAACGTGACCACGGGTGCCAAGATCGGGTGTCAGCACTTCGGTGCGGACGCCCGATTTTTTTGTTCCACGGGTTCACGACTCACGAATCACACTCGGTGCGTCGCCTCGTCACTGGCCCGCCAGAGCCAGCAGTCGGCCGATCCAAGCGTCAAAGTGCGGGCAGGCCGCTCTCAACGCCTGCAAGCCGAGGTCGGCAACTACCACCGGGCCGTCCTGGGTCTTGGTGTACGCCGGGCACAAGCGCAACAGCCGCTTCGACGGCGCGGTATCCGGCCCATCGTTCACGTACTCGGGGCCGCCTGCCGCATCAGCCTGTCGCTTGAGCTCGCCCCCCAGCGAGGCATCGTCGTACCAGTCCGCCAGCTGCTCCGCCGCCGCGAAGACCCATGCCTCAGTCTCATGAAGGACGAGATAGGGGATGAACCGCGGATCCTCGATCCGCTCTGCGATCTGCTGCTCCACATGCTCCGCACGCTGCCTCGCCGAACCGTTCGGCCGGTTCGCCATGCCGGGGCTGTCCTGTGGCAGTCCGTAGTAGTCGAGCAGCATCGTCACGGCAGCCCAGTGCGGCGTGCTGGACAGCCGGTTCCGAAGGTCTTTCTCGATTTTCGACCACTTGCTCACGCCACCCCGTCCGGACCGCCCCCCGGCGGTCGTCCCGGTCAGCAGGATGGTGGGTACGAGAACAATTCCCGCAGCGAAGAGTTCAGGAGACAGGAAATCCCTGACCATGGTCTCTTCTGTCTGCCCCTCACACAGCACCCCCACCGTGATCATGCCGTGCGCCCTCGCAGTGGCAGCTCGGGGACCGGGCGGCCGCCCAGAACGTTCTTCTCCCACAGCTCGCCGAGAGAGTAGTCATCCAGCCAGTCCCGGAGTTCCTCACGCTTGGGGCGGTGCAGCGTCGTCGCCCCGTCTTCCCTCTCCACCACCACAATGTCGTCCAGCGAGAACTGGTTGAGCAGAGTCACCGACTGTGTGGCGATGACGACTTGGCTGCGCGTCGCTGTGGAGCGCAGCATGTCCGCCAGTTGCACGACGGCGTAGGGATGGAGCCCCAATTCCGGCTCGTCCAGGGTGAGGAGGGCCGGTGGATCCGGCTGGAGCAGCAGCACACACAGGCAGATGTAACGGAGGGTTCCGTCCGAGAGCGCTTCTGCCGGGAAGATCGCATCGACGCCCTCTTGCAGCCAGCGTAGGCGGATGTTTCCTCCCGGCTCCTCGGCCAGGAGGAAGTCCCGGAAGAACGGAGCCACCGTCCGCACCGCCCGCACAATCCTGCGGTATGCCTTCGGTTCACTCTCGCGCAGGCGCAGCAGGAAAGCCGCGAGATTCTTCGCGTCCGGTCGCAGTGCCTCGTTGTCCGCGGTGTACCCGAGTTTCTTGACGGGGGCGTTGCTGCTGGTGTCCTGGAAGTGGAAGACCCGGCAGCCGGCGAGGATCGCACGCATCGGCCCCGCCAGCCGCGACAGCTGTTCCAGCTCTTTCTCCCGCAGGAGGGACTCCCGGTGCCCCTGTCCGAAGCTCTCGTCCAGAGGCCGGCCATGGCCCCGCTCGTGGAAGTGCCCCTTCTCCGCCGCGAAGACGAAGGAGTCGTTGGCGGCAGGCACCAGATGCGCCTCATAGCGATACGGAGAGGCAGTCACCCTCAGCCGGATGCCTTCCTCGGCTCGCGGCCCTGCGTACTGCATTGCCCCTGCCCCACCCTGCAGCCCCACCTCCAGCGCCAGCTGCTCGTCCGCCATCCGCCCGAGCAGCTCCAGAGCCCCGACCACATTGCTCTTGCCCGCACCATTGGCACCGACCAGCACAGTCACATCACCAAGGGTGAGCGTGGCGGAACGGAGCGAGGCGAACCCTTCGATGAACACCTCTGAGAGCTTGAAAGGCATGACTTCACCCTATGCGGAGCGGCTCGGCTTGCCTCTCAGGCCGTGACAGCAACCGGCCTGTTGCCTACCGTCTGCCCTGGATCCACGCCGGAAGCCCGGCTGTGAGCCTCCTGTCACCGCATCCGGATACGCTGGAGCGCTGACCAGGCAAGCCAGGCGAAAGCCTGCGGCAGGAAGGGAAGGATGGCGACCATGCGCGACGGCCGGTGGGTAACGATCACCGAGTCGCAGTTCCAGCACGAGCGCAGCGGTTTGCTGTACCTCAAGGAGCGGCTCCCTGACAGCGAGCCCTACCGTGCCTGGTCCAACTTCACCTTCACCGCGAACAGCGGCCACGTCCGCGAAGTCGATCTGCTGGTCGCCGCCCCCGCAGGGCTCTTTCTGATCGAGCTGAAGGCCTGGCAGGGCGCCGTCACCTCCTCTGGAGCCAGCTGGATCCAGACGACATCCGAGGGCCACCACCGGGTGCACCGCAACCCTCGCCATCTGGCGAATCAGAAGGCCAAGGAGCTCAAGGGACTGCTCAAGGACGCCATGCAGCGGGCGAATATCCGCCGCCCGGTGCCCTACGTCCAAGAGCTTGTCGTCTTCACCTCGCCGGGGCTGCGCATCAACCTCTCCGCCAACGACCTCGCTGGCGTCTTCGGCAAGGACGGCCACGGCACGCTCCCCAGTGTTCTCGCCGAGCTTCAGCGACCGGCCCACGATGTGAAGAGCGGGGTCGACCCGCAGCTCTCCAAGCACCTCGGCAGGCTCCTGGAGAGTGTGGGCATCGGCCGTTCCGACGCGGAATTCCACGTCGGAACGTATCGGCTGGACCGGAAGCCCTTCGACACCGGACCGAACTGGGCCGACTATCTGGGGCATCACGACTCGATGCGCAAGGTCCGCCGGGTGCGGCTCTATCTGCGCGAGCGCGGCGGGGACCAGCAGACCCGGCAGTCCATCAGCCATACCGCGGAGCGGGAGGCCCAGGTCCTGCAAGGCCTGGAGCATCCGGGGCTCGTCACGCTGGAGAACTTCGACGAGAGCGGCCACAGTGCCGGACCTGCGCTGGTCTACACGTACGACCCGCGCACGCTTCGCCTTGACGACTATCTCGTTCAGTACGGCGACAAGCTGGACGCGCAAGGCCGTGCGGGCCTGCTGCGCCAGCTCGCGGAAACCCTGAACTTCGCGCACCGGCACCGGCTCTACCACCGCACCCTCTGTGCCCGCGCCGTGCATGTGCGTCCCGGCGCGCGTAGCCGCGGGGAGAGCGAAGAGCAGCGCTGGCTGCGCCCGCGGCTGCAGATCGCCGAGTGGCAGACGGCGGTGCGGCGCGGGTCGGACTCGGGCACCGGCGGCTCCGGCGGGGCGCCGACCAGCGGGCACGAGATCGTCCCTTCGCACAATGTCGCCGCGTACGTCTCCGAGGCCGCCGACCCGTATCTGGCCCCCGAGCTGACCGCCCGGGCCCCCGACCCGGTGGCGCTGGACGTCTTCGGTCTCGGCGTGCTCGGCTATCTGCTCTTCACGGGCAGGGCACCCGCGTCCAGCCAGGCAGAGCTGACCGCCCGGCTGGAGCACGGCAACGGCCTGGCCCCGTCTTCCCTGGTCGACGGCCTTTCCACGTACGTCGACGAGCTCATCCAGTCCGCCACCGCCTACGGTCCGGCTCGCCGGACCCGCACGGTCGCCGAGTTCCTGGAGATGCTCGACTCCGTCGATCTCGATCTGGCGGCACCTGTCGAATCCGAGACTGCGGATGCCCCTGCCGAGGAGAGCGACCCGCTTGACGGCCGCCCCGGCGATCTGGTCGGCGGCCGTTTTCTGATCAAGCGCAGCCTCGGTCAGGGCTCGACCAGCCGCGCCCTGCTCGCCGACGACACCGAGCGCGACGGGGCCCCGGTCGTCCTGAAGATTGCCCGCAAGGACGACTACGCGAAGGTGCTGCGGCGCGAGGCCGATGTTCTCGCCCAGCTCCGCAATGACTCCAAGGTGATCCGGCTCGCCCTGCCCGAGCCCGTCGTCATCGGTCCCCGCACCGTGCTGGTACTGGACCACGCGGGCGACCGCACGGTGGCCCGCCAGCTGCGTGAGGAAGGCCGGCTGCTGCCGGACCAGCTGAGGACGTACTCCACCTATCTGTTCGCCGCCGTGGACTTCCTCGACGGCGAGGGCGTCTGGCACCGCGACGTCAAGCCGGACAACATCGCCATCCGGGTCCGCCCCAATGGCACCAAACAGCTGGTGCTTTTCGACTTCTCGCTCGCCAACGCCCCTATTGATCAGATCACTTCGGGTACAGACGGCTATCTCGACCCCTTCGTCGGCATCATCACCCGCGGCCGGTACGACGCCCATGCCGAGTGGTACGCACTGGCCGTCACCCTGCACGAGATGGCTTCGGGCGAGCTGCCCGTGTGGGGCGACGGCAAGAGCATCCCGCGCCAGACCGATCCCAAGGAGTGGCCCTACCCCCTGGTCGCTGCGGAGGCTTTCGATCCGTCCCTCCGTGACGGCCTGGTGAAGTTCTTCCGGCGGGCGCTGCACCGGGACGTACAGCAGCGTTTCCCTGATCTGCAGGAAATGCAGAAGGAGTGGCAGCGGGTCCTTCTGCTCGCCGACCAGCCTGCGGTCGGCCGGCCTTCGAAGCACGCCGAGGCGGTCGGGGAACTACCGGCCGACGAAGGCGCCGACGAAGCCGCCCAGCGGGAGGAAGCCGCCGCACAGGCGAAGCGGGAGACCAGCCTCGCTGTCTCCGGGCTCTCCCAGCGGGCCGTCTCCTTTCTCAACAACCTGAGCCTCAACACCGTCGGCGATCTGCTCGACTACTCGACGCGGCGCCTGGTCAACCAGCCTGGTCTGGGGGCCCGGACCCGCGACGAGATCAACGCCCGCCTGAAGCAGTGGCGTATCGCCTTCAACGCCCGGCAGCCCTCCCCGCTGTCCCCGGCCGAGCGCAGTGACTCGGCGGACGAGGTCGCGGAGGCCAGGGCCGAGCAGCAGGAGGCCGGCAGCACACTCCCGCTGCGCCGCCTCAGCCTGGACGCCCTGGTCACTCTGCTCGTGCCGAAGACCGCGCCCAAGGGGCGCAACGCCACCGAGGTCGAGGCCACCCGGCTGCTGCTGCGGCTCCCCGACGAACACGGCGGCCTCCCGGACGGGCTGCCGAGCTGGACCCTGAACAAGCCGGTCGCCCCGCTCACCAGCGAGCAGGTCACGGAGAGCCGCATCACCCAGATCCTCGGCGACCAGCGCAAGCGATGGGTCAAAGAAGAGGCCCTGGTCGAGCTGCGCAACGAGGTCATCGAGGTGCTCGCCGAGCTCGGCCGGGTCGCATCCGCTGCCGAGCTGGCCGAAACCCTGGTCGCCAAGCGCGGCACCATGCAGGCCGACCCTGTGGTGCGTACGGCCCTGGGCATGGCGGCCGCACGCGCGGCGTACGAGGTCGACTGGGCGCTGACCCCGCGGCGGCTGCGCGGGCGGCGGCACGGCGACTCCGGCGACAATGTGATGCTGATCGCACTGGAGGTCGACGAGGACACCGACAGCCCGGACACCCCCTCCGGCCCCTCTCTCCTCGATTACGCCGACCGGCTCGGCAAGGCCGCGGAGAGCCTGGCCGGTCGCGGGACGCTGGCCAGCCCGAGCACTGTGCTGGAGCAGGTGATGGCGGCGGACGACGCCTTCCATGCCCGGCACCCCGGCCTGCGTATCGCCCTGGACGAGGCCCGTATGGTCACCCTGGCCGCCGCTGCCGCCCGTAACGCGGCAGCAAACGCTCGGCTGGAGATCTACTCCCGGGATCTGTCGCCCGTACGTGCACTGCGCCTCACCCAGGCCGGACTCATCCTTCCCCTGGCGGGCGCACCGGACGACCAGCAGCCCGGGCTGACCATAGAGAACGTCCACGACCGGGTCACGGCCCGCTTCCCCGAGCTGCGCACACCACTCCCCGATCACTACAACCCGCTGGGCAAGCTGCTGCGCCAGGCCGGTTTCGATGTGCAGTGGCGTACGGACCCGAAGTCCAAGCGCGGCAAGTTCTACCCGAAGCGCCATGCGGGCTCGGCGGACCCGACGTCCGTCATCACCCAGCGCAGCCCTACCCGGGGCACCCGGGTGGGCCGCTGGGGTGCCCAGACGCCGGAAATCCAGGCCGCCCAGCGGGCCGAGGATCAACTGCTCCTCGCCAAGGAGCGCTCCGGCTTCCGAGTGCTGACGGTGAGCATGGACCGCTACCAGCTGGCGCTGGACGAGCTGGTCCGGCCGGAGGAGCAGCGGGGACGTCTCTTCGCTGAGCCGGTGAATGTGAGCGTGCTCTATCTGCGCTCGCTGCACCACCTGGTGTCCGCCCGGCCCAAGCCGACCTGGGAAACCCTGCTCAAGGCGGACATCGCCGAGCCTGGTTCACGGGGGGCGCTGAAGTTCGCCGAGTACACGGCGGCGGCGTGGGGCGCGGTCGAGCAGCAGCTGACGGCCACGCTGACCTCCGGTGAGGCGGGTGAGCCCGGGGGGCGCCGTCCGCTGCTGCTCCACGATGCGGCGGTCATGGCCCGGTACGGCGGCATGGGCGTCCTGCAACGGCTCTCGGACGCCGCGAGGGCCGGCGGGCGAGGGCAGCGTGGCCTGTGGCTGCTGTGCTCGGTGGTCGACCCGACCGCGGCGCCGAAGCTGGACAGTACGGCTGTTCCGCTTCAGGATCCGGAGGAGTGGGTCAGGCTCGTGGACGCCTGGGTCACCAACCAGCACCGGACCGACCGGAACGGCGGCGGCCGCGCCGCTTAGCCGGGGCGGGGCGGGCTCCGGCTGCGCGGTTCCGGTCGGGTGCGATCGGCTACGCCCGCTCGCCCCGGCTGACCGCGTTGGCGGCGGCCACCGCGGCACTGAGCCGCTCGGCGGCCGTCGCGGGCCGCACCCGGCCGGGCTCGGCGTCCCATTCGCGGCCCCCGCCGAGGGGGCGCAGGTGGAGGTACGGTCCCTCGGCCCCCATCACTTCGCCGATACGGTCCCGCAGCTCGTCGCGGACGACGGTGCCGGGGGTGAGGCGCGGATGCGGTTGCGGGTTTGGGTTTGGGTGCGGCGGTACGTCGTTCACGGCGCCGCCTTCCGGAGCGCGGCCGTGAGCCGCCGGGCCGTGGCCAGGTTGCAGCGGCCCAGCTCGACGAGGGGGCGCGGCGTGAGCGTGGTGACCGCGCAGGAGGCGAGGTCGATACCGAGGGAGGGCAGGGTGATACCGAGGCCGGCGAGAGCCTGTTTCAGGTCCTGTACGGCTTCGGTGGTGGCGGTGAGGGGGTCGGGGGTCTGGTCCTGGCCATGTTCCTGGGATGCGCTCATGGGGGCAGCGCCTTCCTTTCGGAGGGAATGTCACTGTTCGCAGTTGAAGCGTGACCGTACGGAGCTACGCTGAACAGGGAGATCCACCCAGCAACACCTTTGCGCCGAAGGGGCCTTGGCCATGACCCAGCCCAAACACCTGGACCCGTACGCCTCACCGAGGACGTTCTACGGCGCGGAACTGCGCCGCCTGCGGGAGGAAGCGACCTGGTCGCAGGAGCAGCTCGGCGAGCGCGTCTTCTGCTCGGGGACGTACATCGGGCAGTTCGAGTCGGCGACGAGACGGCCGCAGCCTGATCTGTCGAAGCAACTGGATGGGGTGCTGGGGTCGGGCGAGCACCTTCAGCGGCTGTGCACGCTGGCGCGGAAGTCGAAGCATGCGGAGTACTTCGCGGATGCGGCGGAGCTGGAGAAACTGGCGAAGACGATCAGCGAGTACTCCTCGATGCTGGTGCCGGGGCTACTCCAGACTGAGGCGTACGCTCGGGCGCAAATGCAGGCCACAGAACCATATTTGTCCGATGCGGAGATCGAGGAACGGGTCGGCGCTCGTATGGAGCGCGCCCAGCTGCTTAACGACCCTGCGACACCCCAGTTGTGGGAGATCATTCACGAGGCCGCGCTGCACATGCAGGTCGGCGGCCCCGACGTGATGCGCAAGCAGCTGGAGCACCTCGCGCAGGTTGCTCGCACGCGCCGCGTTGTCATCCAGGTGCTGCCGAACTCCGCCGGACCGCACATCTTCATGATGGGGATGGTCTCGCTGATGACATTCACCGATGCCCCACCCGTTGCCTACGTCGAGGGGCCGTACACCGGCCAACTCGTCGACGAACCAGCACTGGTTGAACGCCACCAGGCGTCATACGATCTGGCCAGGGCCGCTGCGTTGTCGCCGGCAGCATCCCTCGCCTTGATCGAATCGGCGGCGGAGGAACACTCAACCCCATGACCACCGCACACGATCTGAGCACAGCCGTCTGGCGCAAGTCTTCCTACACAAATTCGGATGGGGGCAACTGCGTCGAGGTCGCGGAAGGATTCCCCGGCATCCTGCCCGTGCGTGACAGCAAGCGCCCCACAGGTCCCGCTCTCGTCTTTCCGACGGAGGGCTGGGTGTCCTTCCTCACAGCAGTCAAAGCCGGAGCGCTCTGACCTCACGCCCATCCGCCCAGCCCCGTCGCTCACCCGAGAGACGGGGCTTCGTCATGGTGAAATGGACATCTCGCGCTATCGGGCGCACTCCAATGACCAAACAACCAGGATGTTGGTGGCTCAGTGATCAACCGCACGCGCCTGCGTACCGACCTGCAGACGCAGGTCGCCCAGGTCGAAGCCGATCTCCAAGCGCAGCTCGGCGCACTCCCG
Organism: Streptomyces sp. ISL-100; assembly: GCF_018614615.1. Classification (GTDB taxonomy): domain Bacteria; phylum Actinomycetota; class Actinomycetes; order Streptomycetales; family Streptomycetaceae; genus Streptomyces. Next base: position 46,363 of record NZ_JAGGOK010000024.1, on the reverse strand, counting down.
GAGCTCGAGCAGCGCTTGCGAGAGGAGCACAAGGCTGCATTCCTTGCGAAGCGAACGACTGCCTCTGCAACCCAGTGGATGGGCGAGCGCATCACGCAGTCGGCTGTGGCGTGGGTCCTGGCCACAGTGTTCGTACGCTTCTGCGAGGACAACGGACTGCTCACAACCCCCTACCTTGCTGGGCCATCACCCGCCCGCCAGGCACACGCAGAAGAACTCCATGAGCAGTTCATGACAGAGGACGCCGCCAGGACCCACCGCGACTGGCTCCTGGAAGCCTTCAACGACATTGGATCTGGTCAAGCGGGCAGGCTTCTGTTCGATCCACAGCACAACCCGCTCTACCAGATCGACATTTCTCATGATGCCGCGAAGGCTTTGATTGACTTCTGGCGCAAACGCGAGGAGCAGGGTACCTCCACCGTACAAGCCCATAGTTTTCGCGACCCCGAATGGGATACTCGATTCCTCGGCGATCTATACGAGCACCTGTCATCAGCTGCACGAGAGAAGTATGCGCTACTCCAAACCCCGGAGTTCGTCGAAAAATTCATCCTCGGCCGCACTCTAAAACATGCAATCAACGAGTTCGGTTACGACTCCGTTAAGGTGATAGACCCGACTTGCGGATCAGGACACTTTGTACTTGGGGCTTTCTATCAAATCCTCAGAGAGTGGGAAGAGAAAGCTCCAAGCGTCGACATCCATGAGCGCGTATCAAGCGCCCTCTCAGCCGTGCACGGAGTTGATATCAATCCGTTCGCAGTGGCCATTGCGAGATTCCGCCTCTTCGTCGCAGCACTAAAAGCATCAGGGGTCAGCAGGCTGCGGGACGCGGCGAATCACGATTGGCCACTAAACCTCGCCACGGGGGATTCACTGATCTTTAACCCCGATGAAGAGATCAGTGGATTCAAGGAGGCAGCCTCTGGCATTTTGGTCAACCACCTCTACTCAACCGAAGACCTCGACGACTACCCAGGGATCCTTGAACAGGGGTCCTATCATGTCGTCGTAGGAAACCCGCCGTACATTGTCCCCGGAAAAGATTCACCCAAAGATCGCTACAAGCAGCTATACAAGACCTGCTATCAAAAATATCAGCTCACGGTTCCATTCACCGAGCGATTTTTTCACCTGGTAAAGCCAGCCGATGCTAATGGAAAGGGAGGAGGGTACGTTGGGCAAATCACTGGAAACGGCTTCATGAAGCGAGAGTTTGGCGAAAAGCTAATCCAGCACTACCTCGCGACAGAGGTTGACCTGACGGAGGTGATCGATGCTTCCGGTGCGTTCATCCCCGGTCACGGCACGCCAACTGTGATCATGATCGGGCGACGCCGAAAGGCCCATCTCGGCGCGCAAACAATCCGCACCGTACGAAGCGTTCAAGGCGAGCCTCAAATCCCGGAAGACGCAGCGCAAGGTCTTGTGTGGCGCGATATTGTTCATCAGATTGACTCTCCTGGTAAAAGTTCGGGCGTCTGGGTCTCCGCAGAAAACCTCAACCGGAAACGGTACTTCGGCAAGCACCCATGGATTCTCATGGATGGCGGCCTGGAAACAGTTGAGCTAATCGGAGAGAAATCGAGATCAACTGTTCGAAATTCCCTCCAACGGGATATCGGGTTCGCTAGCTTCCCTGGTCAAGATGACGCTTTCATGGGGGCGCGTCACGCATTCAATCGACTCGGGATTCCATGGAATACATCCCCCCCCTTGGTCACAGGAGACGCTTTGCGCGACTGGGGGTACTCGACCGATCAGGCCGCAGTCACTCCCTACTCCGAGAAGACCAAGCCTCTCCCGTATGATGAATCGTCAAAATGGGGGAGATTCCTGTGGCCATCTCGTCAGGTTCTGAGAAGCACCACTGGATTCAATGGCCAAACCCAGGGCGACACTGGCACTCCATGGTGGACCTGGTACAGGTGGGTCGCCGATAGGTACAAGACCCCTCTAGCTATCAGCTACGCAATTATTTCAAGCCACAATCACTTTACGCTGCTCCAGGGTGACGAAGTATACAAAGATTCCGCACCTGTAATCAAACTCCCCGAGGGGGCCACTAAATCGGAGCACCTGGAGCTCCTCGGTGTATTGAATTCTTCGACTGCAGGGTTCTGGCTCAAGCAAATGTGTCAAGACAAACCGAGTAACGGCGTCAAGCGTGGCCTAGAATCCGAAAAATGGACCGTTCGTTATCAGTTCAACGGAACCAACGTCCAAGAATTCCCCCTCCCCGCCCGCTACCCCCTCACCCGCGCCACCGAACTGGACGCCCTCGCCCAGCAGCTCTCCGCCACCAGTCCCACCGCCATCGCCTCTGACCCCGAAAAGCCCCCGACCGCCGAAGCCCTCGACTTCGCCCGGGACGAGTGGCTCCGGATCCGGGGCCGGATGATCGCTGTGCAGGAGGAGCTGGACTGGGAGGTGTACGGGATCTACGGGCTGCACCAGGACCTCACCGCGCCCGTCGACTCACTCCCCACCTCCGGGCTGGAACTCGGGCAGCGCGCATTCGAGATCGATCTCGGGCGCAAGGCCGATGCCGGCGAGGCGAAGACCGAGTGGTTCCGGCGGCACAACTCGACCATGATCAGCTCCATCCCGGCCGACTGGCCGGAGGAGTACAAGCTCACCGTCGAGCGGCGTCTCGAAGCGATTCGGAACTCCGCCGTGATCGGGCTCGTCGAGCGCCCCGAGTACAAGCGGCGCTGGCTGACCGACGGCTGGGAAGCTCAGCAGCACACCGCCCTGCGCGAATGGCTGCTGGCCCGGATGGAGCGGCGTGAGCTCTGGTACGAAATGGGTGACGACGGCGTCGAGCGGCCCCGCACCCGTACCATCGCCGAACTCGTCGACGTACTGAACGCCGACGCGGACTTCGTCGACGTCGCCGCGCTCTACGCCGACGGCAAGGACCTCACCGAAGTCATCCCCGAGCTGGTCTCCAATCAGCACGTGCCGTTCCTGGCCGCCCTCCGCTACAAGGAGAGCGCCATCAAGAAGAAGCGCGCCGTGTGGGAGCAGGTCTGGGAACAGCAGCGCGCCGAGGACGCCGCGGCGGCCGCCGGGGATCTGGAGGAGTCCCTCAAGATCCGGGACAGCATCCCCGTACCGCCCAAGTACGTGACCGGCGACTTCGTCAAGCCTTCGTACGCCGCCCAGCGCGGCGGGCTCGATGTGCCCAAGGAGCGGTTCATCTCCTACAGCCGCACGCTCTCCAACCCGACCGAGTTCCTCGGCTGGGGCGGCTGGGACCACCAGGAGCAGGCACTCGCGCTCGTCCTCGCCATCGAGGCCCGCCTCGCGGCAGCGAGCTGGGAGGAGGCCGGGTTGACGCCCTACCTGGCGGGACTGCTTGAGCTGCTCCCCTGGGTGCGCCAGTGGCACCCCGACCAGGCCGATTTCTACGAAGAGGTCGTCGCCGACTATCAGCGGGACCGCGAGCTGACCGACGAGGCCCTGCGCGACTGGCGCCCGCGCAAGCCCAAGAAGAAGTAACGCGGCCGCGGAGGCAGCGAGCGACTGACGGTCGGGGCGGGGGTGCGGCGCGCTCCCCGCCCGCTACCTCCGTAAACCCCCGACCCGCCCCGCCCCCAGCGCGTTACGCTGGGGGCGTTTGGGCAGGTAGCGAGCGGATTCTGCGGTCATAGACCGCGCATAGCGGACATACGAGGAGTACGCGATGGCAAACCCCACACAGCCCCTGCTGCGTGAGGTCATCGACATCCCGGAAGAGCTCGATCAGAACGAGTACGTACTCAAACTTGTCGAGGCACTGGAGAACGAGGAGACCCTCGCCAAGCATCTCGCCGAGTACGTCATCACGGACCCCCTGGTCGAGCACTTCAACGAAGCGCTCACCCTCGTTCGGTCCGCGCTGTCGAGCGGCAGCTCCAAGGCTGCGTACCTGCACGGCTCCTTCGGTTCGGGTAAGTCCCACTTCATGATGGTGCTCAGCGCCCTCCTCGGTGTGCTCCCCGAGGGTGCCCGCATCGCACGCGGCATCGACGAGTTCGCGCCGCTGGTGCGTGATCACAGTTGGATGCATGAGAAGAATCTCCTGCTCCTGCCGTACCACATGCTGGATGCCAAATCGATCGAGCAGCGGGTCCTCGGTGGCTATGTGGAGCACATCAGGCGCCGCCATCCCGACGCGTCGATTCCGCAGGTCTACCGCACGGACGCGCTCTTCGAGAACATCCGGGAGCACCGGGCCCGGATGACCGACGAGGCCTTCATCGCCGGGCTTCCGAGCAGCCCGGCCGGCACGGAGGACGAGTGGGGCGACGACGGCGCCTTCTGGGACTCCGCCAAGCTGGACAGTGCGCTGGCCGCCGCGCAGGTCGACGTGAAGATCCTCAACGACACCGACGAGAACTGGATTCACCACCCCACCACCCCCGGTGGGCTGCGGGCCAAGCTCGTTTCCGATGCGCTCAGCTCCTGGTTCAAGGGGTTCTTCACCAACGCGACCGAGGACCGTCAGGCCTTCATCTCGCTCGACCGCGGCCTCTCCGTCATCGCCGGGCATGCCAAGTCTCTCGGCTACGACGGCTTGGTGCTCTTTCTCGACGAGCTCATCCTGTGGCTGGCGAGCCGGATCGTCGGCGACGAGGAATTCGTCGCCCAGGAAGCCGCCAAGATCACCAACTTCGTCGAGGGCAGCGACGTCCGTCGCCCCATTCCCGTGATCTCCTTCATCGCCCGCCAGCGCGATCTGCGCCACCTGGTCGGTGAAGAGGCGGTCGCCGGTGCGTCCGAGGTCACCATCCAGGACACCTTGTCCCTTGCCAACGACCGGTTCCGGATCATCTCGCTGCCGGACAGCGATCTGCCGGAGATCGCCCACAAGCGGCTGCTGCACCCGCGCGCGGACGTGCCCGACGCGAAGGCCCGGATCGACCAGGCCTTCGCCAATATCAAGCGCGTGCGGCCCGAGGTCTGGAACGCCCTCCTCGGCACGTCCACCGACATCACGGACGCCAACGAGGCCGCCTTCCGTAAGGCGTTCCCCTTCTCCCCTGCATTCATGGACACTCTGGTACGGGTCGCCGAGGCGCTGTCCCGCTCCCGCAGCGGTCTACGGCTCATGGGGCAGATGCTCTCCGACAACCGGGAGACGCTGCCGCTCGGCCAGCTGGTGCCGCTCGGCGATCTCTTCGAAGTACTCAATCGCGGCGGCGGCGACCCGTTCACCCAGCAGCTGCGGGCGCAGTTCCAGACCGCCCTGAAGCTGTACCGCAACAAGCTGCGGCCGCACCTGCTCACCACGTACGAGATCACCGACGACGACGTCGAGGCGTACCTCAAGCACCCCGAGAGCGTCGAGGGGCAGCTTGCCAAGAACGTCCAGTCGTTCATCGCGGACAACCGTCTGATGGGCACCCTGCTGCTCTCCGCTCTGGCGCCGAGCGTGCCGGCCTTCCAGAACCTCACCATCAAGCGGCTCACCGCGCTCAACCATGGTGTGATCACCGCGCCGGTGCCCGGTTTCGAGGCCAAGGCCGTCTCCAAGAAGGCCAAGGAGTGGGCCGACGCCATCGCCGAGATCGAGTACATCGACGGTCCCGACGCCGGTATCTCCCTCGAATTGGTCGACGTCGACTACGAGTCGATCGTCACCCGTGCAGCCAGCAACAACAACGGCCCCAACCGCCGCACGCTCCTCAAGCGCCTGCTGTGGGAGGAGCTGAACATCAGCCAGGGTCAGATGGACGACCAGCTGAATCTGGTATGGCGGGGCTCCAGGCGCTCCCTCGAAGTCGCCTTCGGGAACATCGCCGACCCCAACTCCCTCTCGGACGACCAGTTCTCGCCCCGCCAGGAAGGCAACTGGCGACTCGTCATCGACATGCCGTTCGACGACCTGTACGGGACCGCCGAGGACCGCGACCGGGTTGTGCGCCTCAGGGCGGCCTCGGACAACCCGGCGCGCACCGTGTGCTGGATCCCCGGGCACTTCACCCACGACCTGTACGCCAAGTTCCAGCGGCTCGTCATCATCGACTACGTCCTGAACGGCCAGCGCTTCGACAGCTTCGCGGCCCATCTGAGCCCGAACGACCGCGAACGCGCCAAGGGCACCCTGGAGAACCAGCACCGCCAACTGACCAAGACCGTCAAGGACGCGCTGAAGCAGGCGTACGGTCTTGCCCCCAAGGAGCCGTCGCAGGTCAGCGCCTACGACGACCATGTGATGCCGCTGCCCGACATGCCGCAGATCGTGCTCCAGTACAACCAGTCGCTGCACGACGCCGTGCGGTTGATCGCGGACCGGGCGCTCGCCCACCAGTTCCCGGCGCACCCCGACTTCGACCCGAAGCGTGAGCGGCTGTCGGTGAAGACCGGCGATGTGAAGACGGTCTTCGAATATCTCCGCAGGGCCGCCGACGCCGGCGAGGACATCGTCGACATCGAGCCGAGGCACCGGGAGATGATGGGCCGGATCGCGGGCCAGAAGGGGCTCAAGCTCGGCGTCATGCATGAGGCCCGCTTCGAGCTGGGCCGCCACTGGATCGAGCACTTCAATGTGAAGGCCGCCCAGAAGTACGCCGACAAGGACATTCCCGTACCCGCGCTGCTGAGCTGGATCGACGAGCCGTCTCCGTACGGTCTCGACGCTCCCCTGGCCAACCTGGTGCTCTGCGCGTACGCCGAGCGCACCGACCGGGTGTGGACTCCGCACGGTGGTGGGACGGTCGAGGTCGCGGACCCGACTGCGCTCAAGCCCGGCTATCTGCTGCGCGCCCAGGAGCGGCCGGACGAGGAGACCTGGAACGAGGCACTCGACCGGGCCGAGAACATTCTCGTCGTCCCAGTGACGACGCGGCTGCGCCGGGCCCGGCTGATCGCGGAGTTCGCCCGGCGGGTGCAGGCCAAGGCGAAGGCCGGAATGGAGAACTCGTACGAGCTGAGGACGGCGCTGGAGCTGCGCGCCGACGCGCTTGGTATCGACCTGGGCAACGACGAGGGCAGGCTCGGCACCGCGCGCCGGGCGCATGATCTGCTCCGCGATCTCGTCCAGGCCGAGGGGCCGCTCGCCGTCGTCCGCGCGCTCGCCTCTGCCGAAGTGGGGCCGGTCGCCGACCAGGCGCGGATGGCCACGTCGATCACCACGGCCAGGAAGGTCACCGAGGCTCTGAAGCTGGCCACCTGGGATGTCTTCGCCATGGCCGGCACGCTGCGCGAGCCGTACGCGACACAGGCCCGTACCATCTTCGATTCGCTGCACGGCGCCGCCCGCGCCGATGAGAACAGCGTCTCTCTGCCGCCTGCGCTGGCGAGAACCCGTAAGGAGATCACCGACCTCATCGGCCAGTCCAACGCCGCGCAGCCGGAGACCCGTCAGGGGGGCGGGACCGGTACAGGAAGCGGCACGACTGTACCTACGGACCTTGCCCCCCTGCCGGGACCGCTGCGTTTCCCGATGGGCGACGACGAGGGCGGCCCGCGGGGCGCTGCGGGCGAGGACTCCGAGACGGTTCACGGTGGCCGGTTCGAGACGGGGGCCGCCGGGGCGGCCGAGCAGCTGAGGGAAGAGCTGGCCGCGATCGCGAAGGACACTCCCGGGGCCCGTATCCGGGTGATCTGGCAGACGGTTGAGCAGCCGTGACCACGTCCAGCACCGCCGCACCTCACGAGGCCCGCTCCCCCCGGGGGCGGGCCCGCCCGGCGCACCCCGCCGCGATTGTGCAGCTCGTCCAGCGCCGTACGTTCTCCGCCGGAAAGCCCCGCGTGATGCTCATCCGTGCCGAACCGGTCTGGGAGGGGCCCGAGCGGCTGCCGCTCGACCGGGGGCGCACGGTCCGTATCGCGACTGCCGTCTCGCCGCTCGCGGTACTGGAAGCGGTGACAGGTCACCGGGAGTCGCAGGCCGGGTCCGACGAGCTGCTGGTCGTGCTGACGGACGCCGAGGAGGCGGAGCTGGGGTCGGGGCTGCTCGCCCGCGTGTACCAGAACCGCGTCTACCCCATAGAGCCGTGGTCCGTCGTCCGGCAGCTCTTCGGCGCCCGGGAGATCGATCCCCGGCTGACCGCCGAGGGGTGGGCGGCAGAGGCGCTCATCGATGCCGCGGGCCAGGGCGACTGGCCCAAGGTGCCGGGCGCCATGCTCTCCCGTGACACGGCCCTGGCCCGTCTGGCGGTGACCAGGCTGTCGACCTCGGCGCACCGTCTGAACGTCGACTCTCTCGACCTGCACGCGTTCCTTGCGTGGTCGCTCGCGCCCGGGGCTTCGGAGCGCCTGGCCGTGCTGGGCGGCCAGGAGCGCCGAGGGCTGACCAAGTGGCTCACCGATCCGGATCGTGCCGGGGAATCGGCGGGAGCACTGTCCGCGCTGTTCGCGCTGTTCGACGCCGGTCGGGGCACCGACACCGCACCGATGGGACTGGTGTGTTCCGCGCTGTGGGGGCCGGACGCTCCGTCCTCCGCGGACCGTGCACGGGGCCGTGCCGAGCAGGTGTTCAACGCCACCTGGCTCGACGACAGCGCCTTCGCCGTATTCGGCACGCAGACGCAGAGTTACGTACGAGCCCTCCTCCTCAGCAGGACTGCGGCTGTGGACTCCCCTGACGGAGCCGACCCGTATGCCGTACTGGACCGGGCCGAAACGCTGATCCGGCAGTTCGGCGCCGAGGAAGCGGCCGGCTCCAGCACCTTGCTGCCGTCGGGGCTTCAGGCGCGCTTCGGGGCTGTCGCCCAGGCACTGACGCGGTGTGTTCCCGCCGATGCCTCGAAACCGCCTTCCGAGCCGCGCATCCACGCGCTGGCCGATGCGGTGCGGCGACTCGACGACCATGTGCTGACAGGGTGGGGAAGCTCTCGCGATTCCGTCGTCCGCATCAGGATGGCGCAGCGCCTTGTCCAGTGGCTGGCCCAGGGAGAGGAAGCCTGTTTCGCCACGGCGGCGCAGGCTGTCAACCTGCATATCGGCGAGTACGGATGGGTCGATCTCGCAACCGGCCACATTCATGACGGCGACAGCGCCCACCCCGAACTCTCCAGCGCTTACTCCGCGTTGCACGCCGCGGTGCATGCGCGACGGCACGCCGTCGACGAGGCCTTCGCGGCGCGTCTGGCCGATGAGGTCGCGTCCGACTCCGAGCCCGCCGAAGCCCTGGTGGTCGAGTCGTTTGCCCGCAGGGTGCTCGCGCCCGTGGTCAAGGCGTCCAGGAACGGGGCCCATCCGCTGCTGTTTCTGCTGCTCGACGGAGCGAGCGCGGCCATAGCGGCCGATCTCGCCGAGCAGCTGCGGGCCCGTGCCTGGGTGGAGCACGACCCCGTCATCGATGTCCCCGGGCCGCCGCACCGCCGCGCCATGACGTCCGCGCTGCCCAGCCTCACCACGGTTTCCCGCGGGTCGCTGTTCGCCGGCGAACTCGTGGAGCTGGGTCAGGGCGAGGAGCGCAGCCGTTTTGTCGGCCACCAGTTCTGGAACGGCGCCGCGGTCCGGCTGTTCCACAAGGCCGGGCTGCGGGGCGAGGCCGGGACGCCGCTGGGCACGGAGCTCACCGAGGCCCTCGCCGACCCCGGCACCCATGTCGCGGTGGTGGTGAACACCATCGACGACCGGCTGCGGGAAGACCGGCCCGTGTCGAACTGGCAGCTCGACGAGCTGCTCGGCGTGGCGGAGCTGCTGGCTTCGGCGCGTATCAACGGGCGTGCCGTGGTGATCACTTCCGACCACGGGCACATCATCGACCGCGAGTCGGCCAAGGTGGCCGCGCCGGACGCACTGTCGGCCCGGCACCGTACGGGCTCCACCCCGACTAAGGCGGGCGAGGTCGCTCTCGCCGGGCGTCGGGTCGTCGCCCCTGGGCAGCGGATCGTGGCGCTGTGGGACAGCACGGCGCGCTACGGAAACCGGCAGGCCGGTTATCACGGTGGCGCGGCTCTGGCAGAGGTGGCCATCCCTGTGCTCGCGTTCGTCCCCCGGGGTGCCACCGCGCCGAAGGGCTGGCGTGAGCTGGGCCCCCAGCGGCCCCAGTGGTGGTCGCTCGAAGCGGACGGCTATGTCACGGCCCTCGCTGAGCGGCGACCGTCCGTCAAGGCAACGCCCGCAAAACGCCGTGCGTCCGCAGCGGTTCTGCGCCGTCAGGCCGAGCAGCTCGAAGCCGCCGAAATCGCTTCGGGGCAGGGCGCCCTGGTCCCCGTAACGGCTGTCGAGTCCCCGCCGTCGCCCGCCTCCGAAAGTTCCGTTGCGTCTCGTACGGATCAGCTGATCGAGTCTCTCCGGTCCTCCGACATCCTTCAGGCGCAGCTCAACGCATTGCCGCGCAAGGAGGATTTCGCCAGTATCGGCGCCGCGGTCCGTGCCCTGGTCGAGGCGCACGGGATTTTGCCTGTCTCGGCCGTGGCCGAGGAGGCCGGGAAGCGTCCGGCCCGTGCCGCCGGCTTCGCGGCCACCCTTCAGCGGGTGCTCAACTACGACCAGGTGGAGGTGCTGACGCTGGTGGACAGCGGGCGCTCGCTGAGGCTTGACCTGGAACAGCTCCGGCAGCAGTTCGGCCTGCGTGACACCCCGGGAACACCGAAGTGACGACGGACCTGAGCAGCCTCAGCCCCGCCCGCCGCAGCCAGCTGATCGATGCTCTGCGGCGCGGCGCGGTCCCCGAGTCCGGGCTCGGTCCGCTCGCCGTCGGGCTCGGGCGTTTCGAGGCGGCCGTCGATGCCGAACTCGACGCGGTGGCGGCGGGGGCCTCGGTCTTCAAGGCTGTACGGGGCGAGTACGGGTCCGGGAAGACCTTCTTCACCCGCTGGATCGGTGAGCGTGCCAAGCAGCGGAACTTCGCCGTGGCCGAAGTGCAGGTGTCCGAGAACGAGACCCCGTTGCACAAGCTGGAAACGGTGTACCGGCGGCTGACCGAACGGCTCGCCACATCCAGCTTTCCGCCCAGTGCTTTCCGCCCAGTGATCGATGCCTGGTTCTACGCGCTGGAGGAGGACGCTCTGGCCGCCGGTGCGGCGGACGGAGAAATCCCCTCTGCCGTTGGGGAGTTCATGGCGAGCAGGCTCACCGAAGTGTCCCGTACAGCCCCGATGTTCGCGGCCGCGCTGCGCGGCTATCACCGGGCGCAGGAATCGTCGGACACCGCGACAGCCGATTCCCTCGTCGCGTGGCTGGGCGGACAGCCTCATGTGGCGGCGACGGCCAGGCGCACCGCCGGGGTCCGCGGCGACCTCGATCATTTCGGCGCGCTGGGTTTCTTGCAGGGCTTGCTCACCGTGCTCAGGGACTCGGGCCACCCGGGGCTGCTGCTCGTACTGGACGAGGTGGAGACGCTGCAGCGGGTCCGCTCGGACGCCCGGGACAAAGCGCTCAACTCATTGCGGCAGTTGATCGACGAAGTCCACTCGGGGCGCTTCCCCGGGCTCTACTTGGTGATCACCGGTACGCCCGCCTTCTACGACGGCGCTCAAGGAGTCCAGCGGCTGGCCCCCTTGGCGCAGCGCCTCGCCACCGACTTCTCCACCGATGCCCGGTTCGACAACCCGCGCGCCGTGCAGGTGCGGCTTCCTGGATTCACGGTGGATGCCCTCACCGAACTCGGCACCCGCGTGCGGGACATCTACGCCTCCGGGGCCGGCGACGCACAGCGCCTCCATACGGTCGTGGACAACGGCTATGTGGGCGATCTCGCCCGAGCGGTGGCCGGCCGGCTCGGCGGCAAGGTGGGAGTCGCGCCACGTTTGTTCCTGAAGAAGCTGGTGAGCGATGTGCTGGACCGGGTGGACCAGTTCGATGACTTTGATCCCCGCGAGCACTACGCACTGACCGTTTCGCCGTCGGAGCTGAATGCGGTGGAGCGGAACGCGGCGGCACCGGCTCCCGAGTCGGCGGACGACATCGCCCTCGACCTGTGACACCGCCATGACACAATCCGCAGTGGACCGCCTCCATCCGATCGTTGTGCACCACGTCGTCAACACCCTGGGATGGCCGGATCTACGGCCCCTGCAGCAAGAAGCAATCGCCCCCTTGATGGACGGCTCGGACTCCGTACTGTTGGCCCCGACAGCCGGCGGAAAGACGGAAGCCGCGTGCTTCCCGCTGCTGTCCCGGATGGCGCGGGAGAACTGGACGGGCACCTCGATTCTCTACGTCTGCCCTCTCAAGGCGCTGCTGAACAACCTGCTCCCCCGGCTGGAGACGTACGCCTCCTGGCTGGGGCGCACGGCAGCGATCTGGCACGGCGACGTACCGCAAGCCCGCCGCAAGCGCATCCTGCGCGAGCGTCCGGACGTGTTGCTGACTACTCCGGAGTCCTTGGAAGCCATGCTGGTCAGCGTGAATGTCGACCACACGGCATTCTTTTCCGGGCTGCGCGCCATCGTGGTGGACGAGGTGCACGCCTTTGCCGGGGATGACCGGGGCTGGCACCTGCTCGCCGTACTGGAGCGGCTGGAGCGCGTCGCCGGACGACCGGTCCAACGGGTGGGGCTCTCGGCGACTGTCGGGAATCCGGAGCAGTTGCTGACCTGGCTGCAGGGGGCCCGTGGCGGCTCACGGGAACACGGCGCGCGCGTGGTCGCTCCCCATCTGCGTACCCAGGCGTCGGCGGATCGTGATCCTTCGGTGCCGAGCATTCCGGATGTGCCTCCGCCCGGGAACGTCCAGCTCGACTATGTAGGTTCGCTGGCCAACGCGGCCATAGTGATCGCGGCCCTGCACAGGGGTGAAAAGCGACTGGTTTTCTGCGAGTCGCGCAAACAGGTCGAAGAGCTGGGCGAGGCGCTGCGGGCGAAGGGCGTGGTCACGTTCCTGTCCCATGCGTCATTGTCAGTGGACGAGCGTCGGCGGGCGGAGGAAGCCTTCGCGGAGGCCCGTGACTGCGTGATCGTCTCTACCAGCACCCTGGAACTCGGTATCGACGTCGGGGACCTCGACCGAGTCATCCAAATCGACGCCCCCGGCACCGTGGCTTCGTTCCTGCAGCGCCTCGGGCGCACCGGACGGCGTTCTGGGTCGGTGCGCCATTGCTTGTTCCTGGCACTTGACGAGGCCGGTCTGTTGTCGGCCGCCGCACTTCTGCTGCTCTGGTCGCGCGGCTGGGTCGAACCGGTCGTCGCGCCGCCCGAGCCACGGCACATCGTCGCTCAGCAAGTGCTCGCGCTCTGCCTTCAGGAGCACCGGGTCGGGGACCGGCTGTGGCAGGAGTGGTGGGGCGGATTCGGACCGTTCGGCCCTTCCGCCGAGCCGCTCGTGCGCCATCTGATCGCCGAGGGCTACCTGGACCGGGACGGTGGACTGATGTTCATCGGACCCGAGGCCGAACGCCGCTTCGGCTACCGGCACTTCATGGATCTCACAGCCGTGTTCACCGCGGCCCCGGAGTTCACCGTTCTGTCGGGCCGTACCGAAATCGGCACGACGGACCCAGCTCTGCTCACCGAGAAAGTCGCCGGGCCACGGCGGCTGTTGCTCGCCGGCCGCAGCTGGCAGGTGACTTACATCGACTGGTCACGTCGTCGCTGTTTCGTCGAGCCGGTGGACGGGGGCGGAAAGGCCCGATGGGGTGGGGCCGGCCTGTCCCGCACCGCGTCCTACGCGCTGACCCGCGCGGCACGAGAGGTGCTCCTTGGTGAGACGCCTCCCGTCGGCCTCACCCGGCGTGCCAACAGCGCCCTCGATCAGGTGCGCGAGGAGGGGGCCGAGTTGGTGCATCCCGACGCCACGGTCCTCCTGCGGGGCGGGCGCGACACGAACGTGCGCTGGTGGACCTGGGCCGGATACAAGGCCAACGCCACACTGGCGGCCACACTCAGTTCGGTCGCCGACCCGTTACAGCGCCCTACGGACACGTACGTCCGGCTCCGTGAAAATCTCACGCTTCAGGAATGGACGCAGGCAAAGGCTGATGGTGCGGAGCAACTCTGCCTTCCTGCGGTGGATTCCCGCGCCCTGAACGGGCTGAAGTTCAGCGCGGCTCTTCCCCCACGCCTGGCCGAGGCGACACTCGCCGCCCGCCTGGCGGACCTCGGAGGAGCCGCGGCGGCGATTCGCGAACCCGTGAGGTTCACGGGTCACGTGTAACAACGGACTCCCCCGTTTGCCGAAAATGGTCCTGCATCATGCTCGGAGGGCGTCCCCGGGGCGGCCGCCAGGTGCGCTAGAGGCCGTTGTCGTGGTGGGTCTTCACCTTGGCGCGGAGACCGTGTGCACGGCGCCCCTTGTCGCGTACCTCTTCGTCGTGTTGGTCCACCCACTGGACCGACAGGCCGTCCGCGTGGTCGGGAGCGAAGACGCGCAGCCAGTCGAAGGCCGTCTTCTCCGCCTTGTCGTCGGCCGGTACGGGCTTCTTGGCCCGCCACCGTCATCCGGGTGTAGCCGTACAGCGTGCCCTCGGCGTCAACGACGGTGGTGATGTGCTCGCCGCCCAAGTCGCGGGTGGTGTCCTTCTCGTAGCGGACCACGGTCACGGGGCGGTCCTCGTGGCGTTCGTCGCGGATCTGGGCCGGGTGCCAGCCCTCGGGGATCGCCAGGCCCGCCCCGGCCAGGGCGTCCTTCGACTGCTTCGTGGCGGCCTTGGCCTTGTCGCTGTCCTTGGCTACCGGCTTCACGTTCTTCTCCTTCGGAGCGCTCTTGTACGTCGCGGTGGGCGCCGCGCCCGGGTCGCCGTCGTCGGCGGTGACCAATACCGCCGTGCCGAGCACGCAGGCTCCGCCAAGGGCCAGAGCCGCGGTGAGGATGCCGTATCGCATGGCTGATCGGTTCCCTTCCTTGTGGTGCGGGTACGGACGGGGGCGGGTCAGCGGCGTACGCGGTGGCCCAGGGCGGCCAGTACCGCGCCCGTCCCGAGCACGCCGGCGATCACCGCGAAGACGGTGGAGCAGTCCCCCGCCGCCGTCGCCAGCAGCGGGCCGACGCTGGCGCCGATGAACAGGGCGAAGGTGTAGAGGGCTACCGCGGCGCCGCGTGCCCCGGCTGCCTGCGCGCCGATCGCTTCCACCAGCGCGGGCGCCGTCACCGCGATGGCGAAGACGAAGACGAACAGCAGCGCGGCCAGCAGTACGACGTCGATGTCGCCGCCGCGTGACAGGAGCGCCGATGCGGCGCTGACCAGAGCGGCCAGCAGGAGGGCGGTCACCACCCGGTGTACGGCGGGCAGCCGGACCAGGAATGGGGTGACCAGCGGTACGAGCACCATGGCGGGCAGCGAGCCGGCGCGCAGCAGGAGCATCGTGTCCGGGTCGCCCGCGAGGTTGGCGGGGCCCGCCACCTGCAGGCCCGTGTAGACGGCTACGAAGCCGCACAGCAGTGTGACCGTCGTCAGCAGGAGGAGGACCAAGGAGGGCTTGGTGAGGAGTCTGCCCATGGCGCGGTAGGCGTCGAGGGAGGAGGTGGCGGCGGAGGTCCGGTCCGGGGCCAGGACGCCGCGCAGCAGCAGCGCGCCGCCGATCATCGCCGCCGCGCAGATCACGAACACCGTGCGCCAGCCGGCGGCGTCGGCCACCGACTGCGCGTACACCTGGCCCAGCACGCCCGCGGCGAGGAACGAACTCGTCAGCCAGGTCATGGCTGCCACGCGCCGGGCGGGCTCGATGCGCTCGGCGATGTACGCGAAGGCGGGTGGCGCGAAGGTGGCCGCGCTCAGTCCTTGTACGACGCGGATGGTGCAGCCCACCGCCAAGTTGGGCGCGGCGGCCACGGCCGCCGTCGTGAGCGCGGTGAGGAGTAGGCCGAGGATCATCAGGTTTCGGCGGCCCAAGCGGTCCGACAGTGGGCCCCAGAAGAGGAATCCGGCGGCGTATCCGACGACGAAGGCTGTTGTCGTCCAGCCTGCGGCGGCCGCCGTCGTGGACCACGAGTCGGCGAGCAGGCCGAGTACCGGAAGCACTGTGTAGAGCTGGCCGACGATCAGGACGCCCACCGCGCACAGGGCCGGCACAGTCCTGAGGAAGGAGGCCGACTCGGGTGCGGCTTCAGGTGTTTCGGGTGGTCTGGTCTCGCTCGGCGGCTTCGTCGCAAAGGGCATGGCGGCCATGGAACCAACCAACTAGTTGGATGTCAATGCTGGCCAACTGGTTGGTTGGTACTGTTGGGGTCATGGCACGAGACACCGCAGTGACTAAGCAGAAGCTCTTGGCGGCTGCCCGCGAGGAATTCGCCGCCCTGGGCGTGGCCGGGGCCCGGGTCGACCGCATCGCCAAGCTCGCCGGGGTCAACAAGGAGCGGGTTTACGGGCACTTCGGCAGCAAGGACGGTCTGTTCGCTGCCACCGTCGGCGCCGCGATGGACGAGCTCACCGAAGCCGTGGGCAAACCCGGCGACGACGTCGCGGAGTGGGTCGGCTCGGTGTACGACTTCCACCGCGAGCGGCCCGAGCTGCTGCGGCTGCTGCTGTGGGAGGCACTGCACCAGCGCGAGCCGGCGACCTCCGGCGAGCAGGACCGCGCCGAGGGCTACTCGCTGAAGGTGGACGCGCTGGCCGAGCGGCTGGGTATCGAGTCGGGGCTGGAAGCCGCCGTGATGCTGCTGTCGCTCATCGGCCTGGCCGCCTGGCCGAGCGCCGTACCGCAGCTTTCCCGCCTCATCGTCGGATCACGGATGGGGGACGGGGACGGGGACTTGGGGTCAGTTGTCCGCGAGTGCGTGGTGGAGCTGGCCGGGCAGGTGGCGGGTGGCCGTTCTCCGGAGGAGAAGGAAGGCGGTCGGCTGTCAGGCCCGTAGGAACGTGAGCACCGCCAGTACCCTGCGGTGCGTTTCGTCTGCCGGGGGCAGGTCCAGCTTGGCGAGAATGTTGCCGATGTGTTTGCCCACCGCCGCCTCCGACACGACCAGTTGGCGGGCGACCGCCGTGTTCGACTTGCCCTCCGCCACCAGCGCCAGCACCTCCCGTTCGCGCGGCGTCAGGCGCTCCAGGGGGTCGCGGCGGCGGCGCAGGAGCTGGCGTACCACCTCGGGGTCGACGACCGTACCGCCCGCTGCGACCTCCTGGAGCGCCGTCTGGAACTCCTCGACCTGGCCGACCCGGTCCTTGAGCAGGTAGCCGATGCCCGTGCCGTCGCCGGAGTCCAGGAGCTCCGACGCGTAGGTGCGCTGGACGTACTGGCTGAGGACGAGGACCGGGAGGGAAGGCTGTGCCTTGCGGAGTTCTACCGCCGCTCGGAGGCCCTCGTCCTGGAAGCCGGGAGGCATACGGACGTCCGTGACCACGATGTCCGGGGCGTGTTCGGCCACGGCGGTCAGGAGGGCCTCCGCGTCGCCCACCGCCGCCGCCACCTCGTGGCCGAAGCGGGCCAGCAGAGCCATCAGCCCTTCCCTGAGCAGCACGCTGTCCTCGGCCAGGACTACGCGCAGTGATCGATCGGCTCGCACGGGATCTCCACACGCAACAGAGTTGGGCCACCAGGTGGGCTGGACAGTGCGAGTCTGCCATCCAGCACTGACACCCGGTCAGCGAGGCCGGTCAGGCCGCTGCCGTTCTCCGCGTCCGCTCCGCCCCTTCCGTCGTCGCGTATTTCGACGACGAGCCGGCCGTCGGCGTGCCGGCCGCTCACCTCGGCGCGCCGCGCCCCGCTGTGCTTCCCGACGTTCGCCAGTGCCTCGCAGACCACGAAGTACGCCGCCGCCTCGACGGCTTCGGGCAGCCGCTCCGGCAGGTCGAGCGTCACGTCTACGGGGACCACCGACCGGTCGGCCGCGTCGGCCACGGCCGCCGCGACGCCGAAGTCGGCGAGCACCTTGGGGTGGATGCCCTGGATCAGTTCGCGCAGTTCGGCCAGCGCCTTGCCCGCCTCGTCGTGCGCCTTGGCGAGCTGGTCGGCGAGTGGCCCGGGGGGCGCGTCGAGTCGGGCCAGGCCCAGGGCCATGGTGAGGGCGACGATGCGCTGCTGGGCGCCGTCGTGGAGGTCGCGTTCGATGCGGCGGCGCTCCGCCTCGAAGGCGTCGACCAACCGGGCCCGCGAGCGTACGAGTTCGGTGACCCTCGCTCCCAGGTTCGGCTCCAGTGGGGCGATCAGGAGCCGGGTCAGCTCCGCCCGCGCCACGGCCGCGATGCCGAGCACATAACCGCACACGGTGAACATGAGGAGACCGACGACGGCGGTGGCGATCGCCTCCGGCATCGAGGTCGCCGTCCACATCTTCAGTACGCGCGCCTCCTCGCCGTCCCCGACCGTCATCATCAGCACCGGAGTCACCAGCAGGCCCAGCGGCACAGCCAGCACCGTGCCCACCACGATCAGGTCCAGCGGCCACAGCACCGTCGCGAACACCAGCGCGTAGCCGAGCTCCCGCCAGGTCGCCTGCTCCCAGAACCGGGTCCGCGCCCAGGCCAGCAGCCCGGGCTCCGCCGGAACCTGATGCGGTGTCGGAGCGGGGCGGTTGTCGACCAACCGCAGCCGCAGCCGCTCCGTCGCGGCCACCGGCACCCCGGAGAGCGCCAGCAGGGCCAGGAGCGGCAGGCCTATCAGCACGACGGCCAGTACCGTGCCGACCGTCGCCCCTACGACGATCGTCACCAGCGCCGCGATGCCGACCGGCGCGCTGCTGAGCAGGTAGCCGGCCGACCGCCAGGGCCAGGACGACAGCAGGTAGCCGGGCCGGGCCAGGGCCTGCCACACGTTGATTGGGCGCATGGCTTCACCGTAGGAGTGGATCTTCGCCCGGACCATCCCCCCAGAGGTAGGGCAGGGGTATGGCCTGCCCTACCTCCGCAGAGCCCCGTCAGGTGGTGATCGTGGCCGGGTCGCTCACGCCCGGCGCTCCCGTTTCCACGTGCCCGGCGAAGCGGCGCAGGAAGGTGCTGTTCGTGTCGGAGACCACGGACACGTCGTACCAGCGCTTGGTGGCGCGCAGGTCCACCGTGTGCGTCACCGTGGCGCCCGCGCGCACCGTGAACGTCTGCCGCTGGCCGCCGTAGGCGTTGCTGACGGTGAGGTTGGCGGTGGTGGTGCCCGGGTTGGTCAGGGTCAGATCGAGGTTTCCGGTGCTCGCGTTGTGGCGGGCCGTCGCCTCGGGGCCCGCGGTCTTGGCGGGGCTGCGGAAGGTGCGCAGGAAGCCGTTCGGGCCGTGGACCGTGAGGTCGTGCGTGCCCTTGGAATACGCCGAGTTCCAGGTGTCCGTGATCTTCTTGCCCGCCTCGGCGGTGTACGTCCACGGCGCGTCGGTGCGGTTCGCCGACGTGACGTAGAACTGCGCGCCCGCCGCCGCGCCCGGGCTGAAGGTGAGGGCGATACGGCCGTCGGCCGCGTTCAGGGCGCCGTCCACGTACGGGGCGTACGGCAGCGCACGCGCCGGGCGCGCGCCCGGCTCCTGCTTGGGCAGGCTGCCCACCGCCGGCGGCGTGGGCCGGTAGTCCGGGTGGCGCTCGTGGTCCGGCGGCTCGTACGCGGCCGTGTCGGGCAGCGCGGCGGGCTCCGGGTCCGACGTACCGAAGTCGAAAGCCGACGTCAGGTCGCCGCAGATCGCGCGCCGCCACGGGGAGATGTTGGGCTCGTTCACGCCGAAGCGGCGCTCCATGAAGCGGATGATCGAGGTGTGGTCGAAGACCTCGGAGCAGACGTAACCGCCCTTGCTCCAGGGCGAGACGACGAGCATCGGTACGCGCGGGCCGAGCCCGTAGTTGCCCGCCGCGTACGACGTGCCGCCCGCGTACTGCTCGGTGGAGGTGTCGACGGTGGACTTGCCCTGCGCGGCGGAGGCCGGCGGGTACGGCGGCACGACGTGGTCGAAGAAGCCGTCGTTCTCGTCGTACGTGATGAACAGGGCCGTCCTGCTCCACACCTGCGGATTGGACGTCAGCGCGTCCAGCACCTGCGCGATGTACCAGGCGCCGTAGTTCGAGGGGAAGTTGGAGTGCTCGGTGAAGGCTTCCGGGGCGGCGATCCAGGAGATCTGCGGGAGGTTGCCCGCCTGGACGTCGGCCTTGAGGTCGTCGAAGTAGCCGTCGCCGTTCTTGACGCTGGTGCCGGTGCGGGCCTTGTCGTAGAGCGGGTCGCCGGGCTTGGCGTTGCGGTACTGGTTGAAGTAGAGGAGCGAGTTGTCGCCGTAGTTGCCCCGGTAGGCGTCGTTTATCCAGCCCCAGTGGCCGGCGGCGTCCAGGCCGTCGCCGGTGTCCTGGTAGATCTTCCAGGAGACCCCGGCCTTCTCCAGCCGCTCGGGGTACGTCGTCCAGCCGTATCCCTGCTCCTCGTTGCCGAGGACCGGGCCGCCGCCGGTGCCGTCGTTGCCCGTGTACCCCGTCCACATGTAGTAGCGGTTCGGGTCGGTGGCTCCGATGAACGAGCAGTGGTACGCGTCGCACACCGTGAACTTGTCGGCGAGCGCGTAGTGGAAGGGGATGTCCTCCCGCGTGAGATACGCCATCGTCGTCGGCGTCTTCGCGGGCACCCACTGGTCGTACTTGCCCTTGTTGATCGCCTTGTGGCCGCCCGCCCAGTCGTGGTTGAGGCCCTGGAGGAACTGCATGCCCAGGTCGTCGGCCGTCGGGTGGAACGGCAGCGTCACCTTCTTGTTGCCGTCCGCCTGGTGCCAGACCGACTTTCCGCTCGGCAGCGTCACCGGGCGCGGGTCTCCGAAGCCCCGTACGCCCTTCATCGCGCCGAAGTAGTGGTCGAATGAACGATTCTCCTGCATCAGTACGACGATGTGGTCGACGTCCTGGATCGTGCCGGCGACGCGGTTGGCCGGGATGGCGGCGGCGCGGTCGATGCTGCCCGACAGGGCGGCGAAGCCCGCGGTCGCGCCGGCGATCTGGAGGAAGCGGCGCCTATTGAGTTCTGGCATGAGTGTGGGGCCTCTTGGAGTGTGAGGAGACAGAAGCAATCAGAATGTTCCAAGAGGACCGAGTGGAAGGGAAGGGCGCGTGCCGTCCCGGTGAAATGTCGCGGTATAGGTCGCCAACGCGGGTGCGCGAGACGGCGATCGTCGGTCAGGCGGACGTGCGCTTCCTCGGGGTGGCCTTTTTGGCGGTGGTCTTCTTCGCCCCGGACGGCTGCTTCTCGGTCGCTGAAGCCGCCTTCTTCGCCGCGGTGCTCTTCTTCGCGGTGGCCGTCTTCTTCGCCGCCGGCTTGGACTTCTTCGCGTGCGCGGAAGACGCCGCCGCCGTCTTGCGACCGGCCATCGACGTGACCTCGGCCTCTTCCCCCTCCGCCTCGCCGCGCGACTCCTTCGCCGCCCGCACGCTCTTCTCCAGCGCCGCCATCAGGTCGATCACCTGGCCGCCACCGCCGGCCGGCGGCCGCTCCACGAGCTCACCGCCGGAGGCCTTCGCGGCGATCATCTCCTCGACCGCCTCGCGGTAGTCGTCGTGCAGCGATTCGAGGTCTACGTCGCCCAGGGTGTTCATCAGCGCGTCCGCCAGGTCGAGTTCGGTGTCGCGCACCGTCACCTTCGTCTCCGGTGCGACGCCCTCCGGCTCACGTACCTCGTCGGGCCAGAGCAGACCGTGCATGACGATGACGTCGTCCACCACCCGCAGCATCCCGAGCCGCTCGCGCCCCCGCAGCGCGAACTTCGCCACGGCCACCTTGTCGCTGCGCTTGAGTGCCTCGCGCAGCAGGACGTACGGCTTGGCCGCGGGCACGCCGTTCGCGGACAGGTAGTACGCCGAGTCCATCTGGAGGGGGTCGATCTCGGACGCCGGCACGAAGGTGACGATCTCGATCGTCTTGGCCGTCGGCAGCGGGAGTGCGGCCAGGTCTTCGTCGGTGATCGGCATGATTCCGCCGCCCGGCTCCTCGTACCCCTTGCCGATCTCGGACGCCGGGATCTCCTCGCCGTCGAGTTCGCAGACCTTCCGGTAGCGGATGCGTCCGCCGTCGGCGGTGTGGATCTGGCGGAACGAGACCGAGTGGTGCTCGGTGGCGTTCACCAGCTTGATCGGGATGCTGACCAGGCCGAAGGAGATGGCACCGTTCCAGATGGGTCGCACGTTTCGCCCCCTTAGGCGTCTCTCATCACATATCCATGGGATTCTCATCGTATGTCGCCTATCACAGAGGTAGAGGGGCGGCGCCTGGCGCTCAGCAATCTGGACAAGGTCCTCTATCCCGCCACCGGGACCACCAAGGCCGAGGTGCTGCACTACTACGCCACGATCGCGGACGCGTTCCTCCCACACCTTTACGACCGGCCCATCTCCTTCCTGCGCTATCCGGACGGGCCGGGCGGGCAGCTGTTCTTCACCAAGAATCCGCCGCAAAGTACGCCCGACTGGGTGCGGACGGTGGAGGTGGAGCGCTCGGAGGGCGAGATGGCGCGCCAGGTCCTCATCCAGGACCTGCCGACGCTGATCTGGGCGGCGAACCTGGTGGTGGAGTTCCATACGCCGCAGTGGCTGGCCCCGGATCCCGGCATTGCGGACCGGCTGGTCATCGACCTCGACCCCGGGCCGCCGGCGGGCGTCGCGGAGTGCTGCGAGGTCGCGCTGTGGCTGCGGGAGCGCCTGGCGGCGGACGGTATCAAGGCGTACGCGAAGACCTCGGGGTCCAAGGGGATGCATCTGTGCGCGGCGCTGGAGCCGACGCCGTCGGAGGACGTCTCGGCGTACGCGAAAGGGCTCGCGGTCCAGGCGCAGCAGGCGCTCGGGGAGCTGGTCGTGCACCGGATGACGCGGGCGCTGCGACCGGGGAAGGTCTTTGTCGACTTCAGCCAGAACGCCGCCGCGAAGACGACTGCCGCGCCGTACACGCTCCGGGCCAGGGAGGAGCCGACCGTGTCGGCGCCGGTGACCTGGGAGGAGGTCGAGGAGGGGCGGGCGGAGCCCGGGCGGCTGGTCTTCCGGGCGGCGGACATCGGCGTACGGCTGGAGCGGTACGGCGACCTGCTCGGCCCGCTGCTCGATCCGGGCCGGGCCGGGCCGCTGCCCCGGGCGTGATCGGCCATGGTCACGCTGCCCCGGATCGAGCCCATGCTCGCGACACCGGGCACGCTGCCGCCGGCGCGGGAGCAGGGGCGGTGGGCGTTCGAGAGCAAGCACGACGGTCAGCGGGCTGTTGTCTATCTGCCGGGTGACGGCTCACTGATGCTGCGGGCCAGATCCGGTGCGGACATCACGCCCGCCTACCCCGAGCTGCTGCCGCTGGGCACCGCCCTCAGCGCGGGGGTTCCGGCCGTACTGGACGGCGAGATCGTCGCGCTCGACGACGACGGCCGTCCGGACTTCGAGCGTCTGCAGGCCCGGATGGGGCTGTCCGGATCGCCTGCGAAGGCCGCCCGCCTGGCGCCGGACGTACCGGCCCATCTGATGCTGTTCGACGCCCTGCACCTGCGGGGCCGCAGCCTCATCAGGCTGCCGTACCGCGAGCGCCGGCGGGAGCTGGAGAGCCTCGGTCTGCGGGGATCGCACTGGTCGACGCCCGGCGTGATCGTCGGGCACGGTGAGGAGGCGCTCCGCGCGACCAAGGAGGGGGGCCTGGAGGGCGTGGTCTGCAAGCGGCTCGACTCCGTGTACACACCGGGGGTGCGATCCCGCGACTGGATCAAGATCCGCAACGTCCGGACGGTGGACGCGATCGTCGGTGGCTGGGTACCCGGCCGGGGCCGCCTCTCCGGGCTTCCGGGAGCGCTGCTCCTTGGCGAGTACGAGGGTGGGGTCCTGCGGTTCATCGGGAGCGTGGGGACGGGGTGGAACGACCGCGAACGGGCGCTGCTCGCCGAGCTGTTGCGCGTAGCCGCCGTCGACGAGTGCCCGTTCGCCGAGGCGCCGCCCGTCGCGGGGGCGCGGTGGGTGCTGCCGCGCCTGGTCGGCGAAGTCGCGTACAACACCCGGACGAAGGCGGGGCTCCTGCGCCAGCCGTCGTGGCACCGGCTGCGCCCCGACCTGGCCCCGCCGGAGGGTGCGTGAGTCCTGCCCCGGCCCGGTTGGTGCAGACTCGGCAACAAGCGATCGCGTACGGACGGACGGGACCACCTAATGATCATCTTTGGCAGCAAGAGCTACCTCTACCAACTGGCCATACTCACACTGGTGTGCGGAAGCTGCGGGAATCCGGCGGCGCACACGCTCAGGAAGCGCGTAGCCAAGTTCACGCTGTTCTTCGTTCCGCTGTTCCCGTACTCCACGAAGTACACGACCCAGTGCACCTTCTGCGGCGCCGAGCAGAAGGTGACCCAGGAGCAGGCGCAGCAGCTCCAGGCGCAGGAGCAGGCCGACGGCGGTTACGGGCAGGCGCACCAGCAGCAGCCGGGGCAGAATCCGTACCAGCGCTGAGCCGCCGGTCGTGAAGTAAATAAAGCCACTCCGCAGAGAGGGAGCCTTGAGCGCGCACCGCACCGCCCGAGCGGCACTGCTGCTGACCGCCGCCGCGGCAGCAGTGGCAGCCGCGTTGTCCGGCTGCGCCGACGCGGGGGAGCTCGAAAGCGCCGGACCCACGCCCACCGCCGTCGGACCCACCCGCCTGTGGCCGGAGCGGCCGGCCGCCACGGTCCCTCCGATGGACTACGGCGAGGGCGAGACGGAGACGGTTCGCGGGATCAAGGTGCCGGGTGACGATGTGCGCAGGGTGAGGCCGGTGGCCGTCGCCCAGGCGGAGCAGGCGGCGCATCCCGACGCTCTCAGCGGGCCTGACGGGAGGTACGAGCAGACGGTCAGGCAGCTCCGGGAGTGCGACACGCGACCGAAGTCCTGCCCGGTACTCAAGGCGTACTACCGCGACCTCACCGGCGACGGCAAAGCCGAGCTGATCCTCGGCGTCTCCATGCCCAGGGGCCAGCTCGCGGTGCGCTGCTACCTGGCCGAGAAGGGCCGGCTGACCCGCATCATGGGCACCAGCGACGCCGTGATCGGGGTCTCGCTGGCGGGCCGGGACCTCATCATCCGGGCGCCTTCGAACCTGCCGGGGTACGAGTACAGGACGGCCTGGTCCTGGGACGGCCACCAGCACGCCATGCTGCCCACCCGCGACGAGATCCTGCGGGTGCACAAGGACGGAGGCGACCCGCTGCCGTCCCACACCCACTCACACACGACCCCCACGCCGACCCCGACAGCCACTCCGCACCCCGCAGCCACCCCCACGACACCCCTCAACGGGCCGGGCGGTCGCCCATGAGACCTCGTCTGCCCGCCTGGACCGGGCGCCTCACCTGGAAGGCCGCGGCCTTCATCACCGTGATGTGCTGCGCGCTCGCAGCGCTGCTCGGCGCACTCGTGCACGTCTCCGTGACGCACCAGACGCTCAACCAGGCCCGCGAGAAGGCGCTCACCAGGCTGGAGGAGGCGACACGGGCGTACGAAGCCGGCGATCCGCTGCCGCCGGACACCGGCCTCGACCCGGACGGACTGCCCGCCCAGCTGCGCGAGCTCGCCCTCTCCGGCCGGCACGGCACGCTCGTCAGCGAGCACGACGGCCGCCCCACCATGTGGGCGGCGGCCCCGGCCGGCCGGCGCGCCATGGCCGCCGAGATCGACTACACCCAGGGCGTCAGTACGATCATGGGCCTGGACCGGGCCATCGTCGGCTCGTCCTTCCTCGCCATCTCCGCGACGCTGCTCGTCGGCGTCTTCGCCGTCACCCGCGTGACGCGCCGCCTGCACCAGACCGCCTCGGTGGCGCGCCGGATCAGCGCGGGTGACCTCGACGCCCGTGTCAACGACCCGCGTACGAAGGCCTCTTCGCGCCCGCAGGACGAGGTGGCCACGGTCGCCGGCGCGCTGGACGCGATGGCCTCCACCCTCCAGGGCAAGCTGCAGAGCGAGCAGCGTTTCACCGCCGATGTGGCCCACGAACTGCGCACCCCGCTGACCGGTCTGCACGCGGCGGCGGAGCTGCTGCCACCCGGCCGGCCGACCCAGCTCGTACAGGACCGGGTGCGCGCGATGCGGCTGCTGACCGAGGACCTGCTGGAGATCTCCCGGCTCGACGCGGGCAGTGAGCAGATCAGCCTCGATGTGCACCGGATCGGGCCACTGGCGGAGCGCGTGGCGCGCGGGCCGGGGACGCCGACCGAGTTCCGGATCGTACGGGATGCCTGCGTCGAGACCGACCGGCGGCGGCTGGAGCGCGTGCTGGGCAACCTGATCGGCAACGCGCACCAGCACGGCCGCGAGCCGGTCGAACTGACCGTGGACGGACCCGTGGTGACCGTGCGCGATCACGGCGATGGCTTCCCCGCATACCTGGTGGAGCACGGCCCGCAGCGCTTCAGGACGGAGCCGCGCGCCGGCGGCAAGGGGCACGGTCTCGGCCTGACGATCGCCGTGGGGCAGGCGGAGGCCATCGGCGCCGAACTGACCTTCGCGAACGCGCCGGACGGCGGGGCGGTGGCGACGCTGAAGCTGCCGGAGGTCCCGGAGGCCCCGTAGCCGGCCAGCGGCACCGCGCACGCAGAGTGACAGTTTGCGATCAGTAGGTGTCGAAATTAGTGTGAATCGCGCGAGTCGGGGACCGGTTCGTTACGGACCGGAGTCCCCCGCCGCCCTTCGCCGCGGCGAAGGCCTCTCACTTGTCAGGAGCCAACATGCCCCTGCTCCCCCGGTCTCCGCTCCCCAGGCTCGGCCTGTACGTCGCCGCCGGCGCCGTCGCCGCCCTCACCGCCGCGGGCCCCTCGTTCGCCGCAGCGGACCCCGTCAAGCCCCCGGCCGAGCGCGCCGAGAGTACCCAGAGCGCCGAGAGCCAGAGTGCCCGCCTGTACAAGGGCCGCGTCACAGCCAGGTCCGGGCTGCTGCTGCGCGACAAGCCCACCCGCAGCAGCCGGGTCATCGGCAGCAAGCCCTACGGGGCTATCGTTCACATCTTCTGCAAGACCCGCGGCGACAACGTGCAGGGGAACAACCGCTGGTATCTGCTGACCGACGGCACCTGGGCCTGGGGCTCGGCGCACTACATCGCGAACATCGGCGCCGCCCCGCGCTGGTGCTGACGCGCCGTTAGCCCCCCGCTCACGCCCGGAGAGTTCGGCCCCCGCCGCGCGCACCCCCCGGGCGTGAGCGGACATATACGGAGATACGGCCTGCCGGCTTGCTACGTTGCCTGACATGACCGCAACGACGGTGGACGCGCCCCCGCCCGACGTACGCCTCCCCAAGCGGCGCGGCGTCGAACTCTCGCTCCTCGTCGGCGCCGTCCTCATCGCCGTGTACGGGTACATCGACGTGGGCCTCACCAAGGACGGCGCCGTACCCCCAGACGCCGCCGGCTACGGCGCGGGCCTCGGCGTCCTCGCGCTCCTCGCCCACCTCGCCGTCCGCTTCCGCGCCCCGTACGCCGACCCGCTCCTCCTCCCCATCGCGGTCCTCCTCAACGGCCTCGGCCTGGTGCTGATCTACCGCCTCGACCTCGAAACGCCCAGGGACCAGGCGGCCCCCACCCAGCTCGTCTGGTCCACCCTCGGTGTCGCGCTCTTCATCGGCGTCGTGATCCTGCTCCGCGACCACCGCGTCCTCCAGCGGTACGCGTACATCTCGGTCGCCGCCGCCCTCGTCCTGATGACCGTGCCGATCTTCTTCCCGGCCATCAACGGCGCGAAGATCTGGATCCGCGTCGGCGGCTTCT
The DNA here is from genome assembly GCF_018614615.1 of Streptomyces sp. ISL-100. Taxonomy (GTDB): domain Bacteria; phylum Actinomycetota; class Actinomycetes; order Streptomycetales; family Streptomycetaceae; genus Streptomyces. The sequence continues at coordinate 18,917 of NZ_JAGGOK010000024.1, read as the reverse complement.
CCTTCCAGCCCGGCGAGTTCGCGAAGATCCTGCTCGCCGTCTTCTTCGCCGCCTACCTCGCCGCCAACCGCAACGCCCTCGCCTACACCGGCCGCAAGATCTGGAAGCTCCAGCTCCCCACCGGCCGCGTGCTCGGACCGATCGTCGCCATCTGGCTGCTCAGCGTCGGCGTACTCGTCCTGGAACGCGACCTCGGCACGTCACTCCTCTTCTTCGGCCTCTTCGTGATCCTGCTGTACGTCGCGACCGGCCGCACCGGCTGGATCGCCGTCGGCCTGCTGCTCGCGGCGGTCGGCGCCTTCGTCGTCGGATCGCTCGAACCGCACGTCAACAGCCGCGTCGAGGACTGGCTGAACCCCTTCGCCTCCATCGACGCCGGCCAGGGCCCCAGCCAGCTCGCCCAGTCGCTCTTCGCCTTCGCGGCGGGCGGCATGCTCGGTGCGGGGCTCGGCGCCGGGGAATCCGTCCTCATCGGCTTCGCCGCCAAGTCCGACTTCATCCTGGCGACGGCGGGCGAGGAACTCGGCCTGTCGGGCCTCACCGCGATCTTCCTGCTCTACGCCCTGCTCGTCGCCCGCGGCTACCGCGCGGGCCTGGCGCTGCGCGACCCGTTCGGGCGGCTGCTCTCGATCGGCCTCGCCTCGATCCTCGCGCTCCAGGTGTTCGTCATCGCGGGCGGCGTGATGGGACTGATCCCGCTGACCGGCATGGCGATGCCGTTCCTCGCGCAGGGCGGCTCGTCCGTCGTCACCAACTGGATCATCGTGGCGCTGCTGATCCGGGTCAGCGACTCGGCCCGGAGTCCGCATCCGGAGCACGTCGAGACCGGCATCATCGCCCCCGTCGTGGAGGACGACCAGTGATCCGCTACATCAGGCGAGCGGCCGGGTTCTGCCTGCTGCTGCTCGTCGCGCTGCTGCTGAACGCCGCCCGTATCCAGGTCTTCCAGGCTGAGTCGCTCGACGACAATCCCGCCAACCGGCGCAAGACGATCGGCCGTTACCAGCAGGAGCGCGGCAACATCATCGTCGACGGGAAGCCGGTCACCGGGTCCAGGGACAGCGGTGAGCAGCTGCGGTACGAAAGAACGTACCTCCACGGGCCGTTGTACGCGCCCGTCACCGGCTACGCCTCCCAGACGTACGGCACGACCTTCATCGAGAACGCCGAGGACGACGTCCTCTCGGGCACCGACTCGATGCTCGCCCCGCTCCCCCTGTGGAACGAGATCACGCGCTCGCGCCAGCCCGGCGGCCACGCCGTCACCACCATCAAGGGCGCGGTCCAGCGGGCGGCGTACAGGGGGCTGGGCGGCAGGAAGGGCGCAGTCGCGGCGATCCAGCCCTCCACGGGGAAGATCCTGGGGCTGGTCAGCAGCCCGTCGTACGATCCGCAGGAGCTCTCCGGGACCGGGAAGCGGGTCACCGACGCGTGGGCGCGGCTGAACGGCTCGCCGAGTCAGCCGATGCTCAACCGGGCCATCCGGCAGACGTACCCGCCCGGCTCCACCTTCAAGGTCGTGACGGCTGCGGCGGCGCTCGACACCGAGGTGGTGACGGACATCGACGCGCCGACGAAGACACCGGAGCCGTACGTCCTGCCCGGCACCAGCACCACACTCCCCAACGAGGCGCGCGGCTGCCGCAACGCGTCGCTGGAGTACGCGATCCGGGTCTCCTGCAACACGGTGATGGCGAATCTGGGCGTGCGGGTGGGGCTGGCCGGAATGCTCGACACCGTACGGAAGTTCGGGTTCAACGACGGCGGGCTGAAGATCCCGTCCGGGGTGTCCAGGAGCAACTTCGACACCAGCATGACCGCCGACCAGCTCGCCCTGTCCTCCATCGGCCAGTACAACACCAGGGCGACGCCGCTCCAGATGGCGATGGTCGCGGCGGCGGTCGCCAACGGCGGCGAGCTCAAGTCCCCGTACCTGGTGGACAAGGTGACGCAGTCGGACGGCGACGTCGTCGCGCAGAACAGCCAGAAGTCCCTGCACCAGGCGATGAACCCGGCCACCGCCCTGCAGCTCCAGCAGATGATGGTCGACGTCGTACAGAACGGGACAGGCACGAACGCCGCCATCCCCGGGGTCAGGGTCGGCGGCAAGACGGGCACGGCGCAGCACGGCATCGACAACACCGGGACGCCGTACGCCTGGTTCATCTCCTGGGCGCAGGAGCACGGCGACGGCCAGCCGGCGGTCGCGGTGGCGGTCGTCGTGGAGGACGCGTCGGCGGACCGCGCCGACATCAGCGGCGGGGGCAGCGCGGCGCCGATCGCGCGGGCGGTGATGCGGGCGGCGCTGGACGACTGAGCGTCCGGCCGGGGGGTCCTCGATGAGCTGCGGGAGCAGCTCGTGCATTCCGCTGCCGTAGCCGCGCGCCTGGTCGGCCATGAAGGTATGGGCGTACGACCTCGCCAGCGGCGTCTGGCGGATCTCACCGTGCTCGTCGAGCACCCGCATGACGGCGCGCGCCATCGCGGTGTCGTCGGTCCAGTGCCAGAGGGGCTCTTCGGGGACGCGCCGGTCCCGGATCTCCTCGAACGCCTGCTGCCGATCGCGGAAGAGGGGGAACCAGCGCTCGCCGAAGGCGTCACCGAGGGCGAGCGCTTCGAGGCTCCGGCGGGCTGCGGGCACGTTCGCGTTCGTGGTCATGGCCGCCATCGTGCCGGGCGAGGCGCCCGGCCGTACACCTCTTTTGAGCCGGACGGCCCGCTACGAACCGTTCAAGCGCTCCTCGTCCGCCCCGGCCGCGATCGCCGCCTCGATCTCCGCCACCCGTTCCGCGTCCTCCGCCTCGAAACGCTGCTTGTCGAGTGCTTCGGCGATCTCCTCGTCCTGGGTCATGAGGAGGTCCAGATTCGAATCACCCATCTCGAAGACGCCCATGTCGAGGTAGGCCTTCTGAAGGCGCGGCCCCCACAGGCCGATGTCCTTGACGCACGGCACGATGCGGCTGAAGAGGAGCTTGCGGAAGAGGTGCAGGAACTCGGACTGTTCGGAGTACTCCTGCGCCTCCTGCTTGGAGATGCCGAAGTTCTCCAGGACTTCGACGCCGCGCAGCCGGTCGCGCATCAAGTAACAGCCCTCGATGACGAACTCCTCGCGCTCGCGCAGTTCGGCGTCGGAAAGCTGCTTGTAGTAGTCGCGCAGCGCCATCCGGCCGAAGGCCACATGCCGGGCCTCGTCCTGCATGACGTACGCGAGGATCTGCTTGGGCAGGGGTTTGTCCGTGGTGTCGCGGATCATGCCGAAGGCGGCGAGGGCGAGACCCTCGATGAGGACCTGCATGCCCAGGTACGGCATGTCCCAGCGGGAGTCGCGGAGGGTGTCGCCCAGCAGTCCCTGGAGGCTGTCGTTGACCGGGTAGAGCATCCCGACCTTCTCGTGCAGGAAGCGGCTGTAGATCTCCGCGTGCCTGGCCTCGTCCATGGTCTGGGTCGCGGAGTACAGCTTCGCGTCGAGGTCGGGGACGGACTCGACGATCCGGGCCGCGCACACCATCGCGCCCTGCTCGCCGTGCAGGAACTGACTGAACTGCCAGGAGGAATAGTGGCGGCGCAGTTCGCCCTTGTCCTTCTCGGTCATCTTCGCCCAGTGGCGGGTGCCGTAGAGGCTGAGCGACTCGTCGGGGGTGCCGAGCGGATCGTACGGGTCGACCTCGACGTCCCAGTCGATGCGGGTCGCGCCGTCCCACTGCTTGTCCTTGCCCTTCTGGTAGAGGGCGAGGAGGCGGGCGCGCCCTTCGTCGTACTCCCAGCTGAAGCGCGCCGCGCCGGAGGCCGGCACCTGCCACAGCGGGTCCGAGGGGGCCTTGGTGTAGAGCTCGTGCGTCGACACTGACGCCTCCTTGCCTCATATCCCATAACGCACTGGACAGTTGGCAGACTCACACGTTGATAGACGACGGGTCAACAAGTCGCGCACAGGGGATTGACTGTCTTGCTGACAAGCAGTCTCATAAGAGCGAACGCAGCCGTGACCGCCGGTAACCCACCCGTGAGGTGCCCCCGCCATGACGACAGTGACCGAACGCGACGTACTCAGGGACGCACTCGGCCTCCTCAAAGACCGTGAGCAGGTCGCCGAGCGCCTGCTGGAGTCGTCCGCCAAGCACTCCTTCGACCCTGAGACGGAACTCGACTGGAACGCCCCGGCCGAGGAAGGCAAGTGGTTCTGGCCGCCCGAGCTCGTTTCGCTCTACGACACTCCGCTCTGGCGGAAGATGTCCGAGGAGCAGCGCATGGACCTGGCCAGGCACGAGGCCGCGTCGCTCGCGTCCCTCGGCATCTGGTTCGAGATCATCCTGATGCAGCTGCTGGTCCGGCACATCTACGACAAGTCCCTGACCAGCAATCACGTGCGCTACGCGCTCACCGAGATCGCCGACGAATGCCGGCACTCGATGATGTTCGCCAAGATGATCCAGAAGGGCGGCGCACCCGCGTACCCGGTGCCGCGCTTCTACCACAACCTGGCGCGCGTCCTGAAGACCGTCTCGACAACCCCCGGATCCTTCGCGGCCACCCTCCTCGGCGAGGAGATCCTCGACTGGATGCAGCGGCTGACGTTTCCCGACGAGCGCGTCCAGACCCTCGTGCGCGGCGTGACCCGCATCCACGTGGTCGAGGAGGCGCGCCATGTCCGGTACGCCCGCGAGGAGCTGCGCCGCCAGATGGTGACCGCGCCCGCCTGGGAGCGCGAACTCACCCGCGTGAGCTGCGGCGAGGCGGCCCGTGTCTTCTCCACCTGCTTCGTCAATCCGAAGGTGTACGAGAACGTCGGCCTCGACCGCCGCGAGGCCGTCGCCCAGGTGAAGGCGAGCGGCCACCGCACGGAGGTCATGCAGAACGGCGCCAGGCGGCTCACCGACTTCCTGGACGACATCGGTGTGCTCCAGGGCGTCGGCCGCAGGCTCTGGAAGAGCTCGGGACTCCTCGCGTAAACGGTGAAATGTGGAGTTACGCTGCCCACATGACCCCGGCAGCGACCACCCCAGCCACCCCCGCGTACCGCAGACTCAGCGTCGAGGAGCGTCGCAGTCAGCTCCTCGGCGCCGCCCTGTCGCTCTTCGCGCACCGGGCGCCCGAGGAGGTCTCGCTGGACGACGTGGCGGAGGCCGCCGGGGTGTCGCGGCCGCTCGTGTACCGCTACTTCCCGGGCGGCAAGCAGCAGTTGTACGAGGCCGCGCTCGGCTCCGCCGCCGACGAGCTGAAGCTGTGCTTCGCCGAGCCGCAGACGGGCCCGCTCACCCGGCGCCTCACCCGCGCCCTCGACCGCTACCTGACCTTCGTCGGCCAGCACGACACGGGGTTCAGCGCGCTGCTCCAGGGCGGCAGCGTCGCTGAGACGTCCCGTACGACCGCGACCGTCGACGGGGTCCGGCGCGCTGCGGCCGAGCAGATCCTGACGCACCTCGGCGTCGCGGGTACGGCCGGGCCGCGGCTGCGGATGATGGTCCGCACCTGGATCACGGCCGTCGAGGCGGCCTCCCTCATCTGGCTGGACGAGGGCAAGCAGCCGCCGGCCGGCGAGCTGCGGGACTGGCTGGTCGACCACTTCATCGCCCTGCTGGCCGTGACCGCGGCGACGGACGCCCAGACGGCGGCCGTGACGAAGGCGGCGCTGGCGACGGAGACGGCGGACGGCCCGGCAGGGGTGCTGGCACGGCGCGTGATCCCGGTGATCGCGGAGGCGGCGCACCTCCTGTGACCCTGTAACACTGGCAACGTGAGAAGCGAGAACACGCCCTTCGTCGGCGGCCCCCTGGACGGGCGGGTGCTGCCGGTCCTGGTCGGGCCGACCGGACACCCGCCGAAGTGGTACGAGGTGCCCGTGCCGGACGAGGACGGCGGGCCGCCGACCGTGCACGCCTATCTGCGCGTTCCCGCCGGGTACAGCAAGCGGCTGGGGCTTCAGCGCGGCTGGAAGTACGAGTACGCGCCGGACGGGCGCGAGCGCCACCGGCCCCGGTGGCCCTGGTCGAAACCGGACAGCACCTCATAAGATCGGCGGTTGTGCCGGACGTTGCCACTGTGACCGCAGAGCGCCAGCGGCTCCGGCACGGTGATCGCGGTGATCACGGTGACCACGGGGGGTGCGCCTTGGAGGCGCTGCGTCAGGACGATCCACGCCGAGTCGGGCCGTACGCCCTGCTGTTGCGCCTGCGCGAGACCGCGAGCGCCGTGCAGTACCTGGCGCAGGCCCCTGACGACGGTGCGACGGCCGTGGTCGCGGTGGCGCGGCCGGAGCTGGCGGGCCTGCCCGCGTTCCGCCGCCGCTTCCAGGCGGAGGCACAGACGGCCGAACGGCTGGCCGGTGGCTGGGTACAGGCCCCGCTGGCGTCGCGAACCGATGGCCCCGACGGCGCCGAACTGTGGACGGCGACCGCTTACGTCCCCGCGCTGACCCTCGCCGAGGCGGTCGCGCTCGCCGGGCCGCTGCCGGAGCGGGCCGTACGCATTCTGGGCGCCGCGCTCGCCGAAACCCTGTCCCGCGTGCACGCCACCGGCGCCGTACTCCACGGCCTCGCCGCCGACACCGTGCTGCTGGCCGCCGACGGGCCGCGCCTGACGGCGTTCGGCGCGCTGGGCGCGGCGGCGGCCGCCGAAGCGGGCCCCGGCGGCCAGTTGTCCGTACGCCTCGGCTACCTCACCCCGGAGCAGCTGGCGGGCCAGGAGCCGGGCCCCGCGTCCGACATCTTCGTCCTCGGGCTGCTGCTGGCGTACGCCGCTACCGGGGCGACGCCGTGGGCGGCGGGCCCGCAGGACGCGGCCGCCGACCGCATCGCGCACGCGGAACCCGAACTGGCCGCCGTGCCGGAGGAACTGCGCACGCTCATCGCCCGCTGCCTGGCCAAGTCCCCGGCGGACCGCCCGGCCCCTGGCGCGCTGGCAGCGGAGCTGGCCCTGGAGGGCGCGGCAGCACTGGCCCGCCACTGGTGGCTGCCGTCCCCCGTGACCGCAGCCCTGGCGGAACAGGCGGCGGCGCTGGAGCCGGGGACAAATCAAGCCCGTCCGGCGATTGAGGACACGTCCGTAGGGCGTCTGTATGGTCCGGGGGTCTGGGGGCCTGCCCCCAGTTCCGGGGAGGGGCGGGTAGGGGAAAGCGCCGCAGGCCCCACCGGCGCCGCAGACGTCGACAGCGGACTGACCCGGCGCCTGCGCGCACCGCGGCGCGCGCCCGCGCCCGCCCTCACCCACCCCGCCACAGCCCTCGCCCTGCCCCCCGCGACCGCCGTACCCCCAGCTCCCACGCAGCCGACGCAGCAGCAGCAACAACCTGCCCAACTCGCACCGATGCCGGCGACCGCACCCGCCCGCACCGGCGCAGGCCCCCGCCCCCTCCCCGGCGGACTGACCCGGCGTGGCCTGTTCACCGGCATCGCGGCCGGCGCCGCGGGGCTCGTCGTGGGCGGCGGCGGAGCCCTGGCCTTCTCCGGCGGCGACGAGGACAACGCGCCCACACTGCCGGTGGACGGGGACGACGCCAAGCCGGCCGCCCGCCGCAAACCGCTGCCCGGTGTTGCCCCCGACCCCCTCTGGCACTACCAGCACCCCCTCACCCTCACGCCCGGCGGTCCCACCCCCCGCATCTGGCGCGACCAGGTGCTCCTGATCCCCGGCAAGGAACTGACAACCGCGCTGGATATGCGTACCGGCCGCCCGCTCTGGGAGCAGAAGGCCGCCGGTACGAGATACGGCCCCGAGGCCGCCGACGACAGCCACTGCTTCATCGTCACCGCGTCCGACTTCCTCTGGCTGTCCGCGAAGGACGGGCTGGTCAAGCACCGTGCGCCGTACGAGCCCCTCCTCGCCGAGGGCCGGCAGGACACCCGGGTCACCCTGGGCGGGAAGGTGGCCGCGGACGGCCCCGTCGTCTGGTTCTCCGGGAAGGTCGAGACCCTCGACGGGAAGAAGGACAAGGTGACGCGCACACGGACCTACCTCTTCGCGTACGACATGGCCGCACGCAAGGAACTGTGGCGCACCGAGATGCCGAACGGCCGCCCCGGCACCGTCCCCCGCTACGAGGCGGTCGGCATCCGCCCCGGCAGCCTGCTCGTATGCCAGGACACCGACTCCCTCACCGCGGACCAGAAGAAGAAGGCGAAGGGCAAGGCAGCCTTCGTCCTCATCGACCGCAGGACCGGCAAGACCCTGTGGCGCAAGTTCTTCCCCGGCGTACGCCCCGACGCGGGAGCCACCGACGACCCGTCAGGCCGGCTCTATGCGGCGGACGACGGCCGCTTGCGGGCGTACGACACCCGCAGCGGCAAGAAGCTCTGGAAGCTCAGGTACTCGGGCCCCGCCGACGCCGCCCCCTTCGGCTTCGGCCACGGCGTCGTACGCGAGAAGACGCTGTACGTCGCCAACGGCTACAACGACGTGTACGCCGTCGACACCACATCCGGCACCCAGCAGTGGAAGCGCTCCACGGAGTACCCCGGGCGGGCCACCCCCCGGGTCACCCTCAGCGACAGCGGCCGCACCGTCTTCGCGCTGAACGCGACGCAGGCCACCGCGATCGGCGCGCGCGACGGCCGGCGGCTGTGGAAGTTCCAGGACTCCGGTGTCACGGCGCCGGGGGCGCCGGACACCCGGGCCCCGTACCGGGCGCAGACGTCCGGCAGCGGAGCCGTGCTGTGGCGTGGCCGCAACTTCTACGCGCTCCCCCTGGACTGAAGCGTTGAAGGGTTGCACGGGAACGCGTTTCGATTGAATCCCTCTGGGATTGCGCAGGCGTCACGATCGCGCGGATGGGCGAAATTCGTTGATCATCAGGGCGACGCAGGCCGTAGATTCACTGGTCACAACAGATTCCGCGTGTCACCGGGATGGGTGAATCTCGCGCGGGGGGACCGTTGTTCACCGCAGCTCACCGAACCAGAGGAATGCTGTCTCATGCGTCGCACCACTGTCCGCCGTACCGCCGTCGCCGCCTCCGCGATCTCGCTGGCTCTGCTCGTCACCGCCTGCGGGTCCGACAAGCCCGTCGATGCCGCCCCCGAGGGCAAGGGCAAGGAGAGCGCGGCCGCCGAGCCCGCAGCGAAGACCCTGTCGCAGGCCGAGCTGGACAAGCTCGTTCTGGCAGAGGGTGACCTGAAGAACCACAAGGTCACCATGCCCTCGAAGGCCGACGTCGCCGCGGCGAAGACCGCCACCGCCGACAAGGCCGAGTGCAAGCCGCTCGTCGACGCGATGGCGCTGCGGCCCGTCGGAACTCCCGCCGCGACCGCGCCGCGCAGGATCTCCAGCGTGCCCGCGAAGCCGGGCAAGGACGCCTCGACCGAGGAGAAGGTGGAGGCAGGCCTGGCCGGCCTCGGCAACATGGTGCTCATGTCCGACACACTGGGCTCGTACGACGGCAAGGGCGCCCAGGAAGCGCTCGCCGGGCTGCGCACCGCGGGTGAGGCATGCGCCGACGGCTTCACCATGATCGCCGGCTCGGACAAGACGAAGGTGACCAAGGTCGCCCCGGGCACGTTCACCACTGGTGACGAGGCGGTCGCCTTCACCCTGACGAGCGAACTGGACGGCGAATCCGGCACCTCCCAGCTGGTGGCGGTGCGCAAGGGCAACACGCTCGTGTCCTTCTACGCGCTGAGCCTCACGGGCAAGACGGAGCTGCCGAAGGAAGCCATCGACGCGCAGCTGGCCAAGCTGGCGGGAGCGCCGCTCAACGGCTGAACCCGTACGCACGGCGGGTGAGGTCCGGAGGGCGGGGCAGGAGCGTGGGAGACACGCCGGTGGCGTTGCGGATTGCCCCTCGACGGGTGACGGCGTTGGCCCAAACCGCCCAGTAACCCGCTCGCGGCCTCGACACCACCGCACATCATCACCTAAGGGCCGGACCGCCCGGCCGCAAACCGGAGGTGATGATGTGTCAGGCAGACTCGCCCAGTCCGTCTGTACGGTGGCGCTGGCCGCCGCCACGGTGCTCACGGCACTACCGGCCCCAGCCACCGCGGCGGCACCGGGCGCTCCCACGCCGCCTCGGCCTCCCTCCCCACCGCTTCCCTCGCCGGCGCCGGCGCCCGGGAAGGCGACCGTCGCGAAGCTGCTGACGGAGCTCCAGAAGCTGTACCAGCGGGCCGAAGAGGCCGGCGAGACGTACAAAGCGACGGAGGAGTCCGTCAAGAAGCAGCTGCGTGAGGTCAAGAAGGTGACCAAGGGCCTGTCCAGGGCCCGGATCGCGCTTGCCGAGAGCCGGGACGCGGCGGGCCGGCTGGCCCGCGAGCAGTACCAGGGCCGTAGCGACCTCTCCCCCTACCTGCGGCTGCTGCTGGCGAAGGACCCGCAGCACGCGCTGGACCAGGGCCACGTACTCCGGCGGGCGGCCGACGACCGGGCGGCGACGATCGCGCGGCTGGAGAGCGGCGAGCGGCGGGCGGACGAGCTGGCGACCAGGGCGCGGTACGCGCTGGACAAGCAGCAGACGCTCGCCAGAAAGCAGAAGAAGCAGCGCGACGCGGTACGGGCGCGGCTGGGGGAGGTCGAGGAGCTGCTGGCCTCGCTGACCGAGGAACAGCTCGCCGATCTGGCGCGGCTGGAGGAGCGGAACACCGGCGTGGCGCAGCGCGACCTGCTCGCCTCGGGCGCGCTCGGCAACCCTGGCTCGGCCGCCACACGGGCACCGTCGCGGCTGGGCGGCCGGGCGCTGGAGTACGCCGTACGGCAGATCGGGAAGCCGTACGTGTGGGGTGCGGAGGGGCCGGGGTCCTTCGACTGCTCGGGCCTCACGTCGCAGGCCTGGGCGCATGCCGGGCGGGAGATCCCCCGGACGAGCCAGGAGCAGTGGCGGCAGCTGCCGAAGGTGTCGTTGCGGGAGCTGCGCCCCGGTGACCTCGTGATCTACTTCCCCAAGGCGACGCATGTGGCGATCTACATCGGCAAGGGGCTGGTCGTGCAGGCGCCGCGCCCCGGGGCCCGGGTCAAGGTCTCCCCGATCGCGGCGAACCCGCTGCTGGGCGCGGTCCGCCCGGACCCACTGCTGAAGCCGCTCCCGTCCTACACCCCGCCGAAGCTTCCGCGCGGCGCCTCTGCGGGCGAGGACAGGGGGTACGGGGAGGAGTCGGCGCCGGGGGTGGGGGCGTAGCTGTTCTCCGGTGGGTTGCGGCGGGCCACTCGACTCCCGTTGAAGGAATCCGACGAGGCGGACCCCCAGCCCATTCAGGCTGGGGGTCCGCGATATCCAGATCTGACGTCGACGGCGGCCGTTACGCTCCGGCGACCGAGGCCAGGTACGCCGACGTCTTCTCCGGGTCGTAGAAGAAGTTCTCGAAGTCCGCCGGGTCGTTGAAGCCGTTCGCGAAGCGGTCGGCCACCGGCTGGAGGCCGCCCGCCGCACCGATCAGGTTCAGGACGTGCTCCGGCGGAACGCCGAGCATCGCGTTCGTCCACTTGGTGACGTGCTGCGCCGTGTCCCAGTAGCGGTCGAACGTCGACCGCATCCACGCCTCGTCGAAGGGCTTGTCGCCATGGGACGTGATGGAGGAGAGGTACGACGCCGCGCACTTCGACGCGGAGTTGGAGCCCTGGCCCGTGATCGGGTCGTTCGCGACAACCACGTCCGCGACACCGAGGACGAGGCCCCCGCCCGGCAGCCGGCCGATCGGGTTGCGCACCGTCGGTGCGTACCGGCCGGCCAGCGTGCCGTTCGCGTCGGTCAGTTCGACCTTCGTCGCGCGCGCGTACTCCCACGGCAGGAACTTCTCCATCAGTTCCAGGGTGAGCGAGAGGTGCTCGGAGGGGTCCTTGACCCCCTTGAACGCGTCCACGGGACCGCCCGGGACGCCCTCCCAGAAGAGGATGTCCGCGCGGCCTGAGGTGGTGAGCGTCGGCATGACGAACAGCTCGCCGACCCCCGGCACCAGGTTGCAGCGGACGGCTTCGGACTCCGGGTGCTCGGGGCGCGGGCCGAGCCCGTGGACGTACGCCACAGCCAGTGCGCGCTGCGGGGCGTCGTACGGCGAACGGGACGCGTCGCGGCCGAACATCGAGACGAGCTCGCCCTTGCCCGCCGACACCATGACCAGGTCGTACGTACGGGAGAAGTAGTCGAGGTCGGAGACCGCCGCGCCGTGGATGACGAACTGCCCGCCGCGCTGCGCGAACGTCTCCATCCAGCCGGCCATCTTCACGCGCTGGTCGACGGACTGGGCGTAACCGTCGAGCTTTCCGAGCCAGTCGACCGCGCGGGAGGAGTCGGGGGCCGCGACCGAGACGCCGAGGCCCTCGATCTTCGGCGCCTGGGACTCCCAGAAGTTGATCTGGAGGTCGCGCTCGTGCTGGAGGGCGGTGTGGAACATGCACTGCGTCGACATGACCCGGCCCGACCGGATCTCGTCCGCCGTGCGGTTGGACATCAGGGTGACCTCGTACCCGCGGGTCTGGAGTCCGAGGGCGAGCTGGAGACCGGACTGGCCGGCTCCGACTATGAGTATCTTCCGCATGGCGGGGTTCTCCGTTGAGTAGCTATTCGGGGGTACGGCACTATTCGGGCGTGACAGCGAGCGCGTGGCCGACGAGGGCGAGCAGCGACTCGACCACCGTGATCCGCTTGCGTGCGTCCATGATCACGACCGGTACGTGCGGCGGCACGGTCAGGGCTTCCCTGACGTCCTCGGCCTCGTACGCCGCCGTTCCCTCGAAGTGGTTTACGGCGACGATGTACGGCAGCCCGCAGCTCTCGAAGTAGTCGAGCGCCGGGAAGCAGTCGGACAGCCGGCGCGTGTCGGCCATGACGACCGCGCCGATCGCGCCGCGCACCAGGTCGTCCCACATGAACCAGAACCGCTGCTGCCCGGGCGTCCCGAAGACGTACAGCACGAGGTCGTCGTCGAGGGTGACACGGCCGAAGTCCATCGCCACGGTGGTGTGGGTCTTGTCCGGCGTAGCGGTGAGATCATCCGTCTCCTCACTCGCCGTGGTCATCACCGCCTCGGTCTTGAGCGGGGTGATCTCGGAGACCGAACCGACGAACGTGGTCTTGCCGACGCCGAAGCCGCCCGCGACCACGATCTTGGTGGCTATCGGGGCACGGGTGCGGTCGGTCTGCCAGTCCCGGGCGCCCTCGTCCGCCTCGGGCGGGAGGGTCGACAGGGGCACCTGAGGCTGGGGCGGGACCGGCGGTGTGTGCCCGGTGGCGCGGGCATGGAAGGTCTCAGGCTGGGTCCCGGTCCCGTTCCCGGTCTCGGTTTCAGAGACGGCGGAGTCCACTCAGCACCCTTTCGAGCAGCGCGCGGTTCGGCTGGCCGGGCGCGTGCCCGGTCCCGTACACACGGATCTTTCCCTGGTCGGCCAAGTCGCTGAGCAGCACGCGGACGACGCCCAGCGGCATCTTCAGCAGTGCGGAGATCTCCGCGACCGTACGCATGCGGCGGCACAGCTCGACGATCGCCCGCATCTCCGGCATGACGCGCGTCTGGAGGCCGCCGTTGGTCAGCTCGCGCCGCTCCTCGGACGCTTCGATCGCCGCGACGAACGTCTCGACGAGCAGGACGTGCGTGAAGCGGGTGCGACCGCCGGTGAGCGAGTACGGGCGTACGCGGGCGGGCCTGCGGCCGTCGCCCCGTACCGGAAGTTTGGCGGTGGTGGACGGCGTCACAGGGCGCTCTCCAACGATTTGCGCAGCTCACTGCGGAGTTCGGGGGTGAGGACGTGGCCGGCGCGGCCGACGAAGAGCGCCATGTGGTACGCCACGACGCTCATGTCGCAGTCCGGCGAGCCGTGCACGCCGAGCAGCGAGCCGTCGCTGATCGCCATGACGAAGACGCTGCCCGACTCCATTGCGATCATCGTCTGCTTGACGTCGCCGCCGTCCATCAGCTTCGCCGCGCCCTGGGTGAGGCTGGCGAGGCCGGAGACGATGGTCGCCAGGTCGGCGCTCGAACCCTTCGGGCCGTCCTGGCGGACGGCGGGGGCGGTCGGTCCGACGTTCTGCTCCGGGTCGGAGGACAGGAGGAGCAGCCCGTCGGACGACACGACGGCGACCGAGAGAAGACCCGGTACCTCGTCGACGAGGTTGCTCAACAGCCAATGGAGATTACGGGCTTCACTACTCAGCCCGAACGTGCTGGACGCAGTCAACTGCGTGCCTCCTCAACTGTGTCCCCCTTGGAATCGGTATCGGTCTCTTTTTCTGTCTCTGTTTTCGTCTCTGTCTCTGTTCCGGTGTTGGCTATCTCTGCCTCGACGTCGCGGCGGCCCTTGATCGAGCCCTGGTGAAAGCCGCCGAGCCGACGCCGCAGGGCATCCGCGTCGACGCTGCCGGAGCGCTCCTTGGGCTCTGCGGGGCCGGACTGCACGACCTTGGGGGTGCGCTTGGGCAGTCCCTTGTCGGTGACCGGCTCGACCTTTGTCGGGGCGGGGGCGTCGTCGGCTTCCGCCGTCTGCGCGTCCATCTCGTTCTGGGGCGCGGTGGCCTGCTGGGGCAGCCGCATGGTCCAGGTCTCTTCGTCGACAGGGGCCGGGGTGTCGGCGTTCCCGTCGGCGGCGCGCTCGTGCGTGTCGGGGCCGATGTCGTACGGGCCGGGTGCGGGCGTATCGAGCTCCGAGTTCTCCGCGCCCTGTTCCGGCTGTTCCGAGTTCTCCGCGTCCTCGCGGATCGTCCGCTCTGCCGCCACCACCAGCGGGTCGACCACCGGAAGCGCATCGGAGCGCCCCGGCAGCGCGTTGGAGTTGGCCTCCGCGACCGACCCGGGGAGGTTCAGCGTGGGGGCGTCCCCGGCCATCGGCACCACTGGCGGCGCGGCCATCGGCGGCGCGGACGGCAGCAGTGCGTCAGGCAGTACGACGACAGCGGCGATGCCGCCCTGCTTCTGCTCCCGCAGCGTCACCCGTACGCCGTGCCGTGCCGCCAGCAGCGCGGCCACGTGCAGGCCGATGCCGCCGTCGATGCCGTCGCCCGGCTCGTACGAACCCGGAGCGGCGAGCCGCGCGTTCAGGTCGGTGAGCCGGTCCGGCGGCACGCCGATGCCCTCGTCCTGGACGGAGAGCATGACCTCGCCGCTCTCCAGCAGCCAGCCGGAGAGCTCGACCTTGGCGTCCGGCGGGGAGAACGAGGTGGCGTTCTCCAGGAGTTCGGCGAGGAGGTGGCTGAGGTCGTTGGCGGCGAAGCCGGCGACCTGGGCGTGCGGCGGGATCGACTGGATGGCCACCCGCTCGTACCGCTCGATCTCACTGACGGCAGCGCGCAGTACGTCGACGAGCGGCACCGGGGCCTGCTGCCCCTGCCCGTGCTCCGTACCGGCCAGGACCAGCAGGTTCTCGCCGTGGCGGCGCATGACGGTCGCCATGTGGTCGAGCTTGAAGAGGGTCGCGAGGCGCTCCGGGTCCTGCTCGCGCTCTTCCAGGGTCTCGATGACGCTGAGCTGGCGCTCGACGACGCCGAGCGTACGCATCGAGAGGTTGACGAAGGTGGAGTTGACCGTGTGGCGCATGCGCTCGAGCTGCGCGGCGGCCTCGGCGACCTGCTCCTGGAGTTCGGCGCGCTGGGTGGCGAGGGTCTCGCGCTGGCCGATCAGGTGCGTACGGTCACCGGCGAGCTTCTCCGCGCGGGCGCCGACCTCGGCGAGCCGGCCGTGCAGCGTGTTCAGGGACCGTACGACCTGGGCGAACTCGTCGTTGCGGCCGGTGAAGCGGACCGGCTCGACGGCCTCGTCTCCGGCCTGCGCCTCCGGTTCGGCGGCCAGCCTCGCCGCGCCGAGGCGCAGCACGGCCAGCGGGCGGGTGAGCGTACGGGCGACTGCGGTGCTGACGCCGACGGCGAACAGCAGGCAGGCGCCGGCCATCGCGATCCGGATCTCCAGCGCGGTGACGTCGTCGTCGCGCAGCTGGGAGAGGCGGGCGACCTGAGCCGAGCCGATGGACGACTCGACGCCGCGCATCAGGTTGATACGGGCCGACAGTGCGGCCTCGGCCTTGGCGCGGTCGGTGCTGAGCTCGGCGTCGGAGAGCTGGGGCTGGTCGGTGAGGCTCGTGAGGAACTGCTCGGCCGTCTTGACGTCGGGTCCCGTGACGGTGGTCTTGAGGGACTCGCGGGCGGCGTGCCCGGCCGCCTGGTCGAAGTCCGCGAGCGCGGCGAGTTCGCGTACGCGCGACTGCTGGGCCGCGGCGCTGAGGGCGTTGCGGGTCCGGACGCTCTCGGAGTTCGGATCTTCCTCGGCGGGGACGAGGAGTCCCGTGATGGGGTCGATGCGGTTGCCGGTGTTCTCGCGCGGCACGGACAGCGCGGCGAGCAGCAGTCCGCGGGTGGCTGCGGCCTGCTCGACGGCCTGGCCGAGCGCGGCGGGCGCGCGGGTGGCCTCGGCGGCGCGCGGGGGCGTCTTGTCGGCGAGCTCGTCGGCGAGGTCCTGGAGCTTCTCGATCGCCCCGCTGTACGCCTTGTGTGCCTCCAGGGCGGTGCCTTCGCCGCTCAGGGCGTCCCTGCGGATGCCGGGAATCCTGGCCAGGTCGCGGCGCAGGCCGGCGGGGGCTGCGAGCTCGATCTCGTCCATCTGGCGGTCGACGCGGGCGCTGCGGCTCTGTGAGAGCCCCGCGGCGCCCTTGCCGTCGGCTTCGCCACCTGTGCCTTCGCCGCCGCGTCCGGCCGCGATGTACGCGGTGACGTCGTCGCGTTCGTCAGCGAGGGAGTGGGCGAGCGTGACTGCCTGCCGGTTCAGCTCGGCGAGAGTGACCAGGCGCTGGGATTCGGAGAGTTCGGAGGAGGCGCTGAGGATGGCGGGCGTACCGGCGGCGAGGACGGTGACGCCGACGACGGCCACGCCGGCGACCAGCCGACTGCGTACCCGTACGGTGCGTTCGGTCCGCTCGCCATTACCGCTATCGCCCCGAGGCCGCTTTTTCTGCACCGGTGCTCGCATTCTTGCTTGACTCGTCTGCTCACGTGGCCGAGGTGACGACCGGTCACTCAAGAGCGCCCCGCACCACCCCAGTAACGGCTCGAATGGCTTCAGACCATTCCAGTGCTTTTGGGAAGAAGGCGCGCAGCACGCGCTCCGCCACCCGAACGAGTGAACATCACTCAGGAGTTGGCGAACAACTCCCGATCTCATTCTTCTCGCGGACGTACGGAGCGCCGGTTGGAAGTTCCGCCCGGCCTTTGGCAGGATGCGCCCCCGCAGCTTCGCGGAGTGTGTCATTCCGCCCATAAACCCGTCTACGACCTGCTGGTACGGGCCAATTGGGCGCCGCGGGGAAGCCATCGGCCGGGACCCGGTGCCCTTGCCGCGCCCTCAGGCAGACTTGGCCGCATGCGCTTCGAACTGGCCACGGCCCCCGGCGATCCCGAACGCCCCAACGAGGACTGGGCGTCTGTCGCTCTGCCTGCCGCCGGCCAGGGCGGGGCGCTCGTTCTGCTGGACGGCGTGACGCCTCCGACGGGCGACTACGGGTGCCGCCATTCAGTGCCCTGGTTCACGGCGGGGCTCGGTGGCACGCTGATCGAATTGTCCGCTTCACGGCCGGATTTGACCCTTGCCGAGGTCCTGGCGGAGGCAATTCGCCGCACCGCCGACGCCCACCGCGACACATGTGACCTTTCTCACGTGCGTACGCCCCAGGCGACGGTGGTCCTGGCACGCTGGGGCGCGGACGAGATCGAACACCTGGTGCTGTCGGACTCGGCACTGCTGCTGGAGTCCCCGGACGGCACGGTGCGCGCGGTGCTCGACGACCGCCTGGACCTCGTCCCCCCGGAGGTGCTCTCCTCGCTCGCCGCGACCGACGCCCTGCGCAACACCGAGGGCGGCTTCTTCACGGCCGCCGCGGATCCGGCGGTGGCGGCGCGGGCGGTGACGGGAGTGACCGCCCGGGCGGAGGTGCGGGCGCTGGCGGCACTGAGCGACGGGGTGACGCGGTGGGTGGACATGTTCGGCGCGGGGGACTGGGCGGAGTGCGTGGGCGTACTGCGCAAGGAGGGCGCGCAGGGCCTGATCGACCGCGTGCGGGCGCTGGAGCACGAGGAGACGACTACACCGCTGGTGCGCCGCTGGAAGCGGCATGATGACGCGGCGGTGATTTTCGCGGAGGTGTGAGGGAGGCCCTGGGCGCCTTCTCGGCCCGTCCGGCACCATCCAGCCCCTCCGGCGTATGAGGAGCGGGGTCTGGGGCGGAGCCCCCGCTAGCCCCGGCGACTTCAGCCCGTCCGGCGCTTGAGGACTGGGAAGGGGCGGGTAGGGAAAGGCCCCGCGCGGCGGCCACCCGCACCCTCAGCCCGCTACCCCTCCGCCCGCTCATTCAACTGGTGCAGCAGCCGCGCCAGTTCCGCCACCTCCGCCCGGTCCCAGCCGGCCAGCTTGCGTACGTACCGGGCGCGCCGCGCGTCCCGTACCCGCCGGAAGCGAGCCCGCCCCTCGTCGGTGAGCGCGACCAGCGAAGCCCGGCCGTCAGCCGGGTCCGGCTCGCGCGTGACGAGGCCGAGGCTTTCCAGGGCCCGCAGCTGCCGGCTCATCGTCGCCTTGCCCACACCGAACCACGCGGCCAGTTCCGTGGCCCGCTGCCTGTCCACCTCGTCGAGCCGTACGAGCAGCCCGTACGCCGCCGGCTCCAGATCGGGGTGGACTTCGCGGGCCATGTCGCCGGAGGACGCGCGGGCCCGGCGCAGAAAGAGCGCCAATTCTCGTTCCAGCGCGAGGAATTCGTGGTCCACACCACTCGCCTCCGGCGTGCGCCCGTCATCCGCTCTTCCGTTTCCGTGCACGTCAGAACTCATTGCGCGCTTTCCTCACCCTGAAGATTTCTTTCACCAGCGTCCATTGCCGCAGCTCGGTCAGTATTTCGCAGGATTGAAGTGCTCTCCCGGCTGAAGCCGGGAGATTCCTGCTTACCTTGCGGCAGCGGGCTTGACGCGCTTCGCGCGCCTGACGACTGCCCTCCCGGCAGCCGGGGTGAGCGCGAGGCCCATCCGGTAC
>NZ_JAGGOK010000023.1 GCF_018614615.1 Streptomyces sp. ISL-100 | reverse complement strand
TGTGGGGGCCGCCTTTACCAAAGTTGGCGGCGGAGGCCCGCCCCTCAAGGGCGCTCCTACGTCGCGTCGCCTACGGCGATTCCGCTCCGCTCCACCCTTGACCGCCGAACCTCCGCCGCAATGCTTAAGGGGGGCGGCCCCCGGAGGGAGCCCACGGGAAAGGCCCGGCAAGCGGCCGATCACCGCTGCCGGGCGACGGGCCCGGTGAGTGGGGCGCATGAGGCCTCGGGGACGGCTCGGCCCCAGCCTCAGCGACTGCGGCAACGGCCATTGGCGCGCCATTCCAATTCCCACGCACACGCGCACCCACGTAGGCAGACAACCGGCCGTTCCGGGTCGACCTGCGAACACATGTCCGCTCGGGTCGGGCGCGACAGTTCAATGGGGAGACTCGGGCAAGTTCGGCGTCCGCCCCGCCCGGCGACCGGTCTAGCTTCCAACACGTTGCTGATGCAAGTGGGGGCGGCGCACCCAACACCGAAGCACCACCCTCGCGGCCCGTACGGCGCCGCCGTGGGCCCAAACGCTCCCGTGATGACCGGAAGCGACACGACCGCGACGACCGAACCCCACCAAGGCCACGAGTTCGGGCAGCCGCTTGACCCCAGACCCCGCCGAGAGGGACGAACGTCTCGGCCGCCCCAAGTCCGCGCCCGTCCCCCGTCAGGCCGTCAGGCCGACGGGCAGTCACACCAGTCGACCGCGTCGGCCGGCGCGCCCTCGCGGGGGGACGACGTGAGCCGAAACGCTCCTCTACGATCCGCAGGCCGTGAGCACTGTCGGCCGACCATCGCCCCTTTTTGCGGCCTGGCGGTTGTCAGAAACTGCCGATGATCAGCCAGGCAGCAACCCCCAGCACGGCCAGGTACCCGCCTATGGAGATCGTCTTGCCGACGCTTTCGCTCCCGGAGTTCTCGATCACCCGGCCGAGGATGCCGACAAGCGGCGCCCCGAAAACGATCAAGAGAATGCCAATGAAGAAGTCCATGAGTCCCCACCCTTTTGGGATCACTCCCCAGTGATCCAGAGGCGGCGATCCTAAGTTACCCAACGCCGCGCTGGAAGGCGCGTCATTGGCGGCCCTTGGCAGGCGGCAGGTACCGAATCCAGCAGCGCCCCGAACGCCTCCCGGATCTCCTCGACGCACGCCACCCAGGTGGCTAGGGAACACGGCGTTCATCGCCACTATTGACTTCCGCAGGGCCAATGCTCGACAGCCAGCGTCCCAATCCATCACATGACGCGACCTGCCCCCCTGCAATGCATCCAAAAAGGGATGAACAGGGCGTGCTGCTTCATCTTGTGCATGGTTTGTCCCATCCACGCGGGCCGAGGGACGTTGAACCGCCCCACCGGCCCGACCGAGAACACCGAGTCGCCCCAGCAGCCGGGCCGAGGACCCCGAGCTGCCCCACCCCCGCCCGGAGCATCAACCCGGCCTGCGGGCCGGCCGACCCGTCCGGCCGGCCCGTCGGCAGGACTGCCTGCCCCCTGGACGCCCCTCCGCCCACCCACATCAGCAACCTGCTTGCGGCCCAACCGACCACCGGGCGGGGCGGACGCCACACCCACCCGAGTCCCCCCATCCAACTGCCGCGCCCCACCCGCGCCGACACGAGTCCGCACGTCGACCCGGTCGGCCGACCGGCCACCGTCCTGGGTGGTCGCGTGCGTGGGAATAGGGGTGTCGCACCAACGACCGTCGCCGCACCCGCCGAGCCAGGGGCCGCGCCACCCCCTCAACCTGCCGCGCCCCACCCACTCACCCGACGGCCACCGAGCCGACCCGCGCCCATATTCCAGTCGGCGTGCAGGGCGTTTTTCTTTGGGCCGTCCCCGTGGAAAGCGTTAGCGGTGGGCCGGGGCGGCGGGTCAAGGGTGGGCCGTAGGCACATCGCGCAGCGACGCGACGCAGGAGCGCCCTTGACGCGCCGTCACGGCCCACCGACCCTGGAGCGCTCGGGACAGCCCGAAACCCCCAGAAGCAAGCCTTGGTCACGTCAACCCCGCTACACGCACGAGCGACGGCTTGCCTCAGGGAGAAAGGGGGGGTTAGCACCACTGCCACAGGCCTCCCTCGCTCCGTAGCGTTGTCACCATGGAAGCCCGCGACCCTGAGCTGAAGAAGGAACTCGACGCTACCTTGCACGCGCGCAAGGAGCTGGGGGACGACTACGAGTCCGCGCTTGTCGAGTCGTTCCTGGAGAAGGTCGAGCAGCGCCTCGACGATACGGTCGACCGCCGCGTCCGGCGCCAGTTGGCCGAGCAGCAGGTGGTTGTCGCCAGAGGCGGCACCAAGTCGCCGCAGGACACGTCGAGCTTCGGCGAGCGGTTCGGGTTCGGCGCGGTGTCGCTGGTCCTCGCCATCCCGCTGTCAGCGATCGGTGTCGCCAACGCGGGCATCGAGGGTCTGGTCGTCGCCTGGCTCGGCATCGTCGGCGTCAACGCCGTCCACGCCGCCCGTGGCCTGCCCTGGCAGCGAAGGAGCCAGGGCAGGAGCCGTCAGAAGTCCGAATGGGACGACTGACAAACAAGCAACGGCCAAAGAAGCAAAGAAAATAAATACCGCGGAGACCGCCGCACCCCCGGTCACCCGGGGGGCGGGACGACGGCGGTCTCCGCGAGGGGCGCGGGCCGGGTTCAGGGCCGGTCCCGCGCCAGGCGTCTGTGGAGGTCCGGGAGCCGCTCCGGTTGTCCTTGACGCCGACAACAACCAATGTGCCCCAGCCGTGTTAAGCCGGTGCTGCGCCAACGTGTCGCCCTCGTACCACTTTCGCGAAGCCGCGGCTAAGCCACCACTACGCCACGACTACGCTGCCACTACGCCGACACCAAGCCGCCACTACGCCTGCGGCTTCGCGAGGAACGCCAGCAGGTCCTGCCGGCTCACCACACCCGTCGGCTTCCCTTCCACCAGCACAATCGCCGCGTCGTGCTGCCCCTTGCTGCCCAGCACGGCCATCAGGTCCTCCACCGGCTCGCCCGAACCGACCTGCGGCAGCGGCGCGCTCATGTGCTTCTCCAGCCTGTCGCCCAGCTGCGCGCGCTGCGCGAACAGGGCGTCCAGCAGCTCGCGTTCGACGACCGAGCCGATCACCTCCGCGGCCATGACGTCCGGGTGACCCGCGCCCGGCTTCACGATCGGCATCTGCGAGACGTCGTACTCGCGCAGTACGTCGATCGCCTGGCCCACGGTCTCCTCCGGGTGCATGTGCACCAGGTTCGGCATGTCGCCCTCCTTGTACCGCAGGACGTCCCCGACGCTCGCGTGCGGCCCCGACTCCTCCAGGAAGCCGTAGTCCGCCATCCACTCGTCGTTGAAGATCTTGCTGAGGTACCCGCGGCCACTGTCCGGCAGCAGTACGACCACCACATCATCCGGGCCGAGACGCTCCGCCACGCGCAGCGCGCCGACGACCGCCATGCCGCAGGAGCCGCCGACCAGCAGGCCCTCCTCCTTGGCGAGGCGCCGCGTCATCTGGAACGAGTCCTTGTCCGACACCGCGACGATCTCATCAGTCACCGTCGCGTCGTACGCCGACGGCCAGAAGTCCTCACCGACGCCCTCGACGAGGTACGGCCGCCCGGATCCACCCGAATACACCGAGCCCTCCGGGTCCGCGCCGATCACCTTGACCTTGCCGTCGCTGACTTCCTTCAGGTAGCGCCCCGTACCGGAGATCGTGCCGCCGGTGCCGACGCCCGCCACGAAGTGCGTGATCTTCCCGTCCGTCTGCGTCCACAGCTCGGGACCGGTCGTCTCGTAATGCGAGCGCGGGTTGTTCGGGTTGCTGTACTGGTCGGGCTTCCAGGCGCCCGGCGTCTCGGTGACCAGGCGGTCGGAGACGTTGTAGTACGAGTCGGGGTGCTCGGGGTCGACTGCCGTGGGGCATACAACGACCTCGGCGCCGTACGCGCGCAGCACGTTGATCTTGTCCGTGGACACCTTGTCCGGGCAGACGAAGATGCACTTGTAGCCCTTCTGCTGCGCCACGATGGCGAGACCGACACCGGTATTGCCGGACGTCGGCTCGACGATCGTGCCGCCGGGCTTGAGGGCGCCGCTTTCCTCCGCCGCTTCGATCATGCGCAGGGCGATCCGGTCCTTCACGGATCCGCCGGGGTTGAAGTACTCGACCTTGGCCAGGACTGTTGCCTGAATGCCGGCCGTCACGCTGCCCAGCCTCACAAGCGGGGTGTTGCCGACGAGGGTGATCATCGAGTCGTGAAATTGCACGATGCGCTCCGGGGTCTCCGTAATGGTGCTGCCCAGCGTAAAGCGCCAACGACGGTGCGTTCACGTTCGGGCGCGATTGAAGAGAGGCCACTACCGGGCAGTAAGCCTTTGAGCGGAGTGAGCGGGAGGCTTCGAGGCTTCGAGGAGGTGGCTGCGACTGTGTCGAGAGCAAGGGTGGCACGGCGGATCGCCGCTGGCGCGGCGTACGGCGGGGGCGGGATCGGTCTGGTCGGCGCGGCGGCGGTGGGGATTTTCCTTGCCGAGGTCCAGCTGGCCAAACGGTCGGTGGGCGGCGGCCGGGCGCCGGTACCACCACTGGCGGACGGGCTGTACGGCATGCCGCTGGCCGGGTATCCCATGGATGCCCCGCTGCGGCTCGCCATGCTCGGCGACTCGACGGCGGCCGGGCAGGGCGTACGCCGGGCCGGGCAGACACCGGGGGCGCTGCTCGCTTCCGGTCTCGCGGCGGTGGCGGAACGTCCGGTCGTACTCCGAAATGTGGCGCAGCCCGGGGCGCAGTCGGACGACTTGGAGCGCCAGGTCACGGCGCTGCTGGCGGACCGTGAGCGGCTGCCCGACGTCTGCGTGATCATGGTCGGCGCGAATGACGTGACGCACCGGATGCCGGCCACGCAGTCGGTCCGCTACCTCGCCTCGGCGGTACGCCGCCTCCGTACGGCGGGGGCGGAAGTGGTCGTCGGGACGTGCCCCGACCTGGGCACGATCGAGCCGGTCTACCAGCCGCTGCGGTGGCTGGCCCGGCGCGTCTCCCGACAGCTCGCGGCGGCGCAGACGATCGGGACGGTGGAGCAGGGCGGGCGGACGGTGTCGCTGGGCGATCTGCTGGGGCCCGAGTTCTTGGCCAACCCCCGTGAACTGTTCGGGCCGGACAATTACCACCCCTCGGCGGAGGGGTACGCGACTGCGGCGATGGCCGTACTGCCGACGGTTTGCGCGGCGCTGGGTCTGTGGCCGGAGTCGGACCGGCTGGACGCCTCGCGCGACGAGGACATGCTGCCGGTCGCCAAGGCGGCGGCGGAGGCCGCGTCGGCCGCCGGTACGGAGGTTACGGGCGCCCGGGCTCCCTGGGCCCTCCTCAAGCACCGCCGTCGTCGCCGCCTGCCGACCCCGGCGGAACCGGTTGCTCAGCGGGAGCCGCGGCGGGCACTGTGACGGTGGGGCGGTGCGGGTGGGCGGGTGGGTGGGTGCGGGTAGGTGCCTGCGGCGCTGTCCCCTACCCGCCCCTTCCCGCTGTGACATTTTGCGGCTCCGCCGCGTGATGTCCGCCGCGTGAGGTGCTCCGCCCCAGACCCGGCTCCTCAATCGCCGGAGGGGCTGAATGTGGCGCGTTGCGGCAGCCTTGCGCGCCAGTGGGTAAGGGGAAGGAAAGACCACCGACTGAGCGGGCGCTTAGAAAAGAGGCCCGCATCACATCACCAGGTCGGTGACCACGGCCATACGTACGGGTAACTTCCCTGCTAGCCCTGCGTACCGCCTTCTCGCCCTCATGGAGCCGTCATGCCCGAAGCCGTGATCGTTTCCACCGCCCGTTCGCCCATCGGCCGCGCCTTCAAGGGCTCGCTGAAGGACCTTCGGCCCGACGACCTGACCGCCACCATCGTGCAGGCCGCCCTCGCCAAGGTGCCCGAGCTCGACCCCCGCGACATCGACGACCTCATGCTCGGCTGCGGCCTCCCCGGCGGCGAGCAGGGGCACAACCTGGGGCGGATCGTCGCCGTACAGATGGGGATGGACCACCTCCCGGGCTGCACCATCACCCGGTACTGCTCCTCCTCCCTCCAGACCTCCCGCATGGCGCTGCACGCCATCAAGGCCGGCGAGGGTGACGTCTTCATCTCCGCCGGTGTCGAGATGGTCTCCCGCTCCATCAAGGGCAACTCCGACACCCTGCCGGACACCCACAACCCCCTCTTCGCCGACGCGGAGGCCCGTACCGCCGCCGTCGCGCAGACCGAGGGCGCCGACTGGCACGACCCGCGTGAGGACGGCCTCGTCCCCGACGCGTACATCGCGATGGGCCAGACCGCCGAGAACCTCGCCCGCCTCAAGGGCATCTCCCGCGCCGAGATGGACGAGTTCGGCGTACGGTCGCAGAACCTCGCCGAGCAGGCCATCAAGAACGGCTTCTGGGAGCGCGAGATCACCCCGGTCACGACCCCCGACGGCACCGTCGTGTCGCAGGACGACGGCCCCCGCGCCGGCGTCACCCTCGAAGGCGTCCAGGGCCTCAAGCCCGTCTTCCGCCCCGACGGCCGCGTCACCGCCGCCAACTGCTGCCCGCTCAACGACGGCGCCGCGGCCCTCGTCATCATGAGCGACACCAAGGCCCGTGAGCTGGGGCTGACGCCGCTGGCGCGCATCGTTTCGACCGGCGTCTCCGGGCTCTCGCCCGAGATCATGGGTTACGGCCCGGTGGAGGCCAGCAAGCAGGCGCTGAAGCGCGCCGGGCTGAGCATCGGCGACATCGACCTCGCCGAGATCAACGAGGCCTTCGCCGCCCAGGTCATCCCGTCCTACCAGGACCTCGGCCTGGACCTGGACAAGGTCAACATCAACGGTGGCGCCATCGCCGTCGGCCACCCCTTCGGCATGACCGGTGCTCGCATCACCGGCACGCTGATCAACAGCCTCCAGTTCCACGACAAGCAGTTCGGCCTGGAGACGATGTGCGTGGGCGGCGGCCAGGGCATGGCCATGGTCATCGAGCGCCTCAGCTGAACCTGAGGACGCCGACCGCACCCGGTTCGTAACCCAATCTCCCCCAGGATGTGATCTATCTCCTGGGGGAGAGGCATATCCCCAGGTCAACGATGTTTGCGGCCTCACCGGGCGGCGGAAAGAACTGTCCAATTCGTGACGTAATGCACTGACAGATGGCGCGCACTCACCTCAAGCTGATGTAGGAAGTCGGGGGATCGATGAAACCGGGAGTAAGTCAGTGAGCGCCATGCCTCTTGCCCTGCTGCTGACCACGGCCGCCGCCACGGCCGTGGGCGCCGCTGCCCTGCACGCAGTCCACGGACTGCGCAAGCAGGTCGCCGCTCTGCGCAACGAGCTGACGGCCGCGGCCGTGAGCCGTTCCGGGGCCGCCGTCCCCCAGCAGACCAGTGCCGCCGAAGCGGAAGGGATACGGGCCGCAGTAGCCGAAGCCCTCGCCGAGGAGCGTGAGCGCGAGCTGGCCGAAGCGCGTGCGTTCTGGGCCGCGCAGGAGGCCCGCGACGCCGCCGACGCCCCGTCGCTGCTGGGCGGTCTGCCCGGTCTCGGCGACGAGTCGCCCCCCTTCTTCATCCCGCGCCAGGCGGACTTCACGGGCCTGGAATCGTTCGACGCGTACGAGGCGCTCGAAGCACTTGACCGCGCCGACAGTGCCGACGGCGCCGACAGCATCAACGCTTTCGAGGGGCTGGACGGGCTCGATGGGCTCGACAGCGTCGACGACCTTGAGCAGTCCGACGCCTTCCCCGAGGACTCCGCCGAGCTGGCCGCCGCCCGCCGCCGCCACCCGTCGCACCCCGACTTCGTCCCCGTTCAGACACCGGTCGTGGCCGACCACGAGCGCACCGTGACACGCCTGGAAGAGCTCGCGGCCGCCCGGACCGCCCTCACCGACGTACGCCCGGGGCCGCTCGGCACCCTCGACGTGTACGTCTTCATGGACGGTACGACGCTCTGCATGACCCCCGGCCACCGCGAGACCGCCGAACGCCTCGCCGAGTCGCTGCGCGTCGGCCAGTCCCCGGTGCTGCTCGGTGGCTCCGGCATCTCCGGTGCGTACGCCCTGACCTTCTCCTGCGGCGAGGAAAGCGTCTACATCCTCGCCGACCGCGTCATCGCGTCGATCTAGCCCCGGCTCAGACCCCGGCCCGCGCCGCCGCCGCCTTCACCAGCTTCACGGCCTCGTCCAGCTCGGCCTCCACGGCCTCGACGGACGGGGCCGTTCCCCGTTCCCGCGCCCCCGCCATTTCCGGCGCCGCGACCATTTCCAGCGCCCCCGCCAGATCGTGGCC
This sequence comes from Streptomyces sp. ISL-100, assembly GCF_018614615.1. GTDB lineage: Bacteria > Actinomycetota > Actinomycetes > Streptomycetales > Streptomycetaceae > Streptomyces. The sequence continues at coordinate 27,681 of NZ_JAGGOK010000023.1, read as the reverse complement.
GGCCACCGCGAGCTGATCGGCCACCGCGAACGCGCCCGCGTCCGGCATGATCCGCGGCTGCGCCTCCGGCTCCTCGATCCGCTGTGCCCGTACGGCCAATTCCCTGGCCAGCGCGAGTCCTTCGGCGGCGGCGCCGCGCTGCAGGCGGCTCTGCGGAGCGGCGCGCAGGCGGTCGGCGAATCGGTCCACGGCGGCCGTCAGAGGCGTTGTATCAAGCACGCCGCGACCCTACGCGCCCTCCCGGGACTGTTGCCAACGGGCGAACACTCAGGCACGGTGACATGAAGGAGCACTCGCGCAATGCGTCCGGAGGCGCCGAATGTCCCAAGTCTTCTCCGAAGAGACCCATCAGAACCTGCTCTCCCGAATCCCCCACTGCACCGGTCGTGAAGTCTCCGACTGGCTCCGCGCCGTAGACGACGGCCCAGCCCTCTTCCGCTTCGAGGAGAAGGTCAGCTGGCTCCGGAGTGAACACAATCTCGCCTACGGCCATGCGAAAGCGATCATCCACGAGTACGACCTGAGGCGCGCCGCCCGGCGATTGCTCTAGCCGTCGAAACGTCGTCCAGATAAGTCCGGATAACCGGTTGAGACATGCGGAAGGGCCCGCCCGGCGTTTGCCGGGCGGGCCCTTCCGCATGTGCCCAGGGGCGACTGTTGAACCAGTCGTCCTAGTCGTCGCCGCTGAGGATGGAGACCAGTCGCAGCATCTCCAGGTAGATCCACACCAGGGTCAGGGTGAGGCCGAAGGCCGCCATCCACGACTCCTCGCGCGGAGCGCCGTACGCGACGCCGTCCTCGACCTGCTTGAAGTCCATGGCGAGGAAGAACGCGCCGAGCAGCACACCGACGACACCGAAGACGACGCCCATCCACCCGCTGCGGAAGCCGAGGCCGTCACCGCCGCCGAAGACCATGAACAGCAGGTTCACGGACGTCAGGACGATGAAGCTGATCGCGGCGATCATCAGGTAGCGCGTGAAGCGCTGCGTGACCCGGATGATCCGGGTCTTGTACAGGAAGAGCATGGTGACGAAGACCGCCATCGTGCCCAGCACCGCCTGCATCGGCGCACCCGGCGACACCAGCGTGTTCACGTAGTTGCTGAGCGCGCCGAGGAAGATGCCTTCGAAGCCCGCGTACGCCAGGATCAGCGCCGGGACGGGCGTCCGCTTGAAGGACTGGACCAGCGCGAGCACCATCGCCACGAGAGCGGCGCCGATGGCCAGGCCGAGGCCGATGTTCATCACCCAGGCGACGGTGGCGCCGGCGATCACGAGGCCGAGCGTGATGCCCGTCCGCGCGACGACGTCGTCCATCGTCATGACATCGCCGCGTACGGGCGCCTGCGGCGCGCCGTACTGCGTGTCCTGCTGGGCGTAAGGGTTGGTGGCGTACGGGTTTACGGGGGCGCCCTGGGCGTACGGGTTCCCCTGCGCCGTACCGACGGCGGCGGGGCCCCCGGCCTGCGGTGCCGCGGTGAAGCCCGCGGTGCCGTTGTCGCGGCTGAAGCCCCGTCGCGAGAAGACCGGGTTGCTGCTCCTCATCTCACTCCTCCATGGCCACCCTGCGTGGCCTTGACTCAAGAGTAATGGGAAAGCAAAAGGAAGACCCTAGTGCCAGGGGAGGATCTTTAGTGACGGTTCGGGATCGCTGGGGCATCCGGTCTACAGCGCCACCAGCACCTTGCCCCGGTTGGCCGCCCGGTTGACATAGAGGCTGCGGTAGGCGTCCGGGATCGAGTCGAATCCGTGGTGCAGCGTCTGGTGGTGGGCGATGTCGCCGCGCCGGATCATGCCCCCGAGCTCCGTGCGCAGTGCCGCCAGATGCTCCTCGGCGTACCACTCCTGCGCGAAGATGCCCCGGATGGTCGTACGGGGAAACATGATGTGCGGCAGCAGGCGCGGCCCGACGGCCTCCTTGCCCACCTGGGTCGCCCACTGCCAGCAGACCGCCACCTGGCTGCCGACGTTGAGCATCGTGAACACCGCGTCGGTCACGGTGCCGCCCATGTTGTCGAAGTACTTGTCGACGCCGTCCGGCGCGGCCTGCGCCAGCGCCTCCCGCACCGCGCCGGCCTCGTCGCCCTGCCGGTAGAGCACGACGGCGTCGAAACCGAGGCCGGTCAGGAATGCCGCCTTCTCGGGCGAGCCGGTGGTGCCGACGACCCGTGCGCCGTCGCGCTTGGCCAGCTGGCCGGCCAGGGTGCCGACCGAGCCCGACGCGCCGCTGATCACGACCGTGTCGCCGGGGCGCACTGTCATGAACTTGGTCATCGTGCCCCAGGCCGTCAGGCCGGCCACGCCCATGACGCCGAGCACCGAGGAGAGCGGCAGCGTCGCCTCGTCGTAGTGCGCCGGGTTCAGCAGGCGGAAGGCCGGAAACACCATCGGCAGCAGGCCGTCCCGCCACACCACCGGTCCGCCGTCGCTGACCAGATGGCTGCGCCAGCCGCCGTAGCCCTGCACCACGTCGCCGACCCCGTACGCCGCGTCCGGCCCCGCCGCCACCACCTCCATGACCGAGTCGGCCGTCATGTGCTCGCCGATCGGCGTCTCCAGGGCGAGCCCGTGCAAGTAGGGGTCGACCGAGACGTACCGGGTCCTGAAGAGCATCTCGTCGTCCTTGAGGGCGGTGACGTCGACCTCGTCGGTCACCTTCTCGTAGATCCGGCCGACATCCGGCACACCGTCGACGTGCTCGCGCACCACCCACTTCTGGATCTTCATGCGAGAACCCCTGTGGTGGTCGGCCTGTCGGCGGATGTGGTGCCGGTGGATGTGGTGCCGGTGGATACCGGCACGATGCGGTGCGTGGGCGGTGGCGCGCTGTCGTCGATGCTCGCCGTGAACTCACGGCCGTCGTCGCGGCAGATGAACTGCATGACGTGCCTGCCCGCCGCGGCCGCCCTGATCAGGCCGCCGATGGTGGCCCAGACGCCGGAGAGGTAGAAGTTCTCCAGTCCCGGCAGCACCGGCCCGTTCTTCTTGATCTCCTCCTCCAGCGTCTCGCCGCCCTCGACGAACGGCTGCCAGCCGGGGAACGCCCCGTCGTAGGTACCCGTGTAGCGGACCTGAGTGAGCGGCGTTGATACGTCGGCCACCTTCACAGCGTGCTTGAGCCCCGGGTAGCGGTCGTCCAGGAAGCCCACGATGCCTTCGCGCACGCGCCGCTTGGCCGCGCTGTACTCCCTGCCGTGCCGCACCGGGAGGGTGTGCAGCTCCTGCCCGCGGCGTTGCCTGCTGGCCTGCTCCGGGCCGTCGCGCAGCGGCCGCCAGGAGTCGATGGTGGAGAAGTACGTCGCGAAGACCACGGACGTTCCGTCGGGCGACAGCTCCGGGTAGTGCCTGCTGCGGAACTGGACGTTGATGCTCGGCGTACGCATCCCGGGCAGCCGGGCCGCTTCCGCGTCGGTGAGCAGGTACGTCGTACAGGGGTCCGCGTCCGGGAAGGGGCGCCGCAGGCCGAGGAAGAGGCTGACGTAGCCGGGGGACAGCATGCCCGGCTCGTCGATGACTCGCGTGTAGAGGTCCCGGTAGGTGTCGTTCAGGTACTGGCCCTTGAGGAGTTTCATCGCAGTGGTGTGGCCGTCGGCGGCCGAGACGACGATGTCGGCGTAGTACTCCCGGCCGTCGCTCAGTCGCACCCCCACCGCGCGGTCGCTCTCGACCAGTACCTCCTGGACCTTGGCGTTGTACTTCACTTCGCCGCCGAGGCGCTCGTAGCGCTGCGCGACGGACTTCGCCAGGCCGAGCGAGCCGCCTTCCGGCACGCCGGCCGAGTGGTTGGCGTGGGCGGCCAGCTGGAAGTAGAAGGGCAGCACCGGGAACGCCGAGTGGTTCTCGTACAGGATGAAGTTGAAGGCCTCGCGCAGCAGCGGATCCCTGAACCGCGCGGAGTAGTCCGACATCAGCTCGGTGATCGACTTGCGGATGGTGTTGAAGTACGGGAGGAACCCGGCCAGCATCCGCCAGCGCTCGACCGCCCCCATCAATCCGACCGGCTTGAGGAACGGGTAGACGGCCAGGGCTTTCCGGAATTTCCGTACGCCGTCGCAGAAGCTGCGGATCGGGCGGGCGTCGGCGGGTGAGATGGCCAGTAAGTGGGCTTCGAGGCGGTCGGGATCGGAGTAGAAGTGGACCGCGCGGCCGTCGCGGCCGCGCACGATGTTGAACGCGTCGAAGTGGCGCATCTCCTTGCCCTGGAGGGCGCCCAGTTCGAGCCAGATCTGGTACATCTGGTTGCCGGGTCCGTTGCCCAGCAGCCAGCTGATGCACCAGTCGAAGGTGAAGTCCCCACGGCCCCAGCCCGTGCAGGAGCCGCCGGGGATCTCGTGCATTTCGAGGACCTGCGAGCGGTAGCCGTTCATTTGCGCGTAACAGCCGGTGGACAGGCCGCCGAGGCCGCCACCGATGATGATCATCGTCTCTCTGCTCTGCTTCAAACGCGCCATCGTGGGGCCTCCTCGGGCTCGTGAGTTGCCTTGCCGTTCACCAGCTGACGGGCAGCGCGTTCAGGCCGATGATCATCGCGTCGGTCTTCCAGCTCAGTTCGTCCTCGGGGACGGCGAACCGCAGGCCGGGCATCCGGTGCAGTACGCGTTCCAGGGCCACTTGCAGTTCGAGCCGCGCCAGGTGCGCGCCGATGCAGTAGTGCACGCCGTGCCCGAACCCGACATGGGGGTTGACGGGGCGGTCGAGGACGAGCTGCTCCGGGTCCGGAAAGATTTCCGGGTCCCGGTTGGCGGCCGCCGTGGCGACCAGCACCGCGTCACCGGACCGGATGAGGACGCCGCCCAGCTCGACGTCCTCGGTGGCGTACCGGGGAAGGGTGAAGCCGACCAGCAGCGGCACGTAACGCATCAGCTCCTCCACCGCCTTGGGGATCGCCTCGGGGTTGTCCCTCAGGCGCGCGAGGTCGGCGGGGTCGGCCAGTAACTGGTAGAAGAAATTGCCGATCTGATTGGTCGTGCTCACGAAGCCGGCGATGAGCAGGTCGCAGGTGAGGGCGAGCAGTTCCGTCTCGGTGATCTGTTCGTCCTCGTCGCAGGCCCGGACCAGTCCGCTCAGTACGTCGTCGCCCGGCTCGCGGCGGCGCAGTTCCAGCACGCCGGCGAGGTAGCCGAAGAGCTCCTTGCCCCGGGTCATCAGTTCCTGCTCGGAGGAGGTGTTGGAGAGGACGGACTGCGCCCAGCCCCAGAGCCGCCGGTGGTCGGCGCCGGGCACGCCGAGCAGTTCGCAGATGATGGTGGTCGGCAGCGGGATCGCGAAGTCGTCGACCAGGTCGGCGGGGGCTCCCTTCGCCTCCATGGCGTCCAGCAGCCCGTCGGCGACTTCCCTGGCACGAATCCGCAGGCCCTCGACGCGGCGGGCGCCGAACTCCTTGGCCACCAGGGAGCGCAGCCGGGTGTGCTCGGGCGGCTCCTTGGAGAACAGCCCGCCGCCGTCGCGGGTCATCGACCGCAACCGTGGCTGGTCCCGCCCCACAGCGGCGGCCAGGCTGAAGCGCTGGTCGGCGAGGACTGTCTTCACATCGGCGTGCCGGGTGACGAGCCAGGCACCCTCGCCGTAGGGCAGTCGCACCCGGGCGAGCGGCAGGTCGCGCAGTTCGCCGTATCGCGGATGGACTTCGAGTCTGGACGGGGGGAAGGGGTAGGGAATCGGCCGCTGCTGCGTCACCACGATGGGCACACCTCTCGCCGTAGGCCGCGACCGTGCGACGGACGGTTCCCGTACGGTCACCCAGCGTCATCGAGGTCATGCAGGGCGTAGTCGCCATGTCATCGGCGCAGGCGCTCACATGGGGGGCGCGCCCGGCCGGGGCCGAGTCACCGGTGCACGATCGGCTCGCGGCGGCCGCCCTGGCGCCGGTCACTGGTCGGGCGGCCCATCGGCCGTGCGTGGTGCCCGGAGCCGGACTTGAACCGGCACGCCCCGAGGGGCAGCGAGGTTTAAGCTCGCCGTGTCTGCATTCCACCATCCGGGCAAGGTGCGCGGCTCCACAATTCGCGGGTCAGAGCCTATCCGGACGCTTCCCCCGTACAGCGGAACGCCGGGCTGATGTTGTCTTATTTTATTGGCGCCTGAGAGTGTGTCAGTGCACGAATGGGCTGTCGGCACATGCCGGGCGGGGTGGGCGGGCGCAAAGGGCCGCGTACGGGAAAGGCGGAAACTCGACTGCCCGCGCCGCTGTCCGCGGTCCTTGCCAGGCCCTGGGCGCGCCCTTGCTGCGCCCTGGCGGTGCCCTTGCCGTGCCTGCCCCGACTCCGGGACGGCCTCAGGGACGGCGTCATACCAAAGGAGGACGGGCGTGCCCGGCGATGCGACTCAAGACGGCCACGGGAACGGGCACGAGGGCTGATCCGCGGGCGCCGATCGGACGGGACCATGAAGGAGTCCCTTTAAACGTCCCCGACAGGAGTGCCCTCTCGTGACCACCACCCCCACCGCCACCGCCCACCGCGCCACCGCGGTGGCCGCACGCGCCACGGAGCTCTCAAAGGTTTACGGGCAGGGCGAGACCCAGGTGGTCGCTCTGGACCGGGTCACGGTGGACTTCCGCCAGGGTGAGTTCACCGCGATCATGGGCCCGTCCGGATCCGGCAAGTCGACGCTGATGCACTGCGTCGCGGGTCTTGACTCCTTCAGCTCCGGCTCCGTACGGATCGGCGAGACCGAGCTGGGCACCCTCAAGGACAAGCAGCTGACGCAGCTGCGCCGGGACAAGATCGGTTTCATCTTCCAGGCGTTCAACCTGCTGCCGACGCTCACCGCCGCCGAGAACATCACCCTGCCGATGGACATCGCGGGCCGCAAGCCCGACAAGGAGTGGCTGGACACGGTCATCGGCATGGTCGGCCTGGCCGACCGGCTGAGCCACCGGCCCGCCCAGCTCTCCGGCGGCCAGCAGCAGCGCGTCGCCGTGGCCCGCGCCCTGGCGAGCCGGCCGGAGATCATGTTCGGCGACGAGCCGACCGGAAACCTGGACTCCCGCTCGGGCGCCGAAGTCCTGGGCTTCCTGCGCAACTCCGTGCGCGAGCTCGGCCAGACCGTCGTCATGGTGACGCACGACCCGGCAGCCGCGTCGTACGCGGACCGCGTGATCTTCCTGGCCGACGGCCGGATCGTCGACGAGATGCTGAACCCGACCGCGGACGGCGTCCTCGACCGGATGAAGGAGTTCGACGCCAGGGGCCGCACCAGCTGATCACTGGCTGACCGCCCCGTTCGTTCCCATCCGGCCGCCCCCACCCCAGGACTGACAGAAATGTTCCGTACCGCCCTGCGCAATGTGCTCGCGCACAAGGCCAGGCTGCTGATGACCGTGCTCGCCGTAATGCTCGGCGTGGCCTTCGTGTCCGGCACCCTGGTCTTCACCGACACCCTCTCCAACGCCTTCAGCAACCAGTCGGCGAAGAGCTACAAAGACGTCGCCGTAGCGGTCACGACGTACCCGGACTCCGAGAACAGCAAGAAGGAACAGGGCATAGACGCCCGGACCCTGGAGAAGATCCGGGGCCTGGACGGTGTCGCCGCCGCCACCGGGCGCGTCTCCGGCTTCGCCGGCGTCGCCGACCCCGACGGCAAGCTGATCGGCAACGGCTGGTCCAACACCGGCGCCAACTTCGAGCCGGGGAAGGACGGCAAGGATGCCGCCTACGACTTCACCGACGGCTCGGGTCCGGCGAAGGCCGGCGAGATCGCCCTCGACAAGACCACGGCCGACAAGGGCAAGTACAAGACCGGTGACACCGTGCGGGTCGCGACCAACGGGCCGGTGAAGGAGTACACCCTCTCCGGTGTCTTCATCACCGAGGACGGCCAGGTCAACGCCGGCGGCTCGCTGGTGCTCTTCAACACCCCTGTCGCCCAGAAGCTCTACCTGACGCCCGGCCACTTCAAGGACGTCACCATCACCGCCGCCTCCGGCACGTCCGAGCAGCAGCTGCTCGACGCCGTGAAGCCGCTGCTGCCCGAGGGCGCCGAGGCCCAGACGGGTAAGGAGCTCGCCGACGACCAGGCCGAGATGATCGAGGAGGGCATGAGCGCGCTCAACCAGGTACTGCTCGGCTTCGCCGCGATCGCGCTCTTCGTCGGCATCTTCCTGATCTCCAACACCTTCACCATGCTGGTCGCCCAGCGCACCAAGGAACTCGCGCTGATGCGCGCCGTCGGCGCCTCCCGCCGCCAGGTCAAGCGCTCGGTGCTGCTCGAAGCGATGGTCGTCGGCGCGATCGCGTCGGTGGTCGGTTTCGCCCTCGGTCTGGGGCTCGCGACCGGGCTGCGCTCGGCGATGTCCGCCTTCGGCGCGAAGGTGCCGGCCGGTCCGCTGATCGTCTCGCCCACCGCGATCGCCGCCGCCTTCGCGGTCGGTGTGCTGGTCACGATGCTCGCCGCCTGGCTGCCCGCCCGCCGGGCCGCCAAGATCCCGCCGGTGGCGGCGATGAGCAGCGTGCACGCCGTCGCGACCACCAAGTCGCTCGTCGTACGGAACTCCATCGGCGGTTTCATCACGCTGCTGGGCGCGGCCGGCATCCTCGGCGGCGCCGTGGTCGGCAAGGACGGCCGGATGCTCATCGGGGCCGGTGCCTTCTTCGCGCTGATCGGCATCATCGTGCTGATCCCGCTGCTGTCGCGTCCGGTGATCGCGCTCGTACGTCCGCTGATCGGCAAGCTCTTCGGGGTGTCCGGCACGCTGGCGGGCCAGAACGCGGTGCGCAACCCGCGGCGTACCGGAGCCACCGCCTCCGCGCTCGCCATCGGCCTCACCCTGGTCACCGGACTGTCCGTGCTCGGCGTCACCATGGGCCGTGCCGTCGACAAGATGACCACGGACAACATCAAGGCCGACTACATGTTCACGATGGCGAACGGCGGTTCGCTGGACAGCTCCGCGCTCAGCGCGCTGGAGAAGGCGCCCGGCGTATCGGCGGTCTCCCCGCAGACGGCCGCCGACTTCGAGCTGCAGGGTGTGTGGGCCGCGGTCTCCGGTGTCACGCCGGGCGACCTCGAGCAGGTCATCAACGTCACGCCGGTCTCCGGCTCGCTGGACTCGCTGGCCAAGGGCGACATGGCGGTCGACGACAAGACCGCGAAGAGCCGGGGCCTGAAGGTCGGCGACAGCGTGCCCGTGAAGTTCGCGGACGGCAAGAAGTCGAAGCTGACGGTCGGTGCGACGTACAAGGCGAATGAATTCCTCTCGCCGATCCTGATCGACCAGAAGACGGTGAACAAGCACGAGGCCAAGCCGTACATCCGCGAGATCTGGGTGAAGACGGACGGCGGCGCGAGCGCGGCGAACGAGAAGGCGCTCGTGGACGCGCTGGGGCAGAACCCGGCGATCAGCGTGATGGACCAGCAGGACATCCGCAACCAGTTCGGCGGCGTGATCAACACGATGCTGAACATCATGTACGGGCTGCTGGGCATGGCCCTGCTGATCGCGGTGCTCGGCGTCATCAACACCCTGGCGATGTCCGTCTTCGAGCGTCAGCAGGAGATCGGCATGCTGCGGGCGATCGGCCTCGACCGCCGCAAGGTCAAGACCATGATCCGGCTGGAGGCCGTGGTCATCTCGGTCTTCGGCGCGGTGATCGGCATCGGCCTCGGTACGTTCCTGGGCTGGGCCATCGGCCAGACGGTCAAGGACTCGGTCCCGGGTTACGCCCTGGTCGTGCCGTGGGACCGGATCGGCATCTTCCTGCTGCTGGCCGCGGTGGTCGGCGTACTCGCGGCGATGTGGCCGGCGCGCAGCGCGGCGAAGCTGAACATGCTCGACGCCATCAAGGCCGAGTAGGCAGCGGGACGCACGTATGCCTGACGAAGGGCCGGTCCACCGGGGGCCGGCCCTTCGCCGTGTGTCAGGAGCCCTTGCAGTAGCTCATCAGCCGGGCGTGGTTCGTCTTGTACTGGCCGAAGAGCGTCGCGTTGTCGATCTTCAGCAGGGTCTCGTCATTGGCCCGCAGCGCGGGGTACGTGTAGTTGTGGCTGCCGGTGAAGACCAGCTGCCGGTCCGCCGCACCGGCGTACGTGCCGTCGATCAGCAGGTACTTGGAGTGCAGGCCCACCCTGGGCCGACCGGACCCCCGGTCCTCGTAGCACCGCACGCGCTCGGTCAGCTTGCCCGAGACGGCCGTCTCGACGGGCGCGCTCACCGAGCCTGGCGCCCCGTGGTGCGCAAGGAGCACCGAACAGCCCGCAGTCTTCAGCGACACGAGCTTCCTGGCGACCTCGTCCCGCGTGAAGAGGTTCGCCGCCATCCGGACCTGAGTGCCGCCCGTGCAGCTGACGTTGTCGAGAATCAGCTTGATGGTGTCGGTCGAGGCGTTGTTGTTGTACTCGGTGCCCGAGGCTTCCCGGCGCGGGAAGAGGTAAGCCTTGTACGCACCGCTCGACGGCGTTTTGTAGTAGTGGCTCAGCCCGCTCGCCGACGTCCCGTACTTCAGCAGATGGGCGAAGTACGCCCGGTAGATGCCGTACAGCCCGGCGTCGGCGATCGTCACCGCGTTGTTGAAGAGGTCCGTGCGCTGGGTGTTGGTCATGTTGGCCGAGGTCTGCACCACCACGTTGTCCGACCCTCCCACCGAGGAGAAGAGGAAGAACTTGTTGTGGTTGATCGGCCCGTTCGCGTCGCCGGACAGCACCCGCGTGCCGATGCAGCCGCGCCCCGCCGGACAGGCCAGCACCCACGACGACTTCGTACGGTCGGTACCGAGCCCGGTGGCAAGGGTGTTGTACTCGCCGCCGGTCATGGTGGCGGAGGTCCGGTCGAGGATCACCTTGACCGAAACGCCGCGCCGCTCGGCGGCGACGAGCGCGTCGGCGACGGCGTCCTCGGTGAAGGTGTACATCGACACCGTGATCGAGGTGCCCGCCGCGGCCTGCTTCACCAGGCCGGTGATGTGGTCGCGGATCCTGCTCTGTTCGGCCGTGGTTCCGGCGGGGTCGTTGAAGGTGGCGCTCGTCGCGACGGCCGCCGGGCGGCTTTCAGGCTGTGCGGAGGAGGCTTCCGGGGCGTACAGCAGGGCGGTGGTCATGAGAGTGGCTGCCAGCACAGGCAGCCACGTCCTTCTGAGGCGGAACAAGTGGGTCCCCCTTGCTTCGTGACGCATTCATGACACTGCGGGCACGCGAAAAGGCGGGGCACAGGCCGGTCAGATCCTGTGCTCCCGCCTCGCTCGCCGAGCCCGAAGTGCTGAACGTATCCAGCCACCAAAGGGGTTAGAAAGTCACAATCGGGCCGTTATCGGACCGCCGGATCCCAGGTCCGGGCACGCAGCGGCATACCCGACGCGCCGTCCTCCCCCGGCCGTACGGCGAGGACCTGGTTGACGCCGATCTTGTTGCGCTCGAAGGAGAGCGCGGAGGCCGCCATGTAGAGCCGCCAGACGCGGGCCCGCCCCCGGGAGGTCGCCCGTACCGCCTCCGACCAGTTCGCCTCCAGGTTGGCGACCCACTGACGCAGCGTCAGGGCGTAGTGCTCACGAATCGACTCGACGTCACGGACCTCGAAGCCAGCCTCCTCCAGCGTCCCCACGGTCCGGCCGAGCGGCGCGAGCTCGCCGTCCGGAAAGACGTACGCGTCGATGAACTCGTCCACGTGATACGCCTCTTCGTTCGGCTCCGGGCGCCGCGCGATCTGGTGGTTGAGCAGCCGGCCGCCGGGCTTGAGCAGGGCGAACAGGTCGTCGGCGTACGCCCGGTACTGGACCGAGCCGACATGCTCTGCCATCCCGATCGACGAGATGGCGTCGTACGGACCGTCCCTGACGTCCCGGTAGTCCTGCACCCGGATCTCGATGCGGTCGGTCAGGCCCTCGTCGGCGATGCGCTTTCGGGCGTACGCCGCCTGCGCGGTGGAGAGGGTGATGCCGGTGACGTGGGCGCCGTACTCGCGCGCCGCGTGCATGGCCATCGAGCCCCAGCCGCAGCCCACGTCCAGCAGCCGCGTCCCTTCCTTGAGCGCCAGCTTGCGGCTGATGAGGTCGAGCTTGGCGTGCTGGGCCTCTTCGAGGGTCGACCCCCCAACGGACCCGGGGGAATCGTCGAAGTACGCGCACGAGTAGACCATCGACGGGCCGAGCACCAGCCCGTAGAAGTCGTTGCCCACGTCGTAGTGGTGGCTGATCGCTTCCTTGTCGCGGCGCTTGGTGTGCAGCGGCCCCGTGCGACGTCTGACCTCTTCGGCGGGCGGGCGCGGCGGCGGCCAGGGGCCCGCGAGGGCCAGCAGGCCGCGGGCGGCGGCGCGCACACGGGGGTCGCGCACCGGGTGGATGGCGGACTTGGTCTCGGCGCCGCGGTCCCAGAGCAGTCCGGCGATGCGGTCGAGGGCCTCGTACAGGTCGCCCTCGAAGTCGATCTCACCGGCCACCCACGCACGGGCCAGACCGAGTTCACCGGGCTTCCACAGCAGGCGGCGCAGCGCACGGCGGCTTCGGACGACGAGGACCGGAGCGTCGGCCGGGCCGGATTCGCTTCCGTCCCAGGCGCGGATACGGACAGGTAGTGGAGTCCCGAGGAGTTCCTCGGCAAGCGTGGTCAGCCGCAGGGCGGCGTCAGCCATGGTGCACACCTCCGTGACAGTATTGCCCGGATTACTGAGCGTTCACCAGAGATAACACCGACGGGTGTCTCGCAGCATCCCGATGGCGGGCAATGGATCAGCAAAGCGAGTGGCGTCTACATGCACCCGGCCCGTCGCGGAGAACGCCGAAGGGGCCGCCCGCACCACGGATGGCGGGCGGCCCTTCGGGCTGCGTTACTGCGTACTGATTACCGCTGGAGCGTGCTTACCGCTGGAGCCTCAGGATGCCTTGGCCTTCTCGTTGCCGGCGGGCGCGCCCGCCTTGGCAGCGGCCGGGGCCGGGGCCGGCTTAGCGGCCTCGTAGAACTCCTCGCGCGGAGTCTCCATGGCGCCGAGCGAGACGACCTCGCGCTTGAGGAACATCGCCAGCGTCCAGTCGGCGACGACGCGGATCTTGCGGTTCCAGGTGGGCACGGCCAGACCGTGGTAGCCACGGTGCATGTACCAGGCGAGACGGCCCTTGAGCTTGATCTTCATCTTGCCCATGACGATCATCGCGACGCCCTTGTGCAGGCCCAGACCGGCGACCGCACCCTTGTTGGCGTGGCTGTACTCCTTCTGCGGGAAGCCCCGCATGCCGGAGACCACGTTGTCGCCGAGGACCTTGGCCTGACGCAGCGCGTGCTGGGCGTTCGGCGGGCACCAGGCGTTCTCGACGCCGGCCTTGCGGGCGGCGACGTCCGGGACCTGGGCGTTGTCGCCCGCGGCCCAGATGTAGTCCGAGCCCTGAACCTGGAGCGTCGTCCGGGTGTCCACGTGACCGCGCGGGCCGAGCGGCAGGCCGTAGCGGGCCAGAGCCGGGTTCGGCTTCACGCCGGCGGTCCACACGATGGTGTTGGAGTCGACCTCGAGGCCGTTGTTCAGCACCACGTGGCCGTCCACGCAGGAGTCCATGCCGGTCTTGAGGTAGACCTCGATGCCGCGGCCCTCGAGGTGCTCCTTGCCCCACCTGCCGAGCTCGGGCCCGACCTCGGGAAGGATCTTGTCGGCCACGTCGACGAGCAGGAAGCGCATGTCTTCGCGCTTGACGCTGGTGTAGTACTTGGCCGCGTCGCGGGCCATGTCCTCCACCTCGCCGATGGTCTCGGCGCCGGCGAAGCCGCCACCCACGAAGACGAAGGTCAGCGCCTTGCGGCGGACGTTCTCGTCGGTCGTGGAGTCGGCCTTGTCGAGCTGCTCCAGGACGTGGTTGCGGAGGCCGATGGCCTCCTCCACGCCCTTCATGCCGATGCCCTGCTCGGCCAGGCCGGGGATCGGGAAGGTGCGGGAGACGGCGCCGAGCGCGACGACGAGGTAGTCGAAGGGCAGCTCGTAAGCCTCGCCGACGAGCGGCGCGATGGTGGCGACCTTGCGGTCCTGATCGATGGTCGTGACCCGACCGGTGAGCACCTCGGCCTTGGGCAGGACGCGTCGCAGGGGTACGACGACGTGCCTCGGCGAGATGCTGCCGGCGGCAGCTTCGGGGAGGAAGGGCTGGTACGTCATGTACGAGCGCGGGTCGACGACCGTGACGGTCGCTTCCGCATACCGCATCTTCTTGAGGATGCGTCGTGCTGCGTACAGGCCTACGTACCCACCGCCTACTACGAGGATCCTGGGACGCTCCGTGGTGCTCATGCCATCGAGTATCCACCCCTCGGAGGGGGGTGGCTCGTGAGCCCCTTCACAAGCTCCTTGAGTACCTCTGCTACACTCCGCCGCCCACGTGACACAGGTCATGGCGCGGCGGGGGAACCACGGTGTACGGGCGGACGTTGAAAACCCCCCGTGAGCTGGACGCACGGGGGATTTCGGGGGGTGTACCACCGGTCGGCTCCGGGCCCGGTTCACACCGGCGTAACGCTCCCGGAGCGGTCCGAAAAGCGATCGGCACCGCCTAGTTGAGGCTCCAAAGGGGCTCTGGACCCAGATTCGTAGGCCGAGAGGCCCCAATTCCTTGTGAAGAACTTCACGAAGTTCTTCGCTGAGGCGTTGAGCGGGCGACGCTCAGGCGATGGACCAACCGATTCCGTCGAGGATGTCGTGCTCGCTGACCACGACTTCCCGGGCCCCGGTCCGCTCCATGATCTCCAGCAGTACGAGCGCTCCGGCCCCGATGACGTCGACCCGGCCCGGGTGCATGACGGGGATCGCGGCCCGCTCGTCGTGGGTCGCGGCGAGCAGGTCGCCGGTGATCTCCTTGACCCGCTCGTACGGGACGCGGGAGTGGTGGATCGCCTCCGAGTCGTACGCCTGAAGGCCCAGCGCGATCGCGCCCACGGTCGTCACCGAACCCGCGAGCCCGACGAGAGTGTGCGCCTCGCGGAGCGGCACCGTCTCCTCCGCGAGGTCGAGAGCGGCGCGGATGTCGGCGCGGATCGCGGTGATCTGGCCGGGCGTGGGCGGGTCGGTGACGACGCCGTCGCGCGTCAGGTGGCGTTCGGTCATCCGTACGCAGCCGATGTCGACGGAACGGGCGGCCCGCACGTGGCCGTCGCCGACGACGAACTCGGTGGAGCCGCCGCCGATGTCCACGACGAGGTACGGCCCCGTCAGGTCCTCGCGGCCCGCCAGTTCCTTTGTCGCGCCGGTGAAGGAGAACTCGGCCTCCTGGTCACCGGTGATCACCTCGGGCTCGACGCCCAGGATGTCGAGGACGCCGCGTACGAACTCGTCCCGGTTCTCGGCGTCGCGGGAGGCGGAGGTGGCGACGAACCTGGTCTTCTCGGCGCCGTGGGCCTTAATGGCCTCGGCGTACTCGCGGCAGGCGGCGAAGGTACGCTCCAGCGCCTCGGGCGCGAGGCGGCCGGTGCGGTCGACGTCCTGGCCGAGCCGGACGATCTGCATGCGACGGTCGATCTCGACGAGCTCGCCGGTCACGGGGTTGGCGTCGGCGACGAGCAGCCGGATGGAATTGGTACCGCAGTCGATGGCGGCTACGCGAGTCATGCGTGCTCCTGGTGGTGGTCGTGGGTTTTGTTCCCCACCCCGCCCCTTCTCGAACTGGGGCAAGCCCCCGGACGGGCTGGATTCGGCTGCACCCTCCGTCTGGGGCAGCGCCGCGGCTTCGGGAAGGGGCGGGTAGGGGAAATCAGCCTTCGGCGGGGGCCTCGCCCGGCGTCACGCACGGCCCCTTCGCCCACCACTGGGGCAGCAGCGCGAGCGCCTCGTCCCCGAACGGGTTCACGCCAGGGCCCGCTGCCAGCGCGTGACCGACCAGAACATGCAGGCACTTCACCCGGTCCGGCATGCCGCCCGCACTGGGAAAGCCCTCCAGGACCTCGATCAGATCCCGGCGCCGGATGTAGTCCTCGTGCGCCGCGCGATAGGCCGCGGCCAGCTCCGGGTCCTCGGCGAGCCGGTCCTGCATCTCCTTCATCAGGCCCGAGCCCTCAAGCGTGCCGATCGCGCCGGACGCGCGCGGGCAGGTGAGGTAGTACAGCGTCGGGAACGGCGTGCCGTCCTCCAGACGCGGGGCCGTCTCGACCACGTCCGGCTGTCCGCACGGGCAGCGATGCGCGATGGCGCGCAGTCCGCGCGGCGGGCGGCCCAGCTGCAGCTTGAACGCGGCGATGTCCGCCTCGGTGGGCTCGGTGCGCGGGGTGGTCGGGGGTGCGGCGTCCATGCGTGCGTTCGTGCCTTCGTGTTGGTGGTGACTGGTGAACGGTGAACGGTGATTACTGGTTGCCCGTACGGTCGGCCTTGTCGACGCCGTCCCAGAGGTTGCTGTACCAGGGCCGGTCGGCGCCGCCCTGGTCGTCGCGGCGCCTGTCGCGGGCATCGGGATCGTAGACGGTGAAGCCCGTCTCCCCCGGCCGTACGAGGTGAAGGTGCTCGCGGGCGAGGCGCTCGATGTACGCGTCGTCCTTGAGCCGGGCCTTCTCGTCGCGGAGCTCCTCGACGCGTCGGCCGGCCTCCCGCATCCTCTGCTGCTGGTCGGCGATCTCGCCGCGCTGCGACACGTACTGCCGCATCGGGTACGCGAGGGCCACGACCAGCGAGCACAGCACCAGGACGAGGAGCGCGGCCCGGCCGGTGAGCCGGGAGCGGCGGGCCTGACGGCGGGTCTGCGAGCGGTAGACACGGGCGGCGGTCTGCTCGCCGAGCAGCCGAATCCTGGTCGCAGTGGAGAACCGGTCCCGGTCCTTCCCGGCCATGTCTCCCGCCTCCCCTGCCGTTACGCACGTACGTCCCCGGACACGGTACGGGACCGCGGCCGGGGACGTACGTACGACTGGCTGTGCTGTGGTGTCAGCCCTTGAAGCGCGGGAAGGCGGAACGGCCCGCGTACACCGCCGCGTCGTCGAGGATCTCCTCGATGCGCAGGAGCTGGTTGTACTTGGCGACGCGCTCGGAGCGGGCCGGGGCGCCGGTCTTGATCTGGCCGCAGTTGGTGGCGACGGCGAGGTCGGCGATGGTGACGTCCTCGGTCTCACCGGAGCGGTGCGACATCATGCACTTGAAGCCGTTGCGCTGCGCCAGTTCGACGGCGTCCAGGGTCTCGGTCAGCGAACCGATCTGGTTGACCTTCACGAGCAGCGAGTTGGCGGCGCCTTCCTCGATGCCGCGCGCCAGGCGCTCCGGGTTGGTGACGAAGAGGTCGTCGCCGACGATCTGGACCTTGGTGCCCAGCTTGTCGGTGAGGACCTTCCAGCCGGCCCAGTCGTCCTCGAACAGCGGGTCCTCGATGGAGACGAGCGGGTACGCCGCCACGAGCTCCTCGTAGTACTCCGTCATCTCGGCGGCCGAGCGGGACTTGCCCTCGAACTCGTACGAGCCGTCCTTGTAGAACTCGGACGCGGCGACGTCGAGCGCGAGCGCGATCTGCTCGCCCGGGATGTAGCCGGCCTGCTGGATGGCCTCGAGGATGAGGTCGAGCGCGGCGCGGTTGGAGTCCAGGTTCGGGGCGAAGCCGCCCTCGTCGCCGAGGCCGGTGGACAGGCCCTTGGTCTTCAGGACGGACTTGAGGGTGTGGTAGACCTCCGTGCCCCAGCGCAGGGCCTCGGAGAACGACTCGGCGCCGATCGGCGCGATCATGAACTCCTGGATGTCGACGTTGGAGTCGGCGTGCGACCCACCGTTGAGGATGTTCATCATCGGAACGGGCAGCAGGTGCGCGTTCGGGCCGCCGAGGTAGCGGAAGAGCGGCAGGTCCGACGCCTCGGAGGCGGCGTGCGCGACGGCGAGGGAGACGCCGAGGATGGCGTTGGCGCCGAGGGATGCCTTGTTCTCGGTGGCGTCCAGGTCGAACATGGCCTGGTCGATCAGGCGCTGCTCGGTGGCGTCGTAACCGACGAGCTCCGGGCCGATCTGCTCGATGACGGCGAGGACGGCCTTCTCGACACCCTTGCCCTGGTAGCGGTTCGGGTCACCGTCGCGAAGCTCAATGGCCTCGAACGCTCCGGTGGAGGCACCGGACGGAACAGCAGCACGACCGGTGCTGCCGTCGTCGAGGCCGACCTCGACCTCGACCGTGGGGTTGCCTCGGGAGTCCAGGATTTCCCGGGCTACGACGACGTCGATGGACGGCACGAGCATCTCCTTCTGGGATGTGACGCTATGGGGTGCAGGGTCACTTTGGCCTTGCGACAAGAGCCTAACCGGCTCGGGGCCATCGGTCGGCCGTTCGCCCGCCCCCTGGGACAAGAAGAGGTCCGAATACCCGCAATAGCGGACGTAACTCTTCTGGTCAGTACGGCAGAACCCCGGCCCGGCGCGTACGGGGGAGCGCGCCGGGCCGGGGTGGTGTGGGGGTGTCGCCGGGTCAGCCGAGGTGCAGCTGCTGGCCCGGGTAGATGACATCGGCGTCGCTGACGATGTCCTTGTTCAGCTCGAAGAGCTTCTCCCAGCCGCCCTTGACCTTCTTCGCTTCGGCGATCTTGCCGAGAGTGTCGCCGGTCTTGACCTTGTACTCGCCGTCACCCTTCTTGATGCTCTTGGGCGCGGCGGGCTTCGCGGTCTCGGCCTTGGGGTCGGAGCGGACCTCGCTGCGCGAGGCGGGCTGCTCGGCGGCGCGCGGGGCGGCCTGCTCCTGCTTCTCCGAGGAACCGGAGATGTCGACACCCGGGTCGACGCCGTCGTTGGTCAGGCCGCCGGCACCGGCGCAGGCCCAGGCACCCGGGCCCTGCATGTCGAGGAGCTTCTCGGCGGTGGCTATCTGCTGCGCCTTGGACGCCTTGTCGGCGGTCGGGGCGTACTGCGTGCCACCGGCCGCGGCCCAGCTGGACGCGGAGAACTGCAGGCCGCCGTAGTAGCCGTTGCCCGTGTTGATGGACCAGTTGCCGCCGGACTCGCACTGGGCGACAGCGTCCCAGGTCTCGACGGAAGCGGCGGAGGCCGATGTCGCGCCCATCAGCGGGACGGCGACAGCGGCGCCGGTGACACCGGCGAACGCGGCGAAACGCATGGCCTTGGACGGGGCACGGTGCTTGGCCTTGCTGGAAAACAGCATGCGACATCTCCTCACCGACGCCTACGAGGTGAGCTGTCGGGTTCGGGCCAAGTGAGTGCCCGGCCGCACGACGACCTGCGTCGCGTGGCTTAACCCCAAGCCGGTTCCGTTCGTCTTTCGACGTCCGGGCCCGGCGCTTACCTGGGTCCCCCGCTCCTGCCTACGGCGCTTTACGCGTCAGTTCCCCCCGACCGACGGCAGGATTCGGCGTGACGGTCGACGGGGCCCGCGGTGGCGAGCGGTCTGACGGTAAACACATGAGCCCTTGATGTTCAAAGAGGCCCATCAGGGAGATATCGCCCTTCCGTGCCCTTACCTGACCCACATCCACGCAGGTCAGGGGCGGAACGGGCGGACCGTCCGGGCCGCGCCCGCCAGTTGGGGCAAAGAGACCCTTGTCTCACTTGCTTCAAACTGGACATAGCGGCCCGAACTACCCCCCGAAATCAGCCCAGATCGAGGCGCTGGCCAGGGACGATGAGGTCCGGGTCGGAGCCGACGGTCTTCTCGTTCGCGGCATAGAGCGCAGCCCAGCCGCCACTCACGTCGTGCGCGTCCGCGATGGCCCAGAGGTTGTCACCGGCGCGGACGGTGTACTCCCCGTCGGCATTGGCGGCGTCACGTGTCGATCCGTCACCTCGGGAGGCATGGCGCCCCGATTCGCGCCCGATGCCCGGATCGCCGGATATGGCACTGTCAGCTTCCCGGGCCTCTTCGCCGCGGTGCTTGCCCTTGGAGGTGCCCTCCTCGGGGGTGGGCGAGGCGGTCTCCGAAGAGGGGGTCTCGGGGTCGTCAGACGTCTCGGCGTCCTCGGACGGCGTCGCGGACTCGCCCTTGTCGCCTTCGTCGATCTTGACGCTGTCACCGTCGGCCCCGGCGGGCGCCTCGGTCGTCGCGTCGGCCGGTTCCTGGGTCTCGGAACTCTCCGGCGTCGCAGTCGACGTGTCGGTCTTCGGCTCGGCAGTCGCGTCGGCGGTCGGCTCGGCGGTCGGCTCGGCGCTCGCACCGTCGCCCGGGGCGGCGTCGTCACCCTCCGTCAGGCCGGAGATGAGCGCGCAGCTCGGCCACGCCTGCGGCCCCTGCTCGGCCAGCACCTTCTCCGCCACCTGGATCTGCTGGGAGCGGCTGGCGAGATCGGCGCGCGGTGCGTACGCCGTACCGCCGAACTTCTGCCAGTTCTCCGGGGAGAACTGAAGCCCGCCGTAGTAGCCGTTACCGAGGTCGGCGCTCCACATGCCGCCGCTCTCGCAATCGGCGACGCGGTCCCAGGTCGTGGCTTCGGCAGCGTTCGCGCCGGTCGCGCCGAGCAGCGGGATGGCGATGGCCGATCCGGCGACTCCTGCCGCGACGACGAGAGCTGGAGCCTGACGGGGGCGGCGGTGTTTACCGTTCCCGGAGCGCATGCGGTGGCCTTTCGAGTGACGGCTGAGGTTGACGGTGAACGTAGCCGTACTCGAACGTTTGTTACAAGTCGATGCAGCGTAGATCACGTGAAGGTCTCGAATTGACGTAGCGTCACCTTGTTTCGGCGTCGAACTCCACGGGCAAGGTGCGCAGTCCGCGCATGATGAGGCCGCCACGCCACCGCAAATCGGCAGGTTCCACCGCAAGTCGCAGATCGGGCAGGCGCCGCAGGAGCGTAGCGATAGCGGTCTGCCCTTCCAGCCTCGCCAGCGGCGCACCGAGGCAGTAGTGGATGCCGTGCCCGTAGCCGAGGTGCTGGTTGTCGCGGCGCGAGAGGTCGAGCGTGTCCGGCTCACTGAAGCGCTCGGGGTCCCTGTCGGCGGCGGCGAGTACGACAAGCACGGGGTCGCCGGCCGCGACGTCCTGGCCGCCCAGGGTCAGCGGCTCGGTGGCGTACCGCCACGTGGCGAGCTCCACCGGCCCGTCGTAGCGCAGGAGTTCCTCCACTCCCGTGGCGAGCAGCTCCGTATCCCCCTCGGCGAGCGCGCGCTGGAGGCGCTCGCGCTGCTCCGGGTGGCGCAGGAGCGCGTACACACCATTACCGATCAGATTGACGGTCGTCTCGAACCCGGCGAACAGCAGAATGAACGCCATCGCCGCCGCCTCGTTCTCGGTGAGGTGCTCGCCGTGGTCGCTGGCGCGGATGAGGCCCGAGATGAGGTCGTCACCCGGTTCTTCCCTTTTGCGGTGAATGAGTTCGGCGAGGTAGTTGCGCATCTTCTTCACCGACCGGGCCACTCCCCCGCGCGGCCCGCCGCCGTGGCGGATCATCATCCCCGCCCAGTCGCGGAAGTCGTCCTGGTCCTCGCGCGGTACGCCGAGCAGGTCGCAGATCGCGTAGATGGGAAGTGGAAAGGCGAAGTCGTGGATGAGATCCGCGCTGCCCTCCGCCGCAAACCTGTCGATGAGCTGGTCAGTCAGCTCCTGCACGCGCGGCGCGAACTCGGCCACAGTGCGCGGCGTGAACGCCTTCGATACGAGTCGCCGCAGGCGTGTGTGGTCCGGCGGGTCGATGTTCAGCAGGTGCGTCATCAGCTCGGCCTTGCGCTCGCCCGGAATGCCGGTCTTGCCCTTGGCGTGCGCGGAGCCGGCGTGGTGGGCCGGGTCCTTGGAGAGCCGCTGATCGGCGAGCGCCTGCCGCGCGTCGGCGTACCGCGTCACCAGCCACGCCTCGACCCCACTGGGCAGCACCGTCCGGTGCACGGGCGAGTGCTCCCGCAGCCAGGCGTACGCCGGGTAGGGGTCGGTGGCGAACTCCCAGGTGAAGAGTTCGGGCACGGGGCCCTCGGACGCGGGTTCGGGAGTGTTCTGGTGGTGCGGCACGCCGTCGACCGTATCCCTTCGCCTTCAGCCACTGGACGGCTGAGCGGGTCCAGCCGTACCCGCTCCGTCCGGCAAACAGCGGGTGCATTCACATGGCGGAAACCGGAAGGGGTTGTCCAGGATCACCGAGAGGTCACCTGCACACACTAACGTGTCGGTCCGTATGTGCGCCCGCTGTCGCGGCTGACGCGCATTGTCATGAGAGAGCGAGGTTCAGCGCCGTCGGCTGCGGCGCTCACCGGGTCCGCTCCCCGACCCACTGGGCGAGTCGGAAGGCGTCCTCGGCACAGAGTCCGCCGAGCTGGACCATGGCTCTGTCCATGACTGGGAAATCGCCAGTGAGACTCGGGAGCGTGAAGCCTGCCGCTTTGAGCGCGGCAGCCAGGCGCTCCGCCGCAAGTCTGCCGGTTTTGAGCGCGTCATCCGCTGTTGTCTTGCCCTTGGTGACCATGGATCGATGTTCCGGCTGTCACCAGGACGTGGGAACCTCCCCAAAACCCCACTTCGGGACGTCCCAGTGGGAATAAAACGTCCCTATCGGCGTCCGCACTCGGGGAGGGACACTCACATGCAGAACGAAAGACTGCGAGCCGTCATGGCGGCTGGGGGATGGACACACGCGGCCCTTGCGGCAGTGCTGGACGTCGACCCCAAGTCCGTAGAACGGTGGATCAACCTTGGTCGGACGCCACGGCGTACAACGGCGTTACAGGCTGCTGAAACCTTGGGGGAAGACGTGCACGCACTCTGGCCGGCGCTTCGGCAGCCCCGCGCGGCACGGGCCGTCAGCTCGGAACTGGTCGCTCTGTACGACCAGCGGGCAGACCTCCCCGTATCGGCGTTCGCAGACCTGATCACCCGGGCTCAGGAACATATCGACCTGCTGGTGTACGCCGCCGTGTTCCTTCATGAGGCGTACCCACGGCTGAACGAACTGCTGCGGGAACGGGCCGTCGAGGGGTGCACCATCCGCGTCGCCCTTGGCGACGCCGACAGTCCCAACGTCCAGCAGCGGGGAGCGGAAGAGCGCTTCGGGCACGGCATCGAGTCACGTTGTCGTCTTGCCCTGATGCACTACCGGCCGCTGGCCGACGTGGCCGGTAGTGAGCTGCGGACGCACGGGACCACTCTCTACAACAGCGTGTACCGCGCCGATGACCAGATGTTGGTGAACAGCCATGTCTGGGGGGTGAACGCCTACGCGGCGCCGGTCTGGCATCTGCGGCGCAACGGCAACGGTGGCATGTTCACCACCTACACCGAAAGCTTCGACGCCGTCTGGGCCACCGCCCGAGCAGTGGAAGGTTGACCCCATGTCCCGGACCGAGTACTACGACGATCCGCACGCCCCGAAGCCCAACAGCCTCATCGTCGCCGCCTCCGCCGTCGTCACGGACGACGCCGGGCGCATCCTGCTTCAGCGCCGCCGCGACAACGATCTGTGGGCCTTGCCCGGAGGCGGCATGGACATAGGGGACTCGCTGCCCGGGACGGCCGTGCGGGAGGTGAAGGAAGAAACCGGCTTGGACGTGGAGATCACAGGTCTCGTCGGCACCTACACCGATCCCCGCCACGTCATCGCCTACAGCGACGGCGAAGTACGCCGCCAGTTCAATGTCTGCTTCACGGCTCGGGTGACCGGAGGGACGCTCGCCATCTCGGACGAGTCCACGGAGCTCCGCTTCGTACCGGCGGCGGAACTCGACTCGCTCCCCATGCACCACACACAGCGTCTCCGGCTCCAGCACTTCCTCGAGAAACGATCAGCGCCGTACCTGGGATGAGGAATCAGCGGAACTGGGCCGTTTCCTTTGGACCAGTGCCGGACAAACCTCGTGGCACGGCATGATCCCCCGTGTCTAGGCTCGCTCCCATGAAGCGCCCTTCGATGCCACAGCCACTGACCGAAGCGGAGGTGGCTGAGGCTGAGCGGCAGCTCAGGGTCTCCTTCCCGGACGAATACCGCGCCTACTTGTTGGAGGTCAGCGCGGGCGGAGCCGTGTTTCGGCTCGAGCGGACGGAGCGGGGCTGGTGGTGGGCCGAGAACAGCGCGACGCGACGCGAACTGCTGTCCGTCCCCTTCCCCCACCCCGACTCCTATGCGGACGCCGATGATGAGTTGGATGCGCGCGAGCCTCAGGCCCAGGACTTCCCCGACCAGCGGTCTTACGGGGACGCCTGGAATGCCTGGGACGCGGAGTGCGAGGAATTCGAAGACCGGAAGACAGCAGGAGCCGTGATCGCAGGGGACCACGGCTGCGGATTCTTCACGCTGCTGGTGATTACAGGCCCGCTGGCCGGCACGGTGTGGTGGGACGGGCGGGCCACGTGCGGTCTGATCGTTCCGCTGTCCCTCGATCACAGCGGCGGTGCGCAGCCGATCGAGTTCGGCAATTGGATCAAGCGGGAATCCTGGAGCTTGTTGCCGCCCGGCTGGGGATGACGCCCCAGCGAGGACTCCAAGAACGCCTAGTCGGTGTGGCCCTCCGCCGCGCGGATCGCGTCGCGGTACGCGCGCGCGGCGGCGCGCAGGGCCGCTTCCGGGTCGACGCCGGACGCCTCCGCCCGTACCGCCATGGCCAGCAGTTCGTAGCCGATGCCTTCGCCCGCCGGGAGGGGGACGTCGAGGTCCGCGGTGCGTACGCGGGAGGAGAGCTTCGCGGCGAGGGCGAGGCCCGGCTGGCCGAGGGGGACGCCGTCCGTGACCGAGTCGCGCTGCTTCTCGTCGGCCTTCGTCCGCAGCCAGTGCGCCTTGACCTCTTCGGGGGTCTCGGCGGTGTCGTCGCCGAAGACGTGCGGGTGGCGGCGGATGAGCTTGTCGACGATGGTGCCGGCGACCTCGTCGATCGAGAAGGGCTCGGCTCCGTCCTCCGGGCGGCCTTCCTGGGCGATACGCGCGTGGAAGACGACCTGGAGAAGTACGTCGCCGAGCTCCTCCCGGAGTTCCTCGCGGTCACCGTCCTCGATGGCCTCGACGAGTTCGTACGCCTCCTCGATGCCGTACTTCGCGAGTCCCTTGTGGGTCTGCTGCGAGGACCACGGGCATTCGAGGCGGATGCGGTCCATCACCTGGACCAGGTCGAGGAGGCGCGCGCCCGGCAGGTCGTACGAGCCGGGCAGCAGCTCCAGGTCGGGCATCTGGACCCGGCCCGAGCCGGCCAGGCGGGCAAGCCCGTCGGTGAGGGCCTGGTCGCCCTCGCCGGACGGGAGGACGACCACGGTGCGGCCGCCCTCGCACGCGTCCAGCAGCTCCTGGGCGGTCGGCGCGGCGTGCTCGACGGTGACCCCCGCCTCGCGCAGGTACGGCAGCTGCGGGTGAGCCGCGTCGGCGCACAGCACGAGGTCCGCCGCCCGCAGCGTCTGCCACGCGGGCCAGGACAGGAGCCCCGGCGCGACGCGGTGGCTGGCGGTGAGGAGGACGATACGGCCGGGCTCGGATGCGGATGCTTCGCTGGTCACGTGTCGAACGTACCTCGGCGGTACGACAGCCCGGGGGCCAGCCCTCCTGCTACGCGCCCGCCTCCGGCGCCGCTTCCTTCGTCACCTGGGTGATCCACGGCGCCTTGTAGTCGCCCAGCTCCATCTTCTCGTCGTCCCACGTGCCATACCGGGGGTTGACGTCGATGTCGAGCGACTTCGACGCGGCGACGAACGCCTCGTTCACCTTCTGCTGGCCCTCCGGGGTGTTCGTCGCGCCGATCTTCGCGGCGAGCTTGCCGACCAGGACGTCCCGGCGCAGGGCGTCGTCGATCTGGTCCGGAGCGACGCCGCGCTGCTGGAGGTACATCGCGGCCAGCTGCTCCTCGCCGCCCGCCTGCTCGACCGCGTCCGCCCGCGCCTTCTGGATCTCCTTGCGGCTCACGGTCGCACCCGCGTCGTCCGCGGCCCGCTGCACGATCTTGTCCACGATGAGGTCGTAGAGCTTGGCGCGGCCGAGCTGCCCGGTCGAGCCGATGAGCTGGGCGGCCTGCGGCGATGTCTGCTGGGCCTGGCGTACGTCCTTGACCTGCGACTGGAGCGCGGAGACCTCGATACGGCCGCCGCCCACGACGGCCGCCGCTCCTGGATGCGCCTCATTGCCGCACGCGGCAAGAAGCGGCGACGCGATCAGAAGCGCGGCGGAGACGGAGAGCGCGGTGCGACGGCGGCGGTGCAAAGGGTGCCTCCCGGCGGTGATCGTGCGGCATAGCAACGACAGTGCGACGAACGACCTTGCGGTGATCGATGTTAGGCAGTCGGAGTGGTCCGGGCCACTGATTCGCCCAACGATTCGTTCGTGTTCGTGGATGCGCTGTCCCGGGAGGACCGGGAAACCCGTACGGGTCCGCCCAGCATGATCGTGCGGGAGACGACGAAAGTGACCGGGATCGCGGCCGACGCGGCGATCAGCGGGGCGTACGTGCTGTTGAGGCGCAGGACGTCCACGAGGAGATAGACGCCGCTCGTTGTGATCACGAAATTGGCGGCGTTGGTGAGCGGGAAGAGCAGGAATTTCCGCCACGTGGGCCGCGTGTTGTAGGTGAAGCGGCAGTTCAGGAAGAAAGAGCCCGTCATGCTGACGGCGAAGGCCAGGACGTGCGCGGCGACGTACGGCAGCCAGGGCAGGAGCAGCAAGTAGCAGGCGTAGTACGTTCCGGTGTTCACCACTCCCACCAGGGCGAACCTGACCAGCTGGCGGCGGATCACCGGCGTACCAGCTCCCGGCTCTCGGTCAGAGGCGACGCGGTGGCGGACGCCGGCTCCACGTTCGTCGCCTGCACGAGGAAGTGCGGGCGCCGTTTCACCTCGTAATAAATACGGCCGACGTATTCGCCGACCACGCCGACCATCAGCATCTGGACTCCGGCGAGCGCGGTGACGGCGACGAGCAGCGTCACATAGCCGGGGGTTTCCACTCCGTTCACGAGGGCGACACCGACAATCCACGTCGAATACGCCATGGCCACGGCGACCAGCAGCAGGCCGAGATAGAGCGCTGCCCGGAGCGGCTTGTCATTGAAGGAGATGAGACCGTCGAGTCCGTAGTTGAGCAGCTTCGAGAAGGTCCATTTCGAGCGGCCTTCCTCGCGTACGGCATTCTCGTACTCGAAGGTGACGGTGCTGAATCCGACCCAGGCGAAAAGGCCTTTGGAGAACCGGTTGTACTCGGTGAGTTCGAGTACGGCGTCGACGCTGCGGCGGGACAGCATGCGGAAGTCACCGACGCCGTCGACGAGTTCGACGTCGACCAGGCGGTTGATGAGCCGGTAGTACGCCCGGGCCGTGAGCGTACGCGTGACCCGGTCGCCCGTCCTGGTACGGCGGGCGACGACCTGATCGAAGCCCTGCTCGTGCAGCGCCACCATCCGGCGGACCAGGGACGGCGGGTGCTGGAGGTCGGCGTCCATGATGACGACCGCGTCGCCCGAGGCGTTGCGCAGGTCGGCCAGCATCGCCGCCTCCTTGCCGAAGTTCCGGCTGAAGGAAACATAGCGCGTGCGCGGGTCGGTCTCGGCGATCTCCTGGAGGATCGCGAGCGTACGGTCCTTGCTTCCGTCGTCGACATAGACCAGTTCGACAGGGTGGCCGAGGCTGCCGAGTTCTTCCGTCACGTGCTCGTGGAAGCGGCGGACAATCGCCTCTTCGTTGTAGCACGGGACGACAATTGAGATGAGCACGGCTCTCCCCCGGTGGTCGCGCGGTTCTCGGTTTGGGCAGTCGGCTCAGCGAAGAACAACCGCCGGATATGGCGGACTCCAACTCTCCACATGTCGTGTCGGCAACCAATGCGTGAACTCACCGGGTTTTGTGCGTTTTTAGGCGGCCGCAGTGTCATTGAGATCTCTTTTTCCGTCACATGCTGGCTTATTGGGTATCGGGGGCATTGAAGTGCTCTCCCGGCT
>NZ_JAGGOK010000022.1 GCF_018614615.1 Streptomyces sp. ISL-100 | reverse complement strand
GGTGCGGACCCGGAACCGTATACCGTCGATCAGCTGCCGCCTGGTCCATATCGGCGGTCGGCCGGACTTCTTGCCGTTCGGCAACAGCAGTTCAAGCACTGCCCACTGCTTGTCCGTCAGGTCTCCACGCGACACGAACCAAGATCATCCCACGATCAAGATCTACTTTCGACACACGCCCTAGAAGAAGCCGAAGCCCCTCGGCGGGTGGCCGCTCTTGTGAGCCGCGGTTCCGTCCGTCCGGGACTGTATGAAGCGGCCCCGTTATCCGTGGCAGTGCGGAAGGCGGCCGCTACCGCACGATCCGGCACGCTCGTTCCTCAACCCCGTCTGTGCGCCAGGCGGAGCGGCTGAAGTTGACGCCGTCAGCCGTTCAGTGGCCTTCGGCTGTGCGCCGCAGGACGCCGGCTTCAGAGCGGCTGGTTGCCGAGCGTCAGCAGTCGTAGGCGTATTCCGCCCTGCCGTCAGTCGAGTCCCAGGTGAAGGTGACGGACCTCCCGGCGCCGATGCTCTTGCAGTTGGGATCCCAGGCATTGTCGACGGAGACGGTGGCGTTGATCGTCCTGCTGCATATGTTCTTGACCTGCGCCCTGCCGTTGGCGTTGCTGGTCAGTGAGGCGCAGCCGACGAACGATGTGACAGGGGTGGTTCCGGACGGCGTGGGTGCGGCAGCCACCGCGGGGGCCGCTCCGGTCGCAGCGAGGGTTCCCGCCGCAATTGCCATGGCCATGGGCGTCAGGATGTTGCGAGTACGAGGCATTCTCTGGTGTCCCTTTTCGGTTGGATGCCCTCCCCCGACTGGGGGCGGTCTCGCCCTGCTGGGCGACGCCAAGAGCTTGTTGGCTCGGAGGATTCCGGGACAACAGGAAGGGGCTGTCCCGGACAGGCTTCCGCTGTCAGGCCTGCTCAGAGCCGTGTCCCGGACATGTCCGTGACTTGCACTATCTGCGGGAAGACTTCGAAACCGGTCTCGAGGCCTGCGCTCCGTCTGTCGCCCACAGGGGTGCGACGGAGGCTTAAGAGTGAGCGTTCGTGACGGGAGCTCGCGCGCCCGTCCGCCTGGATGACGAGACCGGGCTCCGCCGTCCGACGGAGACGAACGCTCCCCGTGGCGGACGTACACGGTCAGGGTGATGCCCGAGGCTGGAGCCCTGCTGAGGAAGGGGTCTCCGGATGGAACGCTGGGACCGGGTTGGACGGTGCGCGGGATACGGGGCGGCGCTGGCCATGTCGCCCTATCTGTTGATCAAGGTGTCGTGGGTCATCGGCTCGCTGCTGGGACTGGCGCCGATCGGGGAGGGCTTCAACCCGGCCGGCTGGGTCCTCCTCAACACCGTGACCATCGGCATGGCGGGGATCGGTATCGCCCTGGCGCTCGCCCTGGTGCGGCCCTGGGGCATGCGGGTACCGGAGTGGCTGGTGGCCTTCTGCGCCTGGACGGGAGCAGGGCTCCTCGTGTCGATCCTGCCGTACGCCGTGCTCAGTACGGTGCTGGATGCTGCGCGCGGCGGCGCGACGAACAGTGGGGGCGACGACTCTGCCATGCCTGGCTGGGAAGGCCCACTGATCCAGTCCAGCTTTGTCGGGATGGGGCTGGGGCTGGCCCTCGCGCTCCCCGCCTACCTGCGGCGGCGCTGGCCGGAAGCGTTCGCCGCGCGAGTTGGGGACGGTAGCCGTACCGCTGTGCCATGGGCAGCTGCCATCGCAGCCGTCGTCGGTCTTGCCTGGGCGTATTGGGCAATGGGCGGCACCCTCGGAGTCGCACACCCGGCGCAGCGGGACACCAATGGCTACCTGCTGACGGGCGTGGGTGCGCTCTGGGCACTCGCCGGATCCGCCGCCGTCTGGACGCTCGCGCCACAACGTCCCACCCGAGTGCCCCACCGGCTCCTGCTGACGCTCGGCTGGCTCGGGTCGGGCTCGCTCTTCGCCTGGAGCGGCTGGAAACTGCCTTTCACGCTATTCGTGGCACTGGCCCGCCCCAGCGACGTCACCTTGCCGGAAAACCTCGCCGTCGCTGCGGTACTACACCTCGCCGCGGTCGTGGCGGGAGTCGGCATGCTGAGATCGCTTGTCGGCTCTCGCCCACGCACCTCTGGGGACAGGAAAAGCACAAGACCGGCTGCCACGACCAGCCAGTACTGACCTGCCACCGCGCACCACATGGCCGCGGCGCGACGCCTGAGGCGACTGGTCGGTGGTAGACGCCTGATGATGGCGGAGCCGGGTGAAAGGCGGAGTGGAGGCCGTCCCGCTCACGGATGTCCGGGCTGCGGAGCGGTTGAGGTGGACTGGCGTCCGCCCCGCCGGTCAAGGCTCCTGGGCCGGAACGGGGCTGTCTCCGGTGTCCACACGGTTCGGCACTTCCCCCGGCGCGGGGTAGGCGAGGTGCATGAGCCGGGACTGCTCCCGCCGCATGTGCATGACGGCAGCGAGGACGTAACCCAAGAGCTGAACGAGGGCCGCAATGGTCATCATCGTGGCTGCGAGGACCGCAGTGGGCAGGCGTGGAACCGTTCCTGTGCGGAGGAAGTCGATGACGACAGGGGCACCGAGAATGATCGCGACCAACGCGATCACGCCCGCGATCGTTGAGTGAAAGAGCGAGGGTCGTTCACGGCGCGTGAGATTGAGGATGAGGCCCAGGATGCGCCAGCCGTCGCGGTATGTGCGGAGTTTACTCTCGCTGCCGGCCGGTCGGCCCTTGTAGCCGACCGCGATCTCTGCTGTGGGGAGCCGGAGGCTGAGCGCGTGGACCGTCATCTCGGTCTCGATCTCGAATTCGCGGGAGAGCGCGGGGAAGGACTTGACGAAGCGCCGGGAAAATACGCGGTAACCGCTGAGCATGTCGGTCACATCGCGTCCGAAAAGCGTGCGCACGGCCCAGGTGAACAGCTTGTTCCCGGTGGAGTGTCCGGCACGGTAGGCGTCATCGTCGGACTGGTGGCGGGTGCCGACGACTTGATCGTATGGCCCATTGAACAACAGGTTGACCATCTCACGGGCACGTGCGGCGTCGTACGTGTCGTCACCGTCGATGACGAGCATGGCGTCGGCGTCGATATCGGCGAAGGCGCGCCGTACGACGTTGCCCTTGCCCTTGTGCGGTTCTTCCCGGATGATCGCGCCCGCCTCGCGGGCGACTGCCACGGTGCGGTCGGTCGAGTTGTTGTCGTAGACGTAGATGTCGGCCTCGGGAAGCGCCGCTCTCAGATCCCGCACCACCTTGCCCACGGCTGCTTCCTCGTTGTGGCACGGTACGACGCAGGCGATGGTCGGGCGCACGGGCTCTCCTCGGATGCATGGGCTTCTGTCCCATGTTGCGCGAGGGAGATGTCCGGACGTGTACAGGCACACCGCGATCTTGGCCCTTATTCTGGCTCTTATGCCGTTCATCGTGTCTCTGACTCTGCGCATGCGCGATGCCACCAGCGGCATCTGGCGCGAAGTCACCAAGTTTGGGACCGTCGGACTTCTCGCCTTCGTATTGGACAATGGTGGCTACACACTGCTGGTCTTCGGGCTTCCAGGGGCCGGCGGCGGCCCAATGCGCGGCGCGGCCGTACAGGCATCGGTGCTGGCCACGGTCGTCGCGACACTATTCAGCTGGGTCGCGAACCGCTACTGGACTTATCGGGAGCGGCATCGCAAGAATGCGGTCGCCGAGCTCGTCTTGTTCACCGTGGTGAACCTCATCGGCGTCGCCATCACGGCGGGCGCGGTATTCCTGTCCAGGCATCTGTTTGGGCTTGACTCGGCTCTCAGCGACAACACCGCCCGCATCTCCGGCTGGGCAGTCGCCACGCTGGTCCGGTTCTTCACCTACCGGCGGTACGTTTTCGTCGCCGCTTGAGCTGGACTCGCTTACGCCGAAGTCAGCACGTGTCCGGTTGTCCGCGCTGTTAGCATCCCGACTCATGGGACAAATCGGGCAGGTCCTGTATAGGTGGCGCTGGATCTGGGCTCTGGCAATCATCGCCGCGGCATGCTGCCTGGCCACGACGTTGGTATTCGCTCCCGGATATCTGAGCTATGACTCCCTCTTCCAGCTCGAACAGGCCACAGGCACGGAACCCCTGAGCGACTGGCACCCACCCATCATGAGCCTCGTATGGCGTGCGCTCATCGCGGCGACCGGCACGCTCGCGTCCATGGCCGTCCTGCAGGCCGTCATCCTTTGGGGGGCGCTGTGGGTGATCGCTTGTGTCGTCCATGAAGCCACGGCAAGCCGTTCGGGGGCCCTGGCCATCCTGGGGCTCGGACTGCTCCCGTACGTCCTCACCTTCGTCGGAGTGGTATGGAAAGACGTCCACATGGCGTTCGCGCTCCTCGCTACCACCGCGATCGCGCTCACCGGGCTGCGCCTGGGTCCGGGCCGTCCCGGCCTGCGATGGGCCCTCTTCGCGCTCGGTGCGCTCTTCATGATCTATGCCATCCTGGTCCGCAAGAACGCGGTGTTCGCCGCAATCCCAGTCTTCGTGATGCTCGTTCTCGCACTTTGGCCCAGGCCCGGACGCCGGACTTGGACCATCACCACGGCGGCCCTGCTCCTCGGGTTGGTCGCGTCCACCGCCACCATTTCGCTGGCCGCACGGCCGGTAAAGACGCACCAGATCTCGCAGATCATGCTCGACGACCTGCTTCACGTCCTGGACGTAGACGAACTGCAGTCGGCAGCCGTGACGCCGGACCTGCGGGATCGTCTGGTGGCCGGAGCGAAGGAGTGCAAGCGCGTCAATTCCTTGTCGGACTCGTACTGGTCCTGCTATGGACGTGGAGAGCATGGGGCGTTCACGGCGGTCGCCCACCCGGAGGAGATCACATCCTTGTGGCTGAGCGAGATGACCAGCCACGTTCCGGGCTATCTCCAGTACCGTCTGCAACTCTTCTCGGAGTTTCTCTTCGAACCGCGCTACCAGTACCACCCCGGGATCAGCCCCAACGACCAGGGACTCCAGCTCTCGCACCCCGGCTTGGGGAAGGCGCTCCAAACCTACGTCGACGGCGCGGCCCGGGATCTGCCGGTTCTCTTCGCGGGATCGTTCTGGCTCACCATCGCAATCATTTTGTCCGTCCGCCCCGGCAGCGGGACATTCGCCATGCCAGTCCGGGCCCTCGGGATCAGCGCGGCGGTCTACGTGCTCGGTTACCTGCCCGTTCTGCCGGTGACCAACTACCGCTACATGTACTGGTCGGCGATCGCTTGCACCCTTGGTCTCCTTCTCTGCCGGCTCAGGCGTGGCAGGTCCGGCACCAGGACAGCACCAACATCTGCTGACCCGTCACGGCAACCTCCGTCACGCGCCACCAGGGGACTGCGGCTCCAAGGCCGCATACATCAGCGGCCTGCTGGCTGCCGTCCCCGTCGGACGAGGCGACAGCCCAAAAGCCGGGACCGGTAGTACCGGGCGTCGCAGGCGCAGGTGCGCAAGCTGGCGGCGTTTGGGCTCCCACACCCTGCGGCGCGTGACCTATCGGAGGCGGTTTTGAGGGCCCATCGTGCAATCAGGGGCACCAGCAGGTAGCCGGGCTTCGCGGCGGCAGGGCACTTGAAGGCCGAGCGGATTCGTCCGGCGCGCTGCCGGACTTGCGAACGGCGATCGAGCCTCTGCTGCTGCCTCGGCCGGTGAAGGCGCCCGGACCGCAGCCGGTAGCGGACCGGCTCAGCCAGAGCTGGGGTTGGGCGGCGCCTGGACCGCTGGAAGGGGCCGGGGGTCTTCGACAAGCTGCACCGCATCCCGCTGTCCGAACTCAGCGCAGCCGAACGCCTCGCCACCCACTCGACTTGGAACCGATAACTAGTCGGGATCGGGGTCATCTTGATCGGCGACGCGAAGAGCCTCTATCACCCCGCCAACGATTGCCAGCACGATCACTACGATGATCAGCAGAAGAGTGAGAACCATCGCGCTTCACTCCTAGTTCGAGAAAACTCAGAGCGTTGGCGAAGAACCGCAAATGGCGCATAGCGTGATGTCGTTCTGCGCGGCAGCACGTCACTACTTGTGACACACTCACAAAATGAACCTATGTGAATTTATCATCTGAGCGGCAAGTTCGCGCGACATACGAGGCCCGGGCGGGATGCCGGGGCCTTCATTGCTCGTGGACGGTCCTTCAGGCGTTGTCTTCCTCGACGCGCGTCAACAAGTCACATTCACGGCCACGCGGTCGGGTCCTTCCATGCGCACGAGCGCGTACTCGATGTAGTTGGCCCCCGCGTCCTGGGCCCGGTCCATTAATCGGCCAGGTAGTCCAGCGAACCGGTCTTCACAGACGTACTTGGCCTGCCGGATGCGGACCTGCACGTCTCGATAGATCTCACCGTGCTTGTCATCCAACGCCAGACGGACCCGCGGTGGTCCAGCGTTCCCAGAAAGCGTTCAGTGGGCCGCCCAGGTCCGTCAGCAGAGCTTCCGCGGCCTTGCGCCAGCGTCGGCAGCAGGGCCGTGGCCTGGTGTCCGGACGCGCTGTGAGCTACACCGTTCCGTAGATCAATGAGCAGGTCCAACCGCCGATCAGGCGTGAGGACGTCGAGCATCCTCACGCGGGCGATGGCTTCGGCGGCACCGATCGTCCGGACCTTGCCCGCTGTCCGGTTGGCCGCCGAGGCGGAAGAGGATCTCGGCACTGCCACGCATCTCGACGATGTCCGCAGTCCGCATCGGCTGTTGATAGGCGTGGTATCCCAGCTTCGTGTGTCAGGCATCGCCACCCAATCCAGAGGTGTCGTTGCTCATTCTTTCGGGTGACAATGATGTTCTCCACTTGGGAGACGAGGCCGGTGGAGGTGTTCGAGGTGCACCATGAGTAACTTCGAGGCCCGTTGCTCCGTAGCACTTGTCGCCCCTTACACAGGGGGCAAGGGGCGTCGCGTGTCACGGCGTCGCCATACACGTGTGTCCGGGCGCGATCGACCCCTATCCCCCCGATAGAGCATGGAATGTTACCGTTTCCCATTCCGCCTAAGCAGCGGAAGTCACTGGTCCTCGCTTCCCTGGTACTCGCGGTGGCAGCAGGTAGCCTGCTGGCGGTAGGCAGCTTCCTCGGACTCAGTGTTCGATTCACGTCGGATGACTGGTGCGCAGCTTGGAAGAGCCGGGACCTTGGGCTCCTTGGGATCACCCACGATTTCTACGAAACCCAGAACGGGCGCATCACCAATGCTCTTGTCACGGGAATCGTTTATATAAACGGACTGTCAGGGCCGCAGCACCTTCCGCTCTTTCTTGTACTCGCCCTCCTTGCGGCGCTGACCCTTCTTGCGCGGGCAGTTCTTCGCCTGTTCAGCTGGGAAGTGCCGTTTCCAGTGGTCGTCGCGGCTGCCACCGTCTTGGTGGTGTTGCTCTTCTTTGCCGGCCCGAGCGGCTACCAGGCTCTGCTCTGGGCGCCTGCGACGATCTCTCACACTCTGCCGAGTGTGCTGGCGGTGTGGAGTGTGCTCGCCGCCTTCTCAGCTGCACGGCGCGACAGCCCGGTCGGGAAGCGGCTGGCACTCGGCTCCGCCCTGGCGATGGGCGCCGCCATTGGGACCCTGAGCGAGCCCTTCACCATCGTAAGTGGGTTGTTTGCCGGCGCCGCGGCGGTGATCCTGCTGTTCGGGTTGCGATCTGTCAGAGACTGGTTTCCACCCGGTTGGTGCCTCATGTGGTGTGCGGGCCTGACGAGTGGTTTCGTGCTGCTCTACACCTCTCCCGGCGCGGCATGGCGGCGCACGCAGCAGCCACAGCAGAGGTCCCCGTTGT
Source organism: Streptomyces sp. ISL-100 (assembly GCF_018614615.1). Classification (GTDB taxonomy): domain Bacteria; phylum Actinomycetota; class Actinomycetes; order Streptomycetales; family Streptomycetaceae; genus Streptomyces. The sequence goes on along the minus strand of NZ_JAGGOK010000022.1, from coordinate 33,694 downwards.
CATCGACCGAGTTGAAGGCCACGGCTTACGACTGGCTGCACATCTGGGAGAATGTCGTTGCCCAGCGGGCGTACCTCGCCGCATTGGCAGTCGGGCTGATGATCGGGCTCACCGCGGTCGATCAGCGGCGTCCCACCGCACAGAAGAGGACCCGGCCCGCTGCACAGGGGTCAGGCGCTGAGACGGGCGTTAGCCGCCGCCGTCGTTGGTTGCTCGCGCTGCTCCCCGTCCTGCTGATAGGGGCCTGCTCCTTCGGTGTCGCATTCGCGTTGCGCACAGGCTATGGCCCGACTGGTTGGACCTATGGCCGCGCCTGGACGAATTTCCTCTTTCCGATGCTGCTCCTGCTGTGTGCGTACGGCGTGCTGGCCGGCAGGGCCATCGTCGGGCGGCGGTTGTCGAGCGGCCTGATCCGCCCTGTGGCCTTCACGGTCGCAGCCGTCGCGAGCCTGTGGGCCGTGGCCGGTCTTGTCCCCATCGTGCAGAGCATGGCGAAGGACACGGTGATTCGTTCGGTGGATTGGGACCGACAGGATCTTTTGGTGCGCAAAGAGGTGGCGAGCGGCTCGAAGGCCGTTCCTTACCGTCCCCTCCGCATCGGCGGTCTCGCCGAGCCGTACATGACGACGAACTACGCCAGGGACTGGGTCGCACAGTGCGTGTCGCGTTACTACAAGGTGGAACGCATTCGAAGGCCCGCACCGTAGAGAGTCGTCGGGGCACTGCGCTGTCGACGACTGAGTAAGAGCGGAAGAGCCGTCTCAGGTGGCCGCCGTGCGAGGAGCCTGCTGCAATTGGCATTCAGTCGGCGAACTGAGTGGAATGAGAAGCCTGTGCCGGATGTTTCCGTCGTCGTCATCGTCTACAACGACGCTGAGCGGCTGACCCGGGCGGTACGGTCGGTGCTCAGCCAGTCGCTCCGCGATCTGGAAGTGATCATTGCGGACGACTGCTCGACCGACTCCACGCCGGCCGTTGCGCGGGAGCTCCAGGCCGCGGATCCGCGGGTCCGCTACCTTCGGCTGGAAAGCAACAGTGGCGGATGCAGTGCGCCACGCAACGCGGGTATGGCGGCCGTACGTGCACCGTACGTGATGTTCCTCGACAGCGACGACGAACTTCCCCGGCATGCCTGTAAGTCGTTGTTGCTCGTCGCGGAGCGAACCGGAGTCGACTTCGTCACCGGCGAGGTCACCAGGTTCTTCGAGGAGACCAAGACCAAAAGGCTGTGGTACCCGGAACTCTTCGACGAAGTCAGGGTTGTTGAAGGCATTCGCCAGGCACCGGAGTACTTCCACGACCATCTCTCCACCAACAAGCTCTACCGGGCCGACTTCCTCGCCTCCCATGATCTGCGATTTCCGCCGGGCATCCACTATGAGGACCAGCTGTTCACGGCCCAGGCCTTCACCCTGGCCCGCAGCTTTGCCGTCGTCCCCTGGCCGGTCTACACCTGGCGGCTCTCGGCTGATCCGGCCGGCCTGTCCATCTCCTCCAGCCGTCACAAGCTCAGGAACGTGGCGGACCGGATCGCCGTGGCCCGGCTCATCGACAGCTTCCTCATCGCGAGCGGCAACGCCGATCTGCGCCCATTCAAGGATGAGAAGTTTCTCCGTCACGATCTGCGCCTCTATCTGGGCGATCTTCCCTTCCGGGAGAGGGAGTGGACCGAACAGTTCGCCGAGCTGCTGACGCCCTATCTCGACGAGGTCACTGACGAAGCGATCAGCGCGGTTTGCCGGGAACAACGCATCTGCCAGTATCTGCTGCGCTCCGGGCGCCTCGACGAGGCGATCGAGTGTTCCCGGAGCCTCGGCCGCCCGAGGATCGCCCCCCGAAGGGTGGCCAGAGAATCCGGGCGGATGTACTGGGGGCGCTCCGCCCCCGCTGACCACACGCACGACTGCGACCACGAGTTGGATATCAGCGAGTGGCACCTGGATGAGCAGCCCTTCACGGCCGCTCCCATCCGGCACGAGGTGCACAGCCTGAAACCGGCGGGCCGCGTGCTGCGCCTCACGCTGCGCACGTACGACCCGGCGCGACTGCTCCGCGGCCCCGAGAAGGTGACCACGCAGCTGTGGCTCTCCGCCGGGGACGAACCGCTGAAGATCCCCTTCGAGTACGTACTCGCCGGAGGGGGCCGGGATGTGTACACCGCCTTCATCGAGCTAGACCTGCGGCGTATCCCTCTGAGTGCCAAGGGATTCAAAGGCCGCCGTCATCCCACGGTGGTCCTTGAACGGCTGGGGACAAAGCGCAACGACGTCGTGCTCGCGCCTGGTGACCTGCCCCCGTTGCGCGCACACCTGCCGTCGCACGGCATGCTCGCCGGGCACGATGTCCGAGTGGCGTGCGAAGGCAGGGGGACAGGGCGGCTGGAATTCACCTGGACGCGCTCCCGCGCCCTCGCCCGCGCGGAGACGATGGCACCGCACCTTTGGCCCGTACGCAAAAGAGTCCGGCAGGTGCAGCGCCGATTTTCAGGGCCTCGGGCCAAAGCCCTCATCTATCACGAGCTGCTCAAGCTGCCGGCAGACAACCAGCTCATTGTTTTCGAAGCACTAGAAGGCCGCGGCTATGCCGACAGCCCGCGCTACATTCATGAGGAACTGGTCCGACGCGGATCGCCGCTACGCGCCGTCTGGTCGTACTCGGGTGACCGCTCGGCCTTCCCCGAGGGAGTGCGCCTGGTCAAGCGTGGCAGTTGGGAGTACGTCCGAACCCTTGCGCGCGCCCGCTACTGGGTGGACTCACACGGCTTCCCCTCCATCTACCCCAAGCGGCCCGGAACCCGCTACCTCCAGACCTGGCACGGCCAGGCGATCAAGCACATGGGATTCGATCTGCCCTCGCTGCGCTTCGGCAGCCCCGAGCGGCAACAGAAGCACCGCGACATGATCTCGCGCTGGGACGCGCTCATCTCGCCCAGCGAGGAATTCGAGCGCACCTTCGTCCGGGCGAACGAGTTCACCGGTGAGCTGCTGGCATGCGGGCTCCCCCGTAACGACGTGCTGGTCCGCTTCGACGAGCCCGAACAGCGCGAAAGGGCCCGGGCTGCGCGAGCCAGGCTGCAAATCCCTGAGGGACGCAGAATGCTCCTCTACGCGCCCACCTTCCGGGACGGGAACAGCACGGGCGGGTCGATCCGGGTGGACCTGGCCGAACTGGTCGACAAGACGAGCCACGAGTGGGTCGTCGTGGTACGCCCGCACTACTACGAACGCTTCACCGTTCCCCGCGAACTGGGACACGCGGTGCGTGACGGCCGTGGGTTCTCCGACATCAACGACCTGCTGCTCGCCTCGGACGCGCTGCTCACCGACTACTCGTCCGTGATGTTCGACTACGCGAACCTCGGGCGCCCCATCCTGCTCTTCACCGACGACTACGAGGAGTACAGCACGAGTGCTCGTGGTACCTACTACAACCTGCCTGAAATCGCCCCCGGCCCGATGCTGACCACCACCGGAGAACTCGCGAAGGTGATGGGCGAGCTTGACCGGGTGCAGATGGAGTGGGCCGACCCGTACGCCCGCTTCCAGGCCACGTTCAACTCCCACGAGACCGGACGGGCCAGTGAAACCGTCGTCGACCTGTTCTTCGAAGGCGGCAACAGATGAGTTCCGAGACGCGCACCACCAGACACCGGCGCAACCTCTTCCTGGTCGGCATCGATGTCGACTCGATGGGAGGATCACAGCGGGTACTGCACACCCTCGCCCAGGGTTTCGCGGAGCGCGGGCACCAGGTCGACCTGATCGGTATCAGACCGAGCCCCGAGCCGCACGAGTACCACCGCGCGCCGGCCTACCGGCACACCACTCTCTACTCCAGTCCACCGTCTCCTGCCTGGTACGCCAAGCGCCTCAGCGAGCGGCTCAGCCCCACCCGAATGCGCGCGGCGCGAGCTGCCCGGGCCGAGCGCGACCGGGCCAGGGCGAAGCTGACGCAGCGATTCAACGCCGTGGACGACGGTTACGTCATCATCGGCTCCCCCTGGGCGGTGGACTGGCTCTCATCCATCAAGTGGCCACACCTGAAGGGCATCGGGCAGTACCACGAGTCGTTCGCCCAAGCCCGGGGATCAGCCCACTTGAATCTGATCCGCCGCCACTACCCACGCCTGGAGAAGTCGGTATTCCTCAGTGACGGCGACGCCGCGGCCTTCCAGCGCGACCGGCTGCCCAACGCCGCCGTCATGCCCAACCCACTGCCTTTCCTGCCCCTCGGGCCGGCACCACTGGACACTCGGCGCATCGGCGCGGTCGGCCGCCTGGAAGCGGTCAAACGACTGGACCGGCTCATCGATGCCTTCGCGCTCGCCTTCGCCGATCTCCCGGACTGGGAACTGCACCTCATCGGCGACGGGCCGCAGGAGCCAGCCCTGCGTGAACAGGCGGCCCACCTCGGGATCAGTGACCGAGTGCACTTCCGGGGGAGCAAGTCAGATATCGAGGGCGTCTACCGGGAGCTGTCGGTGGTCGCCCTCACCAGCGAGCGTGAGGGACGCCCGATGGCACTCGCGGAGGCAGCCGCATGCGGTGTGCCGTGCGTGAGCTTCGATCTGTCCGCAGGCGTGAGAGAGCTCATCGACGACGGGCGCACGGGCACTCTGGTGCGGCCCGGGGACACTGCGGCATTCGCCCAGGCACTGCGGCAGCTCGCTGACGACACGGACCGGCGCCGACGCTACGGCCTTGCCGCCCGGTCCCACGTCTCTCCCCTCGAGCTGCCCGCCGTGCTGGACCGCTGGGAGGGCTTGTTCGACGAGATCGACCGCTGACAGGAGACGTGGGGACGGTCCGGCCACTTCGAGCATCGCGCTGACGTGTCCGCGATGATGGCGCCGACGAGCGTCCTTGATCCACGCTGCGGGCGCTCCATCTCGACCGACATGGCCAACACGTGCCACGCCGCAGGGGAGAAGGGGAGAAGGGGACACCGAAAGGCGCTACGGCGCGCGCGACTCAACTTTCCTTGATTACATACATATTGATACACATAAGCCCGCATTGTGTACCGGCAGGGTCTGGGGAAGCTGAAACCACGGTCACTGGAACGGATCTACCGCACATGGCAGCAGGAAACCACCACGGCCGGTCCACGGGCCAAGTCGGCGTCATCGTGATCGGCTACAACGATGCGCGGCACATCGGGCAAGCCGTGCGGTCCGCACTGCGTCAGGGCCCGGCCGTCGCCGAGATCCTCGTGATCGACGACGCCTCCACCGATGACACCGCCGCTGTAGTTGCGGAAATCGCCCGCCGCCAGCCCCGGGTCCGAGTCGTACGCCGCCCAGTCAACAGCGGCGGCTGCGGGACTCCCCGCAACGACGGCCTGCGCGAGGCCACCGCCCCGTACGTGATGTTCCTGGACAGCGACGACGAACTCCCGCCCGGCGCCATCGACGCCCTGCTCACCGCCGCCGTACGTCACCGGGCCCCCGTCGTCGCGGGCGCCTGCCTGCGACGCGAGCTGCCCGAAAGGCGCGACACGCCCTGGCAGCATGAGCTGTACCGCCGCGCGGCGGTCCTCGAGTCCCCCGCCGAGTTGCCACGCCTGGTGCGCGACACGCTGTGCGTCAACAAGCTCTACTCCCGAGCCTTCCTGTCCAAGCACGGCGTCACCTTCCCAGACGGCGCTTTCCGCTACGAGGACTTCGTGTTCACCGCGCGGCTGCTCGCCGCCTCGCCGCGCATCGCACTGATTCCCGACCCCGTCTACCTGTGGCACGTTCGCCGCTCGGCTGCACACCTATCCATCTCACTGGCCCGTAGCAGTGTCGACAACTGGCTCAGCAGACTGGAAGCACACCGCAGCGCGGTCGAGGTGTTCGAAAACGCAGGCCAGAAGCACATGGCCCACGCTGCCCGAGCGAAGTTCCTGGACCACGACCTACGGATGTACGTCCGGGAGTTGGGCACCCATCACAACGATCACCATGTCGAGTGGTGGCGGCATACCCGGGAGCACCTGGCCTCCTTCGATGAGTCGGACCTGCGCGCCGCCGGCGCTCCCGCCCGCTGGCTCGCCCGGGTCGTCACCGGCACAGACCGCCCCCGAGACCTGACGCGGCTCATCGCACTCGGCAACCACCCGGCCCGGCTGCTCCCGCCGTACGCGTGCGTGGACGGGCGCCCGGTCTGGGCGGCGGAGCTACCCGAGATCGTGCTGGACAGGATCGAGAGCGAGCCGCTGAGCCGACTACCGGTCAGCATCGACGCCGAGCCGCACATCCGAGTGCGGCCCGGACACCTGCGCATCACGGTGCACGAGCTGTACGGGCGGCTGGCCGCCGCAGATCCCAAGTCCCTGGACATCGAGCTACGGCGCCGTAGCGACGGGCGTGTCGGTCTGACCCGCAGCACCCCACTGAACGCCCGACAGGGACTGGAAGGTCCGTCCTGGACCGCCCAAATCCTCCTGAGTGGCCTTGACATGCTGGCAGGCCGCCAAGCCTACGGACTCGACGTGTGGGACGTATGGGCCCGGGTGCGCTGCGCCGATGGCTCCTCGCTCTACACCACTGTCCGCGCTACCGGGTCCGGACTGCGGCGTACCGTCGTCCCGGACCGACGCCACGGTGTCATGCTGATTCAGTCATACGCAACGTCCGGCGGCTCGCTCGCCCTGCGGATCGCACCCGGCCCCGGGGCAGCGGCAGTCGTGGTCACGCGCAGGCTACGCCGACTCATGAGCAGGGCCTTGAGTATCGGCGCGCCGCAGTAAATCCGACATTTACTGCGGCACCAACCTGACCAGCCGTCAGGCAGCGCCTCCACTTCAGGCTCTGCGCGTCACGGAACCAGACCTCTCCACCCGGACCCGCGCGTCCGCCGCAAACTCGTCTGCCTCGCTTCCCACGACGTTCGCCGGGAGGGAGATCTCCGAGCACGGTGGGAGGGTTTCGATCTGGACGAGGAAACTTTGGCCCTCCGTCTCTCCGGGAGACGTGGCGGTGCCCTTGACGTAGACGGTTGTTACGGGATCCAGCGACCGGTTCGCCAGCACGCCGCTGATCCCGCCATTCCTCTGCCGCTCCGACCAGGCGGAGACCATCGACGCCTGCCGGCGCTCCTGCGCCCCTGCGTCCTCGCGGGACTGCTCCAGCTGCTCGATGGCGACCTGGGTGGCGTAGTACGTGCTCACACCGGTGAAGGCCAGGCCACCGGCCGCCACCAGCACCGACAGGATGGTCGCGTACAGCGCCCGGTCGAACCGCCGCCACCATGGTCGGATCGGCTCTGGTGCGACCACCCGTGCCTGCTCCGCCTCGGGCCCCCGGTGCCTCACCCGAACCGGACCGGCCGGGGGCGCCGACGCACCCTTAACCCAGCCTGCCGTTCCCCGCTGCGCACCATCCGGCTTCCCCCATGCTCGATCAGTGACCCCCTGTCGGTCACCGCGACCGCCCTGCGCAGGGTCGGTCGCGGTGGGAATTGCTCAGTGGGATCGACGACGCCCAGCTTGAGCGATAGACCATCACGGGAGGCCGCACACGACTGCCGCCTGTCGTAGCGGGCAACATCACGCTACGGCCGAATGACTGGGCGGTCCCGCGAATCAGCGGCAGGCGGAGCGGTGAACTCGAGCCGCTCGACGGTTGCCTGCCGCCCCACAGCAACGCGGCAGTGCATCGTTTTTGGCGCCTTCAGCGTCCTCTGGCGCGGCGGCAGCTTCTTCCGGTTCGCCGACACAGCCAGGTAAGACACGCAACGGACGAGATCACCTGCTTGCAGGTGCACATGCCGCGCATTCGACAGTCAATGGAAGCCCTCGTCGCATCTGAGAATCGGGGGAGAGAGCATAGTGCGGTCACCCCTAATCGACAGGCGCTTCAAAAAATATTTGGTGAACGTTCCCTTCTCGGACACGATTGCCCCCCAATGCGGTCGGCGCGAATCACAGGGTTCCGCACCGCTTCACGCATCGGCTCTACCGTGCCGCGGGAGTGTCTGACCTCGCACCGCTGGTGAGGCAGCAGCGGTCGGTGGCGGTATTCAGCCATTCCAGCATGGGTGCCGGAGGCGAGGAAGCACAGCGGCGGGACTGGTGTGCGCCCCGTCGGCTCCGTCGCACTATCATCGGCGCGCGGCCCTGGCCTAGCTCGCCGTGAGCTTCTCGTTACGCAGGTCGGAACGTTTTTTCGTTCTAGCGTGCCATTCTGCCTGTCGAACGTTTCAGATTTGACCAGCCATGCAGCCCTCGGGGGCGGAACTGGCCATATTTACTCCGCACCTATAGTCCTATTTTCCTTGGCGGCCTTGTCGGGGCATCCCCTTATGCGCATAGCTATTGCGTACACCGCTTCCTAGTTACGGGGTTCCCGATGAGCCCTGGGCAGGCGGCAGTGAACCGGCCTCCGGTTCGCAGCCGGCCAGGGAAGCGGTCGTGACACCTGCATGTGAGGAGAGGTCATGAAGAAGGCTTACGAAGCGCCGATGCTCGCCCGGCTGGGGACGTTCCGGAAGAAGACGGGGCTCCTGCAGAACTCCGGCAACGACCGGCTCATCCTGAGCAAGAACTGACGACCGACGGTTCTGACCCGACGTCATGACTGAACTGCACGAGAGTGCGGGGGCGGGCCCCGGCGACGCGCACTTCACGGTCTTCAGTGACCGTGAGGAAGCGGCCGCTGTGGCCCGCTCCCTCTCCCGCCCCGGAACGCGCACGCTGCCGCATGCTTCGGGCCGTCCCTGGCTGCTGGGGCAGTGGCACGATGAGGACATCGTCACTGCGCGTGCCGGCCATACGGCCCTCGCCGTCATCGGCTGCTGCCCAATCGACGCCAAGGAGCTCGGGCGCCATGCTGGGCGTCTCCGCGATCTGGCCGAACTCGACGCACTGGCCCGCTCCCTACCTGGGAGTTTCCATCTCGTAGCCTCGTACGACGGGCGGCTCAGGGTGCAGGGCACCGCGTCCGGACTCCGCCTGGTGTTCCATGCCTCGGTCGACGGCGTGCAAGTGGCCGCCACTCGCGCCGACGTACTCGCCGGCGCGCTCGGTACCGCTCCGGACGAGAAGCAACTGGCCGTCCGGCTGCTGTGGCCCGTTCCCCATCCGCTTGCCGAAGCGCCCATGTGGCGAGGCGTCACCGCCGTTTCCCCCGAGGACGCGCTGATCGTCGCGGCGGACGGCCGGACCGTACGCCACTCGCGCTGGTGGACACCGCCGGAGCCGGTACGCACGCTCACCGAGGGCGCGCCACTGGTCCGCGAAGCCCTGGTCACGGCGGTCGATGCCCGTACCCGGCAGGGTGGTGTGGTCAGCTGCGACCTTTCCGGCGGCCTGGACTCCACGTCGATCTGCTTCCTGGCCAACCGTTCACCCGCCCAGGTCGTGGCGAGCACCTGGCCGGGGCGAGACCCCGCCGACACCGATCTGTACTGGGCGGAACAGGCCGCCAGGTCAATGCCTGACATCGACCACGTGGTGTGGGACGCCAATGCCTCGCCACTGGTCTACGAGGATCTGCTCACCATCGACGACCTGCTGGACGAACCGACCATCGGCGTCATGGACCGCTCCCGAGTCCTGCACCACCTGCCCGCCATGGCCGATCGCGGCAGCCGACTGCACCTGACCGGTATCGGCGGCGACCATGTGGCGTGGTGCTCCGAGGCGTACTACCACCGGATGCTGCGCACCCGACCGCTCTTCGCCCTTTCCCAGCTGCGCGGCTTCAGGGCCCTGTGGCAGTGGCCACTGAGCGGCACGGCGCGCGCCTTGGCCGACCGGCGCCCGTACGGCAAGTGGCTGGCGGACTCCAGCGCCCGCCTGCGCGACCCACTGCCGGCCACTGTCAGCACCAGCCTCGGCTGGGGCATGCCGCCACGCCTCTTCGACTGGGTGACCCCCGACGCCGAGCGGGCGGCTCGCGGGGCGCTGCGCGAGGCAGCGGCGAACGCCGTCCCGTTGCACCCCGACCGTGGCCTGCACGCCGACCTCGAACAGATCCGTGCCTGTACGCGCATCATCCGTCAGTGGGACCGGATGGCGGCCCGGGCCGGTGTGCCGATGGCATCGCCGTTCCTCGACGACCGCGTCATTGAGGCGTGCCTGGCGGTGCGTCCGAGTGAGCGCGTCACGCCCTGGCAGTACAAGCCCCTGCTGACCAAGGCCATGAGCGGGATCGTTCCCGATGCGTGCCTGCGACGCACCAACAAGGCAGCCGCCTCGATGGACGCGTCCAACGGACTGCGCGAGCACCGGTCCGATCTGCTGGCGTTGTGGGGGGACTCCCGGCTGGAACAGGCGGGCCTGGTCGACGGGAACGCCCTGCGACGGCTCGCGCAACGGCCGGGCACACCGGAACTGCGTGACGCGATCCTCTACTCGACCATTGCCGCCGAAGTGTGGCTGCGCGGGCTCGACCGCAAGACGGAGCACGCCTAGCCCCCGCCCCGTGCAACATTCCCTGGCCAGAAAGGCGCACGCATGGCACTGAAGTTCGCTGCCGACATCTCCACTGCCCAGACCGACTACGGCACGGTCCTCCTCGACGAACGCGCCGGCGAGTACTGGGAGCTGAATCCCACCGCCACGCTCGTGGTCAACACCCTGATCGCGGGCGGCGACGAAGCGGACGCGGTCACCGCGCTCGTCAAGGAGTTCGACATCGACGTCGCACGGGCAAGGCAGGACGTCGACGCACTCGTACAGGAACTGCGCACTTCCGGGCTGGCCCAATGACGACGCCCAGCGCACTGGAGCGGCCCCCCGGGGTTCCCCTGACACGGCGTCTGGCCGCCCGTCTGGTCCTGCCCTTCGCCGTCGCGCTCTCCCTGCTGCCGCCCCGCAGGCTCCGCGCCGTGCTCACCCTCGCCAGCCGCGGAGCCAGGCCGGCCACCGTCGCCCAGGCCCGGAACGCGCGGGCCGCCATGTGCGCGGTGAGCCTGCGGTGCGCCGGCCCGAGGGGCTGCCTGCCCCGTTCCCTGGGAGCCGCACTGCTGTGCCGCCTCGGAGGGAACTGGCCGACCTGGTGCACGGGGGTGCGCGTGGTGCCTCCCTTCACGGCGCACGCCTGGATCGAGGCGGACAGCCGCCCCGTGGACGAAGGTGTGCCGGACGACTACTTCACCCGGCTCATCACGGTCGCCGCGACGAGCCGATCGGGCCGATGACCGACACCGTCGTGGACCAGGCACAGTCGGCGACCGAGGAGGATCGCTCCACCCGGGCCGCCGTCGCCACCATGTACCGGCTGACCGCCGGGCACCGGGCGTCCGTCCTCGTCGCCACCGTGCTCACGCTGGTCGGCTCCGCCCTGGGGCTGGCCCAGCCGCTCGTCGCCAAACAAGTCGTGGAGGCGAGCGGGCGCGGACAGGTGCTGTGGCCGCTGCTCCTGCTCCTGGCCGCCCTGTTCGTCAGCGAAGCGGTGACGGGCGCGGCGGGCCGCTTCGTTCTGGAGCGCATGGGCGAACGCGTCGTACGAGGGCTGCGCCACAGCCTGATCGGGCGGCTGCTCCGGCTGGACATGCGGGAGTACGACCGGCATCGCAGCGGAGATCTGATCTCCCGGGTCACCACCGACACCACCCTGCTGAGAGAAGTGGTGTCCCAGGCACTGGTCGACCTGGTGACCGGCGCACTCGTCGCCGCGGGGGCGATCGTCCTGATGCTGTGGATCGACCCGCTGCTGTTGCTCCTGGTCGCGGCGACGGTGGCCGCCGCCGCCGTGATCGTCGCCTCGTTGCTCAAGGGCATCCGAGCCGCCTCGGAACGCATGCAGACCTCCGTCGGCGCCATCGCCGCCGACCTGGAACGCGCGCTCGGCGCCCTGCCGATGGTCCGGGTGCACCGTGCGGAGGACCGGGAGGCGCAGCGCATCGGCGCATGCGTCGAGTCGGCGTACGGCGCCGGGGTACGGACCGCGAAGCTCGCCTCCGTGATGAGCCCGGCCGTCGAGCTCGCCGTTCAGGGCTCCTTCCTGATCGTCCTGGTCATCGGCGGCCTGCGGGTCAATGGCCACGCCAACTCCCTGGGCGACCTGGTCGCGTTCCTGCTCTACGCCTCTTATCTGGTCCTGCCGCTGTCCTCGGTCTTCCGGGCGGTCGGCCTGATCCAGCGCGGCATGGGTGCCTACCAGCGCATCGAACAGGCGCTGTCCCTGCCGACGGAGCCCTCACGAGCTCAGAAACCGGCTGTACGCCGCGCCCGCACGCGTACACGCGAAGCAAGCCGGCAGACCGTCAGCCACGAGGAGCCCGCCCTTGCACTGCGGGACATCAGCTTCGGCTACGACCGGAGTCGGCCCGTGCTGCGCGGCGTCTCCTTCACTGCTCCTCACCGGTGCCAGACAGCCCTGGTCGGGAGGTCCGGCACGGGCAAAAGTACGGTCTTCGCCCTGGTGGCCAGATTCTACGAACCTGACTCCGGCACTCTGCTGTTCGACGGCCGACCGGCCGACGAGCTGAGCCGCGCGGAGTGCCGCTCACGCATCGCCGTAGTCGACCAGAACACGCATGTCGTACATGGCACGCTGCGCGACAACATCACGTATGCCGTACCCGACGCCTCGGAGGCCGAAGTCCGGCGCGTGGTCGAACTCGCCCAGCTCACAGGCGTAGTCGAGCGGCTGCCCGGCGGACTGTCGGGGCTGCTCGGCGAACGTGGCGGCACCCTGTCCGGGGGCGAACGGCAGAGAGTCGCCCTGGCCCGCGCCCTGCTCGCCCGGCCTTCGCTGCTGCTGCTCGACGAGCCGACGTCCCACCTGGACGCCGTCAACGAAGCAGCGCTCACCCGCGTGATGCGGGACGTGGCCCAAGAGTGCGCGGTGCTGGTGATCGCACATCGGCTGTCCACGGTCCAGCACGCCGACCGGATCATCGTGCTGGACAAGGGCAGCACCGTTGCGGTCGGACGCCACGAGGAACTGCTCACCAGCAGTCCCACCTATCGCGAGCTGGCCGCCGGCCAGATGCTTCGGCACGCCGCCTCGCCGCCCTCCCCGGTGACGACTGCACGGCCCCACCCACACAGCCCCCTGTGAACCGGGCGGCCGCAACTCCAAGGACTATCAGACGCCGTCCGCTCGTTCTGGAGCCGGGATAACCAGGACCTGTAGTTCCAGCCCGGACACCAGCGCGCTGTGAAATAGGCGTGCAGCTCCGCCTTCGCGTCGGCCGCCGATGAGTGGTCGGCGGCCCTCGCGGACATCATGGCCATCGCCCACTGCCGTAGTTGCGGCCACGTTCTTTCGCTCCAGTGGAGCGATCAGCCCCTGCATGCATGCATGCAAGCGCCACACCAAGACGATGCGCTTGTCCTCACTGCTGTGGCATGCGCAGTGCGTTTGTCCAGAGTCGGGTGAGGGTCTGCACCAGTGTCTCGAAGGGGACGGGCTGGTCGGCTGCGAAGGTGACATACGTTATGCGGCTCACCATGGCGCTGAGGGCACGGGCGGTGATGTCCGGGTCGAGTGCCGGATCCGCGAGGCCGGCCCAAATCCTCTACCGCCCGCTGTTCTGGACCTCCTTCATGCTGGCCGACTGGATCATCGACAACGCCTGGCTGGGCGCCCGCACCGCCGTCCTGTCGTCCGCGTCGAGCAAGACCGCCTACGGTGCGGCCTTCCTGCTCCAGGGCAGGGGGTGCGAGGTCGTGGGCCTGACATCGCGGCGCAATGTCGCCTTCACCGAGAGCCTGGGCTGCTACGACCGGGTGCTGGCGTACGAGGACGCCTCCCGACTCTCCCCCGAACCCAGCTTGTACGCCGACTTCGCCGGCGACGAGGCCCTGACCGCCGCGCTGCGCGCCCACCTCGGCGACGCCCTGGTGCACCATGTGGTCGTCGGCGTCACCAACCAGCAGCCCGGGCCCGCCGGCACCCTGGCCGAAACGGGACCGGGCATGTTCTTCGCACCCGACCAGATGCGCAAGCGCATCGGCGACTGGGGACGCGAGGGCCTGGACCGCCGCTTCGCCGACGCATGGCGGCGCTTCGCCCCGGTGGTCGAGGGATGGGTCGACGTCGTCCACAGCCAAGGCCCGCAGGCGCTGAAGCAGGTGTGGCACGAAGTCCAGTCCGGAAGGACCGCCCCACGCACCGGTCACGTACTCGTTCTCTGACAGGGCTCCCCAACGATCCCACCGTCGCCCGGAGCTCCGTAGAGAATTCTCACCCCCTCTCGCCGTACAGCGTGCTCTGGTAGCGGCGGCCCGACGACAGCGTCTCCAGCCGCAGCCCTCGACGGGCCCCGCCGGCGCTCAGTGCGCTGTTCTGTGTCTCGCATCCAAAGGGGAGAAAAGCTGAGCCCCCGCATCGATAAGCAAGAACGTCATCACACACTGCGAGGTAGGCCGTGAAACGCCCGATCTTCAACGCCGACCATGAGGCCTTCCGCGCCTCCGTGCGCGAGTTCCTGTCCCGCCGTGTCCGCCCGCGCACCGATGAGTTCATCACGGCCGCCGCCCTCCCGCGCGACATCTGGATCGCAGCAGGCCAGCAGGGGTTCCTCGGGTTGGAGATCTCCGAGGCGTACGGCGGCTCCGAGGCGGGTGACTACCGGTACAACGCCGTGCTGGCCGAGGAACTGTCCAAGGTGGGCGCCGCGCTCGCCTCCTGCCTCGGCATCCACTTCGACATTGTTGCCCCCTACCTTGCCGACCTGACCACCGAGGAGCAGAAACAGCGCTGGCTGCCCGGCTTCTGCTCCGGGGAGATCGTCACCGCGATCGGGATGACCGAGCCCGGCGGCGGCTCCGATCTCGCGGCCCTGCGCACGACCGCGGTGCAGGACGGCAACGCGTGGGTGCTCAACGGCTCCAAAACCTTCATCACCAACGGCTACTCCGCCGACCTGGTGGTGGTCGCCGCCCGCACCAGCCCGGAAAAGAAAGCGCGGGGCATCACCCTCTTCGGCGTCGAGACCGGGATGGAGGGCTTCACCCGAGGCCGCAAACTCGACAAGGTGGGCCAGACCGAGTCCGACACCGCCGAGCTGTTCTTCAGCGACGTGCGAGTGCCGGACACCCATGTGATCGGCGAGGTCGACCAGGGTTTCGTCCACATGATGGAGCGGCTGCCCCAGGAGCGTCTCGGCGCCGCGGTCTCCAACATCGCGCACGCTGCGCAGATCCTCGAGGAGACCATCGAGTACACCAGGGAACGCAAGGCGTTCGGCCAGTCCATCGGCTCGTTCCAGCACAACAAGTTCCTGCTCGCCGAGCTGGTGACCAAGATCGAGGTGTCCCAGGCCTATGTCGACCAGGCCGTGATGTCTTACGTCCAGGGAGAGCTCACCGCCGTGGACGCGGCCAAGGCGAAGTGGTGGTCCGCGCAAGTGCAGAACGAGGTGCTCGACGCATGCGTCCAGTTGCACGGCGGCTACGGATTCATGAACGAGTACCGCGTGGCCCGCGCCTGGCGGGACGCCCGGGTCACCAAGATCTGGGCCGGTTCCAACGAGATCATGAAGGAGCTCATCGGGCGCGAACTCGGGCTGTGACCGCCTGCAGGCCTCCCACGCGCCATGCCCGCCCTCACGACGTACTTCCACGAAGGGCGACCTTTTGACTGCAGTGGTGGCCGGTGGCGCCTCGCGGCCGCCGCGTCCGCGCCCCAGATTTTCGCTTCGGTCGTAGCCGTCCTCGAAAAGCCACAGGAACGTGCCCCCTGCATGCAACTCGCAGCCTCTCCGAGTGAAAACGCCATGAAGGGCGCGTAAAGTGGTGAAAGTGCCGTAATGCATCGCGGACCGGCGCTGGAGGCGGCGCACATGACAGATCCTTACGGCTTCCTCAGGACCCCGCGTAGGCCCAGCGGGGCACGCCCCGTCGAGGAACGGTTGAACGACTGGAACGAGGTCCACGCAGGGCAGCCGCTGCTTCCTCTCGTGTCCCAGCAGGCAGGGCGCTGCATGGACTGCGGCATACCCTTCTGCCATAGCGGCTGCCCGCTGGGGAATCTCATCCCGGAGTGGAACGCGTATGCGGCGCGTGGCGACTGGCGCGCCGCAGCCGAGCGGCTGCACGCGACCAACAACTTCCCCGAGTTCACCGGGCGGCTGTGCCCGGCACCGTGCGAGGACGCCTGCGTACTGGCCGTCAACGCCGATCCAGTCACGATCAAGAACGTCGAACAAGTCATCGCCGACCAGGCCTGGGAGCGGGGGTACGTACCACCACGGCCGCCAGAGCGGCTGAGCGGGAAAGCCGTGGCCGTCATCGGGTCGGGACCGGCTGGACTGGCGGCAGCTCAGCAGCTCACCCGGGCCGGCCACACCGTTGCCGTGTACGAGCGCGCCGACCGCATCGGCGGGCTGTTGCGCTACGGCATTCCCGATTTCAAGATGGAGAAGTGGCAGCTGGACCGCCGTATCGAGCAGATGAAGGCCGAGGGCACGAAGTTCCACACCGGCGTTCGGGTCGGCAGCGACCTGGACGCCACCGAGCTGTGGAGGCGCCATGACGCGGTGATTGTCGCCGTCGGCGCAACGGAGCGGCGAGAACTGCCTGTTCCCGGTCGCGAACTGCGCGGCATTCATCAGGCGATGGACTACCTCACCCTGTCCAACCGGACCAGGCAGAGCGACTGCACCTCGCCTCCCCTCACCGCCGAGGGGAGGCACGTGGTGATCGTCGGCGGCGGGGACACCGGATCGGATTGCCTGGGCACCGCGCTGCGTCAGGGTGCGGCCTCCGTGACGCAGCTGGACATAAACCCCGTGCCGGGCGACACCCGGCCCGAGACCGAGCCGTGGCCCGTGTACCCGAAGGTCTACCGGATCTCCCACGCCCATCACGAGGCCCGGGAGCGCCACGGCACGGATCCGAGGGTCTTCTCCTGCGCCACCTTGAGCTTCGAAGGGGAATCGGCGGGCCACGTCCGCGCGGTGCACCTGACGGAGGTGGAGTCGGCGTCCAGAAGGACGCTGCCGGGCACCGAGCGGACGATACCGGCCGAGCTGGTGCTGCTCGCCCTCGGCTTCTGTGGCCCCGAGCGGGGCAGCGGCCTGATGGAGCAGCTCGGGCTCACGGTAGACGGCCGGGGGAACTTTGTCCGGGACACCGCCTTCGCCGCCGCGTCGGCGGAGCAGCGGAAGCGGACCGGACGTACCGAGGCGGAGGGCGTGTTCATCGCGGGCGACGCGGGACGCGGCCAGTCGCTGGTGGTGTGGGCCATCGCGGAGGGACGGGCCGCGGCGGCGGCCACCGACCGCTACCTGACCGGCTCCACGGTGCTCCCGGCCCCGGTCTCCCCGGCAGACCGCCCCCTGACTGCGTGACTCTCCTCTGATCGTTCATCAACTCTCCGTAGCGCACCGGAGTTTGATGGACAATCGGCTTCGAGTGGCAGCCCGGCAGTGGATGACGGAGACTCGGAGATGATGATTCGCGACCGGAGGAATTCTTTTCAGGGGTTCGCATGGAAGAAGAATCTGTCGAGGTTCTGACGCCCGCGCCGGATGGATCCGCATCTGCCGAGCGCGGATACGCCGGCCCAGTGACCGACACCGAAAAGAACTTCGCCGAAGTGCTGGCGGAGGTTGTGTGCGTCGAACGGGTGTCGGTGGACAGCCACTTCTTCGACGACCTGGGTGCGAATTCCCTCGTCATGGCTCATTTCTGCGCGAAGGTCAGGAAACGAGCGGACCTTCCGTCGGTCTCGATGAAGGACATTTACCGGAGCCCGACGATCCGAAGTCTCGCGGTGGCACTAGAGGAAACGGCCCCCGCCGCTGCGGAACCGGCTATTCCGGCGCAGATCCAGGCGGTGGAACCGGCTGGCACGTTGCGGTACGTCCTTTGCGGAACGGTTCAGTTGCTGCTGTTCCTCGGCTATTCGTTCCTGGCAGGAATCGTCACCGCCCGGGGTTACGAGTGGGTCTCCGACGGCTCGGGGCCGGTCGACATCTACCTGCGTTCGCTTCTCTTCGGTGGCGCCGTCTTCGTGGGTCTGTGCGCCTTCCCGGTCGTCGCCAAATGGATCCTGATCGGCCGGTGGAGAGACCGTGAATTCCCGGTCTGGGGGCTGACGTATCTGCGCTTTTGGACCGTCAAGGTTCTGCTCCACGCCAACCCGATGATCTTCTTCGTCGGCAATCCCCTGTACGTGCTGTACCTGCGGTCACTCGGAGCCCGGATCGGCAAGAACGTCACGATCCTCTCCCGCACCGTTCCGGTCTGTACCGACCTGCTCAGCATCGGCGCCGGTACGGTAATCCGCAAGGACTCGCACTTCCTGTGCTACCGCGCGCACGCCGGACGTATCGAGACCGGCCGGGTCACCCTGGGCCGGGACGTGTTCGTCGGCGAGAAGACCGTCCTTGACATCGACACGTCGATGGGGGACGGCGCGCAGCTTGGCCACACGTCGGCGCTGTACGTCGGCCAACGGGTCCCGGACGGCGAGCGCCGGCACGGATCTCCCGCCCAGCGCACCGAAGTCGACTACGTGAGGGTCGCTCCCACGCACTGCGGCACGCTGCGCCGTGCCTGGTTCGGCCTGCTCACCGTGGGCCAGTTGTTCCTGCTGTACGTGCCGCTGACGGTTGGGGGCATGTACATGCTGCTGACCGAGGTCCCGGCGCTGAACGACGTCCTCGCCCCCGGCACCGTGGGCTTCACGTCGCCGGCGCTCTACCTCGACGCGCTGATCGTCTCCCTCGTGCTGTTCTTCGGCTTCGTCGTCGTCGGCCTCGCCACGTTGCTCACCGTTCCGCGCCTGCTGAACCTGGTGATGAGGCCCGACAGGATCTATCCGCTGTACGGCCTTCACTACTCGGTTCACAGGGCGATCACGCGCCTGACGAACGTGCGGTTCTTCCTCTGGCTCTGCGGTGACAGCTCCTACATCGTCGACTACCTGCGCGGTCTCGGATACGACCTGTCGCGAGTGGAGCAGACCGGGTCGAACTTTGGCTCGGACGTGCAGCACGAGACCCCCTACCTGGCCTCCGTGGGCAGCGGAACGATGGTCGCCGACGGGCTTTCCATCATGAACGCGGAATTTTCCAGCACGTCATTCCGCGTGTCCCGGGCGTCGATCGGGCCGCACAACTTCCTGGGAAACCACATCGCCTATCCCTCGGGCGCGAGGACCGGCGACAACTGCCTTCTCGGGACGAAGGTGATGGTTCCTCTCGACGGCCAAATCCGGGAAGGCGTCGGACTTCTCGGCTCCCCGTGCTTCGAAATTCCCCGCTCGGTGGAACGCGATTCCCGGTTCGACCATCTGCGGACCGGAGAAAACCTGCGCCGGAACCTCGCCGCGAAGAACCGCTACAACATTCGCACCATTGGCTTGGGCCTCTTCGTGCGGTGGCTTCATTTCTTCTTCGTCACGGTACTCGGACTCGCCGCCGTCGACCTGCACGGCGTACTCGGACAACTGGCGATAGCCGTGTCGCTGGTCCTCGCCCTCCTGTTCACCGCGGCCTATTTCGTCCTGCTGGAGCGCGCCGTCACCAGATTCCGCCCGCTGCAGCCCCGGTTGTGCTCGATCTACGACCCGTACTTCTGGTGGCACGAGCGCCTGTGGAAGGTGCCCGACCACTACCTGAACGTATTCAACGGCACTCCATTCAAGAACGTGATCTGGCGGTCGCTCGGAGTCCGGCTCGGCAACAGGGTGTTCGACGACGGCTGTTATGTGACGGAGCGGACGCTCACCACCATCGGAAGCGATTGCACGCTCAACGCCGGAAGCAAAATCCAGTGCCATTCACAGGAGGACGGCACCTTCAAGTCCGACCACAGCGCGATCGGAGCCGGTTGCACCATCGGTGTCGGTGCCCTCGTCCACTACGGCGTGACGATGGGCGACGGCGCGGTGCTCGCCGCCGACTCCTTCCTGATGAAGGGCGAGGACGTGCCGCAGCATGCTCGGTGGAGCGGAAATCCCGCCGTGGAGTCGCGCACTGGCCACGACGATCCCGCGACGCGGCGACGGTGAGCGGAGGGAGAACGGGCATGCGGACCGAGGCCGGCCGGAAGTTCTGGAGCGGTGTGCTCACCGCCGGTGGATCCACCGCGCTCCCGCGTTGGGCGCCGGATCCGGTGCCGGGGATCGCCACGCACGAGGCGACGGTCCCGGACGACGTCGCGGCGGCGTCGCACCGGCTCGCCGAGGATCTGGCGATGCCGTTCACCACGGTGGTGCTCGCCGCGCACACCAAGGTGCTCGCGGCGCTGTCCGGCGACCCCGAGGTCAGTACGGGCTACATCGCCGTCGAGGGCGGCTCGCCGCTGCCCTGCCGGCTGACGACCGCACCGGACTCGTGGCGGGAACTGCTGGTACGGACCCGCCGGGCCGAGTTGGAAATGCTGGCGCACAAGGACTTCCCGGTCGACCAGCTCAGCCACGAGCTGCGCCTGGCCGGACCGTCGACCGAGGCGGTGTTCGATCCGGTCGACGGCGACAGTGACCTCCCCGGACACGTCGTACTAGGGCTCGGCTTGTCGCGAGACAGCGAGAGGCTCGCACTGCGGTTGCGGTACCGGACCGACGCGCTGGACGCTGACGCCGCCGGCCGGATCGCCGGCTACCACCTGACCGCGCTCGCGCTGATCGCCGCCGATCCGGACGCGGTGCACCGGCGGCAGAGCCTGCTCTCCGCCGAGGAGCTCCGGTTCCAGACCGAAGGACTGGCCGGGCCGCACCGGGACCTTCCGGACCGCAGGGTTCACGAGCTGTTCGAGGAGCGGGTACGGGCCCACCCGGAGGCCGTCGCGGCCGTGCACGGCGACCACCAGTGGACGTACCGGGAGCTCAACGAACGAGCCAACCGGCTCGGACGGGCCCTGCTGGCCAGGGGGTTGCGGCGCGAAAGTGTCGTAGCCGTGGTGACCGAGCGCAACCTGGACTGGATGGCCGCCGTTCTCGCCGTCTTCAAGGCCGGCGGGGTGTACCTGCCCGTCGAGCCGCACTTCCCGGCCGAGCGCATCGCGGCAACGCTGTCCCGCGCCGGGTGCGCGCTCGTGCTGACCGAACGCGGCGGCACCGCCACGCTCGACCAGGCACTCGGCTCGCTGTCCTCCGGCCCGCAGGCTCCCGGCTCGCCGCCCGGAGTGCGCAAGCTTTACGTCGACGAGGCCTACGCCGAGAACCAGGCCGGCGCCGACCTCGGCGTCCGCGTGACAGCGGACCAGGCGGCGTACATCTACTTCACCTCCGGCTCCACCGGCGAGCCCAAGGGTGCGATGTGCGAACACGCCGGCATGCTCAACCATCTCTACGCCAAGATCGACGACCTGGAGATCGGCGAGGGCCAGGTGGTCGCCCAGACCGCACCCCAGTGCTTCGACATATCGCTGTGGCAGCTTCTCTCCGCGCTTGTGGTGGGAGGGCGGACCCTGCTGGTCGAGCAGGAGGTGATCCTGGACGTCCAGCGGTTCGTGCACAGGATCGCGGACGGCCGGGTCACGGTCCTTCAGGTCGTGCCGTCCTACCTCGACGTCGTACTGTCCTGCCTGGAGCAGCGCCCCCGAGAGCTGCCGGACCTGCGGTACGTATCGGCCACCGGCGAGGCGCTGAAGAAGGAGCTCGCACAGCGCTGGTTCGCTGCCGTGCCGGGGATCCGGCTGGTCAACGCCTACGGGCTGACCGAAACCTCGGACGACACCAATCACGAGGTCATGGACCGGGTTCCGGACACCGAACGGGTGCCGCTCGGCCGATGTGTCAACAACGTGCGTGCCTATGTCGTCGACGAGTACCTGTCACCGGTGCCGCTCGGGGCCCCCGGCGCGATCGTCTTCTCCGGCGTCTGCGTCGGTCGCGGGTACGTCAACGATCCCGAGCGCACCCGGCAGGCCTTCATGACCGATCCACACGGCGCCGGCCGGCGCCTCTACCGAGGCGGCGACTACGGCCGCTGGCTGCCCGGCGGCAAACTGGACTTCCTCGGCCGCCGCGACAGCCAGGTCAAGATCCGTGGCTTCCGGATCGAAATCGGCGAGATCGAGAACACCCTGCTGCGGGTGCCCGGTGTCCGCGACGGTGCGGTGGTCGTCGCCGAGCGGCCCGACCGCAGCAAGCACCTGGTGGCCTTCTGCACCGGCCCGCGGCCACTCGATGCCGGCGTCCTGCTGAACCGGCTGCGCGAGTCGTTGCCCGCGTACATGGTCCCGTCGGCCGTCCACCGGCGGGAAAGCCTGCCGGTGACCGCCAACGGCAAGACCGACCGGAAGACCCTGACGGCGCTGGCCGCCGAACTCGACACGGCCGGCGACGACCGTGGCGCGCCGATGACCACGGCCGAGCCGATGACGCCGGCCGAACAGCGGCTGGCGGCCGCCTGGGCGAAGGTGCTCGGCATCCCGCAGCACCGGATCGGACGGCTGGACCACTTCTTCGACCTGGGCGGCACATCGTTGTCTGCGGTGAAGCTGGCAGTCGCCCTGGAGCGTGCGGTGTCCCTAAAGGACGTCGCACGTCGCCCGGTGCTCGCCGACCTGGCCCGGCTGCTCGAGGGCGGATGCGAGCGGTCCTCCGGTCTCCTGCAGCCCTTGTCGGCACCGGACGGTGCCGGGACCGGCGCCCTCCTCTGCTTCCCCCACGCCGGCGGCGGCGCGGTGAGCTTCGAGCCCATGGCCAGGGCCCTGCAGGGCAGTGGACCGGCGGTGTACGCCGTCGAGCCGCCGGGCCACGACGTGACCGCCGACGGCGGCCTCTTCGCGTCGCTGGCGCAACTGGTGGAGGAGGTCAGTGACGAAATCACTCGCCTCGGCCTGACCGGGATCCTGCTGTGGGGCCACTCTTCGGGTGCCGCGCCGGCGTTGGAGACGGCGAGGAGGCTCACGGAGCGCGGGACCGGCGTCCAGCGGGTGTTCGTTGCGGCGCAGTTGCTCGGTGACGCCGCCGGCCGGCGTGCGGCCGTAACCGAGCTGACCGGGCGGAGCGACGACCGGATCGCCGCCGAACTGGGCGCGGACAGCGGCTACCCCGGGCTCGGTGGGCTCGATGCCGGGCAGGCCGAGCGCGTCGCCGCCGCCTACCGGCACGACGTGGTTTCCGCCCATCGCTATTTCGCGGATGTCCTGGACAGCCCGCCGACGGTGAAGCTGTCCGCACCGGTCACGGTGGTCGTGGCCGCCGACGACCCGATCACCGCGGGGTTCCGGGAGCGGTATGGCGACTGGCAACTGCTGGCCGACCACGTCGAATTGCACGAACTCGCCGACGGCGGTCACCTCTTCCCGCGCACCCGCCCGGCGGAAGCGGCGAAGGCCGTGCTGCGCGCCGCCGAATGGCCGGCTTCCCTTACGCAACCGACGTAACCGACGCAACCGAAGTGACGCGACCGACGCGAGTCGAAAGGAGAACGAGATGCCGATCTCATTCACGGCGTCGCCGCTCGACCTCGACCTGGGATCCGGCAAACCCCCGGTGCTGAGGACCGGGCCCACAGGTGACCCGCCGCACTTCGCGGCGGAACACCGCGACGCCCTGCACGCCCTCGTTGCCGAGCACGGTGCGGTCTTGGTACGCGGCCTGGGTCTCCGCGACGCGGACGAGACAGGCACCGTCTTCCGGCGGCTGGCCAAGACCCTGATGGCAGAGAAGGAGGCCTTCGCGCCCCGGCGGGCCTACGCGCCCAGCGTCTACTCCTCGGCCCAGTGGCCGCCGAACCAGCCGATGTGCATGCACCACGAACTGAGCTACGCCCTTGAGTTCCCCGGCTTGATGCTGTTCGCGTGCCTCGGCGCGCCCGCCGAGGGCGGGGCGACCGCGGTGGCCGACTCGTCGGCCGTACTGGAGGCGCTGCCCGCCGAGCTGGCCGATCGGTTCGAGCGGGAGGGCTGGCTGCTCACCCGCAGCTACAACGACGAGATCGGGGCATCCGTGGCCGAGGCGTTCGGCACCGACGACCGCAGCGCCGTCGAGAGCTACTGCCGCGCCAGCGCCATCGAGTTCGCCTGGCAGCCGGACGGCGCACTGCGCACCAGGCAGCGCCGCAGCGCTGTGGTGCGTCACCCGGCCACCGGCGCACGCTGCTGGTTCAACCAGATCGCGTTCCTCAACGAGTGGACGATGGCCCCCGAGGTGCGCGAGTACCTCGTGGACGTCTACGGCGCCGACGGGCTGCCGTTCAACACCCGGTTCGGAGGCGGCGATCCCATCGGCGAAGACGTCGTGCAACTGCTCAACAAGATCTACGAGGACAACACCGAACGCGAGCCGTGGCAGGCCGGCGACCTGATGATCGTCGACAACGTCCGCACCGCGCACAGCAGGGAGCCCTACGAGGGACCCCGCGAGGTGCTCGTCGGGATGGCCGACCCGGTGCGCCTGGCCGACTGCTCGCCGACCGTGGAGGTGACCACGCGATGACCACCAGGCGTTCCCCCGCGATTGAACTGACCCTGCGCGAGCCGGTCGGCGCGCCGACGTTCGCCGTCATCTCCGGCGCCCAGGTCGAGGGCGTGCTGCAGGGGCGCGAGAAACAGATCGTGGAGCTGGTGGAGGCCACGTACCGGCTGCACAGCGCCGGTGACTGCGTGAACCCGCCGTCCTACTTTCTGCGGTTCCCTGACCGCCCATCCTCCCGGATCATTGCGCTGCCCGCCTCGATCGGGGAGCCGATGGGGGTGGACGGCCTGAAGTGGATCTCCAGCTTCCCGGAGAACGTGGTGGCCGGCATCCCGAGGGCCTCGGCGGTGCTGATCCTCAACGACCATGGCACCGGCTACCCGTTCGCCTGCCTGGAAGGCTCCATCATCAGTGCCACCAGAACGGCCTCCTCGGCCGCCCTGGCAGCCCAGTGGCTCAGCAACGGCCGACCGCGCCCGACCCGCGTCGGGTTCGTCGGTGCGGGTCTGATCGCCCGCTACATCTACGACTTCCTCGCAGCCACCGGCTGGTCGTTCGACGAGGTCGGCGTGCACGACGTGTCCGCCGACAGCGCGGCCGGGCTACGCTGTTACCTGGAGCAGTCGCGGACCACCGGCCGGATCACCGTGCACGACAGCGCCGAAGAGCTGATCCGCTACAGCGACCTGGTGGTCTTCGCCACCGTCGCCGGGCAGCCCCACGTCAAGGACCTGTCGTGGTTCGAGCACAACCCGCTGGTGCTGCACGTGTCGCTGCGCGACCTGGCACCGGAGATCATCCTCGACTCGGTCAACATCGTCGACGATGTCGAGCACTGTCTCAAGGCCAACACCTCACCCCACCTTGCCGAGCAGCTCACGGGCAACCGGGACTTCCTGCACGGCACGCTGGACGACGTGATGGCCGGACGGGTGACGGTCCCGAGGGACCAGCCGGTCGTGTTCTCGCCCTTCGGCCTCGGGATTCTCGATCTGGCGGTGGGCAAGTACGTCTACGACGAGGTGGCCCGCTCCGGAGGGCTGCACGTCGTCGACGATTTCTTCCACGAACTGCGGCGTTATGGATGAGCAGCCGAGCGCCGCTTCTTCGCGCTCCGGCGCCCCGCGAGGAATCCCATGAACCACTGGGCCCCGACAGGCCCGTCTATTCACGGAGCCGCAGGACTGCCACCACCAACAGACGTCCGAGACTGCTCCGCCGCAGATCAGGAGGCCATCGTGCCAGTCATATCCGTTCCCCAGGCCTTCAATGAAGAGGACCTCTACGTCGACCTCCAGCCGATCTTCGGGCCCTCGCTCTTCCTGAAGTGTGAGGGCTTCAACTTCGCCGGCTCGATTAAACTGAAGACCGCGATCGAGATGGTCGAGACCGCCGAACGGGACGGCGTCCTGACGCCCGATTCCATCATCGTCGAATCTTCGTCCGGGAACCTGGGCGTGGCGCTGAGCGTGATCGCCGCGAGCAAGGGCTACCGGTTTCTGTGCGTGACGGACTCCCGCTGCAACCTGACGACGAGGCTGATGATGGAAGCGCTGGGCAGCCAGGTGCACGTCATCGCCACTCAGAACCCCCACGGCGGCTTCCTCGGCGCGCGGATCGACTACGTCCGCGCGCTGTGCGACTCCGACGAGCGGTACGTGTGGCTCAGCCAGTACACCAATCCGAGCAACTGGAAGGCGCACTACCGCAGGACGGCGCCGGAGATCGCTCGCGATTTCCCACGTCTGGACGTGCTGTTCGTCGGGGCCGGAACCACGGGCACCCTGATGGGCTGCGCTCGTTATTTCCGGGAGTGGCACCGTCCGGTGCGGATCGTCGCACTCGACAGTGCCGGCTCGGTGTCCTTCGGCGGTCCCCCCGGCCGCCGGATGATCCCCGGACTGGGCATGAGTATGCGTCCACCGCTGCTCGACGAGGCCTACGTGGACGAGGTCATCCACGTCGAAGAGGCGAACACCATCCGTGCCTGCCGCCGTCTGGCCAGACGCGGATTCCTGTTCGGCGGCTCCACCGGCACGGTGGTCAGCGGCGCGATGGGGTGGCTGGACCAGCACGACACCCGTGACCTCACCGCGGTGGCCATCGCCCCGGACCTCGGGGAGCGATACCTCGACACCATCTACCAGACCAATTGGCTGCAGGCCCTCTACGGCGAGGACATGCTCGACTCCGACGAGCCGCCGGTCGGTTCCCGGGCTGCCGACACCCACCCCCGCTGACGGGGCGCCGCAGCCGCCTGGCCGGCAACCCGGAACCGTGACCGGTGGCGCCCGCGGCGCCGTGCAGAGCCTTGAGGTGCTGTTCCGCCAGGTCAGAGCTGGGGCGCGAAGGGCGCCAGACCGGCATCGGCCCAAGTCAGGCGCCCTTCTCCGCCGCCGCCTCAGAACAAGCCGAGCTTCTTCGGGGAGTGGCTCACCAGGAGGTTTTTCGTCTGCTGGTGGTACACGCGCCTCATGTCGGCCGACCTGCGTGTTTACGGCTCATGGCGATGACCAGCGGGACAGTGGTCCGCGTATGGTCCGGATCTTGGTCTTGGCGAGTGGCACAGAACGGGCAAGTGGCCATTGCTGTCGTGGCGTTGACGGACGAGAGCGGAAACTCATCACTCATCAGTGGCACCTTCGACTGTGGGTACGAGGTAGGGCGGCGCCGCGCCCCGTCGCGCTGAGGCCCCGCCCCGGGCGGGAGGCCCGCACGAACTGACGTGAGCCCGCCGGATGTTAGTGCCTTGCCGTGCGGCACGCTTGATCTATGCGAACACTCTTCAGCGGCGAAGTGCACGTGGCCTACGGGGCAGATCTATGTCTGCAGCGACGACGGCCACTCCCTCGGAGATTCTTTCGCCGGGCAGCGGGCCGGGCTGTGCGGCGGGGCGGTGCCAGGCCATCTCTTTCTGCTGACTGGAATGCACACCGGCTCCGTCCCGTTCACCGTCGACCTGCACGAGACGGAACCGCCCCTGGACGCCGACGCCTGGGAGGACATCGTCGAGGTGTCGTTCCGACCCGTATCGGACAAGACCTATCTCGTGGAGTGGGACTACCTCTGGTATCCGCTCCCCCTCTCCGAGAGCTCGTACCGGGTCCGTTACCACTGCCGAGGTATGGACGAGACGCACAATGCGGTACGCGACGCGGGCGAACTCGTGCTGGATGAGTATCTGCTGCGATTCTGGCCGAGCCCGCCGGCCCCGGACCGCGTGGTCAAGGAAACCAGCCAAACCGCCGCCTATTGGCACGAGTTCGCGCGCAAGCAGCCCCCGGGCCCCACCCCCGAGGAGCATGCTGAGGCCGAGCGCCAGGCCCGCGAGGAGCAGGAGCACACCACGCTGCGACAGGAGATGGACGCGTGGGGCGGGCGCCTGCCCAGCGACCGACTGCGGAATGTCCGGGACAAGCTCCGGGGGGTCCAGGGCTATCTGGGAACCCGCTACACCTCCAACGGCAAATGCATCTGGACCGAGCAGCTCCTGCCGTAGTCAGTCGGCGATGTGCTCGCGGATGCCCCTCAGGCGTCCCCAGGCACAGAAGGGCGGCGACGAGGCGCCACGATCCCCATCCCTGCCGACCGGGCCGGCAACCGGGCCAAGCTCGGCTCCCGTGGCGACCGACTACCGCGCACGCCATGCCGTCGAGTGCGGAATCAACCGCCTCAAGAAATTTAGCGGCGATGGTGACTGTCGACGCAGGGCGGCTGCGTGGCGATCGACGTCGCAGGCTGGCGGGGGTTCGGGGTCGCCTGGCGCGTTCGGCGTGACCTGGGACATATACATTTATCGGTCGCCATGGGTAACTGGATGGCCTTGCCCCGCGCATCTTTTCACCGGTGCGGTCACGCCCACGGACTCCAGGAAGCCCCATGCGCCGCCGAATAGCCCCCGCCCCGTCCGCCGCTCTGGCAGGTGGTGCGCTCGCCGTGGGCGTCGGCGGGCTGTATCTCGCCGGGCTGCTGCTCACGGGCGGTGAGACCGACGCGGGTACGACCGTGTGGGGCCTGGACATCGGGGGTCTGAGCCGGGAGGAGGCCACACAAAGGCTGGAAAAGCACCTGTCGGCCATCGCCTCCCGGGAGCTGATCGTGAAGATCGGCGACCGCAGCGGCAAGATTGATCCGCGACAGGCCGGACTGACGTTCGATACCCGGCGGACCGTCGACCGGGCGCTGCACACCGGCGCGGATCCGGTCACTGTGATCGGCGGGTTCTTCCGCTCGGGCGGTGACGTGGAGCCGGTGGTCCGTGCCGACGAAGGCAGGACCCGCGCCGCGCTGGAAAAGCTGGCGAAGACGTACGACCAAACGGTGCGCGACGGCGCCGTCACCTTCGACAAGGGCAGGCCGAAGGAGGCCATGCCGCGCAGCGGATACGCCCTGAACGTGGACGCCGCGGTCGGCACCCTGCGTACCGCCTTCGCCGACGGCAAGGCCGGTGCCACCACGGTCCTGCCCACGCGCGAGACCAAGCCGAAGGTCACCGCGGAGGAGACCCGGCGGGCGATGCGCGAGTTCGCCGGCCCTGCCATGTCGGCGCCGGTCACGCTCACCATGGGCGGCGAGCGGATCACCATCAGCCCGGTCGTCCTCGGCGCTCACCTGAAGACGCACCCGGACCCGTCCGGCAAGCTGACACCGAAGCTCGACAGCAAGGGCCTGCGCGCCGCCCCCGAGGTCGCCCGTCCCCTCGCCGGCATCACCGGCCCCGCCGAGAACGCCGAGCTGAGGCTGGACGGTGACCGGGTCGTGGCGGAAACCGACGGCAAGGTCGGCCAGGAGGTCACGGACGAGGCGCTGGGCAAGGCCGTGATGCCGCTGCTCACCCAATCCGGTCCGGCCGCCCGCACGGGAGAAGTGGCCACGGAGAAGACTCAGCCGAAGGTCACCCGTGAGAACGCCGCGCAGCTGGGGCTGACGGAGAAGCTGTCCTCCTTCACCGTCGACTTCCCGCCGACCGAATACCGCAAGAAGAACATCGGCCGGGCCGCGGAACTCATCAACGGCTCCCTCGTGATGCCGAACGAGACCTGGAGCTTCAACCGGACGGTCGGCGAGCGCACCAAGGAAAACGGGTTCGTCGACGGCACCATCATCCTCAACGACCGGTACACCAAGGCAGCCGGCGGCGGGGTGTCCACGGTGGCCACCGCCGTCTTCAACGCGATGTTCTTCGCCGGGGTGAAGCCCGTGGAGTACGGCGCCCACTCCTTCTACATAGAGCGCTACCCGGAGGGCCGTGAGGCGACGGTCGCCTGGGGCAGCCTCGACCTGAGGTTCAACAACGACTCCGGCAAGGCCATATACATCCAGGCGCAGGCCACCGACAGCTCTGTGACCGTCACCTTCCTCGGCACCAAGAAGTACGACCAGGTGAAGGCGGCCAAGGGGCCGCGCACCAATGTGCGGCAGCCGGGGGAGAGGGCGGGGGCCAAGGATGAGTGCGAGCCCCAGACCCCGCTCGAAGGGTTCGACGTCACCGTGGAGCGGGTCTTCTACCAGGACGGCCGGGAAGTGATGCGTGAGCCGTTCCGTACGCACTACACCCCCCGTGACAAGGTGACCTGTAACTGACCTCATGCCGCGATCAGCGCCGAAGCTGGCGGAGCACGGCGAGCAGGTCCGTATCCACACCCAGCGAGTCGAGGAGCTGGACACCGACCGCCGCTACGACGTGATCGTCTCCGGCAGGCCCGCCGGCACCGGACTAACGTCCTGGCCAGCTGCCAGCGCCGGCGCCTACGCCATCGTGGCCGCGGCCGTCCTGGCCGAATCGGCCCTGCTGATCGGGGCGTTCATCCCCACCCTCACGCTGCTGCTCACCGCCGACGCCCTGGCATGCACCGGACAGCTCAGCCTTCCCATGCTGATCGCGACCGCCGCCTGCGCCGTCGTGGCAGGCGACTTCCTCGCCCACCGCACCGGACGCATGCTCGGTGAGCGCCTGGGCACCGGACGCTTCGAGCGCCGTCTTCCCGCCGCCGCAGGGCAGCGTGCCGAGGCACTGATGGCCCGCCGCGGCGGGCACGCCGCCTTCCTGGCCGTACTCTGCCGGTGCATGGGCACAAGATTCGGTGCGCGTCGGCCAGCGTGAAGCTTTCGTTCCACGAGCAGACCTCAAGCGATGCCAGATATCCGTCCTCAACGAACACCTGGACCTGGCCGGTGGTCTCTTCGTTCGCGCCGTACAACTCACAGTCGGCCACCACCTGCGTGCCCGTCGGGGTGGGTGCAGGGGCAGCGGCGCCGCCATCGACATTGAAGTACGTCGATCCGCAGCCGCACGCACAGCGCTTCTGTATTCGGAGGTGCCGTATCTGCGAACCGAGCGGGCGATCCGCCGGGCCACCCACGAAGCTCAAAACTACGTCCAGTACGTGGGCAACCTCATCAGGCAATCGCGGCATCCGTCACCCGGTTCAGCGCATGCCCCTCCCACGGCCTTCAGGAAAAAGGCCAAGCGGCACAGGTGAGGGCTATGAATCAGGGGCAAGCACTAGGGTTTGGCCTGTGCACGTACTTCTTGTGGAAGACGATGAGCCGGTCGCCCAGTCTCTGCGCCGAGGCTTGATCCGCTACGGCTTCGAGGTCGACTGGGTCTCCACAGGCGCGGCCGCGCTGGCTCACCCCGAGCCCTACGACGTCGTGCTCCTCGATCTGGGTCTGCCGGACACCGATGGTCTCGACGTCTGTCGGGCGCTGCGCCGGCGCGGTGACGTGCCGATCATTGTGATCAGCGCGCGCAGCGACGAGACGGACCGGGTCGTGGGCCTGGAGCTGGGTGCCGACGACTACGTGTCCAAGCCGTTCGGTGTCCGGGAGGTCATCGCGCGGATACGAGCGGTGATGCGGCGCATGCAGCCGCGTACCTCGTCGCAGAACGAGCCGGACCGCTATGGCACCCGCCTCACTGTCGACCGCAAGGCAGCGCGCGTCCGCCTGGACGGCAAGGAGGTCGCCCTGGCGCCCAAGGAGTACGACCTGCTGGCCTTCCTCACTGAGGAACCGGGAGCGCTGATGTCGCGCGAGCAGATCATGGAGGCGGTGTGGGACGCGAACTGGTTCGGGCCGACCAAGACGCTGGACGTGCACGTGGCGGCGCTGCGGCGGAAGCTGAACGGCGCGCTCACGATCGAGGCGGTGCGCGGGGTCGGCTTCCGCCTGGAGATCGTCAAGGACGGCGACGGCGGTAACGGCGCCTCATGAACCGCCAGCTCATCCGCAGCTACATCCTGCTCGTCGCAGTCGCCATCTTCCTGTTCACGGTGCCGGTGGCCTTCACCCTCACCAGCCAGCTGCGGGACGACACCCTGCAGTCCGTGCAGCGCGAGGCCAAGACCATGGCGTTGCTGCTGGGCAACGGCGAGAGCACCTCGTGCGACGCTCTGGAGAAGGTGGCCAAGGCATACGGCGGACAGACGCCCGGCAAGGTCCAGGTGACCCCCGTGGGAACCTGCGAGCCGGACCTGCCCGCGCCCGCGAAGGACACGGACCTGGCCCGCACCATGAAAGACGACCAGCCCACGAAGGACTGGGGCTCCGATTTCATCTGGGGCAGGCACTTGGTGGTCACCGTTCCGGTGCACGGGGAGTCCGGCCAGGGCTCGGTCATCGGTGCCGTACGGATTGTGTACGAGACCTCGGACATGACGTCCAGGCTGTGGCAGATCTGGGGTTTCCGGGCGGGCTTGGCGGTGCTCGTGCTGGCGGCGGCCGCGGTGATCGGCGCGTTCGCCGCCCGCCGGATCACCGCTCCCCTGCGTCAACTCAACGCTATGGCCAGCAAGTTCAGCGATGGCGACCTCACCGCACGCTCCCCGGTGACGGGCCCGCCGGAAACTCAGACCCTGGCACGCACCCTCAACCAAGGCGCGGAACGCCTGGACACGCTGGTCGCCTCGCAGCGGATCTTCGTGGCGGACGCGTCCCACCAACTCCGCACGCCGCTCACGGCGTTGCGTCTGTCGCTGGACAACATCGCGGACGGGGTGGACGAGGAGTTCGTACGCGAGGACGTGGAGCAGGCGACGGCCGAGGTGGTCCGGATGAGTCGGCTGGTCAGTGGCCTGCTGGTGCTGGCGCGTGCCGAGGCGAAGGTGACGGCTACGGAGCCGCTGTCGCTCGCGGACATCGTGGCCGAGCGTCTGACGGTGTGGAGGCCGGCCGCCGAGGAGCGCGGAGTCACTGTCGCGCTCAGGTGGAGCGCCGACGGCTGGCTGCTGGTGCTGACCAGCCCCGGTCATCTGGACCAAGTGCTGGACAACGTCCTGTCGAATGCCCTGGAGGTGTCACCGGACGGCGGGACCATCACCGTCCGGACGGAGTCCCGGGGCGACGCGGTACTGCTGTCGGTGCTGGACGAGGGCCCGGGAATGTCGGACGCCGAGAAGTCCCGTGCCTTCGACCGTTTCTGGCGCGGCCAGGGCCTGACCGGACGGTCCGGCTCCGGACTCGGCCTCGCCATCGTCAAGCAGCTGGTGACGGACGACGGCGGGATCGTGACACTGCGGGACGCTCCCGGCGGCGGACTGTGGGTGGAAATCCGACTTCGGGCGGCGGCCAGGAGCGGAGGCTGAGGCTCAGCCCTCGGGCATCGCCGAGGAGTGGTGGTTGACGATCAGCCACTTGTCGTCGGTCTTCTCGTAGACGTATGTGTAGCGGGCTTCCACGACGCGCTTCTCGCCGGTGCCGGGGTCCGTGAGCGTGAACTCGTACACGCCGGTGTCGATCGCGGAGTCGCTGTCCAGGATGTCGACGATCGTCTGGATCTTCTTGCCGACCGGCTTGTTCTGCAGGAAGTGGTCGAAGTAGTCGACGATCTCGGCCCGGTCGGTGCGGACCTTGTTGGAGACAGTGGGCAGGAGGACCGCGTTCTTCTCATACAGGTCGGCCACCTTGTCCGGGTCACCGGTCTGGAGCGCGGCGTTCCAGGTGTCGAAGAGCGCGGCGACCTGCTTCTTGCTCGTCTCCTTCGAGGACTCCTGGCCGGCCAGGCCGACTCCGGCGCTGACGGTGCCGACGGCGACGAAGGCGGTGGCGGTGACGATGACTGCGCGCTTGGTTATGGAACGACGGGTCATCGTTGTCTCCTGCGGTTGGAGGTGGGTCCTTCTCCCGCCGCGTGTTGTGCGGTGGGGAGTGACTCCAGACTCGCTTTCCGCTGGTTAGCGCCCGTGCAGCGGACGTCCAAGGCACAGACAAGACACGACCAATGTGCGTTGAGTGGACGGTGGATCCACGCGGTCACACCTGTGGTCGGGTGAAACAGAGCGCCGCCCGAACAGGTCCATGCCATGGTCGAGCGTCGCGCCAACACCGTGTCAGCCGAGTTGGACTCCCACCACCTCATCTACACCGCCATCCCCGACGCGTTCGCCACCGCGGTCCGGGCTTTCCTCATCAGCGTCTAGTGCGTTGGCCACGAAC
>NZ_JAGGOK010000021.1 GCF_018614615.1 Streptomyces sp. ISL-100 | reverse complement strand
GAGGTACGCCGCCCCGCGGCCCCCGCACCACCCCGCCGCCCCGCAACAGGTCCGGCCCCGCCCCCCGCACGGCCCGCACCCGCCGCCCCCGCACCCCCCACACCCGCCGTACCGGTGCCGCGCATCCTCCCGTCCCTGCCTGCCCCCGCCACGGGAGCGGGAGCGGGAGCCGACGTCTGCGCGCTCGGCGAGGGATACGGCGGCTGGCAGCACGACAGCGCCCAGGCCCGCATCTGCCGCGAGACATACGGGCGTTGACGCCCGCACCGACGCCGCACTGACGCCCGCACATTTGATCAGCCCGCGTCCGCGATCCTTCGCTCGAGCCGGTCGATGGCCGCCCTCACCCCTTCCCCGTAACCGTCGTCCCCCAGCGCATCCGACGCCGCCCGCGCCCGCCCCAGATGGGTGCGCGCGGCGTCCGGACGGTGCAGCTTCAGATAGTCGGCGGCGAGGTTGAGATGAAGTGAGGGATAGAACCCGCGCACCGCGACCGAGGAGTCGTGCCGGGCCACCCGCTCGTCGGTCAGCCCGTCGGCGGCGGCCAGCGCCCGCAGATCCCAGGCCAGTTCGTCCCCGGCGTCGCCCTGCGTGTCCGCCATGTAATGCGCGAGCGTGCAGCGGTGGAACGGGTCGCCGTCCTCGCCGATCTCCGTCCACAGCTCGCCGAGGCGGTTGCGCGCCTCCTCGCGGTCGCCGGCGTGGAGAAGCATGATCGCCTGCCCGATCCGCGTCATCGTGACGTCCTCGGACGTCTCCTGCTGCTCCATGACCTGGTTCTCCTGTCGCCCGCGGCACGCAAAGCCAGTAATCCCGACGATCTCGACGCTAGACCCCACCACTGACAATCCGGCTCAGGCTCGGGCGCGCGGCCGCACCGTCCTGGTAGCGCTGAGCCAGGCCGGTGACCGTACGGGCAACCTCCGCGCGCAGCTCCGGCGGCCCGAGCACCTCCGCCTCCAGCCCCAGCCGCAGCAGATCCCCCAGCGCCACGGGCAGCGCCTCGACGCGCAGTACGGTCTCGACCCACCCTTCCTCGTCCGGCGGCCCCGCCGCCCGTACAGCCTCTGATCCGGCCGCCCCGAACTGAACCGGCAGCAGCCTCAGGCCACGCGGTGACACCCGCAGCCGGGCCTCGCCCCGCAGCACCCCGGCCTCCATCCGGCGCGCGCTCTCCTGCCAGTACGCCGCCAGATCGAACCCGGCCGGCCGCTCGAAGCCCTCCTCCAGTGCCTCCGCCGCGAGCATCCGCGACACCCGGTAAGTACGCACCGACTCCCCGGCGTCCGCCACGAGATACCAGTTCCCGCCCTTCAGTACGACGCCCAGCGGCCCCAGTTGGCGGTGTACGTCACCCCGCCAGCTCCGGTAGTGGACGCGCAGCAGCCGCTGCCGCCAGACCGCCCCGGCGACTTCGGCGAGGTACGGCGCGGGGTCCGCGTCCCGGAACCAGGCGGGGGCGTCGAGGTGAAACCGCTCCTGGACACGCCGAGTGCGTTCACCGAGGCCGTCGGGCAGTGCTGCGCCCAACTTGAGCTGCGCCGTGGTGAGGTCGGCGGCGAGGCCCAGTTCGGCCGCCGCCGCAGGCATGCCGGCGAAGTGGAGCGATCCCGCCTCGTCACTCGTCAGGCCGGTCAGCCGGGTGCGGTAGCCGTCCATCAGGCGGTAGCCGCCGACCGGGCCGCGGTCGGCGTACACCGGAACCCCGGACGCGCCGAGCGCCTCGACGTCCCGGTAGACGGTACGGACGGAGACGCCCAGCTCGGCGGCCAGTTCGGGGGCGGTCATCCGGCCCCGGTTCTGCAGCAGCAGGAGCAGGGAGAGCAGTCGGTCGGCGCGCATGGGCCAAGTCTGCCCGCGTACCTGACAGAAGGTGTCAGGTACGGACTGGATGCTGGTTCCCAGGAGCGCGAGAGTGTCGCGCCGACTGTTGAAAGGAACCTCCATGCCCACACAGGCCACCGGCAGCTTCACCTTCGCCAACTGGGACGAGACCCCGGTCGCCGGGACGGACGAGGCCTCCAAGCTGGCCCGCGCCTCCGTAACCAACACCTTCACCGGCGCCATCGACGCAGCCGGGACCACGTGCGAGTACTCCATCGCTTACGTGACCGGGAAGACCGGCGTCTTCGCCGGTCACCAGCTGTTCAGCGGCTCCGTGGACGGCCGCGAGGGGACGTTCGCAGTCGAGGAGCGGGGCACCTTCGGCGAGGACGGCACGGTCCACTGCACCTTCGAGGTCGTACCGGGCAGTGGCACCGGCGCTCTGGCCGGGCTGAGCGGGACGGGCGGCTACACCGCGCGACACGGCGAGCCGTCCGTCCCGTACACCTTCAGCTACCAACTGGGCTGATCAGGCAGATCAAGCAGGCAGATCAGCGAGGTTGGGCACAGTCCAGTCGATGGGCTGGTGCCCCTGCGCCGCCACCGCTTCGTTGATCTGCGTGAACGGCCGGGACCCGAAGAACTTCTTCGCCGAGAGCGGCGAAGGGTGCGCGCCCTTCACCACCACGTGCCGCTCCTCGTCGATCAGCGGAAGCTTCTTCTGGGCGTAATTGCCCCAGAGCACGAAGACCGCCGGGTCGGGCCGCGAGGCCACGGCGCGGATCACCGCGTCCGTGAACGTCTCCCACCCCTTGCCCTTGTGGGAGTTCGCCTCGCCGGCCCGCACCGTCAGTACGGCGTTGAGCAGCAGGACACCCTGCTCGGCCCACGGCATCAGATAGCCATTGTCCGGGATCGGGGTGCCCAGCTCCGCGTTCATCTCCTTGTAGATGTTCCGCAGGGACGGAGGCACCTTGACGCCCGGCCGCACCGAGAAGCACAGCCCGTGCCCCTGCCCTTCGCCGTGGTACGGGTCCTGGCCGAGGACCAGGACCTTCACCCGGTCGTACGGTGTGGCGTCCAGGGCGGCGAAGACCTCCTCGCGCGGCGGGTAGACCGGCCCGTTCGCCCGCTCCTTCTCGACGAATTCGGTGAGCTGCTGGAAATAGGGCTTCTGCAGCTCGTCTCCGAGGACGCCGCGCCAGGACTCGGGCAGCATGTCGGTGTCGGTCACGTCAACAACCTCCGGTAAACGATCAGTTCTTCATCAAAGAACCTACCCGCGGCCACTGACAACGGTTCCTACCAGCTGGTCTTCTTGTGCAGCTGCCACACCTGCATGATCGTCTGCGGGTCCAGCGCCCGTTCGGCGCCCGCGATCTCGTCGGAGGCGGCGACGTACAGCTTGCCCTGCCACAGCGGCAGCAGACGGACGTCCTCGAGCAGGATCTCCTGCGCGCGCCCGAACTGGTCGCCCACCGCGGCCCGGTCGCTCTCCTGCCGTGTCTTCGGCAGCAGGCTGGCCGTGATCTCCGGGGTGTCGTACGGCGTACCGACGGCGTTGTTCTCACCGACGAAGGGGGCGACGAAGTTGTCCGGGTCCGGGAAGTCCGGGGACCAGCCGCGGCCGAACACCGGGTACTCGCCCTTCTGGTAGCCCTTGGCGAACTCGTTCCAGGGCCGGTGCTTCAGCTTGATCTTGAACAGCCCGGACTCGTCCAGCTGCCGCTTCAGCTCGGCGAACTCCAGCGCGGTGGCCGATCCGTACCGGTCCGAGGTGTACCAGAAGGTCAGCGGGACCGGCTCGGTGATGCCCGCCTCGGCGAGAATGTTCCGCGCCTTCGGCACACTGGGCTCACCGTAGGTGTCGAAGAAGCTGGTCGCGTGACCGGCGACGCCGCTCGGGATCATGGAGTACAGAGGCTCGGCGGTGCCCTTGTAGACCTTGTCGACGAGCGCACCACGGTCGACCACCTGGGCGATGGCCCGGCGGACGGCGGGCTTGCGCGCGGCCGGGTCCCTGGGGTTGAACACCAGGTAGCGGATCTCGGCGCCGACCGCCTCGACGACCTGGAGTTCCTTCTCCTTGGGCTGGCCCTCCAGATCGATGACCTGCTCCGCGGTCAGACCGCGGAACGTCGCGTCGATCTCCTTCTTCTTCAGCGCGTCCACCATCACGGCGGAGTCTTTGTAGTAGTGGATCGTGACGGCGTCGTTCTTGAGATCGGCGAACCCCTCGTACTTCGGGTTCTTCACGAGCTCGGCCAGCTTCTGCGGCTCGTACGACGCGAGGTTGTACGGGCCCGAACCGGTCAGCTGGTTGCCCGTGCGGAGCCTGTCCTTCGGGTAGTCCGCGGGGCTCACCATCGACATCGCGGGTGTGGCGAGCACGAACGGGAAGGTGGCATCCGGCTTGTTTAGCCGGAAGGTGATCTTCCGGTTGCCGCTCGTCTCCACCTTGTCGAGGCTGGAGAGAAGCCCGCTCGGGCCTCCCTTCTCGCCGATCTCGACAATCCGGTCGATCGAGTACTTCGCCGCCTTGGCGTCCAGCGCCGTTCCGTCGGAGAAGGTGAGGCCCTCGCGGAGCGTGCAGGTGTACACCTGGTTCGAGCTGTCCGTGAAGGAGCACTTCTCGGCAGCGTCGGGCTCCGGTGTGGTGCTCCCTGTGGGGTAGCTCACAAGCGTCTGGAAGACGTTTCTGTACAGCTCCCAGGAACCGTCCCATGCGCCGGCCGGGTCGAGTGTGCTGGGCGTGCTCGTAGTACCGACAGCGAGCTTCTGCTCCGTGTCGGACTGATCACTGGACAGCATCCCGCAGCCGGTCGTCAGCAGGGATATGGACACAAGGGCTGCAGCGGACTGCAGACATCTGGTCCGGTTGAACACGTGCACGCTCCTCGATCAGCCATGGGTCGGCAGACCATACCGCAGCACCCCGCCGGCTCAACGAGCAGACCCGGCAGGGCGCTTGGGCGTAATCCAGCACATCCAGAGTAAAAATGGAGTAAAACGACTCAGTGGACGCCAGCGTTCAGGAAGATACCGCCGTCCACGACGAGTGTCTGCCCCGTAATCCAGTCGGACTGGTCCGAGGTGAGGAAGGCAGCCGCTCCCCCGATGTCCTCGGGAACGCCGAGCCGTCCCAGCGGGTACGCCGCGGCAGCCTCCGCCTCGCGGCCGTCGTAGAGCGCCTGGGCGAACTGGGTCTTCACCACAGCAGGCGCGATCGCGTTGACCCGTACGCCCGGCGCGAACTCGTGCGCCAGCTGGAGGGTCAGGTTGACCATCGCCGCCTTGCTCATGCCGTACGCGCCGATGAAGGGCGAGGCGGAGAGGCCGGCGACCGAGGCGATATTGACGATCGCCCCGCCGTTCTCCTTCTGCCACGCCTTCCAGGTCTGCTGCGCGAACCCGAGCGCGGAGATCACGTTGGTCTCGTACGTCTTGCGGGCGACACCCAGGTCCAGCTCCGCGATCGGCCCGAAGACCGGGTTCGTGCCGGCGTTGTTGATCAGGAAGTCGACCCGCCCGAACGCCTCCATGGTGCGCTCGACGGCGATCGCCTGGTGCGCCTCGTCGTGGGCCTTGCCCGCGACGCCGATCACCCGGTCCGCGCCGAGCTTCTCCACGGCCTCCTTGAGCGCGTCCTCGTTACGCCCGGTGATGCACACCCGGTCGCCGCGGGCGACGAGCGCCTCGGCGACGCCGTAACCGATTCCGCGGCTCGCGCCCGTGATGAGCGCGACCTTCCCGCTGTCCCGTACCTCTGCCTCAGCAGCCATGTTTTTCAGTCCCTCGTCAGTTGAGCGGCGTCGATCGATCGGCGTCAGTTGAGCGGGCCGCCGGCGACGTACATGACCTGGCCGGAGACAAAACCGGCATCCTCGCCCGTGAAGAAGGCGATGGCGTTGGCGATGTCGTCCGGCGTGCCGACGCGCTGCACCGGGATCTGGGTGGCGGCGGCGGCCTGGAACTCCTCGAAGCCCATGCCCACGCGGGCGGCGGTCTGCGCGGTCATCTCGGTGACGATGAAGCCGGGCGCGACGGCGTTGGCCGTGATGCCGAACTTGCCCAGCTCCTTGGCGAGGGTCTTGGTGAAGCCCTGCAGACCGGCCTTGACGGCGGAGTAGTTCGCCTGGCCGCGGTTGCCGAGCGCCGAGCTGCTGGAAAGGCTGACGATACGGCCGAACTTGGCGTCCACCATGTGCTTCTGGCAAGCCTTGGCCATCAGGAACGCGCCCTTGAGGTGCACGTTCACCACGGTGTCCCAGTCGGACTCGCTCATCTTGAAGAGCAGGTTGTCACGCAGGACACCCGCGTTGTTCACGAGGATCGTCGGCGCACCGAGCTCCGCGGCGACGCGCGCGACGGCGGCCTCGACCTGGGCGCTGTCGGAGACGTCACAGCCGACGGCGAGGGCGGTGCCGCCCGCCGCGGTGATCTTCTCGACGGTGTCCTTGCACGCGGCCTCGTCGAGGTCGAG
The DNA here is from genome assembly GCF_018614615.1 of Streptomyces sp. ISL-100. Lineage (GTDB taxonomy): Bacteria > Actinomycetota > Actinomycetes > Streptomycetales > Streptomycetaceae > Streptomyces. The sequence continues at coordinate 33,674 of NZ_JAGGOK010000021.1, read as the reverse complement.
TACGGCGACGGCGCGGCCCTCGGCCGCAAGACGGACCGCGGTGGCGGCGCCAATGCCGCGCGCCGCCCCGGTCACGATCGCGACACGCTGCTCGGTGGTGGACATGCTGGTTCTCCTCGCCCTTGGATGCGGCGCTCAAGTCGACCGAGAGTGAGTACCCGATCACTGAGCAACCGCTTAGTAGCTTCAGCAGACGTGACGCTAGAAGCCATGGCACGCGGTGTCAACGGCCCAAGGAACGACCCGGGGATTCCGTAGCGCAGATCACCGCACCAGCAGGTCGAGCAGACGCTCGATCTCCGCCTCCGGATCCGCCGTGAGGCCCGTGTGCACGGGCCCCGGCTGCACGACAGTGCTGCGCGGCGCGACTAGCCAGCGGAAGCGCCGGCCCGCGTCGTCGCCCGCCGCCTGGCCCGCCGCCTCCCCGCCGCCACAGACGCCCTCCACGGCGCGCAGGGCGGCCCGTACGCCCGCTACGTCGGCGTCTGGGTCCAGCGCCTTCAGCTTGGCCTCGTCGAGGTGGGTCCTGGCGGCGACGAAGGACTTGGCGCGGCAGTAGACGAGCACACCCGCGTTGAACATTTCGCCGCGCTCCACGCGCGGCACCACGCGCACCAGCGCGTACTCGAAGACATCCCGCGTGGTGCTCACTGTGCGCCGTCCTTCTTGTCTTGCTTGCCCTGCCTGTTCTGCTTGTCCTGCCTGTCCTCCTTGGTCGGGTGCGGCCACGGCTTCAGGTGATCCGTCAGCCACCCCGGAGCCTGCGACGGCTTGTCCCTGGCCGGGGCGCTCAGCGTGATCCGGTCGTGGATCGTCGCGGCGCGCGGCAGCAGGGCGTCGACGTAGGCGCGGCGCAGCGCTTCGGTGCCCTCGAAGCCGGGCTCGTCGACCAGCCACTCGACGGGGACCTCGGCGGCGACCTCGGTCAGCAGCTCCTCGGTGACCAGCGGCGCCAGCTCGGCGGCCGCGGCCGTGATGTCGGGGCCGAAGGGCGCGAGCACGTGGTCCGAGGCGTTGTACGGCTTCGCGGACGCGCTCCGGGCGGTCGGCCAGTTGTGGTGCCAGATCATGGTCGCGCCGTGGTCGATGAGCCACAGATCGCCGTGCCAGACGAGCATGTTGGGGTTGCGCCAGGAGCGGTCGACGTTGTTGATCAGCGCGTCGAACCACACCACCCGGCCCGCCTCGGCCGGGTCGACCTCGTACGCGAGCGGGTCGAACCCGATCGATCCGGGGAGGTAGTCCATCCCGAGGTTCAGTCCGCCGCTCGCCTTGAGCAGTTCCTGCACCTCCTGGTCCGGCTCGCCCAGGCCGATCACCGGGTCGAGCTGGATGGTGACGAGTTCGGGGACGCGCAGCCCGAGCCTGCGGGCCAGTTCTCCGCAGATGATTTCGGCGACCAGGGTCTTGCGGCCCTGTCCCGCGCCGGTGAATTTCATGACGTAGGTACCGAGATCGTCGGCCTCGACGATCCCCGGGAGCGAGCCGCCCTCACGCAAGGGCGTGACGTAGCGGGTCGCTGTGACTTCGGAGAGCATTTCCCCAGATTACTGCCGTACCGGCGAGGTTCTCGATCACTTATTCGCGCCCCCTAGAGTGCCCCGATGGACGCCCAGGCTTTTCCTCGCCAGTTCGCCCGTACGCGCCGCTTATCACTCGGGGTCCCCCGCCGGTTCACTGTCTCGCCCGACGGCCAACGGGTCCTGTTCGTACGGTCGGACGCGGGCGACGACCCGCTCAGCAGGCTGTGGCTGTACGAGGACGGGAACGAGCGGATACTCGCCGGGCCCGAGGGCGCAGGTGACGTTCCCGAGGCCGAGCGGATCCGCCGGGAGCGTGCCCGTGAGACGTGCCAGGGGGTCGTGGCGTACGCGACCGACCGGGAGGCCCGCGTGGTGGCGTACGCCCTGGGAGGCGAGCTCTGGACCGTACGACCTGGACCTGGGGCGGGTCGGGATCCGTGGCTGGTCCTTCGGCGGCTATCTGGCGGCCGCCGCCGTACTGCACCGCCCCGACGTCTACGAGCGCTGCTCACTCGTCGAGCACGCCGGCAAGCTGACCCGGCCGCTGGTGATCGTTACCCAGGAAGGCGTGGCGGACACCCTGTTGCTGCTGGAACTCGACTTCCTGAAGAAATCGCTCGGGTGCTGAACGCCGGGGTCGGCTCCCGCGTACAACATCACGTAGCCAGTCGTCGAAGAGGAGTGCCGCATGACGGGATCTCAGGAGACAGGGCGGCTGTTCGGCCGCCGTACGGTCGTCGCCGCGGTGGGCGCGGCCGGGGTCGCCGCCGCGCTGACGGCCTGCGGTGGATCGGACAGTGACAGCCCGGCCGGTACCGCTGTCGACAAGCCCGCGGGCGGCGGGGGCGAGGCGGGCGGCAGCGGTGGCGGAGACGCGGGCGCAGTACTGGCCAAGACGGCCGACATCCCGGAGGGCGGCGGCAAGGTCTTCGCCGACAAGGGGCTGGTCGTCACCCAGCCCACAGCGGGGCAGTTCAAGGCGTTCTCGTCGAAGTGCACCCACCAGGGCTGCGCGGTCAAGGACGTCGCGAACGGGATGATCAACTGCCCCTGCCACGGGAGCATGTTCGACGCGACGGACGGCAGCGTGAAGGGCGGCCCGGCGAAAGCGCCGCTCCCGGCCGCCGCCATCAAGGTCGAGGGCGACTCGATCACCCTTGCCTGACCCGCCGGGGACGCTTCCAGCAGGCGAGCACCGCGTCGGTCGTGGTGATCGTGGCGACGAGGGCGAGCGTATTGCGGATCATCGCGGGGGTGTAGTCGGAAGGCACCCCCGCGATGGCGTCCGAGGGCACGACGGCCGTGTAGCCGAGGTTCACCGCGTCGAAGACGGCATTGGGAATCGCCACATTGGCCGAGACACCCGTGACCATCAGGGTGCGGCAGCCGAGGTTGCGCAGCAGTGCGGGAACGTCCGTACCGGAGAGCGGCGAAAGGCCGTGCAGCCGCCGTACGACGAGGTCCTCGTCCGCGACTTCGATCGGTTCCGCGACGCGCACCGCGGTCGTTCCCGTGAGCTGCTGTACGGGCAGCCGCGCGGCGGCGCGGAACAGCCGTGCGTTGTGGCTGGCGCCGCGCCCGTCGGGACGCCGTTCCGCCACCGCGTGCACCACCTGCACCCCGGCCTCGTGCGCTCCGGCGACCAGCCGCGCGACGCGTACCAGGGCCCCCGAGGAACGGGCTTCTCTGGCGAGTTCGGGAAGTGCGCTGTCCGGGCCGACGACACCCTGCTGGCATTCCACGGTGAGCAGCACGGTGGTCGCCGGATCGAGCTGCTCCGCGAGCTGTTCGTACGACGGCAAGGCTCCTCCTCGGTTCTGAGCGCGCGAGGCTAACGGCCATTGCGCGATGAGGGAAGAGACCCCATGATTCCTGACACTGAGTCAGAAACCGTTGAGCGATGGAGGGGACGGACGCCGATGACCGCCACACAGCGCAGAGGCCGCCGCATCATGATGACGGACGCCGAGCGGGACGCCTTCCTCACCGAGCAGCGCACCTGCCGGGTGGCGACGGTCTCGGCGGACGGCGCCCCGCACGTCGGCGCCCTGTGGTTCGTCTGGGACGGCACTTCGCTGTGGCTGTACTCGATCACGCGCAGCCGCCGCTGGGCACAGCTGCGCAAGGACGCCCGGCTGGCCGTGGTCGTGGACGACGGCGTGGAGTACGGCGAACTGCGCGGCATCGAGCTGTCCGGCACCGCCGTCTTCGTGGGAGAGGCGCCGCGCACGGGTGAGCCGTGTCCGGAACTCGACGTACCGGAGCGGCTGTTCCCCCGCAAGTACTTCGGCATGACGCAGATGCCGCACGACGGGCGGCACGCCTGGCTGCGGCTGACGCCGGACGCGATGACGTCCTGGGACTTCCGCAAGATGGTCGGCCTCTGACCCAGGGTCCCGGGCCTCCGTTCAGGCCGCCCGATCCTGCCCTCAGCTGACGACGGCCGTGCCCGCCGCGCACAGCGCGTCGACCGCCGCGCGAATGGAGGGCCGCCGGTCCGCGTCGGCGCGCCAGACGGCGTACACATGCCGCCGCATCGCATGCCGCACCGGTACGACGCGGACCCGCTCCGGCACAGGACCGCGCCCCAGCCGTGGCGCCACGCACACCCCGAGCCCCTCGGCGATCAGCGCGAGCTGGGTGGCGTGCTCCTCGGCGACATGCGCGATCCGGGGTTCGACCCCCTTCCCGCGCAGCGTGAACATCAGCCACTCGTGACAGAACTCCCCCTCCGCCCAGGTGACCCAGTCGTCGTCGGCGAACTCCTCCAGATCCACGGTGGTGCGGCCCGCGAGCGGATGGTCGACATGCATGGCGACGTCGGCGGGGTCGTGGAGCAGCTCCTGCTTCGCGAGCCCCTCCGGCATGGAGAGCGGCCTGTTGTACCAGTCGAGTACGACGGCGAGATCGAAGTCGCCCCGCACGACCCCGCGTACCGATTCGGCGGGCTCCATCTCCCGCATCTGCACCCGCAGTTGCGGATGCTCGGCACGAAGTGCGGCAAGGGCCGACGGCAGCAGACCGCGCGCCGCCGTGGGGAAGGCGGCGACAGTGAGGTCCCCGACGGCCCGCCCGCTCTGTGCCTCGATGTCGGCCTGGGCGAGCTCGACCTGGGAGAGGATGCGCGCGGCGTGGTCGGCGAGCAGCCGCCCGGCGTCGGTGAGGCGGACGCCGCGGCCGTTCTTGGCGAGCAGCGGCTGGCCGACCTCGCGCTCCAGCTTGGCCATCTGCTGCGAAACGGCGGAGGTCGTCACGTGCAGCCCCTCGGCCGCGCCGCTGACCGAGCCGTGCCGGGCGAGGGCGTCGAGCGTACGCAGGCGCTCCAAATTCAACATGTAAGCGATGCTAAGTGATGCCGTCCACGAAATCTCGCTTGTGCTACGAAGTTGAGCGGGCCAGGGTAACCACCATGAGCTCGACGTCCACATCCCGCGCCGCATCGCCCGCCGCCCCCGCCGCTGCCGCCGACGCCCCTCCCCCGCCCGTCCGCCGCCCGGCCCTGGACTGGCGCATCCGGTTCTCGGTGCTCGCGCTCATCTGGGGCTTCAGTTTCCTGTTCATCAAGGTCGGCACGGAGGCGTACGCACCCTTCCAAGTGACCCTCGGGCGACTGCTCTTCGGTACGGCCGTGCTCGTCGCCGCGATGGCGGTGAAGCGGGTGGGGCTGCCGCGCGGCGCCCGCACATGGGGCCATCTCGCCGTCGCCGCGTTCTTCCTCAACGCCCTGCCGTTCTCGCTCTTCGCCTACTCCGAGCTGACGATCCCCTCGACGCTCGCCGGCATCTGCAACGCCACCTCACCGCTGTGGGGGATGGTGCTCTCGCTGGTCGCCTTCTCCGAGGACCGCCCGACCCGCCGCCGCGTCGCGGGACTCGGCATCGGCTTCATCGGCGTACTGACCGTGCTGGGCGCGTGGCAGGGCTTCTCGGGGCTGGACTTCGGCGGCACGGCGATGGCGCTGCTGGCCTCCCTCAGCTACCCGATCGGCTGGATCTACCTGCGCCGTACCCTCGCGGGCAGCGGCAACTCCGCCCTGTCCATGACGGGCGCGCAGCTTCTCCTCGGTACGGTCCAACTCGCCGTGGTGACCCCGCTGTTCACCACCATGCCGACGTCGTTCCCGGTCGTGCCGCTGCTCGCGGTGGTGGCACTCGGCGCACTCGGCACCGGCTTGGCCATGCTCCTCCAGTACGACCTGGTGGCGGAGGTCGGCCCCACGACGGCGCAGATGGTCACGTACTTCATCCCGGTCATCGCCACAGTCGCGGGCGTGACACTGCTGGGTGAACACCTCAGCTGGAACACCCCGGTGGGCGCCCTCATCGTCCTGGCGGGCGCGGCACTTACCCAGAGCCGGGCCCGAAGCCGCAACTGACGAGAAGCCGCGCCCCAACACCCAGCCCGTCGGGCGTTGGAGGACCGGGCCCCGGCAGAGCCCCGACGCGGCGGAGCAGTGACACAGCGGGAAGGGGCGGGGAAGAGCTCCGCAGGACACCCTCAGCCATAGCGCCGCCCCACCGGCGCCGGCCCCGCCGCCACGGCAACAGCGTCGGCCAGCGGCCCGACGTCGGCCGGCATCATGGCCGAAACAGTCACCCGCACACCCGGCCCCGCCGCCATCCGGAACCGCGCACCAGGAGCGACGGCCCACCCCGAGTGCAGCAGCCGCGCCACCACCCCCGTCTCGTCCGCCACCGGCACCCACACATTCAGCCCACTGCGCCCGTGCGCTTCGACCCCCCGCTCCGCCAACGCCCCCACCAGTGCGTCGCGCCGCTCGCCGTACGCACGCGAGACAGCCCGTACGTCCACGGCTCCCGCCTCCCACAGATCAACAACCGCCCGCTGCAACAGCCGGCTGACCCACCCCGGCCCGAGCCGCTGCCGCCCCGCCACCCGGTCCACCGTGACCGGGTCGCCGGTCATCATGGCGAGCCGCAGATCCGGACCGTACGCCTTGGCGACGGACCGTACGAACACCCAGTGGTCCGTCACGCCCGCGAGCGGATGTACGGGCAGATCGACAATGGCGTGCCCGTGATCGTCCTCAATCAGCAGCACTCCCGGATACGCCGCCAGAACCCGGCGCAGCTCCTCCGCCCGCGCGGCGCTCACCACCGCACCGGTCGGATTCTGCGCCCGGTCGGTGACCACGAGCGCCCGCGCCCCGCCACGAAGGGCCCGTTCGACCTCACCCGGCAGCGGCCCGTCGTCGTCGAGCGCCACGGGTACGGCGCTCAGCCCGAGCGCGGGAATCAGATCGAGCAGGCTGCTCCACCCCGGGTCCTCGACCGCGACCGCGTCACCCGGCTTCAGGTGCGCGGCCAGTACACGCTCGATCGCGTCGAGCGATCCCGAGGTGACGGCTACAGGACCGCCCGGCACTCCGTCCGCGTCGAACGCGGCCCGCACGAGGCGCGCGAAGTCCTCGTCCACGGGATTCTGCCCGTACAGCCCCGGCTGCCGCGCGTTGTGCTGTGTCGCGGCCGCGAACGCGTCGTGCAGCGGCGGCAGCAGCGCGGGATCAGGATTGCCCTCACTCAAGTCGCGCACGCCGGGCGGTACGTCGACCCTGATCAGCTCCCGCGCCGTACTGGCCGGCCGGGGACGCACCCGGCTGCCTCGGCGACCCGAGGTCTCGATCACCCCTCGTTCCCGCAGTGTGCGGTACGCGGCCGCGACCGTATTCGGATTGACCCCCAGCTCCCCCGCCAACTCCCTCATGGGCGGCAGCAGTTGTCCCGGCTCCAGCTCCCCGGAACCGACCGCACGCTCCACACTCGCGGCGATCTCAGATGCACGCCGCCCACTGATCCGATAGTCTCCTAGCACAAAGCTCATTATGCACTAATGCAATGGAGATTCCAATGGCGGACACCACGTCCTACGCGCCTTCCGAGCGCACGGTCCCCACCCGTTCCCGGGAACGCGCGTCGTACGACCGCGAGCAGGTTCACGCGATACTCGACGAGGGTTACGTCTGCCATCTCGGCTTCGTCCGCGACGGCGCTCCCGTGGTCCTGCCGACCCTCTACGGCCGCGTCGGCGAGCGCCTCTACGTGCACGGCTCCACTGGATCCCGCCCCCTGCGCATGGCCGGCCAGGCAGACCCCGGCCTCGCGGTCTGCCTGACGGTCACGCACGTCGACGGCCTCGTCCTGGCCCGCTCCGCCTTCCACCACTCCATCAACTACCGCTCGGTGGTGGTTCACGGCATCGCTTACGAGGTCATCGACGAGGAAGAGCGCCGCACCGCCCTCGACGCACTGGTCGACCACGTTGTCCCCGGCCGCTCCTACGACTCGCGCCCGGCCAACACCAAGGAGCTCGCGGCGACCGCCGTGATCCGCCTGGACCTGGAGGAGGTCTCCGCGAAGGTACGCACCGGCGGCCCCAACGACGAGCCCGAGGACGCCTCACTCCCGCACTGGACAGGCGTAATCCCTCTGACGCGCGGTTACGGCGCCCCGATCCCGGCAGCCGACCTGGACCCGGCCATCACGCTCCCGGACTACCTGACCACACTCTGAGCCACGACTCAGGGCAGCCGGCGGGGAACGGACTGCCGGGCGACGCACCAAGCCCGTCCGGCGTTCGAGGACCTGGGGCCCGGGGCAGCGCCCCAGGTGGGGAACGGGCGGGTGGGGTGGGGGAAACCGCCCGCGCCCCACCCGCCCCCGCCCCGCTACGCGAGAACCACCTCTGCCCTACGCCCCAACGCCACCGTCCGCGCCTCCGCGACCGCGAGCCCCGCCACCGCCGCGAGCAGCAACAGCGTCCCCACCACGGTGGCCACCGCCAGCCGCTCACCCAACAGGACAACCGCGATGACGGCCGCGCTCACCGGCTCCAGCAACGTAATCACCGACACGGTCGCGGACCGGACAACCGCCGCCCCGGCGAAGTAAAGGGCGTACGCAAGCGCCGTCGGCACCGTAGCCATGTACACCAGCAGCCACACCACCCGCACCGGATCGGCGGTGTGCGGCAGCAGCCCCTCGGCAGCCGCGAACGGCAGCAGACACAACGAGCAGATGGCGAACGCCCACGCGGTCGTATGGAACGGATCGGCGCCGCCCCCGTCACGCCCGAGCCGCCGCGTCAGCAACGTCATAGCCGCGTACCCGCCCGCCGAAAGCAACGCAAAGAAGACGCCGGCGGGCCGCACCGACGCATCCCCGCCGCCCAGCACCATCACGGCGAGCCCGACGACCGCACCGACCACGGTGAGTGCCCCGGCGCGCCCCAGCCGCTCCCCCATGGTCAGCCGCGCACCCAGCGCGATCAGGACCGGCCCCGCGCCCATGGTGACGACGGTCCCGACGGCGAGCCCGGTGGCCTGCACGGCCGCGAAGTACGCGCTCTGGAAGACCGTAAGCCCCAGGCCGGTGACAAGAATGCGCATCAGCCGCCGCCTGCGCGGCTCGACGGGCGCGACAACCGCCGCGACAACCCGGCGTCGGTGCACCGCACGCGCGGCCACGAGCAGCACCAGCCCACCGGCGCAACGCCAGAAGGACAGGGCGAGCGGCCCGAGATCGCTGGCCAGGAAAGTGAGGGAGGCGACCGCTCCAGCGGTGCCCCAGGCAGTTCCGGCGACGATGAGATAAATCAGGCCACGCCCAACGGGCAGGCCTGAGGAAGGACAGGAAGATTTCGACACGTGACTTCTCCGCGTGAAGACGGGACAGGTGGTCGCTCGACTCCGCACGCGGGCAGCGACGAACCGCTCGGGGACTGCCCGAGCCCGGTCTTCGTCTTCGGCAATGCCGCCCGCGTTACGCGGCGGGAGGCGGAAGCACAGTCATAAGCATGATCGTCACCCTACGGCGCGGTCCGCCCGGCGGACAACTCCGTATCCGCACCCGCGCCCACACCCGCATCCGCGCCTACACCCACGCCACTCGCCGACCCACCCGCGACCGGCCCGCCCGGAGCAGCCTTGGGCGCCGACGACTGTGCGATGAAGGCACCGATGAGCACCACGGCCCCGCCGATGATCTGCGGCGCGGACAGATGCTCCCGCAACAGCACCCACGCCAGTACGGTCGCGATGACCGCCTCCAGGCAGGCCACCACACCGGCCACCTGAGGTGACAGCTTGCGCACCGACACCACACCCGTGACGTACGCGACGACGGTGGCGATCAGTACGATCCAGCCGAGCAGCAGCGCGGCCGGCACATCCGTCCCACCCAGCTCCGCACGCCCCGCGAGCAGCGACCAGTCCATGCCCCAGGGGCGCGCCACCACGGTCAGCACCGCGGCACCGATGAGCAGTCCGTACGCGATGACACCCAGCGGGTCGGCCGCGTCCTCGCCCGTACTGCCCTGGTCGGAGAGCACGAAGTAGCCGACCTGACAGCAGGCCGCGCCGAGTGCGAACAGCAGCCCCAGTGCGTCGAAGCTCAGCCCGGCCCAAACCTCGACCACGCAAGCCAGGCCACCCACGGCCAGCACGACACCGACCGCGGCGGCACGCGTCACCGGCCTGCGCTGCACAAACCGAACCCATCCGAGCACCAGCGCCGGGGCGAGATATTCGATGAGCAGCGCGACGCCGACCGGGATCCGGGACAGCGAGGCGAAGTAGAAGGCCTGCACACCGGCGACCGCGAGCAGTCCGAAACCGGCGAGCAGGGCGGGCTTGCGCAGCAGCAGGTCGCGGTGGCGCCAGGCCACCGGCAGCATGACGAGAGCGGCGCCCGCCACCCGTAGCCACACCACGTGCAGCGGGTCGAGCCCCGCTTCGATCAGCGGCTTGGCCGCAACTCCTGAACCACCGAATGCGAACGCCGACACGAGGGCAAGTCCCAGGCCGGCGCTCTTCCCCTGAGACGCGTGCATCGGGACATCATGCCAGTTGAGGTCAGGAGCGTCACCCCTGTCACGCCTGACGAGACTCTTCGAAGAGGCGTCCCGCCAGCAGTTCCGCGTCCACACCGGCCTGCCGGAGCACTTCGACCGCCCGGCACTCGGCATCCGAGGCGAGTACGGCGAGCAGGTCGAGCCCGCGTGCGCGCTGGTCGCCGCGCGCCGCGGCGCGCTCCAGGGCGCCCTCCATGGCCGTGACAGCGGCGGGCGACCAGCCCGCCACGCCCGCCGAGTCCCGCACCACGGGCACCGTGCCGGAATCCTCCACGGCGCCCTGCCAGCGCAGCCCGTAGCCGATGCTGCGCTGCACGAGGTAGCCGAGCACCCTGGCGACCTGCGGCGGACCGCCGTCGAACGCGGCCCTGACTTCGGGGTCGGACTCGATCACCGAGTGCAGCAGATGCGCGGTGTCGATCTGCCGGTCGCCGTCCCGCAGCGCCCGCCTGCGCGCGCCCGCGACCACCGAGGCGAGCTCCGCGGTGAGCCTGGCGTCGATGTCTGCACAGTGGAGAGCGGGCTGGTGGGGTACCCGCGGCGTACGGCTTTGCACACCTCCCACCTCATCAGTCGCCGTCGCCGGGAACATCCCCGCCGGGGAGCATTTGCGCATCCCACCGAAGTTGGGCAACCGCGCCCCCGCTCTCCTCCTTACGGATGAGATCTGACAGTTCATCAGTATTGAATGTTCCGCCCCACCCGGCTACGTTCCGCGACACGCAGCCGACGAGAAGGGGTGGTCGCATGGCCGAAGCCAGCGCGGAGGCACACATCGGGGCACCGGCCGAGAAAATCTGGGCGCAGCTGACGGACTTCACCTCGTACGCCGAGTGGAACGCGACCCACACCAGCTTCCCCAAGGGCGGCCCCGCGGTGCTCGAGGTCTCGGCGACGTACGAGGAGAACATGAAGCTCATGGGCTTCCCCGCGGAGGTCACCTGGACGGTCGAGGAGCTGAAGCCGGCCCGGCTGCTCGCGACGACAGGGAAGGGCCCGATGGGCGTCAACCTCGCCATGCGCTACTCGCTCACGCCCGACGGCGACGGAACCCGGGTACGCATCGAGGGGGAGTTCACCGGCGCCGCCGTCTCCCTGATGGCGGGCAAGCTCAAGGACTCGGCGGGCGCGGCCCTGAGCGAATCGCTGCGCAAGCTCAACGGCCTGGTCACCTGAGACTCCATACGGACAACGGCGCCCCGCGGTTGCCCGCGGAGCGCCGCGCTCGGTGAGGCTTGCCCCCGCCGCCTCAGCCCTCGTCGGCAAGGATCAGATAGAGCTTCTTGCGGGACTCGTTGATGACGGCGAGAGCCTTCTGCCGCTGCTCGGCCGAGCCGGTCTTCCAGACCTGGCCGAACGCCTCCATCAGCCCGAATCCGGCCTGCCGGACCTCGTTCATCGTCTCCCAGTCGACGCCGCGCCCCGCTTCCTCCCACGGAGCCTGCGGCCCCGCCCCGGCCTCGGTACGCCCTGCGTCGGTGAGTGTGAACAGCTTCTTGCCGCCCTCGCTCTCACTGACGATCAGGCCTTCGTCCTCAAGCAGCTGGAGTGTCGGGTAGACCGAGCCGGGGCTGGGCCGCCAGGCCCCGCCGCTGCGCTCGCCGATCTCCTGAATCATCTCGTAGCCGTGCATGGGCCGGTCCACCAGCAGCGCAAGGATCGACGCGCGTACGTCGCCACGCCGCGCCCTGCCCCGCGGTCCGCCGCCCCGACCACGTCCGCCACCGCCCCAAGGCCCGCCGAACGGCGGCCCGAAGGGACCGAAGGCGGCACGCCGCCCCTCGAATCCACCAGGACCGTGATGGCCGGGCCCGCAGTCCCCATGTCCATGTGAACGCATCACTACGCTCCTTCCATCGTTGATCAGTCGCGATACTCCAACGATATATCGGAACCTGTCGCCCGACAAGCACTAAAAGGGCCAGCCGTACGAAATTGGCCTTGGCCTGCGGCTTCGTACCGCCTCTACCGTTCGTGTCCATGCGGATTCGAATCGTCGACGCCTTCACCGACCGCCCGTTCGCCGGCAACCCGGCCGGATTCCTGCTGCTGGACTCCGGTACGTTCCCCGACGACGCGTGGCTCCAGCAGGTGGCGGCCGAGGTGAACCTCTCCGAGACCGCCTTCGCGCATCCGCTCCCCGCGGGTGGCGACGCGGACTGGGCGCTGCGCTGGTTCACGCCCACCGGCGAGGTCGCCATGTGCGGCCACGCCACCTTGGCGACGGCCCACGTCCTGCACACGACAGGCGCGACTACTGGCACTCCCACCGGCGCCGTGCGCTTCTCGGCGCTCTGCGGCATCCTCACCGCCACCGCGCAGGACGACGGCACCTTCACCCTCGACTTCCCGACCGCGCCGCTCACCGCGGTCCCGGTGCCTGACGGCATCGGCGAAGCCCTGGGCGGCGTCAAGATCCTCTCCGCCCACGACACCGGTCCGCACATCGGCGACCTGCTGGTAGAGCTGGCCGACGAGCAGACCGTACGCGCGCTCACGCCCGACTTCCCCGGCCTCGTCGCCCACTCCGAGCGCGGCATCATCGCCACGGCGGCCGCCGAAGACCCCTCCCGGGGCTACGACTTCGTCTCGCGCTGCTTCTTCCCCCAGCTCGGCATCGACGAGGACCCCGTAACCGGCAGCGCGCACACGGCCCTCGCCCCGTACTGGTCGCCGCGCCTCGGCCGCGACGAGCTGACCGGCCTCCAGGCCTCGGCCCGCTCGGGACTTGTCGCCACCTCACTGCGCGGCGCCCGCACCCTGCTGACCGGCGGCGCCGTCACCGTCATCGACGGCGAGCTACTGGCCTGACAAACCCGAAGGGGGCGTACGAATCTTCCGTACGCCCCCTCCTCACTCCTCACGCCTCACGCCTCACGGCTACAAGGTCGGAAGCCACGGCACCTTGCCCGCCAGCAGGGCGTACCCCACGAACGCCCCCACATCCAGCAGCGTGTGGGCCACGACCAGCGGCCCCACCCGCCCCCACCGCCGGTACAGCAGCACGAACACCGCACCCATCACCATGTTGCCGATGAAGCCGCCGATGCCCTGATACAGGTGGTACGAGCCACGCAGCACCGAGCTCGCCGCCAGAGCTGCCGTCGGCGACCACCCCAACTGGTCGAGCCTGCGCAGCAGATACCCGACGACGATGACTTCCTCCAGTACGGAGTTCTGCATCGCGGACAGGACGAGCACAGGGAACTTCCACCACACCGGCGGCAGCGATTCCGGCACCACCGTGAGGTTGAACCCCGACTCGATGGCGACCAGATAAAACGCGAGCCCGGCGCTGCCGATGCCCGCCGCGACCAGCACCCCGCGCCCCAGGTCCGGCCACGGCCTCGTACGGTCGAATCCGACCGCGCGCAGCCCCGCTCCCTCCCGCATCAGCAGGTACGCGACCAGTGCGACAGGCACCAGCGCCGACGTGATGCCGAACAGCTGCCAGGCGAGATCCAGCCACGGCCGCCCAGGCGTGGCCGACGTATTGAGATGCGCCGCCTGGTCCTTGAGCCCACCCGGTTTCGTGACGGCTCCGACAAACCTGATCAGGGACGACACCCCGCTCGCGCCCAGCGAGAGCGCGAGCACAACCACGACTTCGATCCGCAAGATCTGTCGTGTCACCCCCGGCCCGGGAGGAAATTCGGCCACCCGCCCCACCTCTGCCTGCACACCAGCCTCCAGTTCAGCAATCCCGCCTCATCCCCAACTCCGCCCCGCTAGGGTCTCGAATGCAGGTACGAAGATCGCGCGCGACAGGCCGGGGGGACGAGCGCCTATCCAGTAGCGGAGCCCCCTTTTTTCTTTGTTCGAGATTCAAGGAGGGGCTCCACTGCCATGGGACGTCACAGCTTGCCCGACGACGAAGCGAACGACGGCACCAGGTCCGGTCCACGCACGCACCGCCGCACGGTCGCCATCGCCACCGCGCTCGTCCTGAGCGTGGCGGGGGGAACGGCGCTCGCCGTCCGCGGCGACCTGCTGTCTTTCTCAAGGTCCTGCTCGGACTCCGCCATCCGTCTGAAGGTGGTTGCCTCGCCCGATGTCGCCCCGGCCGTGCGCGCGGTCGCCGGGCACGCCCGCGACAGCGAGGTCACCTCCGACGGCCGCTGCCTCAACGTGGACGTGGTCGCCCGCGACCCGTACATGGTCGCCGACGCGGTCGGTGCCGGCAGGGCCGACCCCGACTACCAGGTCTGGATTCCAGACTCCGATCTGTGGGTGCGGCGCGCCCTGGGCTCCGGCGACGGATCGGCCGTGACCCCGGTCGGCAATATCGCGTCGTCGCCGGTCGCCCTGGCCATGGTCCCCTCGGCCGCCAAATCACTGGGCTGGCCCAGGAAGACGTACACCTGGGCCGAGCTGTCCGCGGCCACCACCGAGAAGGACACCCTGCGCCTCGGCGCGGCCGACCCGGCCCGCAGCGCCACCGGCCTGCTCGCGCTGACGAGTATCGGCCAGTCCGCACACAAGGCGGACCCCGACAGCGACACCAAGGTCGCGGCCACCGCCAAGCTCCTCTCGCAGCGCATCTCGGACAGCGACCCGCAGGTCCTGCGGACGCTGGCGCGGGACGACACCGGTACGGAGAGGGGCAATCCCCGCCGGAACCAGGCGTTACTCCTCTCCGAGCAGGCAGCCTTCGCACACAACACCGCGGGCGGCGCACCCGGCGTGGAGCTCTTCTACCCGAAGGACGGCGCTCCGCGGCTCGACTACCCGTACGCCCTCGTCAACGAGCCCGAGCTGTCGACCGACGAGAGCCGCGCGGCCATGCGCTTCATGACGCTGCTCGGCGAGCCGCACAGCCGCAAGCTCCTGGCGGACCGCGGGTTCCGTACGCCGAACAAGCCGGTGTCCGAAGGTGTCGTACGGGTCGCGGGCGGCCGCGCGCCCCAGCCGTACGCCTCGGATCCGGCCGAACCGCTGTCCCAGGAGAGCGTCCAGGAAACCCTCGGCATGTGGACCATCACGGTTCAGAGCGCCCGGCTGACGACGGTGGTCGACGCCTCGGGCTCGATGGCCGCCCCCGTACCGGGGCGCGCCGGCCAGTCCCGCATGGACGTCACGAAGGCGTCGCTGCTCCAGGCCCTGTCGCAGTTCACCCCTGAGGACGAGATCGGCCTGTGGGACTTCGCCACGAACCTCGACGGCCCGCGCGACTACCGCAGGAAGGTGGCGACCACCCGGCTCGGCGACCCCGCGTCCGGCGGCGGCACCCACCGCGACAAGCTGTCGGCCGCGTTCTCCGCGCTGTCCCCCGTGCCGGGCGGCGCGACGGGCCTGTACGACACCACGCTGGCCGCCTACAAGGACGCCCAGGCCGGCTATGCGAGCGGCAAGTTCAACGCCGTCGTCCTCCTCACCGACGGCTCGAACCAAGACAGGTACAGCATCTCCCGCAGCGCGCTGATCGCCGAGCTCAAGCAGCTCACCGACCCGAAGCGGCCCCTCCCGGTGATCGCCATCGCCGTGGGCCCGGACGCCGACCGGGAGGAGGCCGAGGCGATCGCCTCCGTCACGGGCGGCGGCGGATACCAGGTGACCGACCCCGCCGAGATCCACGCCGTAATCCTCAAGGCCATCATGGAGGCGGGCCAGAGCGCCTGATCAGGCCCGCCCCACGGTCTTTCACGCCGGCCCCGGGAAACCCACCGGCCACGTGTGCACCGGATCGCCCTGGTGCATCAGCTCGCTGTAGCGGCGGGTCATGGCGGCCAGCGCGGCTTCGCGCTCCAGACCGGCGTCCAGGGCCCGGTGGTACGTATCCGCCTGCCAGGAAGCTCCGTTCACGCGCCGCCTGCACCGTTGCTCGATGACGCCGAGGTAGTAGTCGCGGTCCGCGGGCTCGATGCCCCAGGCGTCGAGCCCGGCCGCGGCCAGCGGCAGCAGTTCGTCCCGTACGAGCTTGACGGCCGGCACCCGCGCCGTCCCGCCGGCGCGCCCCGGCTTCGGCCAGATGATCTCCGCGTCGATCCCACGGCGGCACGCGGTGTCGAAGTTCTCCTCCGCGGCCTCGAAGGGCAGCCGCTTCCACACCGGCCGCGCGTCCTCGGCGAGGGCCCGCACCAGCCCGTAGTAGAAGGCCGCGTTGGCGATCACATCCGTCACGGTCGGCCCCGCGGGCAGCACCCGGTTCTCCACCCGCAGATGCGGTACGCCGTCGGCCAGCCCGTACACGGGCCGGTTCCAGCGGTAGACCGTCCCGTTGTGCAGGACGAGCTCCTGGAGCCGCGGCACCCCGCCGTCGTCGAGCACCAGGAGCGGGTCCTCGTCGTCGCAGATCGGCAGGAGGGCCGGGAAGTAGCGAAGGTTCTCCTCGAAGAGCTCGTACGCCGACTCCACCCACCGCTCGCCGAACCACGTCCGCGGCCGTACGCCCTGGGCCTGCAGCTCCGGCGGGCGGGTGTCGGTGGCCTGCTGGAAGAGGGGCGGCCGCGACTCGCGCCAGAGCTCGCGTCCGAAGAGGAACGGCGAGTTGGCACCCAGTGCGATCTGGATCCCCGAGACCGCCTGCGCCGCGTTCCACACGTCCGCGAACCGCCCGGGCGTGACCTGGAGGTGCAACTGCACGGACGTGCAGGCCGCTTCGGGCGCGATAGAGCCGAAGGTGCAGGTCAGATGCTCCACACCGGAGATGTCGAGGGTGAAGTCCTCCCCCCGCGCGGTGACGATCTGATCGTTGAGCAGCTGGTAGCGGTCGACATCGGAGAGATTCGCCGAGACGAGATCATGGCGTCCGAGCGTGGGCAGAATTCCGATCATCACGATGCCCGCGCCGACCTCGTTCGCTTTCCTGTGGGCATATCCCAGGCCGGTGCGCAGTTCTTCCGCCAGTTGATCGAGAACACGGCCTCCCAGCCGGTGCGGAACAATATTTACTTCCAGATTGAACATGCCGAGTTCGGTCTGGAAATCCCGGCTGGCGATCCGCTCGAGCACCTCCGCGTTCATCATCATCGGCATGCCGTCGGCCCCCGCGAGATTGAGCTCGATCTCCACCCCCATGAGGTTCTTCGGACGGTCGAAACGCTTCTCCGCCAGCAGCCGCCCCAGCCCCTCCAGGCACTGCTGGAGTTTCTTCCGGTACCTCTGCCGGTCAGACAGATCGAACCCGCCTGCCACGACCTTCTCCCCCATCGAAGCATCCCTCCTCGAGTGGGCGGCTCACAGCATCGGGCACTTACGTCACGGTCGATGATGCCCAGGCGGGCTGATCAGTAACGCCCCACGCCCATCAATCACCGAGTACTCTCTTTGGAGAACCTCAGTGGCACATTCACTCGGCATGCGGCAGAAAGCAGATACCACCCGGTTGCTGCTGGTGAAACTGGTGAAAAGGGCCGACGAGATTCGGCCTACCGCTCGCGCCGGAACTCTCCAGGCCACGGGCCTACACCCCAGATGAATGGGTAGATTCTCCGCAGGAAAGGGTCCGGATACGGCCTTGCCCGCAATGCGGACGACTGCTAGCAGAAACACCATGTGAACACGGCTCGTATAAACTCCGCAGACGAGGCAGAGAGTTGGCGCCCCGGCCATCGCCCCACGGCCCCCCTCTGACCCCGGAACGCAGACAGCGCCGTCCGCACCGCCCACGCACACCCACGCATCACCGTGTCTCCCAAGTGAGAGGCGACCCACCATGCCGCTGCTTGTCCCCCCGGCTCCCGCGCCCGCCCTGCGCAGCGTCCTCGCGGCACTCGGTTCCCCCACCGCCGTCCGCGAGGCCCGTCCCCCGGCCCTCCGTACGGCTGTGGGACCCCTCAGCCCCGAGTTGCCGCTCCCCGTCCACGTACTGGACGGGATCATCCCGTCAGGCAGGCCGCCGCGCACCCGGCTGACCGGCTGGCGGTTCCTGATCCGCAGCGGCGACCGTACGGTGGCCGCCGCCGACACCATGCTCACTCCCGACGGCTGGGCCTTCTCCCATTTCTGCGAGGGCCCGTACATCGCCTCCAGCATGCTCGCGCTGCGCCAGGCCGAGGCGATGACCGGGCGCTACCAGCCACGCCTGCTGTCCGTACCGGAGCTCTACATGCTCACGCTGTGGCTGCACGACGGCCCGGAAGCCGGCGCCGACGCCTCCGAGGCTATGCCGCTCCCGACGGACCTGCTCGTACCGCTGGCGCCCGCGCCGCCGGGCATCGCCTCACACCGCCCGCACCGGGCCGCCGATCTACTGCCACTGCTCACCCACCGGCTCACACCACCTGCCGCCACCGTCCCGCTCCTCAGCCAGCCCGCCTGACGACACCAGCCCGTTCCCGGGCGCCTTCGCATCCACTGTGCCCCGTGCCCGCTCCGGCCACGGGGCACAGTGCCGCCCTCGTCCGACGCCCTCACCCGCACCCGCACCCGCACCCAGCACCCCCCATCCGGACTAGCCCGTATCGGCCACCCCGAACCACCCGAAGAGGCCTCCCGGTTGAGCTGAACCGTCCGCACGAGTGACGCGTCATTAATCAGTAAGGAGAGCTGCCGCGAAATCCCTGCGGATCGACGCCCGTGGGGCAACACTGGGACCGGACCGACTGATACGGGGGGCGGCCATGAACACCGCATCGAGCCGCAGGACACTCACCACAACGCAGCGAAAGAACCCTTCCATGTGCCAGCACCAGCCAGCCTGCCCGACTGCCGAATCCGCCGACCGGGAAGCCGCCCTTCTTGTGGCGCACCACCCGGAACAGGGCTGGAGCCTGCTGTGCAACGGAGTTCTCGTCTTCGAGGACACCGGCGAGCTACTGCCGGACGGCCAGATCATCGCTCCGCACCGTCCACTTGACGTGGTCAAGGCTGCCTAGCCGGCCGGTACGCGCGACAGCTGCACGCCGCTACGACGAGGGGCCGGCCCGGAGGAATCCTCCGAACCGGTCCCGACGCATGTCAGCGTCCCGCGCGTGTGCCGCGCCTGTCCGTCAGTTGTCGTACTCGTCCAGCGGCGGGCACGAGCAGACGAGGTTACGGTCACCGAACGCACCGTCGATCCGGCGCACCGGCGGCCAGTACTTGTCAGCGGCCCCGACCCCGGCCGGGAAGACCGCTTCCTCACGGCTGTACGCGTGCTCCCACGCGCCGCCCAGCGCGGCCGCCGTGTGCGGCGCGTTGCACAGCGGGTTGTCGTCCGCGGGCCACTCGCCGGCCGCGACCTTCTCGATCTCCCCCCGAATCGCGATCATCGTGTCGCAGAACCGGTCGATCTCGGCCAGGTCCTCGCTCTCGGTCGGCTCGATCATCAGCGTGCCGGCCACCGGGAACGACATGGTCGGCGCGTGGAAGCCGTAGTCGATGAGGCGCTTGGCGATGTCGTCCACGCTGACGCCCGTCGCCTTCGACAGCGGCCGCAGGTCGACAATCGCCTCGTGCGCCACCAGCCCGTTCGGACCGGTGTAGAGCACGGGGTAGTGCGGCTCCAGGCGCTTGGCGATGTAGTTCGCCGCCAGCACGGCGACCTGGGTGGCGCGCTTGAGCCCCTCGGCGCCCATCAGACGGACGTACGCCCACGAGATCGGCAGAACGCCCGCCGAGCCCCACGGAGCGGCCGAGATAGGCCCCACGCCGGTCTCAGGGCCGGCCGTCGGCTGGAGCGGGTGGTTCGGCAGGTACGGCGCCAGGTGAGCCCGTACGCCGACGGGTCCGACGCCGGGGCCGCCGCCGCCGTGCGGGATGCAGAACGTCTTGTGCAGGTTCAGGTGGGACACGTCCCCGCCGAACTTGCCCGGCTTGGCCAGCCCGACCAGCGCGTTGAGGTTGGCACCGTCGACGTACACCTGACCGCCGGCCTCATGGACCGTCGCGCAGATGTCGGCGACGTGCTCCTCGAACACCCCGTGCGTGGACGGGTACGTGATCATCAGCACCGACAGCTCGTCGCGGTACTGCTTGATCTTGGCGTGCAGGTCCTCGACGTCGACCTCGCCGTCCTCGCGGGTCTTGACGACGACGACCTTCATGCCGGCCATGACGGCGCTCGCCGCGTTCGTCCCGTGCGCGGACGACGGGATCAGGCACACCGTGCGCTGGTCGTCGCCATTGGCGCGGTGGTACGCCCGTACCGCCAGCAGGCCCGCGAGCTCGCCCTGCGAACCGGCATTCGGCTGGATCGACACCGCGTCGTACCCGGTGACCTCGGCCAGCCGCTCCTCCAGCTCGTGGATGAGCGTCAGGTACCCCTGCGCCTGCTCGACCGGCGCGAAGGGGTGGACCGCCCCGAACTCCGGCCAGGTGACCGGCTCCATCTCGGTGGTCGCGTTCAGCTTCATGGTGCAGGAGCCGAGCGGGATCATGCCGCGGTCGAGGGCGTAGTCGCGGTCGGCGAGCTTGCGCAGGTAACGCAGCATCGCGGTCTCGGAACGGTGCTGGTGGAAGACGGGGTGCGTAAGCACCTCGTCACTCCGCAGCAGCCCCTCGGGCAGCACGTCGCCCACCTTCGCATCAAGCGCCTCAATATCGGCGTCGACCCCGAAGGCCGCCCAAACGGCGGCGATCTGCGCCCGCCCCGTGGTCTCGTCACACGCGACGGAAACAGAATCGGCATCAACCAGCCGCAGGTTGACCCCGCCCTCACGGGCAGCGGCGACCACATCAGCGGCCTTGCCCGGCACGCGCGCGGTCAGCGTGTCGAAGTACGAACCGTGCACGACCTCGACCCCACCGGCGCGCAGGCCCTCGGCGAGCAGCGTGGCGTACCGGTGCGTGCGCTGCGCGATGCCGCGCAGCCCGTCCGGGCCGTGGTAGACGGCGTACATGCCGGCCATGACAGCAAGCAGAACCTGAGCCGTACAGATATTGCTGGTGGCCTTCTCCCGGCGGATGTGCTGCTCACGCGTCTGGAGCGCCAGCCGGTACGCCTTGTTCCCGTCGGCGTCGACGGAGACACCGACGAGCCGCCCGGGAAGGCTGCGCGCGAACTTCTCCCGTACGGCCATGAACCCGGCGTGCGGACCGCCGAAGCCCATCGGCACACCGAATCGCTGGGTGGTACCCACCGCGATGTCCGCGCCGAGCTCGCCGGGCGAGGTCAGCAGCGTCAGCGCCAGCAGATCAGCGGCAACGGTGACGACAGCCCCAAGCGCATGCGCCTGCTCCACGACAGGCTTGATATCCCGAACAGCGCCCGAAGCACCCGGGTACTGGAGCAGCACACCAAAGACACCACGCTCGGCGACCTCGGCGGGAATCCCTTCCGCCAAATCAGCAACAACAACATCGACACCGGTCGGCTCCGCACGCGTCTGAATGACGGCCACGGTCTGCGGCAGCGTGTCGGAGTCGATCAGGAAGACACCGTTCTTGACCTTGCCGACGCGGCGCGAAAGGGCCATGGCCTCGGCAGCGGCGGTGCCCTCGTCCAGCAGCGAGGCACCGGAGGTCGGCAGACCGGTCAGGTCGGCCACCATCGTCTGGAAGTTGAGAAGCGCTTCCAGCCGACCCTGCGAAATCTCCGGCTGATAGGGCGTGTAAGCCGTGTACCAGGCCGGGTTCTCCATGACGTTGCGCAGGATCACCGGCGGCGTGAAGGTGCCGTAGTAACCGAGCCCGATCATCGGGGCCAGCACCTGGTTGCGGTCGGCGAGCGTGCGCAGCTCGGCCAGCACCTCGGCCTCGGTACGCGCGTCGGGCAGCCCGAGCGCCTCGGCGCTCTTGATGACGTCCGGCACCGCGGCCGCGGTCAGCTCGTCGAGCGAGCCGTAACCGACCTGGGCGAGCATCTTGGCCTGAGCTTCGGCATCGGGCCCGATGTGGCGCTGCTCGAAGGGGATGCCACGCTCAAGCTGTGAAAGCGGAATGCGGTTTGCGGTCATCTGCGGAAGGCCTCCTGGTCTGACACGACCTGCGAGGGGCACCACGACACGGGTACCCGGACGGCCTCCCCCTCTGTCATCTCAACCTGAGAGCTTCACCGGAAGACCGCGCGCGTGACGTCGCTGACGTCGAGGGTCGTTCCGGCTTTCACCGTCGGTGAGGAAGGGCTCCGTACGGAACCCGCCCTGCTTTCCAGAGTGACCTCGTCCGTGCGGTACGGGGGCCTGAGAGATTCCGGGGAGGATTTGCTCCTTCGGCGCCTCCGGCATATTCACCGGAGACTCTCCCGCACGGGGTCAGCAGCCACTGGCCAGCGTACCAGCGAGCCCCGTCTTGGATCCCTCGAGTGGCCGAGTCCACAGATGTGCCCTTTCGTAGGGTTTACGAACCAGCTGCGATCAGTTGGAGGGACCGTGCAGACCGACATCGATCCGCGCAGCCTGATCGGCCGCAAGGCATACGACCGCAATGGAACCAAGATCGGAACAGTGGACGAGGTCTACCTCGACGACGCCACGGGAGTCCCCGAATGGGCGGCGGTACGCACCGGCCTGTTCAGCCGTGACGCCTTCGTCCCTCTGGAGCCCAGCAAGGTCGTCGACGACTCCCTCCGCGTCCCCTACGACCGCGCCCTGATCCGGGACGCCCCGGACTTCGGCGTCGGCCGCCACCTCTCCCCCGAGCAGGAACTCCAGCTCTACCACCACTACGGCCTGGACGTCGCCTCGCCAGCCCCCGACCGAGACTTCGGCCACCTGGCAGGCGAAGACCCAACCACAAGCTGACCCCAAGAGCCGCATCCCCCCTCCCCTTACGCAGCCCCTCCGGAGGTGGAGGACCGCCCCCAGGGCGCCGGAAGCCGCAAGCTTCAACCACCACCCTTCCCGCACCCTCCCAGTCCGGCGCTGGAGGACCCGCCGACAGGATGTCCGGGACCGCATA
Source organism: Streptomyces sp. ISL-100 (assembly GCF_018614615.1). Taxonomy (GTDB): domain Bacteria; phylum Actinomycetota; class Actinomycetes; order Streptomycetales; family Streptomycetaceae; genus Streptomyces. The sequence goes on along the minus strand of NZ_JAGGOK010000021.1, from coordinate 10,524 downwards.
CTCAGCCGCCCCCCTTCCCCCATATCCAACCCGTCCGGCGCTTTGGCACCCACCCACAGGGCGTCCCGGGCTGCAGGCCCCAACCTCCACCCTTCCCCGCACCCACCCCATCCGGCGCTGGAGGACCGCCGACAGGATGCCCGGGGCAGCAGGCCCAACCGCCACCCTTCCCCGTATCCAGCCCGTCAGGCGCTGGAGGAGCCGCCGGCAAGATGTCCGGGGCCTCAGGCCCAACCGCCGTCCCCCTCTTGCCCCGTATCCAGCCCGTCCGGCGCTTGAGGACCCGCCCGAAGGGCGCCGGGGGCCTGGGGGCTCGCCCCCAGTTTCGGGAAGGGTCGGGGTGGGGGAAAGAACCGGCTCGCCAAGGCCCGGGCCACGACGACTCGTGCCCCCTCAAAGGCGCGGCATCTGCTCCCCCGCCCCCGACAGGGACTCCGGGGTGGCCGGAGCCGCTCCCCCCTCATCCCCGCTCACCGGCACCGGCCCCGGCCCCGGCCCCGGCACCCCCACCAACGGCAGCGGCTCCGACGCCACCAGATCCGGATCGTCCACCTTGAAGGTCCGCACCCGCCCCGGCGGCGACGTCGGCTCCTCGAACCGCACCGTCACCCGCCCGACGCCACTGCCCTGCACCCACCCCGCTCCGTACTCGGCGTGCCGCACGTCCTGCCCGGCCAGCCAGCGCCGCTCCGCCGGCAGCTCGGGCACCGGCACCACCGGCACCACCGCCTCCCCACGGCCACCCGGCTCCGCCGCCTCCGCCTCCACCTCCGCGTCGGCCACCGCCCGCTCACCGGCGGCCGCCTGCGCAAAAAGGTCCTCCTGCGTGAAGTCGGTAAGCCCGGTGACCCCCACGCCCAGCAACCGCACACCACCCGTGGTGTCCACCGACTCCAGCAGCCGCCCCGCAGCCTCCCGCACCACCGTCGGATCGTCCGTCGGCCCACGCAGCGTCTCCGACCGCGTCAGCGTCGAGAAGTCGTACCTGCGCACCTTCAGCACCACGGTCCTCCCGGACCGCCCGGCCGCCCGCAACCGCTGCACACACCGGTCCGAAAGCCGCACCACCTCATTCCTGACCCGGACCCGGTCGTGCAGATCGACCTCGAAGGTGTCCTCGACCGACACCGATTTCGCGTCCCGTTCGGCCACTACGGGCCGTTCGTCGTGCCCGACGGCCATTCGGTACAGCGAGACCCCGTGCGCCTTCCCCAGCAGCCGTACAAGCTCGTCCTCGCCCGCTTCCGCCAGGTCGGCGACGGTCGTCATCCCCGCCCGCCGAAGATGCTCGCCAGTGGCCGGCCCGACGCCGGGCAGAATGCGCACCGGCATCGGCCCCAGCAGCTCCCGCTCCGCCCCCGGCTCAATGAGCACCAGCCCGTCCGGCTTGGCCTGCTCAGACGCGATCTTCGCAAGCATCTTGGAGCCCGCCAGCCCCACAGACCCTGTGAGCCCCGTAACGGCCCTGATGTCGGCACGCAGCAGCTCTCCCGCCCGGCGGGCCGAGGCCGAGTCGTCGGCCACCCCGCCCGCCTCGAGGTCGACGAAGGCCTCATCCAGGCTCAGCGGCTCCACCAGCGGGGAAAGCCGCCCAAGCAGTTCCATGACCTGCTCGCTCACCGACCGGTAGAGAGCGAAGCGCGGCATCAGATTGGCCGCGTTCGGGCACAGCCTGCGCGCCTGCGCCACCGGCATCGCGGAATGCACCCCGAAGCGCCTGGCTTCGTACGACGCGGTGGCCACGACCCCGCGGGTCCCGATGCCGCCGACCACCACCGGCTTTCCGCGCAGGCTCGGCTTCGCTGCCTGCTCCGCGGCAGCGAAGAAGGCGTCCATGTCCAGATGCAGGATGGTCGGCGCGGATCTCACACCACCGATGCTGCCGTACGGCACTGACAATCGGCGGCCACCAGCGCGTCAAAAGGCAGGACCGCCCGCTCAGCCGGCCTTGTTACGGCGCCGTGCGAGCTCATCGGTGGGGTTGTGCCCGACCAGCGTCTCGCCCGTATCGACGCGCTCGCCGTGCAGCTGGGACAGCGCGCTCTCCACGTCCCGCCACACCACACCCACGGCGATCCCGAAGACGCCCTGCCCGCCCTGGAGCAGCTCGACGACCTCGTCGGGCGAAGAGCACTCGTAGACCGTCGCCCCGTCGCTCATGAGCGTCATCCGCTCAAGATCCTGGAATCCCCGCGCCCGCAAGTGCTGGACGGCGGCGCGAATGTTCTGCAGCGCGACACCGGTGTCCAGGAAACGTTTGACGATCTTGAGGACGACGACATCGCGGAAGCTGTAAAGACGCTGGGTGCCGGACCCGTAAGCGGGCCGCACGCTCGGCTCCACCAGCCCCGTACGCGCCCAGTAGTCGAGCTGCCGGTACGTGATCCCCGCCGCCGCACACGCGGTCGGCCCCCGGTAACCGATGCTCTCGGTGCTCTCGGTGATATCGGCCGCTGTCGCCCCGCCCATGGCCGACGTCATGCCCTGCCGCCCCACCAGAGGGTCGACCGCACTTCCGTGAAGCGGATACGGCCCGCCCGCCACCGTACCGTCGCCGCTGCTTCTCACGCCGACCTCCGTCCTTGACCTGCCCTGTCGACGGTAGGCAGTCACCCGGGGTGCGTCAACGATCGCCACACTCGGCACGCCGAGTGATAATCACCCTGAGAGTGGTTTCCCGTGCCCCACTTCGGGGAAAGGCTACTCGAATGCGCGGACAGCCCCTGGTGCGCGGCGTGTGCGGCTCACTGGCTGTTGGTCCCGAAGTCCTCGGGAGAGATCTGGTCGAGGAACTCGCGGAACTTCTCCACCTCGTCCTCCTGTTCGTCAGGAATCGCGATCCCCGCGTCGTCCAGCACGCCGTCACTGCCGTAGATCGGCGTTCCGGTGCGCAGGGCAAGCGCTATGGCGTCCGAAGGCCTCGCACTCACTTCGACTCCGCTGGCAAAGACCAGCTCGGCGTAGAAGACCCCTTCCCGCAGGTCGGTGATGCGGACTTCGGTGAGCTCCTGGCCGACCGCTTCCAGTACATCCTTGAAGAGGTCGTGGGTCAGCGGCCTGGCAGGAGCCATCCCCTGCTGGGCGAAGGCAATCGCGGTCGCCTCCCCCGGCCCGATCCAGATGGGGAGGTACCGATCGCCTCCCACTTCACGCAGGAGCACGATCGGTTGGTTCGAGGGCATTTCTACCCGGACACCTACGACGTCGAGCTCGTTCACACAGCAACCCTAGGACGTGCCTGGCAGGTTTGGGTAGTCGGGCTCCCCCAAGCTCACTGCAGCCGCACGCCGAGGGCTGTCTGAATGAGGGCCGAATGGAGCCTGACGGACAGCTCCGCGAGCTCCTTGGCGGTGGCCTCCGCATGGGCTCTGGTCTGCGGATTCCGGTGTCGGCGCAGCGGCGCGACCACCTGTTCGACCAGGCCGGCCTCACGATCCGCCGCCGCTTTCACGGCTCGCAAATGCCGCGGCTCCAGACCGAACCGGCCAAAATCCGCGACAAGCTTGGCCACCGTGACGACTTCGGCGTCGTAACCGCCACCCGGCAGGGGCGAGATCAAGCCGTACGACTCCCAGACCTCGAGCTCCTCCTCGCCGACCTCGGCGGCCGCCAGAAGCTCGTCCCGTCCGATCCGGGCGGCGGTCGGCCTGTCGGCCCCGCCCCCGGGAGCGTTGTCGTGCGGCTCGCCGGGCCCACCGGCAACCGGAAGCCGCACCTGCTCACCGCGCTCCAGCGCGTCGAGGTGCTCACGAATGACCTTGAGCGGAAGGTAGTGATCGCGCTGCATACGCAGCACCTGGGCCAGCCGCTCGACATGGTCGGGACTGAATTTACGGTAGCCGGAGGGCGTCCGTTGCGGTTCGACGAGTCCCTCGGTCTCCAGAAAACGAATCTTGGAGATGGTGACCTCGGGGAACTCGTCACGCAGCAGGTTCAGCACGGTGCCAATACTCACCAGCCGGTCGCCCGCGGTGGCGGTGCCGTTTCCGGCACCGCCCGTCGGTGTTCGCTGCATGGACCTTCCCGTACGGGTCAGATGGCCCGCTGGCTCGCGTAGAAGACCAGCCGGTACTTACCGATCTGCACCTCGTCGCCGTTCGACAGCGGGACCGAGTCGATCCGCTCCCGGTTGACGTAGGTGCCATTGAGGCTGCCGACATCCGAGACGGTGAATCCGCCATCCGCACCCCGGCGGAACTCCACATGCCGCCGCGAGACAGTCACGTCGTCGAGGAAGATGTCGCTCTGCGGGTGCCTGCCGGCCGTGGTGAGCTCGCCGTCCAGGAGGAAGCGGCTGCCCGAGTTCGGACCGCGGCGCACCACCAGGAGCGCCGCACCGAGCGGAAGGGCATCGACGGCCGCCTGGGCCTCCGGCGAGAGCGACGGAGCGGCGGTCTGTCCCGTCGCCTCAGCCTCGTACGCCTCGAGCCCGGAGATGGAGATCGTGGACGTCGTCTCCGAGGGACGCTCGGCGGCCGCTCCGGCCCGCAGCGGCGCTCCGCAGTTGGAACAGAAACGACTGGCCTCGGCATTGCGGTGCCCGCACCTCGTACAAACCGGCAAGGCCGACATGGACGGATCCTCCTGCCGCGGCTGCCCCTGGGGGGCACTTGAGGCTGACGATTCCCCGAAACCTATGCGGCCGGGACCAGCGGGGTCAACAGACGACGCGCCCGGTCCACCCGAAATGTCGCCGCCCGGACCAGAGACCTCGTCCCGGAAGAGCGGGCGCTCGCCACCCTGCTCGTCAGCCTCTCCACCGCGCGGAGCACGGTGGCGCGCAGTGCTGTTCGCACCGTCCTCGCGTGCACTCTTGCCGAACAACTTCGCAAACAACTTCACGGGCGATTCCCCTTGACTGAAACAGACCCGCCCGTGGGGCAGGACGAACCCTGAATGAACACACCTGCCGAACCGGACATCTTCACAACGTCCGTATCCATCAAACAGTTTCCACCACGCACCATGCCTTCGGTGCGCCGACCCCCCGCAACCTCATGCCCTTGTCCCCGTGCCCCCATGCGCCCCCGCCTCACTGCGATGACGACTGAGCGTAGTCAGGCTGCTTCGCCGGTCGCAAGGCATCCACAACGATCTTCTGGGAGCGGACAACCGTAGCGACCGCCCGCTCCTCCTCCAGGGTCTGGACAACCCCGCCAGGGATATTGAGCGCGGGCTCCAAGTCCTCCGGCTTGCCGATCACCTCGAAGCGGTACGGCGCGGTGACCTTCCGCCCGTCCACCTCGATGCCGCCGCCGCTGTTCAGGAAGTACGTGTCCGCGACGACCCTGACGTCATTGATCTGGATCGCTTCAGCACCCGCCGCACGCAGTTCCTGGATCGCGTCCAGCAGCATGTCGGCCTCGACCGTGGAGTGCGGGTCCGTGATCGTCAACGTGATGCCGGGCCCTTGCGCCGCCACCGTGCCGGCCAGTACACCGAGCTGACGCTCCTTCTCCAGGGTCTGCTTTCGCGCCTCTTCGGCCTGGTCCGAGCTGTTTTCCAGCTCTGTCTTCTGATCGTCGAGCTTCTGCTTCTCGTCCTCGAGCCGCTGCGTACGGTCGTCCAGCTCGTCGAGGATGCGCACCAGGTCCTCCTGGCGCGCTCCGCGCAGCGAACTGTCGTCGATGTTCGACCTGACCTGAATGGCGAGTCCGAGGCCCAGCACGAACAACAGCAGCGCCACGATCAGCTGCGCCCGAGTGACACGCGGCGGCCAGAGCGCCGCGATCAACCGCTGACGCCCCGTCGCGGGCCGCTGAGCCGGCCACTCCTGAGTCTGCGGTACCTCTTCGTCGCGCTGCGGGCTGTCTCGCTGCGGGTTGTCTTCTGTACTCATCTGCCTCACGCCCGGAACACGTGACGGCGAATCGCCGCCGCGTTGGAGAAGATCCGGATGCCGAACACCACGACCACACCCGTGGACAGCTGCGCGCCGACGCCCAACTTGTCACCCAGGAACACGATCAGGGCCGCCACCACGACATTCGACAGGAACGACACCACAAAGACCTTGTCGACAAAGATCCCGTCGAGCATGGCCCTCAGCCCACCGAAGACCGCGTCGAGCGCCGCGACCACGGCAATCGGCAGATACGGCTCGACCACCGCCGGAACTTCGGGCCGGACCAACAGTCCGACCACGACTCCCACGACGAGGCCCAGTACGGCGATCACGATGTGCCCTTCCCTGATTTGGCCGCGGCCTGCCCGGCCCCCGCGACCAGCGGCTCTGCTGTACGTACGATCAGACTCGGCGCGGCGGGAAGCCGGACGATGTCCTGAACGGAAATGCTCCTCCGGATGCCGTAGCTCTCCTGCAGCACACGCAGGTACTGGCCATCGGCACTGTCCTGGAATCTGGTACTCAGCCGCTCCCCCGGCCCCACCGCCAGCACCGTATACGGGGGCACCAGCGGCCTGTTGTCGACCAGTATGGCGTCGCCGGCGGCACGGATCGCCGACAGGGACGTCAGCCGCTGGCCATTGATGGCCACAGCCTCGGCGCCCGAGGACCACAGCCCGTTGACGATCCGCTGCATGTCCCGGTCCCGCAGCCGGCCCGTGTCGGAGAAGCTGGTGCTCTCCCGAGGCCCGCCGCCACCCTCGTCGCTGTCCTTGGCGTCGTCGACGACGAGCTTCACACCCGGCCCCTGAACCGCCGTGGCACCGGACAGCAGAGCCACCAGCCCGCCCTGGTCCCCACCATGCTTCTCCAGCGCCCTGCGCTGGCGCTCTCCCACCTCGGCCCGGAGCTTGTCGACGTTCTGCTCGATCTCGTCCGCCGCCGCGGTCTCCGCCTCAACCCGGTTGATGAGCTCTTCGCGCTCCTTGGCGATCACCGGCGCCTCTATCCGCGCCTGCGCCGCACCGACGGTGACGACGAGCGCGGCAAGCACAAGGCCGGCCGCCAGTCCGAGCTTCGCGCGCAGCGAGCGCGGCATGCCTTCGGTGCCGTCGGCCTTCCTGCGGGCGGTCGCCTCCGCGTAACCGTCGTCGAGGCTGTGGTCCATCACATTGGTCAGCAGCGACATGGACGCGTCGGGGCGCCGGGGTGGCGGAGAGGTGCTCCGATCAGGCGACTGCTGCGACATGCCGCACATCGTCGCACGTCGCGGCAGCTACCACCGAATGGCCCCACCGGTGTGCCGGACGGCGGCGTCACACCCCGTCCGGCACACCGGTCACACGGTCAGTGACCTGCGCTGTCCACGACCGCGGACCACTCGTCGAGCAGCGCCTGGGCCGAATCGTCATCGGGCCCTTCGGCCCACAAATGAGTGACAGCCTCCGCGGGGTCGGGCAACACCATCACCCATCGCCCGTCCGCCTCAACCACCCGCACCCCGTCGGTCGTGTCCACGAACCGCTCTCCGGCGGCCTCGACCACGCGGCGCATGACGAGACCCTTCACAGCCCACGGCGTGGCCAGATCACGTCGCAGCACATGGGCTCGCGGTATCCGCGCGTCGATCTGGCTCAGCGTGAGCTGCGTCCTGGCCACCAGCCCGATCAGCCGCACGAAGGCCGCCGCGCCGTCGAAGACACTGCTGAACTCCGGAATGATGAAGCCGCCGCGCCCGTCACCACCGAAGATGGTGGACTCCTCACGGCCGACCCGTGTCAGATCGTCCGGCGAGGTGGTCGTCCATTCCACCTGCGTTCCGTGGTACGCCGCGACCTGCTCGGCGATCCTGGTAGTCGTCACCGGCAGCGCGACCCGCCCACTGCGGCGCTCAGCGGCGACAAGGTCGAGCATCACCAGCAGCGCCCGGTCGTCCTCGATGATGCGCCCACGCTCGTCGACGAGCGACAACCGCTCACCCACCGGGTCGAACCGCACCCCGAAGGCTGCCCGGGCCGAAGCGACGATCTCACCGAGCCGAACAAGACCGGAGCGGCGCGAATCGCTCGTCTCGGTAGGCCTGGACTCGTCCAGCCCTGGATTGATGGTCAGCGCGTCGACCCCGAGCCGCCCGAGAAGGCTGGGCAGAACAAGACCGGCGCTTCCGTTGGAAGCGTCGACGACAACCTTGAGCCCCGAGTCGGCGATACCCGTTACGTCGAGGTTCCGCAGCAGCGACCCGGTGTACGAGTCGAAGACACTGGCCGGAAAGTGCAGGTCACCGATCTCACCGGGGAAGGCCCGCCGGTACTCCTGCCGCGCGAACACCCGGTCCAGCTTCCGCTGCCCGGCCTGCGACAGATCCGCGCCCCGCTCGTCGAAGAACATGATGTCGACGGAGTCCGGCACACCCGGAGTGGTCCGGATCATGATGCCGCCGGCACTGCCCCGCGCCGTCTGCTGACGTGCCACAGGCAGCGGTACGTTCTCCAGGTCGCGTACGTCGATGGCGCTCGTCTGCAGCGCCGAGATCACCGCCCGCTTCAGCGCACGCGCACCACGCGAGTGGTCACGCGCGGTGGTGACCGTCGCACCCTTCTTGAGCGTCGTGGCATAGGCGCCCGCCAGGCGCACCACCAGCTCCGGAGTGATCTCCACGTTCAGAATCCCGGAGACACCACGCGCACCGAAGAGATGCGCCTGGCCCCGGGACTCCCAGATCACCGAGGTATTGACGAAGGCGCCGGCCTCGATGGTCTTGAACGGGTAGACCCGCACATTGCCCTGAACAATCGATTCCTCACCGACGAGGCACTCGTCCCCGATGACGGCGCCGTCCTCGATCCGCGCGGCCCGCATGATGTCGGTGTTCTTGCCGATGACACAGCCGCGCAGGTTGCTGTGCTGGCCGATGTAGACGTTGTCATGCACGACGGCGCGATGGAGGAACGCCCCGCTCTTGACCACGACATTGGAGCCCACGACCGTGTGCTCACGCAGCTCGACGCCGGCCTCGACCTTGGCGTAATCACCGATGTAGAGCGGCCCGCGCAGCACCGCGTCCGGATGCACCTCGGCGCCTTCGGCCACCCACACACCGGGAGAGATCTCGAAACCGTCGAGATCCACGTCGACCTTGCCCTCGAGCACGTCGGCCTGCGCCTTGACGTAACTCTCGTGCGTGCCGACGTCCTCCCAGTAGCCCTCGGCGATATAGCCGTAGATCGGCTTGCCTTCCTTCATCAACTGAGGAAAGACATCACCGGACCAGTCGACGGAGACGTCCGCCTCCACATAGTCGAACACCTCGGGCTCCATGACATAGATGCCCGTATTAACAGTGTCCGAGAAGACCTGCCCCCAAGTGGGCTTCTCCAGGAACCGTTCGACCTTTCCTGCTTCATCCACAATCGTGATGCCGAACTCCAGAGGGTTCGGCACCCGGGTCAGGCACACCGTGACCAGCGCGCCCTTCTCCTTGTGGAATCTGATCAGATCAGTGAGGTCGAAGTCGGTGAGGGCATCGCCAGAAATGACGAGGAAGGCATCGTCCTTCAATGCTTCTTCGGCATTCTTCACACTGCCGGCAGTGCCGAGTGGCTTCTCCTCATTGGCATAGGTGAGCTCCATACCGAGCTCTTCGCCGTCACCGAAGTAGTTCTTGACGAGCGAGGCCAGAAACTGCACGGTTACGACGGTTTCATTGAGCCCATGCCGCTTGAGCAGCCGTAGCACATGCTCCATGATCGGCCGATTGGCAACCGGCAGGAGCGGCTTGGGCATGCTCGAGGTCATGGGGCGAAGGCGGGTGCCTTCACCACCAGCCATCACGACGGCCTTCATGTCGGAAAAGTCCTCCTCGAAGAGACTACGGTCTAGCCGACTTCGCCCGTCCGGGTCCGCCCGAGAGGCATCATGCGCAGACAATCGGGCGCCGGACAGCACCGCAATCGGCAGGCTCAATCGGCCGCGGTCTCCGCCTTCACGAGCCGGCGGACCTGGACCACGTAGAGGATTCCTGCCCACCAATACAGAGTTGTACCCCATCCGGCGAACGCCCATCCGAAAATAGCAGCCAGTGACGGCAGCCACCCGGTTCCGTCACTGAGAAGCAGCAACGGGAAGGCGTACATGAGGTTGAAGGTGGCGGCCTTCCCCAGGAAGTTCACCTGCGGCGGCGGATAGCCGTACCTGCGAAGGATGCCGACCATCACCAGGAGCATGAGCTCACGGGCCAAAAGGGCAGCTGCGAGCCACAGCGGCAGAATCTCGCGCCAGGTGAGGCCGAGCAAGGTGGAAAGGATGTACAGCCGGTCAGCCGCAGGGTCGAGCAGTCGCCCGAGCTTGCTGATCTGGTTCCAGCGACGGGCGAGCTTTCCGTCGAGATAGTCACTGATGCCGCTCAGCATCAACACCAGCAATGCCCAGCCGTCGCTCTTGGGCCCACCGAACACGGGCAGGAGAATCAGCCACAGAAACAAAGGCACGCCGGCGAGGCGAGCCATGCTGAGGATGTTCGGGATGGTGAGCACCCGGTCCGTCTGAACGCGGGTCTCCTGGACCTCCACCCGGGGGCCTCCTGAGAGAACGTGCCAATGATGCCCCTGACCCTACCCTCAGCCACTGCGGCCGGGCACACAGGGGTACGGCCACCCCCAGAACGCAGAAAAGCCCCGCAC
>NZ_JAGGOK010000020.1 GCF_018614615.1 Streptomyces sp. ISL-100 | reverse complement strand
GCGACTTTGCAATCGCCCTGGAGGCCATGGTGAATGACTACGGCGTAACCATGGCGATGCCGCAGGGGTAGAGCCGGGTGCCTAACCTGTCGACCGGATAGCAGTGAACGCGGGAACCATCCGTGGTCGTTCCACACCTCACCCTCGGCCAGAGGGACAGGGGGCGGATAGGCGCGATGCCGGCTGAAGGCGCGGATGGGGCGGAGCCGCCGTATTACTCAGAGCCGGGGAAAGCCCGCGCACACGGGGAAGGGCGGCAGCGTGTCAGTCCAAGGAGGGAAAGCAATGTTCGAAGATGCACCGGTGAATACCGGCGCCGTGGGGTGGCCGGATCCTGATTCGGCGCACTTCGCGGTACGAAGGATGCAGACCAAGTTGCATCGTTGGGCGACCGAAGATCCTGGTCGTCGATTTGGTGATCTGTTCAACCTCGTCTACGACCCGGCGTTTCTGGTGGCCGCGTGGGAACGCGTGTCCACTAACAAGGGCGCCAAGACCGCAGGTATTGACAAGGCCACAGCGGCCCTGATTAAGACCTGGGTCGGGGTCGATGCTTTCCTGGAACAAATCCGGGACTCGTTGAAGTCTGGCGTATTCCGGCCGATCGAAGTGCGACAGGTGATGATCCCGAAGGGGAATTCAGGAAAGTTCCGGAAGCTCGGAATTCCAACTGTTGCCGACCGCGTGGTTCAGGCGAGCATGAAATTGGTGCTCGAACCCATTTTCGAGGCAGACTTCAAGCCTGCTCGTATGGGTTCCGCCCCAACCGCCGCGCACACGACGCGATCTCCGAGATCCACCTCCTCGGAACCAGTGGATACCACTGGGTTCTGGAGTGCGCCATCAAAGCCTGCTTCGATGAAATCGATCACACGGCTCTGATGAATCTCCTGCGGAGGAGGATCAAGGACAAGCGTATCTGTTCGACAGTGAAGGCGTTCCTGAAGTCCGGGATCCTCACCGAACTCGGAAACAAGGAAGAGACTCAAACGGGGACGCCACAAGGCGGAATTCTATCGCCGTTGCTCGCCAACATCGCCCTGTCGGCACTGGACGAACATTTCGACCAGCTATGGCTTCAGGAGATGGGAAACGACAAGCAACGGCGTCAGCGCAGGAATAAGGGTCTCGGCATTGGCGACTCGTCCGCTACTGTGACGATTTCGTTCTGATGGTGTTCGGAGAACGCCATCATGCGGAGGCGCTGCGCGAGGAGGTGTCAGCCGTACTGGCCCCACTGGGACTGCGACTGGCACCGGAGAAGACCCAGGTAGTCCACGTCGACGAGGGCTTCACGTTCCTCGGTTTCGATATCCGCAGGATGCGTAAGCGAGGAACCAGCAAGCACCACGTCTACACCAAGCCGTCCAAGAAGGCCGTTCAGTCGATCAAGGATAAGGTGAAGGTCAAGACGTACAGGTCAACCCGCTACCAAGACCTGGGAGAGCTGATCGCCGATGTGAACAGGTCTTTGGTGGGGTGGGCGAATTACTTCCGGCACGGGGTGTCCAAGGCGACCTTCAGCGCGGTCGACTCCTTTGTATGGGGTCGGCTCATGCGCTGGACACGCGCCAAGTACGCGGGCAAAACCCGGCTGTCCATGAAGGAACTCCGCCGTCGCTTCTGCGACCAGGGGTGGAGATTTGCTCACAACGGGGTCGTTTTCACCGGCGCGGCCAGCGTCGAAGTGACCCGCTACCGCTACCGCGGTCGCAACATTCCGACCCCGTGGACTCCCAGATCGGCAGCAGCCGTCACCGGCAACTGACCAACGGGTAAGACACGTGGAGCGCCCGGTGCGGTGAGAGCCGCACGCCGGGTGCGGCGAGCGGGTCGGGGAAACGGGTTGACCGCAAGGTCTGCACCGCGCCCCGGCCCGACTCAACCGGGCGCTACTTCCCGTCACGGCTGGTAGCGAGCCTCAACCGCATCAACGACTACCTGACGGTGGATCGTGCGGAAATACAAGCGGTACCGCGGCAAGTGGGGCCGGGCCTGGCAGGCCCTGAGCAGAGTCGCAAGGCTCTACCCAGGACTCTTCGCCCACTGGAAGCTCTGCAAACCGTGACCACGAACGACTGGATGATGGGAGCCGTGTGAATCGAGAGGTTCACGCACGGTTCTGAGAGAGCCGGGAGGTGAGATCCCTCCCGGCTACTCGCTACTCGTAAGATCGGTGGGCCCAGGGGCTCGGGGTATGGCTGTCATGGAGGAGCCGATCGGATGGCTCAGAGAACAGGGCCGCCCGGAGCCCCGCGACGACTCGACCGCCAATTGGGATGTGCGACTTGATCGCTCTGTAGGACTACGTCGGCGAGGTCGTCTGCTGGATCGATTGGTACCGACAAGCTGACGGAGGTGGCCGTGCCCCGGATCTGGGCCGGAGTGGACATCGGCAAAGAGCATCACCACTGCGTGGTGCTTAACGATCGGGGCGAGCGTCTGCTCTCCCGCCGGGTCCTGAACGACGAAGGGGCCCTGCTGGAACTGATCCGCGACGTCCTGGACATCGACCAGGTCGTGCTGTTCTCTACGCTCAGTGATCGCGGGAGGGTGCCTGCTGTCCCATCTTGCCTGCTCGAACCCCTGTGGGACCAGTTCGCCGCCCTACTGCCCGCACGGGACGAGTACGCGCCGACCCATCCACTGGGCTGCCACCGCCGCCGGGTCTCCGACCGGGTCGTCTTCGAACATGTCGTCCAGGCCCTGGTCCACGGCTCCGGATACGAGCGAGTCTCCAGCCCTGGCTGCTCGGCCCGCACTATCCGACGCCGCGTCAAACGGTGGGCCCAGATGGGGATATCGGAGCGCCTCCACGCCCTGGCGCTGCAGGCGTACGACCGAATGATCGGCCTCGGACTGGCCGAGATCTCGGTGGACGGCTGCATCACCAAGGCCCCATCCGGCGGCGAGAAGGCCGGCCGCTCCCCGGCCGACCGCGGCAAGCAGGGCCTGAAGCGCTCGGTGTCCTCCGACGCGGCCGGGGTGCCCCTGGGGATCGTCTCGGCCGGCGCCGACCGGCACGACTCACCCCTGCTCGGCCCCACCCTTCAGGCCACGAAGGATCAGGTCGGCCCCCTGCCGGACGAGGTGAACGTCAACCTGGACCGCGGCTACGACAGCACCAAGACCCGTGAACTGCTGGATGGGTTCGGCTTCACCGGCGAGATCGCCCGCAAGGGTGTGCCCGCACCGATCCAGGCCGGAAAGCGTTGGGTGGTCGAGCGCACACACTCGTGGATGAACGGCTACGGCAAGCTGCGGCGCTGCACCGAGCGGGACGGCGAGGCCGTGGACTTCTACCTGTATCTGGCCGCCGCCTTCGTCACGCTCCGCATGCTCATCCGCCGCGCGACCAGCCGCTACCGCTGGGACGACCGCCCCGCCGCCTCAAGTGATCCATTTGCCGGTCGGTCTTAATTAAATGGCGTGAACACCTGACCGTAATGTACGAGTTCGCTACTTAAGGTAACGACTTCCCTTATGTGTCAAAAGTTATAGACTGCTTGGTAAAGGCGGGCTCCCGCCCGGAGGCCCGAAAAGGAGGCAACGGTTCCGCCTAGGCCGTGCCGGATGTCCGGCGTTTCTGGCCTGGGAGCTACCTCAGCCGGGAAGAAACTCTATGAACCTCAAGAAGATTGCGGCTGCGGCGGCAGCCGCCGCAGCACTCACTATGGGCGGCATGGCCGCCACAGCGGCCCCCGCATTCGCCAACGACGACCCAGCCTCCGTGGACATCAAGACCACCGACGGCGGAGCAAAGGTGGGCGGCACCGTGGACACGGGCAATTCGCCTGCCCCCAGCTTTACCCCTGACGTCGAGGGCGAATACCGCTTGCAGCTCACGGTTAACGATGATGGATTGTGACCGTTGACCATGCGACGGGCCATTTCATCGCTCCTATGTGGCAAGTTACGGCCGGTGGGAGGTTGACTGTTGGTGCGCCGACCAGGTGGATGAGCTCCATCGGCCCCTTGGTCCGGCGGACCGCTGGGGCGACCGGGCTGATATCGCTTCGCGGGCGAAGCGGTATATCGGGGTCATATGCCCAGTTGGGCTGCTTATGGTTGGTCGTTGTGGTTGCTGCTGAAAACGACCGGTCTCGTCGCGACGTCAAGACCAACGACAACAAGCCCGATAAAGCAGCGCGACTGAAGGGCCGCGTTAACCTCAATACCACCTCGTAGACGGTGGCGATCTCCGTGTAGTCCGGCAGGCCGTCGGGCTCCCAGGCGACGGCGTAGTAGCCGCTGCCGTCCCGGTTGCGGGGCTGGATCACGACGTGTTCGCCGAAGGTGGCCCGGCTCTGCGGGACGTCGGCGGAGTGCGCGATAAGAAGGGCCTCTTCGTCGTCGTAGTAGGCGGGGACGTCGGCCGTGGCGAGCGCTTCGAGCACGGTGGCGGTGAACATGCGGGGCTCTTTCGTTCGGGTCGGACGGCGGTTGCTCTCCGCCGGGGGTGGGACGGGCGCGGGTCCCTGGTGGGTCGGCTTACAGGTCGCCGGGGGCTTCGGGGTGCTCGGGGCACTTCCCGTACTGGCCGCTGAGGGTGCGGGGGTGGACGTGCCTCCGCCCGGAGAGGCTGCACCCGCCCTTGGCCTCATTGCAGTTGGTGACGCAGGTGCACGCGTCCTCCTGGTGGGGCGCCGCGAGGGCGGGGGCGTTCTGCACAGCACGCTGCGCCAGCCATCGGACGTACCGGATCCCGACGTGGCGGGACAGGTCCTTGACCAGGTCCTCGCCGAATACGGCCAGCTCCGGCCAGTCCGCGAATACGGCGGTGAACTGTTCGTCGGTGAGCTGCGGGACGCGCCACTCCTCGGGCCGGGACACGCCGAGGTTGCTGGTGATCGTGTCGTCGAGGATCGTCCACGCTTCGACGATCTCCGTGGCGATGTCGTCGCGCTCGCCCATGCGGTCGATCTGCCAGCCCAGGGACTCGTCGGTGCCGGCCGCTCGGGTGCGGTCGGCGTTCGAACGCCATTCGCTGGTCCTCATGCGGAGGGTGGAGAGCGCGGTGTCTACGTTGGTGGGCTTCATAGCGGGTGTCCGTTCGGTGAGGGGGCCGCGCCGCGGGTGAGGGGCGGCGCGGCCGGGGGCGGGCTTTCAGACGGTCTGGGGAGTCCGGTGCGCCTGCGGGAACCCGGTGGCCAGGCGTCGGCCGAGTTCGGTGAGGTACGGGGCGTACAGCGGCCCGCGTACGCCGTTGTCGCCGTCGTTGGGGTGCACGGTGGCGTCGGCGTCGCGGAACTCGATCAGACCGTCATGGTGCAGGGCCATTGCGGTCGGCCACGGGGTGCCTTCCGGCAGGCGCCCCTCTGGCGCGGCGGCGTGGAGCGCGGTGTGTCCTGCGTCGGTGAGGAGTGCGCTGCGACCGCGGCTGTTGATGGACAGGAACGTCGGCCCGCCATATCCGGCCCAGCGGGCGCCTGCGGCGGCGCGGCCGGTGTTGGTCACCTCGGTCACCCAGTGGGCGAGCCAGATCGCGTCCTGGACACGGGTGTTGGTGCTCTCGGGGACGCGGCCCTTGTCGTCGGCGAGGGCGGCGAGCAGCGCGCGGCGGTGGGCGGGGGTCGGGTTCTTGGGGGCGGTGGCCACGGTGGCAGTCCTTTGGTGCGGGAGGAGTGGGGCGCAGGACGGTGCTCGTCCTGCGCCCCGGTGGGAGCGATGGTCAGATGACGTCGGTCGCGTCGTAGAAGGTGGCCATGCCGCCGGTGAACCGCGCGCGGCCGACGGGCAGGGACGGCTCAGCGAACTCGGCGCGGACCTGCCGGTCGTATTCGGTGTCGGAGACCAGGCGCACGGTGTGGTCGACGGTGCGGTATGCGACGACGCTCCACTTCTCGACGCCGTACCGCGTCGTGTGGGTGACCGGGTCGCTGTACTCGACGAGGCGGATGATCAGGACGGGCCCGGCCTCGCCGTTGATGACCGACTCGCGGAGCGTCTTGCCGCCCAGGATCTCGAAGGAGTACACCTCGTCCAGTTCGGGCGCGATGTCGACGGGGCCAGAGTGGGCGAGGACGGTGCGCAGCGGACCGCACATGGCGGTGAGGTCGTCCACGGTGGGCAGGGCCAGGGTCAAGGACACGACGATTCCCTCTCGGTTCGGGTCTGTCGGCGGTTGCTCTCCGCCAACAACACAAATACTACAGCACGCGTCACAAGAGTGCTAGATACCCCTGCGAAATAGGGCCAACTCCGTCCTGCTGCGCTGCGCGCTGTGCCTTGACGGTGCTGCTAGTTGGTCATCATGTTCGTCAGGTGCGGTCCGACGTACCCGACGACGAGACGGCCGGCGCCCTTCACCTCGTCCAGGAAGTACACGCGCGGCGCGATGGCTCCCCGAGCGGCGAGCTTCAGGTGCGCCTGCATCTCCGCGCGCTCCCCGCCGGGCATCGGGAACACGCGCTCGTGCCCGTACTGCTCCATGGTCGGTGCGCTTTCGGTCATCGCGATCTGCTTGGCCGGGTAGGGCTTGGCGCCTGCGGGCGGGCTCGTACAGAACTGGTAGAACCCGCCGTTGAACCCAGCTTTCGCCGCTGCGGCATAGGAGTCGAGCGCCGCCAGCGCTGTCCAGCCCTTCGCCGCCCAAGTCCGCGACATGGGGTGTTCGTCGAGCCTGAACGCGATCCGCTGGTCTGCGGTCACCGCCAGGTGCTCCAGTTCTCCCAGGCGCTCCCACAGCTCCTCGAACGATGCGGGGATGCCCGGCAGGCTTTCGGCGGCCTCAACGACTTCATCGGGCGCGCCCCTGGCGCAGCAGCAGAAGCCGCAGCCGGTCCGCCTCGGCCCGTGCCTGCTGCAACGCGTCCAGCGTCGTCAGGTGGTCCTCGATCTCACCGTCCCGATCGCTGATGACGGCCTGGAGCTGGTCACGAGTCGACGTGTTCGCGCGCTCGGCCAGGTCGATGCTGCGGCCCAGCTCCGACAGTTCCTTGTCGGCCTGGTCCAACAGGCCGTTCAACAGGGCCACCTCGGCGCGCAGCTCCTCGTCCCGTTCGCCCATGCGCTGCGCCGGTACGGAGGCGAGCAGCCGCGCCTTGTCCATGGACTCGCGGCGCTCTTGCCGGTGCTGCTCGGCAACGCGGTCGGGGAACATCACAGAGGAGAGCTGTCGGGGCAGCGGACGTTCCAGGGCGAGCGTGTGCACGCGTCGGACGACGCCGCGCCACGTCTGGTCCGCCGGGTCGGTCCACCTGGAGGAGCCCATTAGCCGGTGCCGCGGGGCGTCCGCCGCCCAGGCCGGGTCGACGAGTGGCATGAAAGTGCGTACGCAACCGGGGCTTACGCGGTGGTCGTGGCCGATCGCTTCACGGAACGCGTCGACTGCGGCCAGGTCCCACAGCAGGTAGGTGGACGCGTCCCCGGCGACGTTCCGCATCGAGCCGGCCACGCGGTCCGACCACAGTGGATCGGCCTGTATGGGGCGCGCAGCAACGAGGGTGGGCATCTGCCGCTCCGGATCGCACAGCACGTCGAGCAGTGAGTGGACGCGGTCGTGGGTGACGCGTAGGGCGTTGACGCTCAGCCTCGACAGGCCGTCGCGCGGCTCCAGTTCGCCCATCAGGTCACGGATCAGGTTCGGCTTGCTGCCGCGGAGAGCCTGCGCGGTGTTGGGGAAGCACTCCAGATCGACGCCCGCGATGCCGCCGTCGCCGGTGGTGGAGCGGACTGCCGTGACCGTGGTGCGCCAGGTCGCCTCCGGCTTGTCCTCACGGAGTTGGATGCGGGTGGCGTACTCGGCGCCCTGGTCGTTGTAGGCCGCTTGCGACAGCAGCACGGACGCGTCGTCGAGCGCGTGTTGCCCGGTGCCCAGTGGGACGGCGGCCCGGAACTTCTTCTTCAGCCACTGCCCCGACATCCAGCGGACGGTGTCGAGCAGGGTGTCAGCGTCGGACACGGTGACGACGGATCGGTGGATGAGAGTGCTGGCAGGTGTACTCACGGGAACCTCAACGTGGATGGGGCCTGGCCTGTGACCAGACGGGTTGGGGCCCCGCACGCAGGTCAAGCGACCCTAGGGGCGGGACCTGACCGCGTACGGGGCGAACAGGGGAACTGGCCGACACTCACCCCCCCTGCTAGGGGGCGCTCAACAGGCGGGCAAGGGGAGGGGTCGGGCGCCCGGCCGGAACACGGGCGCCCAAGGGGTTACGAACCGAAGTGGCTGCGCCCGTCGTGCTCCAGGTGGAGGCCGTCCACATGGAGGTGCTTGGTGGCGTCGTAGTTACGCCAGGTGCGCGCAGTCGAGTCCCAGCCGGAGACGCCGACGGTCCATCCGTAGAAGTAGCCGGTGCCGAACCGTTCGTACTGGGCAAGGCCCTGATCGTCGGGGTGCATGGAGAGAACCGCCTCGAAGATCGTGCGGATGGCCCGGGTCTCGTACGTGTCGACGCCGAAGACGCGGGACTCGAAGTGGCCGTAGCCGTAGTTCTTCACGCCCGTACGGGAAGAGACAGCCAGCCGGGCAGCGACGTCATCGGGCAGGAGCACGACGGCCCGGTCCCACTGGTCGAGCGTGATGGTCACCTGGGCCGCGATCAGGTCAGCGGCAGTCATCGAAGCAAGTCCTTCCAAGGGGTGAGCGGTCGAGGTAGTGAGCGTTTTGAGCGGTCTCTACGCGCGCGCACGCGTAAGAGCGCGCTGCTTTGCGTTGATGGGGCAGGTGCGCCGGGTGGGGCGCACCGCCCGCCGTGAGGGCGGGCGGTGCGGTCGGTCAGGCGGTGGTGGGCTCGCCGAACTCGCGCATGACCTCGATGAGCACGAAGTGCTTGAGCGGCATGTAGCTCTTGAGGTCGTGGCGCAGCCAGGAGGCGCGGCCTGCGGTGCCGAGTGCGCGGGCCCAGATGCGGCAGTCCTGGTAAACGGTGCGGGCCACGTCGTAGTTGACGCCGATGCGCTGCATGTAGTCCTCGACCGCAATTTCGCGGTCGTGGATGCCGACGGCCGTGTTGTGAGCGTCGAAGCGGTCGATGGCGGTCACCTCGCGCAGGTCGAGGCAGTCACCCCAGTAGGCGTCGAAGTAGAGGAGATCGCGGTCTTCCTGTGTCGCGGGGGTGAGCAGGACGCCGTGCACTACGCCGTCCTGCATGAGCACGGTGAAGGAACGGGCGGTCTTGTCCAGGGTGACGGGCATGGCTGTGCCTTTCGGTTCGGGTCGGCGCCCGGTTGCTCTCCGGGCTGTCGGCGGTGTTCCTTGCCAACACCTGAATAGTACAGCACGCGTTTCCCTGTTGGGAACACCCACGCAAAATCACCGCCCTTCCCATACGCAAGGCACATCCATTCACCCAAGATGACGCGCGCTGTACTTTTCTGTTCGGGGTGTGTAGCGTTCTCATCGCACCACCGGCCCGGAGAGCAACCGGGCCAACCGACCCGAAATGAAAGGGACTTCGTCATGCGCAGACTGCGCCTGCCCATCCGCCGACCCCGCCCCGCGTGCTCCTCGCAGCCGGACTGGCCACCGCCGCCCTCGGCACCCTCGCGACGTTCGGCCCCACCAGCGCCGGAGCCACGAAGGCCACCCCGCACGAGATCGTGACCGCGTTCAACGACGGCTTTGCCGACGGCCGCGCGGACGCCACGGGCGATGACAACCGTGACGGCCGTATCGACGAGGACGAGAGCGGCTGGGACTGCCGCACCATGGGCAACCGGAAGTGCGGACCGACCGCTACCGCGCTTGCCGCGCCGCTGGAATGCCGGGGCGCACCGGCGGACGTCCTGACGCTCTGCCGCCGCGTCCAGGGGCAGCCTGCGTACCGCTACCAGCCCGAGGGGGCGTCCGCCCCGATCCGCGTGGCTGACGGCCCTGCCCTGCTGGCGACGATTGCCCGGGAGGGTGCCAGTCCTGCCAGGGTGCCGGAGCTGCGGGAGCTGGTTACTGGCCTGCACGTCGCGTTCCTCATCAACACCGGCCGTGTCCCCTCCGAGTGCGCTCACGCCGGTACTGCGCTCCGGCTGTGCGTGACGGTGGCCGTTCGCCCCGCGTACGGCTGGACGAACCCGGACGGCTCCCGCGTCGACAACCCCGACGGCCACGCCCAGGTCCGCGGCCTCGACGAGAAGCCCGGAACCCCGGAGTTCCCGGCCGCGTTGCGGGCCCTCGACGCCGAGTGGCGCGAGCACCACTGACCACCCGTCGCCGGGGCGCAGCCGCACCGCTGCGCCCCGGCCCCGCCCCCCCGCTGGAGGAAACCCGATGCCTCAGTTCTTCGACCTCGACCCGACCGTGCGCCCCGTCCGCCTGTCCGCCCGACCGGCCGACACCCACCCCTACGACTTCGATCCGGCCGCCGTGCGCATCGTGCGCGCTGACCGCGTACGGCACGGGGACGTGGTGCTCGGTGAGGTCTACGGCTACGACCCGGCCCACACCGCCGAAGTCAGCTACCTGCCGTACGGCTGTATCCCGTACGCCGCCCGGCCGCGCCCCGTCGACCCGAAGTGCCCGTGCGAGCTGTGCAGCCAGCACCGCGCCGACCCCTTCACGTACCTCACCAGCCCGATCGCGCTCACCGTCTGGCCGCGTGACGGTCTCGACCCCGTGTGCCAGCTCAACAACGCCGACGAACTCCTTGTCGTCGTCCCCGCCCGCTGGGCAACGCCCGGCGCGGACCGAGCCCTTGAGCAGCGGTACAGCCGTCAGCGCATCGAGCAGGCCGCCCACGACGCCTTCGACTGCCTGCACTCCTACTTCGACTTCGGCCACCAAGGTGACCGTCGCCTCGTCACAGGGGCCCTGCTCGCCTTCCTGGACGATCCGAACAGCCCGTACCCGTACAGCAGCCATGCCGTCGAGGAAGACGTGTGAACGGTCACCAGACCGACCCGCCCGGCACGTTCCCGCTACGCCACCGCCCCGACCGGAAAGGACCCGCCGTGCGCACCCTGGCCCTCGGCTCCGAAAGCCTCCACCTCACCGATCGGCCGACCGCTTCCGACTACCCGCCCCTGCCGTTCGGGCTCACCCTCGACCAGGCCGTGGCTGTTCACGCCCATGAGGTGAAGGCCGGTGATCTCGTGCTCGCCGACTTCTCCGACAGGAGCGGTACCCGCCGTGCGGGCCACATCCCCACCCCGTACCCCGCCGACCCGCACGCGTTGCGGAACTGCCCGTGCGAGGGGTGCGAGGAGTGCGAAGACGTCGACGCGTGGACGCTGGGCGATCACGGCCGTGTTGCTGACGTCGGGTGGCGGTTCGTGTGTCTGTCCCCGTCCGAGCACGGTGAGGGTGGTGAGGGGGATGAGCCGTGCGCCATCGAGCTGCGCCACCGGCCCATGGCCGTAATCCCCGCCGCCGTCGTCACCGCCGCCGAGAAGGCCGCCGAGGAGGCCGTGCGTACGTACGGCGTGAAGTGGTACGCCGACTTCGAGGCGTCCAGCCCGCATGAGGCCGCACGACTCGCGTACGAACAGCTCAAGAGCTACGCCACCGACGGGTGGCCGCCGGAGTTGGAGGTCACCGGTGAGGGCGGGCTCTTGACCGTCATCGACCTGAACGCCACGCAGCAGAAGAAGGGAAGCCGGTGACGGACTGGAGGCAGATGGGGCGCGCCGACTTCGACGAGTCGGCCCCGCTCGAACTCGTCGACCAGCGGACCGCACGGGCCGGGGCCCGAGTGCTGGCCGCACCGGACGCGTACGGCACGGCCGCCCTTTTCGGTGACGACGTGCCCGCGCGCCGGACCGTGCCCCGCCGGGCCCCGGCCGCGCAGCCGCAGGCCGACGCCCTGTTCTAGCCGTCCGCATCTAGTACAGCGCGCGTCGCCGACACCTTTCCGTGCGAACCCGTCGCGGTCGCGGTTTCCGCATACCTGCACACCCAAACATCCATTCAGGGATCGCTTGCAGTCCCGGACTGGACCCTTGATGACGCGTGCTGTAGTATTTTTCTTGTTGGCGGAGAGCAACCGCCGACAGACCCGAACCGAAAGGTGACCCTGATGTCCGCGAACTCCCGCCGCTCCGCCGCCCTCCTCCGCGACCGCGCCCGCACCAACCGCGCCGAAGCCCGCGCACGCCGTGCCGCCTCCACCGCCGCCCGCCGCGTCCGCACCGGCCCCCGCTCACTGGTCACCCACATCATCGCCACCGGTGCCCCGCTCACCGCCGTCTCCGGCGCTGCCGACGCGCTTCGCACCCAGGCCCGCAAGGCGGGCATCAAGGGCCGCGCCGCCCGCATACGCCGCACTCTCCACGGCCGTGCCCGCCAGGTCGTGACCGTCTACCGCTACACCGCCGAGCAGGTCGCCCAGATCGTCGCGAACTACAAGCCGCGCAAGGCCGAGTACAAGGCCATCCGCGCCGCCCTCGCCGCGTAGCCCCACCCCGACCGCCGGGGCGCGGCCCACCCCCGCCGCGCCCCGGCCCCAACCCTGGAGACGCCACCATGAACGCCACCCTCGCCCCCGCACCCGACCAGATCCCCGGCGCCGCCGAGAAGACGATCGACCCCACCGGGATCACCGCATACACCGTCGGCATCATCCGCCTCGCCGAGACCAAGGGGTTGCGCCCCACCTGGGGCCAGCCGCATGGCAACACCCGCCGCATCGTCCTCAACTCCGTCGGCCCGCACGGCGCATTCGGCTCCATCACCATCGGCCGGACCAGCGGCAAAGTGCTGCGCGCCGAAGTCGTCCACGGCAATCACGCCCGAGGAGCCTGCCGGGCCAAGGGCACCAACGCTGTCCGCGCTCTGCTCAACAGCGTCACCCGCTCCACCTGCCAACCCGGCTGCACGTCACCGGACGCCTGCCGCCGCTGAACCACAACCCACGGGGCGCACCACCCCGGTGCGCCCCACCAGGCCGGAGAGCAACCGCCCCAGACCCGAACGGAACCCCGTGACCTACCAGCCCACTTCGGTCCAGATCGCCGCCGCCACCCGCGCCCGCACCGCCGCCCACGTCGCCCGAGACCGGTTCGCCGCCCCGGCCACCATCACCGCGCTGCGGTTCATCGCCGCACACCTCGACGCCGCTGCGACCGCGTGCGACGCCTACGACGGCACCACGAACGCCCCCTTCATGGAGATGGGGCGGGCCCTGTCCGACGCCCGCGAGCTGATCGCCCTCCACCCCGACAGCCGCCTCCCGGACACGGTGATCGACTACATCACCGCACCGCTCACCGCCGCGCCCCTGCCCACGCTGCCCCGGCTACTCCCGCCCAACGAGCGGGATGCCGCCGAGGAGACCGCGCTCCGCGCCGAACTCGACCGGCTCCACGCCGACACCGAGGCAGCCGACACCGACACCGACCACTGGTTCCGCGCGGTGCTCGCCGCCCTCGCGAAGTGGAAGCGACTCGAAGGCGCGGTCAACGTCGACAGCCGCCGCCCCTTCAACCGGGTGCGCGTCGCCGAACTTCACCTGAAGTGCATCGCGTGCGGCGGCTCCACCATCCGCTTCAGCGTCCGCGAGTCCGCTACCTGCGAGTGCGGCAAGGTCCAGACGTGGGGCGACGTCATGGTCTGCGACTGCTGGGGCTACGAGTGCCCCGCCATCCAGGGCGACACCGCGCACTGACCACCCCGCCCCACGGGGCGCACCACGCCGGTGCGCCCCACCCCTGGCCGGAGAGCAACCGGCCAAGACCCGAAAGGCACAACCATGAGCAGCACCGTCACCCCGCTCGCCCCCGAAGCCCGCGCCGCGTACGGCGTCTTCGCCACCTTCCCCCGCCGCCGGTACGCCGCCGACCTGCTGATCGAGCGGATCATCCCGATGCAGGCGTACGCGGCCGTCCGCGCCCCCCACACCCGCGCGTGGCAGGAAGCGGCCTGGCAGCTCACTGGTGCGATCGCTGCCGCCAGCACGGCCGTTGACGCCCCCCTCATCTTCGGCCGACCCATCCGCCGCGCCGCCGTCACGATCGTCGTGGACGCAATCATCGCGTTCGAAGAGGCCCACTCCCGGTACCTGCCGCACGACGACCACGGCCGCTACACGCCGGAGCCCGGCACCGAGTACGAGTTCAGCGTCTCCGACATCGGCCGCGCCGCCGCGCAGATCCTCGGTCCCGTCTGGCACGCGGAGTCGACCCCGTGGGGTGTCGGCGCGTACCTCCAGCTCCAGGACGAGACGGACGGCTACCTACTGGCCGTCGACACCGAGGGGGACCCGACCACTGACGGAGACCTCTACCTGACCGACGACATGGGCAGCCGCACCTACCTGTCGGATGTGTGCGCCGCCGATGGGCTGCCCGCCCTCGCCGAACTCGTCGCCAACACCGTGCGTGGACTCCGCGACGCCGACTGACCCGCCCCACCCTCACGCCCCGGCCACTCGGCCGGGGCCCACGGCCCGGAGAGCAACCGGGCCGGCACAGACCCGAATCGAAACGGAAGCCCCGCCATGTCCCTCGAATTCTTCGACGACGCCCCCATTCAGGTCGTCGACTTCGTCCCCACCACCGTGCGCCCCGGCGACGTCGTCGCCTCCACCGAGACCGGCCCGGTCAAGCTGTACTCCCGCGACGAAGTCCACACCGCGATCGTCGACAGCGTGACGCTGGCCGCCGACGAGGCGCACCGCTCCAACCAGGCCGACCGGTTCGCCTGGGCGATCACCGCCGTCATGACGTATCTCGACGCGCCGTCCGCGCCGTGGGCCGAGGTGAAGAACCGGCACTACCAACCGACCCCGGACGCCGCCGACGACGACGAGGCGCCGCAGTTCATCCGTGAGCAGGTCTCGCAGGCCGTGAACAACGGCGTCGACGCCTCCGCCCAGCACACGGGGCGCAACATCCCCGATGACCTGGACAACCTCGTCGTGAACGCGGCGCTCACCCTCCTCGACGACCCCGAAGCCGACTTCTACACGGTCGCCATCGAGTGCTACTCGGAGAGCCCCCGCGTCGTCCGTTCCTGGCTCTGACCCACCGGCGGGGCGCACTTCTGCTCGCCCCGCCCCCGCCTGTCGGCAGGGGGCGACGCAAGACGCCCCCTGCCGGTCAACTCCCCGGCGAGAGCAACGCCGGAAGACCCGAAGGAAACCCCGCATGGCTACTGCCACCACCCCCGTGAAGGCCACACCGGCGATCGCCGAACGTGTCGCCGAGCGTCTGCCGCACCGCGACGGCCACGCCTGGACGGTCGCCCCGTACGCGGCCTGGTGGACGACGCGCCCCGCCGCGCGCCTCACCCAGGCCGGGCGGCCCGGCGCGCTCATCCTCGCTGCGCACCCGTGGCGTACCGAGATCGCGTGGCAGCTCGACGGCCGCGAGCCGTACGAGCCGGACCTCAGCCTGGACCGGATGGCACCGGAGCCCGTGGTCCGCGAGACCCTGCGGCTCGTCCTGCCGCGCCTCGACGATGCCGCCGCTGTCGCCTACGCCCAACCGTTTGCCAGTGAGGCGCACAGGATGAGGCTGCTGCACCTGAACCTGATCGGCAGCGCTGTGCGCACCCAGGGCGCAGCGACGTTGAACACCGTCGGCGTCCAGCCCAACAGCCATGTCCTGACCTGGGAGGCGCGGGGGGCGCGGTTCGCGGTGACGCTCATCGGCGCCAACCCCGCGTGCGACCTGTCCGTCACCGGGCCCGTCACGGCCGTGGAACGCGTCCTGCCGCTGTTCTTGCCCGAGCCCGCCGACCGCACCCCGCGCTTCCCCCTGCGCACGGTTGGGACTCGCCTGGGCCGCCGCGTGGCCGCGCACCTGGCGCAGTTCACCGACGTCGACCAGCTCGACGACAGTGGCCTCACCTTCGGAGGCGCGACCGGCCCGTTCGGCTACATCGCCCCGCCCACCGATCCGGTCGCCCGCGTGCGGGACTCCACGCCCGCGTCCGCCGAGTTGCACGGCGTCGGCGTCGACCACCTGGTGCACCTCGCCCCGCTGCTCGCCCGCTGACTCATCCCACCCCACGGGGCGCGCCCCTGCACGGCGCGCCCCGATTCCGTCTGGAGACCATGCCCATGCCCGAGAACACCCCCGCCCCCGACTCCTTCCCGCTGCTCATCGGCGCCCAGGTCGAGGCGCACGCCCTCATCGTGCGACGGCAGACCTGCGACGAGGTGGCCGCGATGCTGCGCGCGAACGGCCAATCCTTCGCCGCCGACCTGGTCGAAGAGGACCGCGACTTCACCGAGTTGTCCCGGTCCCTGGCAACCATCCCCGCGCCCGTGCCGAAGGCGCAGCACGCGGCCGGCTGCGGGGCCTTCGACTGCCGGTGCGGCTGCACCCTCGCCCAGGGGTGCCAGGACTGCGGGCGGTGTGCGTGCTGGCGTGCGGAGTGCCGCGCCCAGGAGCCCGTCGACCGGGCTCGGCGCGAGGAGCGCAAGGCGGCGCTGCGGCGGCTCCTGGACGGCGTCGGTACGGCGATGCTGACCGAGCTGCGGGAAACCGCCGCTGCCGCCGAGGAGGCCGCGCTGCGCCACGCGGTCGCCCGCCGGGTGGGGCTGCTGGCCCCGGGCGACGGGCGCCGTTACGAGGTGGCCGTGTTCGAGGCGAAGGACTCGAAGCTGTGCATGGGGCACGCCGACTGGGATGGGCGGGACGTGGAGCTTTACGCGCCTGGCCAGGACGACCCGAATGAGGTCGTCGACTGGGATGACGAGGTGCTGGCCGGACTGCTGGGTGCGCTCGCTGAGTTGCTGCGCCCGGAGGAGGGCGCGCGCCTGGTCATCGACCTGTGCGCTCGGGGCGCGGCGTGAGGGCAGGGACGCCACGGACGGGGGTTCTCGTGACGTCCCTGCTGGCAGAACGCTAGCCCACTCTCCGTAGGGGTGCTTCCTCGCTGCGAGGAAGCACCCCTCTGCACAGCCTCACACCCTCTCACTTTGGCTACAGCACGCCCCTCTCTGCCCATTTGACCTGCACAGATGGAAGATGCATGACGCGCCCTGTAGTATTTCTGGTGTTGGCGGAGAGCAACCGCCGACCGGCCCGAAGCGAAAGAGACCCCCCAGTGACCGAACTGACCGCAGCTCAAGCAAGCGTCGTCACCACCGCCCTCTCCTACAAGGCCACCGGCGCCCCCATACCCGCGCACGTCATGGCCGAGCTCGACGAGAGTGCCGCTCCTTGGCCCGGCCGCTGGCTCCTGCCCTGGGAAGAGTGAGAGCCGGAGCGCGTGATCGAGCTGTGTGCTGGCCCCGGCGGCTGGGGCGAGGGCCTGCAATCCGTCCTCGGCATCACCCGCTTCGACGTCGTCGGCGTCGACATCAACGAAGACGCCTGCGCCACCGCCCGAGCCGCTGGCCACGTCCGTATCTGCGCCGACGTCAGCAAGCTCGACCCCGAACACCCCGCCCTGCGCTGCACCGTCGGCGTCATCATCAGCCCCCCATGCCCCAGCTTCTCGACGGCGGGCAAGCGCGCCGGACTCCTCGCCACGAACATCGACATCCTGCGGGACACCATCGCGGCCGTCGGTGAAGCCGGAGGGTTCATCCGTCTCGACGAGGTGTGCTGCGACGAGCTGTTCCCCGATCTCGAAGGCGACTGCCCGCTGTGCGCCGATCTCGGGTACCACCAGGGCTACGCCCCGCGCTCCGGCCAAAGCTGGGCCGAAGTCCGCGCCATGCTCGACGGACTGACTGACCCGCGTATCGGCCTGATGGCCGAGGTCGCCATCTGGCCGCTCGGTCTTCAGGCGGCAGGCGCCCCCGTCCAGTGGATGGTCATGGAGCAGTCCAGCAACCTGCCCGAGGAGATCCTGGAAGAGCTGTCCGTCGAGTTCGGGTGCGCCGACTGGTTCCGTACCTCCTGGGCCGTCCTGGAGGCCGCAGACCTCGGCGTGGCCTCCCGCCGCAAGCGGACGTTCATGCTCGCCTCCCGCCACCGCTGGGTCGACATCACGCCGCCTGCCGCGCCCCTGCCGGTCACGACGATGGCCAAAGCACTCAGCTGGGACGAGGGCGAGCGGATCAACACCCGAGGACAGCGCCCCATTGACCCGACGACCGGCCGAGCCAAGGGCGGCAACTGCTTCTCCGCCGACAAACCGTCCTGGTGCCTCACCGGCAAGACCCGCACCTGGGTCCGCGAAAGCGACGGGAAGCGCCTCACCTCCGCCGAAGCCGGAACACTCGTCTCCTTCCGCGCCACCTACCCGTGGCAGGGGTCGCGCTCCAGCCAGTTCCAGCAGGCCGGAGACGTCGTATGCCCCGCCGTTGCCGCGTACGTCCTGGCCGTCCTCCACGGCGTCGACTGGGAGCCACGGCTCCGCGACTACCTCACCGGGCTCTACCACTACGACGACCTGTGGGACGACGAGTACGACCTAGCTGTCTGAGCCTGCGCCCGGCCTCCCGCCCCGGAGGCCGGGCCGCCGGGCTTCAGCACGCGACGCAATCGGCATACCCCGCCCACGATGCGCGGCCAACTGCTCCTCCATCTGGAAGGCCCCGTTCGTGAACACCTTCACCGCCCGGCTCTGCTCGCTGCGTCTCGCCTCAGCAGGCATAGCCACTGTCACCGCCGCCGCGCTGCTCCTGACCGGCTGTGCCGGGGGTGATGGCGACGGCACCCCCGAGTGCCGAACCGAGCGCGCCAAGAGCGGTGATCTCGTCCCTTCCGCCGCTCACCGCCCGTGCATCGTCTACGGCAGCGGAACGCCCCGTCCGGCGGACGGCGGCGTAGGGGTGCCCGGCACGGCCGGCGGAGGCACGAACCGGCACCAGGCGAAGCCGAAGATGCCCGGCGCGCCCAAGGCTCCGTCCATGCCGAAGGCGCCCGCCGTGAAGGCCCCGGCCCCGGCGGTCAAGGCGCCGTCCCTCGCGAAGGTCCGGTAGGCGCGCGGCCTACTGGCCCTGCTCCTCCGCCGGGGTCGGCTTCCTGTGCCTGCCCCGGCCCTTGCCCAGTCCAGGCGGACGGTCCCACTCGGTGGGCTTCTCCTCGACCGGCGCAGGCGGGAACAACAGGGCCTTGGCGGCAGCCAGATCCTCGGCGACGGCGACCGTCTCCCACTCGGTTCCGGTCCACTCCTGGATCGCCCGGGGCGCGTCCGGATCGACGTGCGCCCCACGGTGCGGGCCGCCCGTGAGCGGTACAGCCCGCAGCTTCCCCTTCGAAGCGTTCCGGCGCTCCTCGCGCTTGCGGGCCCAGTCTTCCAACGGCTCCTCGTCGTGCATCTGAACATCGTGGCGCAGTCCCGTCCCACCGCCACCTTGGGCCATCGCCCAGGGAGCGACACAAGCCACTTTCAGCGGCCACCGTCCGGGCTCTCAATCCTCGTACGGAAGGAACCCGCTCCGTGAGCGCTCCCGCGCCCTCCCGCCGCACCGTCGGCCTCATCCTCGGCGCCGTCCTGGTCATCGTCGGCGCCGTCATCGCCGCTTTCGCTGTGTTCGGCGGCTCCACCGAGCCCGACCCGGACCCGACTCCGTCCTCGTCGTCCCAGCCCACTGACGCCCCGCCGACCAACGAGCCGACGGGCAACCCGACCTGCCCCATCTTCGACGCCGAGTGCCAGGCCGGGGGCGGTGACGGCGGCACCGGCGGCACGACTCCCCAGCCGTCCTCTCCGCCCGACGGCGGCGAGGGCGGCAATGGCGGCAACGGGGGCCTCTTCGGCGGAACCGGCTGATTCGCGGGCCCGGCCGGACGAGAACGTGCCCGGCCGGGCTGTCAGTGCCCGCTGCAACAGTGGGATTCATGACTGCGACCCTCACGGACCGCTCGCCGCGCGTCGAACGCCTCGCCGCGCTGCTCCGTGTTCCCGTGCGGAACGCCCTGGCGGAGCGAGCCGACGCGATCCGAAGCTCTCTGCCGCCGCGCCCTCTCGACACTCGCGCCTGCTTCATCTGGCTCCACTCCCTCGACCAGGACCAGGCCCGCCGCGCCGCGCTCCTGGACCGGCTCACTGCCCTGTGCGAGCACGTCTCCGGCCGTCCTGCCCTCGGCTACGAGCCAGGCGACCCGCTGCCTGCTGCTGCTCTTGAGGAAGCCGACGGCTTCACCGACACCGCCACGGCGCTCCTGGTCGCCGAGTACCGGGCGCGCCGGGCTGTCAGTGCTGGTTGAGACACTGCATGGCATGTGGAAGGACGTTCGCCCCGTTGTCGCCGTCATGGCGCTCGCCGGGCTCATATTCGGTGCCGGAGTCGGCTACCTCACCACCCGGGACGTGACGAGCACGCTCACCGCAGCCGTGTGCTGCGCCATCGGGACTGGGGGCGCCGCGTTCGTCCGGCTCCGCCAGATCCGCCAGCAGCAGGCCGAAGCGAAGCGCAACGGCTTCGGTGCCGCGCTGGCCCAGGGTGCCCTCATCGCCGTCGCCTGCTACCACCGCGCCGCTTTCCCCCGGACCGGGAGCGGAGCGGTCACCGATGAGGAGGTGGCCGAGCTGCGCTGGGTCGCGTACCAGCAGGCCGCAGCGGAACGCCTCGACGCCCCTGTGCGGGAGGCCGCGGCCAGGGCACTCAAGGCCGTCGATATCGGCGACCCCGGTGGGGCGTCCAGCTTCCTGATGGACCTGATGGGCGCCGTTCACGAACAGCACATGCCCGCACGTACCCGCTGGTCAGCGCGACGCTAGCGCCCTCGGTGCGGATGCTGCTCCGTTGCATCACCCCTGCCGGGTCCACGGCCGCCACCGCGGCTGCTGCCCGGCGACCGAACGGAGCACCACCACATGCAGTCCGCCCTCCTCCAGGCCATCGACACCTGGGAGCAGCACTGGCACGAGACGCAGGCCGCGGCCGTCGCCGCGCTGAAGACCGCCTTCCCCCACCTTGAAGACTGTCCGCGCTACGTCGGCTGTGACGACATCCGCCTGGAGTACGACACCGACGGGCGCGGCGCCGGCCGTGTCTGCGTCGACGACGAGGGCCGCGCCAACGTCGAGTTCGGGCAGATCCCCAACGAGGTGATCGCGCGCGCCGTCGACGAGATCCGTCTCCCGTACCTGGACTACGCGGACGGGCCGTTGAGCGAGGCCCCGCCGGGCACCTACGTGTACGAGTGCGAGACGTCGGCCGCGCAGTTCGAGTTCACCCTCGGCACGCCCGGGACCGGGCAGGTCGTCATCTCGTTCGCGCCTATCCCGGACGCGGCCGCAGTCCTTGACGCCCTTGAGCGCGCCTTCGCCGAGCACGACTCCAGTGCGACGCGACACTGACCGCGCCGGTTCGTACGGTCCGCGCTCATGGACATCAACTACTACCCGCTGCGATGGGTGCCCGGCGTCTCCGTCTTCTTCCAGTCCCCGGACAACGGCGACGGCGTCAAGATCCGCTCCTGGCACACGGTCGGCCTGCCCGTGCGGCTGTCCGCCGTCCTGGTCGTCCAGAGCCGCGACGAGTACTACGGGCCAGCGGGCGGCCGGCCGCCGGGCCTGTGGAAGCGTGTCGTGCGCGCCGTCATCGACGGCAACGGCTTCAGCAGGTGGGGCTACTGCCCGGAGATGCCGCCGGTGGTGCGCGGAGTGGAGCTGTCCGTGCCTCGCATCACGCTCGATCTCACCTACGCCACCCGCCGCGACGACCAGGACGTCGACGAGCACCACAGCGAACCCTGCCCGGGGTGCGTCGCCGCCGGGTCGCGGGCCCCGGAGCGCGCGACGTAAGGCACGGCCGCCGTCCACTCTCTCGTCCTCGCCCCGCCGCACCCCCGGCCCGCACCCGCGGCCTGGCGGCCGGGCAGGACGGAGACGATCGTGGCCCGACGACGTACCGGCCCCACCGACCCGGTCAAGGACCTCGTCTACCAGCGAGACGGCGGGCGGTGCGTGCGCTGCGGCACCCTGCACCGGCTGACCATCCACCACCGCGTCAACCGCGGCATGGGCGGGGCGCGGGAGCCGTGGATCAACCAGGCGCACAACCTGCTGCTGGCCTGCGAGCTGTGCAACGGCTGGTTCGAGGACAACCCGAAACCGTCGTACGAGGCCGGGTGGAAGGTGCGTCGCCCGCAGGTCCCGGACGAGGTCGGGGTCGAGTACGCCGACGGGCAGACGTACCGGCTCACAGCGGACGGTAAGCGGACCGCGGTCGTTTGGCGGGGCGATGAAGCGGGAGGCGCCGGGGTTCGTCGACTTGGGCCGGTGGACGGCCGGGACCTGGACCACGAGCACCCCGGGGGTGTGGTTCGCGATCGGCTACACCTACAGCAGCAACGAGCGGCCGTACGGGGTCGGCGGGCCCGCCATCACCTTCGGCCGCCGGACCTGGGCCGTGTTTGCCCTGTGCTCTCGCGCCGAGCACAGGGCCCGGAAGGACGACCGGTGGAAGACGGAGAGCGAGGAGTTCCAGCCGCTCCCACGCCCGCGCCGCGGTCTTGCCCGGCTGCGGTGGTGGCGGTGAGGCGTCTCGTGGGGCTCGGCTTTCTGCGCCCCGGCTCCGTGCCGCGTACGGAGGTCGGCCGGATCGTCTTCACCGACGCACCGGCCGGCCGCGATCCAGCTATTCCAGCGAACGTCCATGGGCGAATTTTCCTTGTCGGCCGTTTCGGATTTGCCCTGCTCAGGAGGGGTGCGGCACGCCCATCATGACAAGCCGACGCACCGCGCTGTACTATTTCGGCGTTCTTCGGCATGGGGTTGCCCCAGCCTTCGCCGGCACCAGCGCGGTGCCCGAGCCCCGGAGGCCAGTCATGCCCGCTGCGCACCACAACCTCACCATCCCCGAGCACAAGACCCTCCGCGCCGACGCCGAGCGCCAGGTCAAGGACGAGCTGGGCGCCATCGCCCGGCCCGACGACCGGTTCAAGCGGGCCTGCGAGATCGTGCAGCAGGCCGACCTCGAGATCGCCGCGCACGCTGAGGAGCGCAACCAGGCCGCCATGAGCCTGTGGTTCTACGACGGCGTCCGCGGCCTGGACAAGGTCCTCGGTATCCTGCCCAACGCGTACAACGAGATGCGCCGCGTCGCGCTGCACGGCGACAAGAAGACGACGATCAACCCCAACGGCGACCTCAACGCCCGCATGACGTCCGAGGAGCGCCGAGCGGCCGCCAAGGAGGCCGGGGTCGAGCACATCGAGGACGCCGCGGACCGGCTTTCGTCCCTGTCCGCCACGGTGTCGGTCGCCGGCGCCCGCCGGAAAGCCGCGATGCCGTTCCTGTATGACGCCACGCTCGCCCTGACCGAGGAGCCCTACGGGTGGAGCACCACCAAGATCGCGGAGATGGGCGATGACCTCACCCCGGCGTACGTACGGAACCTCAAGACGCGAGCGAAGAAGCGCCGCGGCTACTGACCCCCGCCCCGAGCCCGGCCCTGCAGCATCACCGGGGCCGGGTTTTCAGTCGCCGGTAGCCGGGGCCTGAAAACCCGGCGCCGGTGAATCCGGCTTCCGGTGCTCCGGGTTCCGGCAGGTCAGGCCCCTTTAGTAAGAACATCAAGCATGACCATCAAGTAATTACGGTGCCTTCGCTTCGCTCAGACACCGTCGGCTGTCCCTTGGAGAGCTGGCTCGAACGGTGAAACGCCCCACCGCGCGATGATCACCAGTGGATAGGCTCTGTGCATGTCACGTGCACGCGTCGCCCTCGCAACTGCCCTTGTCGGGTTCACCGCGCTCACCGCCTGCTCCTCCAGCAGCGAGGGGCCGACCTCCGACTCCGGCGCGCAGAAGGCGGACAAGCCGATTTCTGCTCCTGCCCCCAAGCCGATCACGAAGGAACTCGCTCAAGCAGACCTCACACAGGCCCTGCTCGGCGACGGTGAGACGCTTCCGGGATGGTCCTTGCACGGCGACAAGTCGGTGACGGAGGGGACGTACTGCAACCGCTCGGAGGACGACTCCACTCCGGCAGGCTGGGTCCGCGGCGGTGACGCTTCGTACGAATACAACGGCTCCACGGTCAACATGGCCTTCGTGCACATCTGCCTCTTCGACTCGGCCAAGGACGCACACAGCGCTTACGCGACCTGGAAGGGCACCGAGACGAGCAAGGAGCAGGCCCCCAAGTCGCCGGTGGGGGAAGAAAGCACGCTCGTCATCAACCCCGGTGCCAGCGAGGACACCGTCTACGGATTCGCTCGCTCGGGCAAGGCCAACATCCGGGTGAAGATCGAGGGCGGCACGGGTGACGACCCCTCGGGTGCGCAGGCCATGCTCACCGCAACGCTGAAGCGTCTTCAGCAGCTTCAGGACGGCAAGGCCGCCACCGTGACGGCCCCTGCCGAACAGGCCGCCTCGAAGCAGTAGCAGACGTCTCTGAGCGCCGCCCTGTCACACAATCCGGCAGGGCGGCGTTCCCTTGCACATGACGACCATGCCCGGCCTCCTTCCCCTGGCCCGCCACTACTACGAGACCCGCCGCGAGGCCCTGGCCGCCGCCGGCGCCGAGACCACTCCCTGGTACCGGCTGAAGGCCGATGAACTCGGCGTCGCCGTCGCCGAAGCCCGGATCATCCTCGAAGCGGTACGCCGGGCCAACGACGAGCACGCTGTGCTCCTGGGCGGCATCGCCGACAGCCCGACCCCCGCGGACGCTGACGACTTCGCGCGGCCGTGATGGGCGAGCTCTACGTCGACGGCTACGTACTCAAGCGGCCACCCGACACCTGCGGTTGCGGCGAGTCGTTCTTCCGCCCCGTGCACGAGTACCACGGCGGGGACAGCGTCGGCTCGGCATGGGAATGCACCGGGTGCGGCGGCATCTACGACGGCATCTGACTTGCCCCGAAGCCAGGTGTAACAAGATCTGACTTCCGACGTACTACATGGTGCCGAGGCCCGCGCGACCCCACCCCCCATCGCGCGGGCCTTGAGCGAAAGAGCTTCCGGCGCAAAGGCCACCAGGGTTGGCCGTGTTCGTCATGGCGCGCCGGAACACGCGGTTTGGTCGGGGTGTCAGGGCATGGGCCCCCGGCCAGACCGCGACACAAACCCGGCCCGAGCGGCAGCGTCCTGATCATGTCCCGTAAGCAGCCTGAGCAGCCGACACGCACCCGCGTGGCCCCCTCGGCGTCCAAGCTGCAGCACGCCCGCCCTGGCGTCATCTCCCGCGACGGCGCCGACATCGCCGATCGGCTTTTGCGACTGCCGCCCACCGAGCGCCGCAACGCCTTCAAGCAGCACTTCACGCCCCGCGAACGCGCCGTCATCATGACGGAAGTCGAAAGGGCCACCGGCTCCCTGTACGGGCTGTGGCGAGACTCCCCGTCCGGGTTCGTCGAGGACGTCCTCGGCGAGAGCCTGTGGTCCAAGCAACGAGCCGTTCTCGACGCGCTCGTTGATCACAAGCGCGTCGCCGTCCCGGCCGGATTCGGCGTCGGCAAGACGCACTTGGCCGCCCGCGCCGCCGTCTGGTTCACCAACGTCTATCCCGTCGGCACGGCGTTGGCCATCACCACAGCGACGCGGTTCCGGCAGGTGCAACGCCAGCTCTGGCCGCACATTCGCAAGGTCGTCCCCCGTGCCGGCCTGCCCGGGTACTGCGACACCGTCCAGTACAAAATGCCCGACCCCTACGGCAACGACTTTGTCGCCGCGTACGGGTTCTCCGCTCCCGCCAACGACGAGGCGGCGATGCAGGGCATTCACATGCCCCACCTGCTGCTCATCGTCGACGAGGCGGGCGGTATCGCCCCGATGATCGGCCACGGCACCAACAACTTGCTCACCGGCGGGCACGCCGCGATGTTGGCGATCGGCAACCCGGCGATGGACGATCCGGCGAGCTGGTTCGAGGAGCTGTGCATCGAGGGCGACGACGTCGGCGAACCGACCACCGTCACCATCCCGATCTCCTCGCTCGACTCCCCAGCGATCACCGGAGAGCACGCCCCGTACTGCACGGACTGCCCCGCAGGCGTCGCCCGGCACTCTCTCGCCGACCACATGCCTGACCAAGACTGGGTGGACCGCACCATCCGGTCGTACGGCGAAGACCACCCGTACGTGATCGCCAAGGTGTTCGCCCGATTCCCCAAAGGAGGCGGTGGCATCGCCATCCCCCCGACCTGGGTCGATGGCGCCATGTCCTACGAGGACCCGACCGGAGACGGCTGGCACCGGCTGTGCGACCTCGGCCTCGACGGCGAGAGCGCCCAGCACACCGTCCGTGACGGGGCCTGGGTCCGCCTCGGCGTGGACATCGCCGCCGACGGGGGCGACGAATTCACCGTGTACCGCACGGTCGGCGACGCGGTCGAGTTCCGGCACGCCTCCGCCGGCGCCGCGAACGACAGCCAGGTCACCGTCGCCGAGAAGGTACTCGAGGAGATCCACGCTGCGCAGCGCCTGGCCGACGCCCTGAACTCCCCGCACCCGGTCCGCGTCAAGGTCGACCAGAACGGCATCGGCCACGGCGTGGTCTCCATGCTGGAGCGGTGGGCGGAGACCGGCCGGCACCAAGCGCAGATCGTCGGCGTCATGGTCTCGGAGTCCCCGAGCCAGGATGACCCGGGTGCCGTCATGCGGCCGTGGCGCAAGCGCGACGAGATGTGGCTGGCCACCAGGTCGCTGCTCCAGCCCAACCCGTCATCCGGCCGGGGGCGGCTGCGCCTGCACGTCGACAAGAAGGCGGCCGCGCAGCTCTCCACGCCAAAACTGCTGTCCACGACGAGTGGCTACACCCAGATCGAGAGCAAGAAGGCGATGAAGGCCCGCGGCATGAAGTCGCCGGACCGCGCCGAAGCCGTGCTCTTGGCCTTGTACGAGCCCGAGCCCTTGAACAAGCCGCGTCGCCGGGGCCTGCTCAACTAGCGTACGAGGTGGGGCTCGTCGAGTTCCTTCGGCCCGTACAGTGCGGCGCCCTCACCCTTGGCGAGAGCCCAGTAGCGGTCCCCGAACGAGTAGTGCCACCACTCGAATCCATAGTTCACAAGGCCCGCGGCCGTGAGGACCGAGCCGAGCAGTTCCCGGTTGGCGCGGGCGTTCTCGCTGATGTTGGTGGCGTCGGTGAAGCAGGCGCCGTCGCTCTCCTCGGGGTCTGCGTTCATCCGCGTGCCCAGGTCGAGTTCTCGACCGTCCTCATCCGCGAGCGTGAGGTCGATCGCGGCTCCTGCGCTGTGCGGTGCGATTTCCGGTGGGGACACGTACCGGCTCGCCGCCGCGTGGATCTGCTCATCGGGCCATTCCGGGTAGAGGGCTCGCAGTTGCTCCGCGTACTCCACGAAGTACGCACGCTGGAGAGACAGGGGCCGGTATCCCTCGACGAACAACAACCGCAGCCCTCGCGGCAGCAGCTCCTGGGCGTGCAGCACCCGCGCGAGCACGCCCTCACGCAGGTAGGCGAACGCGTCGGCCGGATCTTGCTTGCGCGTATCGACCAGCAGCGCGCCGCCTGCACGAACGTCGACCAGGCGCTCGCCGCACTCAGCGACAGGGACAACCGCAACCTTGGGGTCCGACATCAACACGGGGGTGGTCATGCCGCCGATCATCCCCCAGTCCTCGTCCCACAACACTCGAACAGCGATGTTCAGTTACTCGACGGGGAGCGCCATGGCAGCCTCCACCGACCTCTACGAGACGGAGTATCCGAGTGTGCCGCCACCGGATCGGGGCGCGGGGGCGGGGCTATCCTGTCCGGCGCAAGGCCGATCTTGTCCGGATGGACGCAGGCCGGAACGCCCGCGTCGAGGGTGTAACGGTGCCCGTCGTCCGGGTTGAACGGGCATTCTCAAGACGGCCTGCTGTAGATCACGAACTCCGTGCGCGGGTACCGCGTGGCCGGGCAGATCCCGCAGACCGGCTGCACGCGCTCACGGTCCGGGTGGATGTACGGCGGCCCGGTGGGCTCCGGGATCTCCATGCAGGCAGAGGGTAGCGGTTACATGCAGCGCTGATGCCCGTTCGCCGCCGGGGGCAACTGCGGTAGCGTCCTGGTCCATGGCGGACCCGTTCCTCACAGCTCTCGACCAGGCCACACGAACCGTTGTCGCGCGCGTCCGCGGTGAACTCCCCGTTGTCGTCCCTGCAGCCTCGGCTGGCCCGGCGATCGCTCACACCTCCTGCTGCGCGCCGGAATGGGCACTGTGCGGGGTGGACCTGAGCGGGGTGGGCCCCTCGGGGGATGGCGACCAGGAGTGCGTCGTCTGCGCGGACCTTTTGGCCAGCGGTGTCACCTGCCCCGGGTGCCAGGGGTCGTAGTCCCCAGTAACGCAGAAGGGCCGCCGGGACCGAGAGTTCCGGCGGCCCTTCTACAGCTGGCTCAGGCCACCGGGTACGAGCCGGTGACGGTGATGATCTCCGCCTCCTTCGCGCCCTCCACGTCGCCGTACACGTGGTTGACGTTCTGCAGGGCCGCGCCGTTGGAGGTACCGGTCACCCGCAGGCGGTCGATCTGCTTGCCATCGGACCCGGCGTAGATCAGCGCCTCACCGGTCCAGACGCCGTGGTCAGCATCGCGGCCGTCGTAGCTGAGCTGGAACGTGAGGCGGGCGCCGCTCTTGGCCGGCACCGGCAGCGTCAGGCCGAAGCCCGCGCCGTCCCTGGAGGTCGTCTCCTTGTGGGCGACGATCATCGCGGTGAACGTGCAGGCACCGCCCGCGGAGACGTAGTGGCCGGAGCCGGACGTGCCGTCCGTGCCGTCGACGTTGGTGAGCTTCGGGGTCCACTGGGTCATGAAAGGGTCCTCCTGAGTCGCGAGTCCCTGCGGGTGTGGCAGGTGGGCGCACTGTGAGGGGCCCCGGCCCTTAGCGTCGCGTGCCGGGCAGTCCGCCCCACGCGAGAGGCTGCGCCTTTTGCCTCGAAAATCGAACATGTGGTCTATTCGAAGCATGGACCGTGACCGCTTCCCCAGTGATCTCCTGAGGGATCAGACCGCTTGGTACCTCACCTATGACGAGCTGGCCCACGCCTCGGCCAGCTCCCAGACGGGTGCCCGTCGTCGCCTGCTGGAGCTGTCCCGCCGCATCGCGGGCCACTCCTTCTGGGAGACGCCTGCCGGGACCCCGGCCGCCCGCGTCGCTCGCAAGGAGATCGCACGCGCCCGGACAGAGGCAGGTTCGTGACCCGCTCCGCGTGGAAGCCTGCCGAGGAGCGGCGCAGTGGCCTCCTGCGTAGACAGCGCGCGTGGGTCGCCGAGTATGGCGAGGAGCCGTCCGTGCGGGAACTCGCCGAGGCGGTCGGCATCTCCCCGTCCACTGCAAGCCTCCATCTGACGAGGATGCGAGAAGACGGGATAGACATCGGGACCCGCGGCGTGCGCAGCCGCCGATGCCCACACTGCGGCCGCTGACGGGCGCCGTGCGATGTCGGTTCAGCGGTCGATGGCTGGCACCTTGTCGAGGCCCGTCTCGCGCATGATGCGCTTCACCGTGTCGTCCAGAGCGCTGCTGGCCTCGATGACGGTCTCCAGGCCGCTGGGCAACAGGTCCTGCTCTCGATACCAGTCGCGTAGGTGCTCGTCGGTGACCTGCGAAAGGTAGGCCAGGTCGGGCTTCGTCACGTGACGGGCCAGGGTCTCCTGGAGCGGCACGTCAAGGTAGTAGCACCGCGAGATGCCGCGGTGGTCACGTACGAGGTCTTCCAGCATCGCGGCGTACCGGTCGGCGTAGAGGATGCCCTCGACGACCGTGTGGAACCCGGCGTCCAGCGCGTAGCGGGCTGTCATGCCGATCAGACCGACGTTGGCGGCGCCGGGCCGGTCGCGCTCGCGCAGCACGATGCGGCGCAGGTTGTCTTGGCCGACTAGGGCCAGGTTGCGGCCGAACTGCTCACGCAGGCCGGCCGCGATCGATG
Organism: Streptomyces sp. ISL-100; assembly: GCF_018614615.1. Classification (GTDB taxonomy): domain Bacteria; phylum Actinomycetota; class Actinomycetes; order Streptomycetales; family Streptomycetaceae; genus Streptomyces. Next base: position 50,062 of record NZ_JAGGOK010000020.1, on the reverse strand, counting down.
ACTTACCCGAGGCACTGTTTCCGCGCAGAATGATCAGGCGCGTCTCGTCTGTTCCAACCGTCACGACGGCACGATATCGGCGCTCGCTGACACAAGGGGGCGAGAGCCGAGTCTCAGCCAACCTGGTCCCGAAACCGAGCGCCGCCCCCGGCTATCGGGCCAGGGGCGGCGCAGTCTCTTCGCCCCGTCTACTGGACGGGATTCTCGTCGAGCCAGTCGGACAGGTCGTGCGCTGACCCTAGGACGTCCGGCCTGTTCGTGAACGTGTCATCGCCGACGGCCATCCCCTTCTCCATCTTGTCGAGCAGGACGTACGCCTCCCGCCAGAAGGCTGGGCCGGTCTTCTTATCGGCGTTCATTGCCTTCCGCAGGGCCTTGGCGGGCTCTGCAACCGCCGTCATCTTGTCCCAGCACTCGCCGGTCGCCTTCGGGCAGCCGTCGGTCGTGTCGAAGGTGGTGACGGCGTCCTGGAACGTCTTGGTCGCCGCGGCGACGGTCGGAACCTTCGGCTTCGCGGCGGGCTTCTTCTGGGCCTCGGCTTCTCCGCCGCAAGCACTCGTCCCCAGCACCGCGGCGGCGACCAGAACGCCCGCCACGGTCCTTCCCCATGTGATTCTCCCCATGGGAGTGGATCATGCCATGTCGTGCCTGGTCAGGTGGGCGACTGGGGTACCGTCAGCGGGCCGATGTTGCTGCGCCTGACCACAATTCGAGGCGTTGGGCAACGGCGGAGGGGCCCCGATTCGGGGCCCCTCCGCTACTTCTTCTTCCCGCCGCCGAACAAGCCCCGCAGGGCGCGTGCGGCGACCGCTATGCACAAGGCGCACGCCCCGGCTGCGACTAGGGCGACCACCAGGCCGACGAGCAGCATCACGGTGATCGTCGCCGCGGCGAACCCGAGCGTCACGTAGCGGCCCCAGCGGTCGGCCTGCTGGACGATGATCTGCTGCACCGGCTGGGCGTGGCCGTGTCCGCACTGGCAGGTCGCGGGTACACCGCCCCGGTACTGCTCGACGGGCAGGTGCTGGGCCATCTGTTCGTAGGGGTAGACGGTCGTCGGGTAGACGGGCTTACCGGGCAAGGGCGTTCTCCTTCTCCAGGGGCGGGGCGGTGGACGTGGGGGTGTGCTCGGGGGCGGTGAGGACGTAGACCTTGGCGCGGCCGCGCGTGCCGGTGTCGTCGACCCAGCCCTTGGTGACCCACTGGGAGACGGGGCCTTGGACCGAGGTGCGGTGTCCCGCGATGCCCTGCGCGACGGCGTCCTGAAGGGTCAGCCCCTCGGGTCCGGCCTTCTGCAGGGCCTCCCACAAGGCGAGCCTGTTGTCCGGGATGCGTGAGCCGTCGGGGAACGTCGGGACGGCGCGCAGCCGCGGCCGCCCGAGGGTCGGTTCCGGGGTCGGCGCGGGAGATCCCCCGCCCGGCCCTCCGTCTCCCGGGCCGCCGGCGGGTGCGGTGGGTTCGAGCAGCGTGCCGTCCGCGCTGACGCCGCCGAACTCGGCGATGGTGGCGGCGATGTCCTCGTCGGTCGGGTAGTAGGCCCTGCGCTCCAGCGGCGCTTTGTGGGCGTTGTCGCGGGAGGCAATCATCAGCTTCCCCGGCAGGTTCAGCAGGTCGAGTCGCCAGCCTTCGCCGTGCGCCCCCACGCCGAATATGAGGTTGGTCGCGGTCGGCTCGGTGACGCCCAGGCCGATGCGTACCTGGTACTGCTGCCGCGCGTCGGTGGAGTCGCCGAAGACCTTGGCCGAGGGGGACTGCGTCGCCTCGACGAACATGATCGCGGCGAATCGGGCGAGCTGCTTGAGGGATTCAAGTTCCTTCGCCAGGTCGGGGGCGCGGCGGATCAGTTCCGCCAGCTCGTCGATGACGATGAACCAGGCGGGGCGGCCGTGCTTGGCCGGGTCCCACTTGCGTACCGGGACGCCGGTCTCCCGGCGCCACTGCGACATCAGCTCGCCGCGCTCCTTGATCTCCTGTCGGACCATGGTGAAGAGGGCCTTCGCGCGGTCGACGGAGTCCGCCAGAGCCAGGGAGCACGACTCCCAGGGGCCCAGTTCCACGGCGCCGGGCTTCATGTCGACGAGCAGAACCTCCGCGTCCTGGCAGGCTGCGAGGTTGCCGAGGATCACGTTCAGGACACCGGACTTGCCGTTGTCCGTGGCACCCGCGACCAACACGTGGTTGTAGAGGGGGTGGTAGCCGAACGGCGTCCCGTCCGGGGACAGGCCGAGTGGGAGCCATTCGGTGCACGACGTCATCGACGGCCCCGGCCACTCGATGGTCTCGGCGAGCGGGTCGCGGACCTGCATCTGCACCAGGAGCTGGTTCTCCCGCTCGCCGACGCGGAGTCGCAGCGTGCCGGGCAGGTCGAGGTTCGCGGCGAGCTGCTTCTGCTTGGAGATCACCACGGCGGCGGAGGTGTTCTTACCGGGCGGCAGCGTCACGACGCTGTTCCATCCGGTCTCAGTGAACACGATCCGGGAGACGTCCTGGGCGGGGATGCCGAGGGCCACGAGGGCGCGGCGCAGGGCGGTCTCCTCCTGGGTGTCGCCGGTGACGCCGGGCGTGCCGACGTTGATGCCCATGGAGTTGGGCAGGCCGCCGTTCTTCGCGGCCTTGATCTGGAGGTTCATGCGGTCGTGGCGGGACTTCACCAACCAGGGCACGTACAGGCCGTAGGCACCGATCATGGTGACGCCGGTCGCGATGGCGGAGGGGACGGACGGGCCGAGGGCTGCGCCGAGCCAGGCGTCGACGGACATCACGGTGCCGCCGAGGCCGACGGCAGCGGCCTTGGTGTTCTTGTGCTCCAGGCCCTTGGCGCACAAGGCCCCGGTTGCGGCCGTCACCAGGCCGTAAACGGTGTGGTCGGGCCAGCCGATTCCGGTGGCGTGGTGCCACCACGACATGGCGGTCAGGCCGAACGTCGCAGCGGCCGGGGCCAGTTCGTAGCGCAGGCGCCCGCAGAACCGGCACACGGCGACGGACGCGCCGGCCACCGCGGCAGCGGTGCGGCGCAGTCGGGTGTCTTTCATCGGAGGCCTTCCGCAGAGGTGACGTGCCGAGAGGGGGTTGGAGCCCGGTTGGGCACGTCACGTCACCTGGGGAAGGCATCGAGGAGGGTACGCGCGAACATCGCGTGGCCTTTCGGTTCGGGTCTACGGCGGTTGCTCTCCGCCGTGAGGGTGGGCCCTGGGCCCGTATTCGATTAGGTGATCACTGTAGCGCGAAGGTCTGCCATCCGGCTGTGATCGTCTGCACGTCTGCCACCGTCAGCGACCGATCTCGAGTCGCTTCAGGATCTCCGACCACTCCTCGTCGGCTGTCGGGTACCCCTTGACCCTGCCCTCGCTGATGAGTTTGTCGAACTGGGCTCGGGCCCGGGGGACGCCGAACCTGGCAGAGGGATATCCGTAGGGTTCGAACTTCCGCTGGAACCAGGCCGTACGCCGCGCGTCGATGACTTCGGCCTGCACTTTCTCCAGCTCGTCCAGGGCTTCCAAGACCTGCGTGTGGGTGAGCAGATACAGCTCCCGAAGGCTCTTGTTTTGGAGAACCGCTCCGTCGAGCAAGGAGCCTTCGCCGCTCCAGCGCAGGCACAGGTCCATGGCGACGTGCCATACGACTGGGTTCTTCTTGCCCTTCGTCCGGTTGCACGGACGGCATATCGGCAGGAGGTTCTTCAGGTCGTCGGCGCCTCCGTCCGAGAACGGGATGACGTGGTCCATCGTCTGGGATCGGCTGGCGCAGTAGAGGCAGGTTCCGTCACTGGCGGACAGGACGGCCAGCCATTCCCAGATCATGAACCGTCGCCGTCTTCGCCCCATTGCCTTTTCCCTCACCGACGCGGCAGTGAGCTGCCCCCTGGGGAGAACTCTTTCATGGGGTGATCGCCTGAGCGGATGCCGCTTTGTATCCGCGGTCCCATGCGTCTTTCAGCTCCCGCCGCGGGGCGGCAAGGAGCCACGGCACCAGCGCCTCGGCGAGGTAGCGGTACTGCTCACTGCGGCCGGGCATCTCCCGGTCGATCTCGTCGATGCCGGCGCCCAACTCCATGGTGCGGCTGATGTAGTCGGCGAGGGCTTCCACCCGCGGGTCGATGCCGCCGGGCCACTCGGGCGGGGGCACCGACACCAGGACCTGGGTGAGGTCCGGATGCCGGTCCGAGGGGCCGGCGCCGTCGAGGTGGCAGTGCAGCTCCACGTTCATCCACCCTTCCAGCGGCAGCAGCTCGCCAAGGAGAAGGCGGCGTGCCGACCGGGAGCCGATTTCCCCGCTCAGGCGTCGCACAACGTCTCCGCCGTCTCGTTGATGATCGCTTCGGCCTTGCTGTGGCAGTCGGCGCAAGCTCCGCCCTGGCTGCCACAGATCGCGGCCGCGAGAGCGTCTGCCGCGCCCGTGGAGGCGATGTTCAGCAGGGCCGGGGCCTTGCGCGCGCACGAGTCACAGGACTGAGCCTTGCCCGGCCTGCGGCCGCACGCGGTGAGGGCGACCTGTCGAAGCAGGTTCGCGGACGGCTCGGTGGTGTTCACGCACGGGCTCCCTTCGGGGACTTGGGCTTGAAGTGGGCGATCCGAGAAAGGTCTGCGGACCCCGTCTGCTCGTACACGCTCATCTCCTGACAGTACGAACAGCGGTATGCGACGAACCAACGCAGGGGGTTGTCCTTCACGAGGGGGTTGTCCTTCACGAGGGGGTTGCCCTGGCGGCCGTCCACCATGAGGCAGGGCCCGGCGTCACCGCACCAGTCGCAGGCGGACGAGTAGTGCGAGAGCTGTGGTGCCGTGACCCACTCCGACCACCGGATGGGACGCCCCCGGTGTTCGGCTGACAGGCTCGGAGCGGTGTAGGTCGATAGATCAGCAACCGCACGCAGCGGGCGGCGCTCCTGGCGGTCCGCGCCCGGGTCAGGCAGAGCTACGGCCGTACCCGTGGGGATTGTGCGGGCGGGTTCTGGCTCCGGCTCGCCCCGCAACGCCCGCAGGCAGGACGCGCACAACCGCTCCTCGTCAACAGGACCGGTCCAAGGCCGCACGCCCGGGGCCGACTCTGCGTCCGGCTTGCATTCCACCGGCACCGTGAACATTGTCGCGGTGGGCACCGTGGCCCCCGCCACGGCGACGTGCAGGGCTATCCGGCCTGCCGCGCGCACGATGACCCGCCCGGCCCATACCGCGGTCGGCCTCTCGACGGTTAGCGCGGTCACGCCTCGTCCTCCATCCACAGGAACGGCAACGGAGGCGCCATAACGAAGACGTGCCGCCAGCACCCCGAACCGGCGATCAGCACGCGCCTTTCCAAGCGCCAATACCGCGACACCCGGCCTTGACCACACGCGGGACACGGCACCTCGGCGCGCACCTTGATCGTGGTGAACGGCAGCGGGACCGGGAAGATCGGGAACCCGGCAGCGAGAGCCAGCGATTCGGCAGCGTGGGGCTGGAGGCGTATGTAGACCTGCTGCCAGTCCACGACGGGGTTCTTGATCGGCTCCGTCTTCCAGTCGGCGAACGTAGCCGCCCAGTCCTCGAACGTGGCCGCCATCAGATCTCCTGCGCGGCCGGCACGGTGATGTTCGGGCGGGCACCCTCCGGCGGCGCGGGGTCATCCGTGCGAACTCGGAACTGCCACCGGCCCTCGGAGTCCGGGGCGTAGCCGCGCTTGTACCGGACGCTGCCGTGACCCGGCCGTGCAGTGTCCCCCCAGACGATCGGCAGAGGGATGAAGGCGGGAGGGCCCGCGATCCAGCCGTCTGCCAGGTGCCCGAGAGGGTCGTCTGCGTTCGGGTACGGCTCCGCCGGGCCATCGAGAGCCATCTCGACTCCCCGGTACGGCCCGTCGACGAAGACCACGAGGTACTGCGTCTTCGGCCCCCGTACGGCTTCGGCGAAGACGATGCGCTGCTGGTCCTGCCAGTCCAGCACTTCAACGGCAGTGGGAGTCGGAGAGAAGCCGAGTACAGAGCGAAGGGCCGCCACGGTGGACAGCAGCTCGTGGTAGGCAGCATGAGGGAAGTCGTTGCGGAAGCGGTCGCGCAGCAGCGAACACGACGCCTGGTCGGCGACCTCGGACAGATACAGATCGAGGGTTTCCGGGTCTACGTGCTCGGCGCCGCGGGCGAATGCCTCGGTGGCTTGGACAAAGGCCGCGGGCACGACGGAGGTGGTGCTCATGGAGGGGCATCTCCTTGGTAGGTGATCGAGGGGCAAGCCCTCACGGTCACTTACGTCGGATCGCCAGATCTGTTACGCCCGGACGTATCGCCGCAGGTCAGGAGACTGACCCCCTGCGACTAGGCGCCTTCCGGGACACTCAGCGGCACGTCTGTGGCAGGCCGCCTCACGTGGACGAGTTCACCGCTCGTTGGCGTTCAGCTCAGGGAGGCCAGCAGTTCGGAGGCCGCAGCCTCCATGGCGCCGGTCAGCGCGCCTGCCTTTCCCGTTCGCCGGAACGCCCGCGCCACGTTCGCGCACAGGATCAGCCGCGATAGTTGACCGGTTCGGGTGTTGAGGACGTCAGCGAACTCGTTGAGGACACGTGCGGCCAGGGTGGGAACCGGTAGCGAGGCTGACCACAGACAGGCCGCGTCCCAGCCGGTGGGCGCCAGCCCCCAGTCCTCCCAATCGAGCAGGGTGAGGGGGGCGGCGGTGAGGTTGGCGTATCCGACGTCGCCGTGTGCGCACGTCCATTCCGTCACTGTCGTGTCGACTTGGTCGCCGTACACCTCCTCGATCCGCTTGGAGAGGTGGCCCTGCTGGACGCACACCCGGCTCGTCTCGTGCCGGGCCAGGTTCCCAAGCGCCGTATGAAGGTCGGCCCACCATGCGTCTGTCAGGTCCGGATCGCGGGCGACGGTGCCCGTCGGCGAGAGCGCCGGGGCGGTGGCGAGGCTCATCTCATCGACGCGCCACACCACCCCCCGGCCCTCGTCGTGCCACATCGAGCCCGCGAACCAGTCCGGTCGCGGCACTCCCTCGATCGCGACGGATGCCTCCAGCCCCGTCCACGACTGCGCGCTGAACGCGCCGGGCCGCACCCACGCCAGCCGCACCCACGTGCCCGCCGACGTCGGGAACCCGGCCGTCCCGTTGTACTGGGAGTAGCGGGCACGACCACGATCGAAAACGCGGCCGGTACGCTTTTCCGCTTCGGCCAGGACGTCCTCGTGGCTGATGGTCGACAGGTCATCCATGGTGGGCTGCACGGGCGGGTTCCTTTCCGCGTCCGGCCCGTTCCCGAAGCAGTGTGCGGTAGGCGTGAACCATTTCCGTGCTGGTCGCGACGCGGGTAGCGGCGGCGAGCTCGGCGAGGTGGTCCGGCTGGGAAGTGCCCACGGCGATCCTGCTAACGGAGGGGACGGCGAATGCTGCTGCCAGTCTGGCCTGGACGCTCGATACAGCCGGCTGCCCTGGTTCGAGGAACAAGCCGGTGTCGAGACCGGACCAGACCGGATCTGACGGGTCGCCCGCAAAGGGTGCCATACCCCACATCGCCCTGCCACTTAGCTCGTGGGCCAGGTTCTCGGCGGCGTCGAGGACCGGGCCGGGCGTGGCCAGGCCGGCGCGCACCATGACCACATCTGGCCGTACGGGCACCCCGGCCGCCACCGGCACCAGGGGCAGCGGGTTCCACGTGGCGATCCCCCAGGCCACGCAAAGGCCCGCGGCCTGGCAGGCGGCAAGCGTCTCGCACGCAACCACGAACCGTCCTGGATCGTGCTCGGGGTTGTGCAGGAACACCGTGTCGGGCACCCGGCCGAGGGCTTCCCCTGTCTCGGCTACGGCGGCCCGCAACCGCTCCGGGTCGAGGTCGTGACCGTCGGGAAAGTACCCCACTTTGGTCGACACCTCGAAGCGGTCCAGGAGTTCGCCTGCCTCATCCACGAGCGCCCGGTGCCCCTCGTAGCGGCCGTAGTTGTAGGCCGTATCGACCGCGGTGATGCCGACCTCTAGAGGCAATGCCGTGACTCTGTTGGTGATCTTGTCAGCACCCCCCACAAGATCACCAACAGAGTCACGGCATTGCCTCTAGAGCCCGTTCGAGGACGGCGCGGGAGGGACCAGACCGGTATAGCCCGAGAACAATTCGTCGGTCAGCTCCGCGCACAACCCCTCCCGGATCAGGATGTCGGCGAGTTCCCCAGCGTCGATGCCGGTCTCGATGCCTGCCTGCTTGATCTCCACCGGCGCGCCGGACAGGAATAGGCGTAGCGCGGGCAGCGTCTTGCCGTGGAAGGTGAGGCGCTTGCCCGTTGCGGAGACAGTGACGTGTTCGCCGTCCGGTTCGACGAGCGGCGGGAACTCGGTCACGCACACCACGGCGGTCGGTGGCCCGAAGAGGCGGGAGGTCTGCACGTGCCGGGCGGCCGTGCGCTCCTGCTCGCGGGACGCGAGGAAGGCGGCCGGGGGGAACTCGTCGGCCAGCCGGGTAGTCGCGGACGCGAGCGCGGCGGTCTGCTCGGCCTTCCCCTCAGCCGTGCCCCACCGGTCCAGGTCCGCGCGGAACCCCTCCTCGCGCCGGCACTGGTCGGCCAGCCAAGTCAGCCAGTTCACTCCCGTGCGCTTCACGAACCCGAACGTCAAGTGCAGGCTGTACCCGTCGCCGCTGTCGGTGCGGGTGGCCTGGTGCCAGTGGCCTCGGGGTATGTGCATGACGTCCCCGGCCCTGAGCGTTCCCCGCCAAATGGACTGTTCCGGCGCGTCGTTGTTCGGTGCGGCGTCCCGGTACATCGGCACCGGTCGGGACACACCACGCACGTCCCACGACTTCTCACCGGCCATCTGCAGGATCACCACGTCATGGTCGTCCCAGTGCAATGCGAACCCGGCCGCGCCCTGGGTCGTGAGGTACGCGTTGACCTGGACGAGTTCGCGAGACCACCACTGCAACGCCCGACAGGCGACCTCAAGGGTGGGGTCGAAGAAGTCGAGTTCGTCGAGGACCAGAGTGCAGCCCTCGCACATCAGCGCCCCAAGGCGCGTCATGTTCGCGAACCGGACGCCCTGACCGCGGCGGGTGACCGTGTCGGTGAAGTACTCGCCAGGATGAAGCTCATGCCCGTCCTTGAAGGCCCGGAATTGGGGGTGCGACAGGCCGCGGCGCATCACGGTGTCAAGAAGCCGGGCCGGGTTCATCAGCCGCGGGAGAAGGGTCGGGTCAGGGACGTTGCCCTTGGTGAACGCGGAGCCCATGGGGGCCGAGCCGTCCCAAGCGAGTGCGGACTCGATGGCGTGAACAAGCTGGTGCTGCACATGGCCTCCGGGAATCGTGAGGGACGGGGCCCGCCGCAGACCGCGGCGGGCCCCGGTGCGGAAGAAACGGCGCCTACGCCTCTGGGTGATTCAGGCCGTCGCGGTTGTCTCCGTCGTCCCCGGCGGAGGTACCGGTCGGGTCGGACTCCTGGGTATCGAAACGGTCTTGCACGCGGGCCAGTTGCTCAACGGCGATCAGGAGCCCGGACTCGCCGGCGCTGCTGGACGGTTCTCGGTTGGGCATGGTCGTCCTCGCTCACTTCAATGAAGGGGCTGATGACGTGCTGTGGTGCCCTGGAACTTTCCCCTCTCGAACGTGTGTACGCAAGGGCGCAAATGAGCCCACCCGGACGCGCCGGTGCAGACGCGATTGACCTCACACGGATTCAGCGAGTTACCCATAGGTAGCCGACGATAATTACGATTGTCGTCGGTATTCTGAGCCCAACATGTCGCTGACCAGGGGGATTTGATGAACGTAGGGACGGAACTCGTCGAGATCATTGATGCCGAACTCGTCGAGGACGGGGAGCCTCTGGCCCCCGGGACGCCCCCCGGCCCGTACGTCGACCACAACACCGTCCTGCGGCCCGGCGAGGAGATCCCCACCGCCGCAGACGGGCCGCGGTACACCGAGCGAGACCTGTACGTCTCCAAGGAGACCGCCCGAGCTCTGGACGAGGCGGGCGGCAACGAGTCCGGCCCGCGGGGCTCCGCCATGCGTCGCTTCCGGGAGTGGTGCTCCACGGAGGGCCGCGTCGCAGTCCCTTGCACCACCGCGACGTACACGGAATACGGCAGGCACCTCATGAGCCAGAAGCTCAAGGTCGCGACGATCCGTAACTACATGTCCCTGATCCGCACGTCCATGCCCATGGGCAAGCAGCCCGACAACAGCCTCTACCTGCAACTCCTCAAGGACTACCGCGCCAAGAACAAGCGCGCGTCACGCAAGAAGCAGGCATTCCCCATCACCCTGCCGTACCTCGTCCCGATGATGGCGGCCGCCGAAGCCGACAACCGCCCGATCGGCTGGCGCGACGCCGCCATGTTCGCCTTCGGCTACCGCTTCCTCGCCCGCCGTATCGAGGACGCCGATCTGGACATCGAAGATCTCACCGTTCTCGACGACCGGATCGTCGTGTGGCTGCTGAAGGACAAGACGCACCAGGAGGAGGAGCAGACCCTGACCCTCCACGACCGGCCAGACCTCCTCCTCGTCGCCAGGATGCGGCGATGGCTGGTCCACCTCGCGGACCAGGGCATCACCAGCGGTCCGCTGTTCCGCCATCTCCTCAAAGACGGCACCGTCGCAGCCACTGAAACCCGGCAGAAGACAGCCACCGTGCGGGGCGACTACCTGCGCGGCCACACCGTCAACGAGCGGGTCCAGCTCTGGTTCAAGAACGCGGGCCTGGTCACCGATGGGCGCCCGGTGTCCGCCCAGGGCCTCCGCGCCGGCGGCGCCACCGACCTGGCCGAGCACGGCGCAACCGATGAGGAGCTGGAGGAGGCGGGGCGCTGGGCGAAGGGGTCCCCGATCCCTCGCCGCGTGTACGTCCGTCCTGCGCAGCAGAAGAGTCACGACCCTTTCGCCAAGATCCCGATGTACGGCCACAGCGCGCTCGGGCCAGAGGTGAAGGATTCACTGTGAGCCAGCCCGGTCTGCCGTGCGCCGCCTTCCAGCGTTCGATCACAGCGGGGTACGCTCCATCCACCCACGGGTACGGCTGTACGAGAGTGGCCCGATTCCCCCTGTTACAGGCGGGGGGAAACGGGCCACGTTCGTGAGAAGCGGGGGTCAGGGTTGCGTGAACTCGTTCCGGCTTACGGCCTCGATGAAGCCGGTGAACGCCTCTGTCGTGAACAGCAGGGCGGGGCCCTGAGGGTCCTTCGAGTCACGAACGGCGACACCATTGTGCGTCGCAGTAACGTCAGCGCACTCGAAGCATTGTCCCTGGGAGTCGCCGCTGTACTTGGACTTCCTCCAGGCGGCGCCCTCGAAGTCGGGGGCCATGAAGACGTGTCCGGTCTTGGTGGTCACTTGTGCAGTCCTTCCAGGTACTCATTAAGGAGATCCCGCGACTTGTCCACGGGAAGTGCTGCGGAAGCGATGTTGTCAAACTCAGCTTCCAGGTAGGCGACTTGCTCAGGGTCGTACGTATGAGAACCACCCATCGGGTTGTCGACACTGGCGACAGGCGTCCACGGATTCCGGAACGTGAGGATCGTCATCGCGCCATTTGAGCCGTAAGCCGGGTGCGCGGTCAGTGGCACGATCTGCAGCGTGACGTTCGGCATCTCGGAAGCGTCCAGGAGCTTGCGGATCTGGTCCCGCATGAGACCAGGGCCCGACGCAAACTGGGCGTGCAAGGCTGATTCCGGGATGAGTCCATGGAACTTGGCTCGGCTGAGAACTTCTTGTCGAGCCAGTCGGATAGCGATCAGCGACTCCGGGTCGTTCGACCGTGCACTCGAATGCATCTCCCTGACGTATCCAGGGGACTGAACCAACCCGGGTACGACCTTCGGATGCTGGATGCGGATAGTCTCCGCCTCGGCCTCCAGCTCGACGAAGTCGAGATAAGCCTCACTGACCTTGGGAGCGTACGCCGCCCACCAGCCCGTGCCGGCCGGCTCCCCGGCGACGCGGGCCACTTCGGCCACTCCTTCTGGATCATCGACACCCAGCTTCGCGCACAGGTCGAGCACCTCGTCGCGCGTGACGCGGTAGTAGCCGCGCTCAACGCGCGAGAAGCGATCTTGCCGCCATCCCATGGCTCGGGCCGCGTCACCAGAGGGCATACCCATCTCTTCGCGCCATCGGCGCAGTTGGGCGCCCACCCGTCGTCTCTTGATTGACGGCGTCGCTCTCTTCTGCGTCATAGGCGCAGTCTCGCACGCCTCCGTCAACGTTGGCCACGGGCACGGGTGTTCGCGCCTTTTTGGATTCTCGGTGACTTTGTTGCGCGCGCATCCCAAAAAGGAGCAAGCTAGGAGTGCGCAGCACATGACTGTCCGTCAGTTCATGATCGTTTGTGACGCATGGTTACTGCTGCCGTCGTACGGGCCGGGCCTCCCCGGTCGGAAGGAACGCCGTCCGCGTCCCCCGTCGCGGACGGCGCCCCACCCCTCACTCTTCCGAGGAAGCCGAGGCCAGCAATGCGCCAGGGCACCACCCCCCACCGTGGGCAGGACTGGATGGACGAAGAGCGCGCCTTCCAGGCGAGACACGATCCCAGCGAAGTCCGCGTCGCAACCGACCCTGTCGTGCGGCTGATGAAGGCTCGAATCGACGTTCTCGACAACCGCATCGCACAGCTCTGGGCAGTCGGCCGGGTTCCCCGGGTGTGCCTGTACGCGCTCCCCATCGGGGGCCAGGAGCCGACGCATTCCCGCGAAAAAGCACGTCAGTTCGCGCTGCAAAAGGGCTGGCAAACCGGGATGGGCCAGGCCGTCACGGACCGGCACGGCGCGACCGATCCACAGACACGGCCTGGCTGGTCCTTCGTGTGCCAGCAGATTCGGTCGGGATTCGCCGACGGGGTCGTAGCGGTGACGCACTCGGTCATCAGCCCGAACCTCGACGAGTACGAGGTACAACTTCAGCTTGTCGAAGCACACTTGGGGTTCGTTGCTCTCGTGACGTCTGAGACCACGGTGGGGAACCGGTGACGGCCCCTCGCCCGCGCGGGGGGCTGTCCAGCGCCTCGTTACGGAGGCGGGCTCACGCAGCGGAATCCGGTGTCGTTGTCGAGCATCGTGGCGTTCGCCGCGTTCTGCAGCGACGGTGCGGCGCGCTCGAAGGGCGAAGTGAAGGCGCTGCCTTTGAGCTCGTGCCGGCCGCGACCTGGGGTCTCCTCGGTGGAGCACCACTCCCAGACATTGCCGCACATGTCCTGGACGCCGTACGGGCTGACGCCGGACTGGTAGCGGGAGACGGGGGTCGTCATGTCGATGCCTGTCTCGGCGACGTTGCATTTCGCGGCCGTCGGTTCACTGCCCCACGGGTAGATACGGCCCTTTGGGCCGCGGGCGGCTTTCTCCCACTGCCTGGACGTGGGCAGCAGCTTGTTGCACCAGCGCGTGTAGGCGGTGGCGTCGTGCCATGTCACCCAAACCACAGGGTGGTTGGTCAGTTCGATCGGGTATTGGCCGCCGGGCCAGTGTCGTGGGGGGCGGTGCCCGGTGGCTTCAACGAACTTCCCGTAGTCCTCGTTGGTCGTCGGGTAGACGTCGATGAGGTACGCGTCCAGCCAGACCGAACGGTTCTCAGCGCCAGACAGGTAGATGCCCTCCTCGATGAGGGTCATCAGCTTCCCGTCGCCGGAGTGCCGGCTGGTGCGCGAATCCCGGCGAAGCAGTTCCTCGGCGCGCTCATCGTGTTCGAAGGCGGCTCTCTCCGTGAGCAGCGAGGCGAATCGCTGCTGCACCTCGCGGGTGGCTTGCGAGAGGACGGTGTCGAGGGCCGCTTGGTTGGAGAGACTGAGTTCCAGGGTCTCGCCTCGGCCCTCCCACCTGGGGATCTGGCGCTGGTTGACGCCGACCAGCTCGGCGAATGCCTTGCCAGTCATGCGCATGGCCTTGCGCAGCAGGCCGGCCTCGTGGCCGGTCCATCTGGTCACCCCCGTCATGGCCTCGCCCTACAGGGCTTCGCCGGGGATGGACAGGTAGGTGTCGCGGAGCTGGCTCAGCACCGGGTGCTCGACGGGCAGTTCGGTGTCGTCGATCGCGGCGAGGGACCTGACGCCGATGCTCGTATTTGTTGCGAAGGCCGCCGCCATCCCCTTGGCCTGTTCGAGGGTGACGGTGGTGATGCGGTGCTCGGCGTGCTGCTGGAGCAGGGCCATGGTGACGCCGGGCAGCACGGGGGCTTGTGGCCACACCACGGTCCCCTCACCGTCGACGAAGCCGACGTTCCAGGTTCCGCCCTCGGAGACGAGCCCGTCGCGGCCGACGAAGAGCGCGTCGCCGAATCCGTTGAGTTGGGCTGCACGGCGAGCGTGCAAGGCTCCGAAGAGTCCTACGTGCTTGACCTCGGGAAGGTCCCGCTCGTACGGAACGCTCATCGCCCGCAGCGGTTCCGGAGGCATGACGCCGGCGCTTCGTACGGACACCATGATTCGCGGCTGGTCGGCATCTGCCGGGTGGCCCATGTCGACCTTGGGGTCGTAGATCGTGACGCGTACGGTGCATGGCCTGGTCTGCCCCTCCAGGCCCTGCCGGACGTAGTCCCGGACGCGTTCGGTGTCCAGGTCCGCCCCCCACACAGCCTTGCAGTCCCTCACGAGGCGTTCCATGTGCAGCGAGAGGCCGCGGATGGTGCCGTCGGCGTCGACGCGCATGGACGTGAAGTGGCCCAGGTTGATCAACGCCAGGGGGAGCAAGTCCTCTGCGGATGCGGGCTTTCCATCGAGTGTCACCATGCTGCCCAGCATGTCAGGAGAGTGCTTTCCGGCGGCACCCCAAACGTGGTTACTGACGGGTCAACGTCATCGGGAAGTCATTCCCAAGTCCAGACCACTCGGTGTTCGCTGGTTACCGTCCGGACACGCTTTGTGATCAACAAGGTGAGGCGTTCCGCGAGACGCAAAAACACCGCACATCGCACGATCCCCCGAACCGTCGACCTGGGAGGCCCCCGATGAGCCCGGCCACATCTGCGGTCATCGCTGCCGCCTCGGACCTACAGCAGGGCATCGGCCCCGGTTTCGCGGTCGCCTTTACCCCGGACGAGTGCCGTGTCGCACACATGCGCAAGATCACTGCAGCCCACCTGCGACTGTGGCGAGTACCTGAGCCGACCGCTGAGAACGTGATCCTCGCGGTGTCGGAGCTCGTGACCAACGGCATCCAGCACGGGCACGGCGCTGTAGGGCTGAAAGCCATCTACTCCGACGGCGTACTGCGGGTCGAGGTCACGGACGGCAACCCGAGCCCCGCCCAGCTGGCCAAGGCAGACGACGACGACCTTTCCGGCCGCGGCCTCTTCCTCGTCGCTGTCCTCGCCCACAACTGGGGAGTCAGCGACGACGGCCACACCACGTGGTGCGCCTTTCATCTCTCGTCGGGGAGGCCCTGATGACTGCCCTGGTGTACGAGAGCGCTGCTCCATTACCCGTCGCAGCGTTCGCGAACGACGTAGAGACAGCCAGCCGAGTCGACCTCGGTCTGCGCCGGTTCCTGGCCTCCGACGCTGTCACCGTTGGCTTGTACGACGACCTGGAGACCGTCCTCGGCGAGGACGCCACGCGCCTCTCCCCGGAGGACAGTGCGGTCATCTCAGACCGACTGAGGGATGTGGTCCCGGCGCTCAAGGACGTGGTCGAGCGCCTACTGAAGCCCTACCCGCCGCAGATGGACGCCGTCATGGACCGGAGCAGCGAGTTCCCGGGTCCGGAGGACGTCTACGGGCATCTGGTGCGCTTCGCCAGCTCGATCCTCACCGTCCTCGACCTGATGGGGGAAATTGCCGAGTTGAGGGAGGACGACCCCTCATGACGCATTCCCCTACCCCACACGTCGGGCTGCTTCCCCTGGCGGCCCGACTCTCCGCCCGGCGCCGGGAAAACACGGCTCCGCACGTCCCCCGATGGGAGCCGCAGCGCCCCAGCGCCGGGCGGAACATCCGCCGCATCATCGTCGCAGTGCTTTGCGCGATCACCCTCGTTGGGCTGCGCTCTCCGCGCCGCCGCCCGGACCCCGCCATACACGGCTTGGTAGCCGCTGATGAGGCGCGGTTCGCCGAGCTGTGCCTCCAGATCGCTCACGCTCGCCGGAAAGGAGCGCAGCAGTGACCGCAATCGTCGCGAGGATCATCCTCGCCCCCAGAGAGCGGCAAATCATCGAGGGCCTGTGCGATGGCAGCACGCTCGCTGCCGTCGCACAAGACCTCACGATCCGCGAAGGAACGGCTGCGGGCTACCTCAAGCTGGCGAAGCGGAAGCTGCACGGAGTGAGCGACAACGCCGCCGCTATCGCCGTCGGCTACGCCACCGAAGCTATCGCGCGCCCGAAGCTGCTCGATCCGGAAGGGCTGGACCTCCCTCTCGAGCAGCGGCAACTCGTGCCGTTCGTCGCGAGAGGGATGCGTTCCGCGCAGATGGCCACCGAGCTGAAGCGGCAAGTCAACATCGTCCGCCGGGACGGACGCGACCTGATGTCGAATCTCAGGGCGAAGAACCCCGCTCACGTCGTCACACGGGCGTGGCAGTACCAAATCTTGACAGCAGAGCAGGTGATCTCATGGCTCCCTTGACCGCCACGAGTTCGCCCTTTCCGCGAACTGAGAGCCCGGGGAATTCCGTGGTGCCACGCGAAGCACATAAGCACATGACCTCGCTGACCCCCACGGTTTCGGACAAGGTCGAGATCCTGGCGCTCGTCGAGACGGCACTGTCTTGGGACGTAGACAGCCCCGCACTCCCGGCGGTCAAGGACGCCCTCGACATGGCACGGCAGTTCACCGACTACGGCCTGATCGTCGCCGACGACCTGCAAACTCAGATCTTCAGCTTCCCCGCGGACTCGGACCTCTGCATCAGCGCACAAGCAACTCTCGGCGAGGCCAGCAGGCGGCTTCACCTGAAGCCTTTGGCGCAGAGCGCTGCCCCCCGGTCGGCCGCCCACCGCGCACAGAACCTCGCTCGCCTCGTCCAAGCCCTGAATCGCACGATCAGTGAGGTCGGCCGCGAGCAAGCCCGCACTCGTCCCATGCAGGCACCGCAGCGGGAGTGATCTTCAAGACTGGGGCCTCCTCTCGGTCGTGTGGACCTTCGTGCCGTGCACGAGGACCCGAGATCGTCCCCCGGAGGAGGCGGCGCCGGGAACTGCGCCCCGGCCGCACTCCGTGGGGGAGCAAGTGGTCGGCCCGCTCAACCGCTCGCCAGTCGTCACCGGCAGGTGAGTGCACCACCCGGCTCCGGGCCTGAAAAGACGGCTCGGTCCCGGAGGAAAGTTGTGGGGAGGAGCCCCCTCCTGGCGGTCCCTCCCCACACCGAACTGACCAAGAACGAGAGGAAGAAGGGCAATGCCACGTCACCTGAACTCCATATCGAGCCACTTCACACGCCCTCCGAGCGTGCGGCGCGTAGCCGGCCTCGGAAACCGGAGCCCTGACTAGCGTCCTTGCCGCAGTCCCATTCAGGCGCCACGCCACAGCCCTTCGACGAACAAGGTCATCGCATGACTACCACTGACACTTCCGCCGTCCGCGATCCCGACGCACTGCGCGCGGACATGCTGCGCGCCCTGCGTGAGCAGGACGGGGTCAAATCCGACGCCGTCGCCGCTGCCTTTGCAGCGGTGCCACGGGATCTGTTCGCCCCCGACGCACCTCCGGAGCTTGCCTACGACCTTCACAAGACCGTCCCGGTCAAGACGGACGAGAACGGTCTGAGCCTCAGCGTCATGTCCGCGGCGCACCTCCAGGCCGTGATGCTGGAACAGGCCGAGGTCCAGCCCGGCATGAACGTCTTGGAAATCGGGTCCGGCGGCGTCAACGCCGCCTATCTGCAGGAGCTTGTCGGAAGTACGGGCAACGTCACGACCGTCGACATCGACGGCGACGTCATCGACCGGGCCCGCAAGTGCCTGGACACCACCGGCTACACCCAGGTCAAGACGGTGCTGGCCGATGGTGAGGGCGGGGTTCCCGAGGGCGCCCCGTATGACCGGATCATCGTGACCGTCGAAGCCTGGGACATCCCGCCGTCCTGGGTTGGTGGCCTGACCGAGCAGGGGCGGATCGTCGTCCCCCTCAAGATCCGGTGCACCACCCGGTCGATCGCCTTCGACCGCGAGGGGAGCGACCTGGTCAGCCGTTCCTACGGCCTGGCCCACTTCGTTCCCATGCAGGGCAAAGGCGCAGCCGACGAGCGGAAGGTGATGCTGCGAGAAGGGGTCGCGCTGCAGACGGACGACGTCCGGGTGCCCCTGGAGCCTCAAGTGCTCAGCGCGGCCCTGAACATGCCCCGGCTGGAGCGTTGGTCCGGCGCGGCGTACGACCTGCCCGACGAGCTGGAGCTGTTCCTCTCGCTGAACCTGCCGAGTCCGGCCCGGCTCCACGCCTCCGAGGACATCGTTGCGAGCGGGCTCGTGGAAGCGTCCGCCCTCAAGGGTGTGCCCGCCCTGGTGAGCTGGGACAGCATCGCCTACCGCACCCGCCGCGAGAATGCCGACACCGACGGCTTCGAGAGCGGCGTGATCGCCCATGGTCCGCAGGCCGAAGCGCTCGCCGAGGTGTACGCGGATCTGCTCCGCCGCTGGGCGCAGAACTACCGCCGGCGGGGAGCCGCGACGTTCCGCTACGTGCCGGGCCCTGCTCCCACCCCTCTGCCCGAGGGCGCCGTACTGCGACGCCATGGCGTCGTCACGGCGACCTGGGCCTAAGACTCCGGGGCTCTCGGGCCTCGGGACCTTGCACCATTCGTCAACTGCCCAAGGAGGCAACGCATGACCGTACAGATGGAGCGTCCGCTGATGTCCGCGCAGCCGGTCGTCACCCCGAAGTCGTCCGGTGAGACGGCGGACTGGGAGCTCGACATCACCATCGTCGAGGGCGGCCCCGCCGCGGACCAGCTCATCCGGCTGACGAGCGACGGCTGCAACTCGACGTGCGCCACGGCGTGCACGAGCTGCCCGTAAGCAGCAACTACCCCCTCATTGCGGTGCCCGGCCACGCCTGTACGGGCGTGGCCGGGCACCGCGCGGTCCCAGGAGGCACATGTACCGGCACGTCGATGCAGCGCTGATCCGGGCCGCTGCGGGGCACCCTGAACCAGCCCACTGGCCGCCCCTGGTCGGCACGACCGCGGGCCCCGCGTCATGGCGGGCGTGGGTGCACCAGATCTGGCAGAACGCCGAGTTCGCCGCCGCTGTCGCCGCCGCCAGCCCCGACCTCGCGCGCCAGGTCGAACAGCTCAGCGCCGGCCACCCCGTGCCGGACTCCGCCGTGCGCCGCACGGTGCTCGCTGTCCTTCGCTACCTGCTGCGCGCCCGCACGCGCGCCACGCCGTTCGGTCTGTTCGCCGGAGTCGCGGCCGCACGCATAGGTGCCGTGGGCGCGCTGCGCACCCGTTCCGCACACCACTCCGCGGCCAGAGCAGACGCCGAGCACAGCACGGCCCTCGTCGACCGCTTCGAGCAGCACCCCGTACTGCAACCGCACCTGATGCTGCTCACCTCCACCCTCGCCGTCGAACGCGACGACCATGTGATGATCGAGCACCGGCCCAGCGGAAAGCACGACGTCGGCCCCGAGCACGTACGGATACGACTGACCGGGCCCGTGCGCGGAGCCCTGGACGGTGCACGCACCCCGATCCGGTGGGGTGACCTCACCGCGAAGCTCGCCACCGACTTCCCCGGCGCCCCGGCCCCGGCCATCAGCAGGCTCCTCGCGGGCTTGGTCCAGCAGCAGGTACTGCTCACCAGCCTGCGTCCGGCGATGACGATCGGCGACCCCCTCACCGGTCTCAACGAGCACGCTGACCGCCTGCCCGACCACGAGAGGACCGAACTCCGCGAGGCGCCCCGGCCTGCGCTCGACCTCCGCGTGGACTGGGACCTGACCATTCCCGAAGCCGTGGCCCACGAAGCGGCAGCGGCAGCGAGGGCCCTGTCCCGGCTCGCCCCCCGAGCTGCGCTGACCGGCTGGAGCGAATGGCACGCCCGGTTCCTCGACCGGTACGGGCCGCGGGCGGTCGTCCCCGTCCTGGACGCCGTCGACGCCCTCGGATACCCGCCCGGCTACCTCGGGGCCACCATCAGGCCGGAGTTCTCGCCGCTGCCCGATCGGGACGGCCGCCTCATCAAGCTCGCCCAGACTGCCGCCGCGCAGGGCCGCGTCGAGGTCGCGCTCGATGACGCCGCGCTGGAGGCACTGGCCACCACCGATCCCGGCCGTCCCGTCCAGCCCAGCACCGAGATGACCGTACGCATCGACGCCGAGGACGTTCCCGCAGTCCAGCGGGGCGAGTTCACCCTGCACGTCGTGGGAGTGGCACGGTCGGCCGGAGCGACCACCGGCCGCTTCCTGAACCTGCTCCCCGCCGAGGACCGCCATCGCATGTCCGACGTGTACGCGGGGCTGCCCGCAGTGCACCGCGGCGCGCTCGTCGCACAGATCAGCGCCACCCCGCTGTCCGCGCGTGCCCAGAACGTCGCGCGCGCACCACGCGTGACTGACTTGGTGATCTCACTGGGCGAGTACCAGAGCCCGGACATCGCCCTCATTCCCGTCACGGACCTGGCCGTCACCGCCGACACCAAGCAGCTCCACCTCGTCTCACTCTCCCGACGCCGCCCGGTACACACCCTGCTGCTCAACGCCGTAGACCTGGGCCTGCACTCTCATCCGCTCACCCGGTTCCTGGCTGAGGCGCCCGTGGCGCTGGCCGTCCCCTGCACCGGGTTCCTGTGGGGCACCGCCGCCTCGAACCTGCCGTTCCTGCCCGCGCTGCGATACGGCCGCACGATCCTGTCCCCGGCCCGCTGGCGCCTCACCCGCGACAACCTGCCCGCCGGACCGACGCCGTGGCCGCAGTGGGACGAGGCCCTGACCCGATGGCGCCGCGACGTCCACCTTCCCGAGCGGGTCTACCTGGCCGAAGCAGACCAGGGCCTCGCCCTCGACCTGACGGAGCCCTCCCACCGGGCTTTGCTGCGCGCTCAGTTAGACCGCGACGGCACGGCGATCCTGCACCCCGCTCCCCGTCCCCAGGACCTGGGCTGGACCGGCGGCCGTGCCCACGAAGCGGTGATCCCGCTGGCCGCAGACCAGAAGCGGGCCCCTGTGCGAACGACGACAGCCCCCGTCACCCGCGAGCACGGGCACCTCCCCGGCAGCGGGAACCGCCTCTACCTCCAGCTCCACGGACGCCGCGATCGGCAAGATCGCATCCTCACCAGGCACCTGCCGACGCTGCTCAGTGAGCTGGGCGATCCACGCTGCTGGTTCATCCGCTACCCCGACCCTGACGACCACCTCCGCCTTCGCCTTGTCTGCGCGCCCGGCACCCTTGGCACGGCCTTCGAGTACATCGGCGCGTGGAGCGAACAGCTTCGCCGCCACGATCTGATCACCCACACCAGCGTGGAGACGTACCACCCGGAGACCGCGCGGTTCGGCGGCCCCGCGGCCCTCGACGCGGCCGAGTCGTACTTCGCCGCCGACTCCGCCGCCGTCCTCGCCCAGCTCACGGGCGAAGGCACGAAGGGTGCACCGGACGCCCGTGCGATGACCGCCGCGAGCATGGTGGACATCGCTACCGGCCTGCTCGGCGACCGAGCCACGGCGATGCACTGGCTCATCGAGCGCACCCGGACCGCGCCGGCCCCGCCGCCCCGCGCCGTCTACCGCCAAGCCGTCGACCTGGTGCACACGCACCCCGCGGACTTGGACGAGCAGACCGCCGCGACCTGGTCCGCGCGGCGGACAGCACTGGCCGACTATGCCCACGTACTCGCCGAGAGCAACGAGAACCCCGGCGATCTGCTGCCTGACCTGCTGCACCTGCACCACGTACGGATGTGCGGGCCCGGCCTGCCGGAAGAGCGCACGCACCTGCACCTGGCCAGGGCCGCCGCCCTGAGCTGGACGGCACGAGCAAGGAGAACACCGTGACCACGACAGCCCACGCCCCCGCCGCGCTGTCGACCGCCGACAAACTGGCCGACGCGTTGGCCGACCCGACCACCGTGTGGCCCGACGGCCGCCCCAGCGGCGGCCGGGCCTGGCCCCAGTCACTCGCCGGAGGCGCTTCGGGCATCGCCCTGCTGCACATCGAACGGGCCCGCACGGGACACGGCGACTGGGACACCGCGCACACCTGGCTGGCTGCGGCCGTGGACGGAGCGATCAGCGCAGCATCCAACGCGAACTTGTACTTCGGGGCCCCCGCCCTGGCATTCATCACGCACCGCGCGGCGAGCGCATCAAGCCGCTACCTGCGGCTCCTGGACCGGCTGGACGCAGCCACCCTCACCGTCACCCACTCCCGTCTCACCGCAGCCCACCAACGTATCGACCGCGGCGAACGCCCCCCGATGGAGGAGTTCGACCTGATCCAGGGCCTCTCCGGGCTCGGCGCCTACCACCTCAGCCGCCACCCTCACCACCAGATCACCCGCGACACCCTCGCCTACCTGGTGCGGCTCACCGAGCCCTTGTCCGAACCGGCCGAACTACCGCCCTGGTGGATGAACGTCGCTCCTACCGGCGCACCCCATCGCGACTATCCCGGCGGCCACGGCAACTTCGGGCTCGCCCACGGCATCGGTTCCGCCTTGGCCGTGCTCTCGCAAGCCCTGCTGTGCGGGGTGGCCGTGCCCGGCATGACCGACGCTGTCGAGCGGATCTGCGCTTGGACCGACCGCTGGCGACAAGGCGACGATGCCCAACCCTGGTGGCCCGGCCAGATCACCGAGCAGCAAGCAGCCGACCGCCGCGTCCACTCCAGTCTTCGCCCGCGGCCCTCCTGGTGCTACGGCGTCAGCGGCACCGCCCGCGCCCAGCAACTGGCGGGACTCGCCCTGGGAGAGACGGCCCGGGTGCAGGCCGCCGAGCACGCGATCCTCGCAGCACTGCGTGACCCCGCACAACAGGGTCAACTGCCTGAGATCGGGCTGTGCCACGGGATGGCCGGACTGCTTCATGCCGCGTGGCGGATGGGGTCCGACACGGCCAATCCCGAGATCACCGCTGAGCTGCCCCGCCTGGCCGACCGGTTGATCCGCGCACTCGCTGGCGAGCCGCATGATCCGGAACTCCTCGACGGAACTGCCGGCGCAGCGCTGGCCCTGCACACCCTCGGCACGGGCCGTGCTTCGGCCCCGTACTGGGACACCTTCCTCGCCCTGGCGTGATCACCCCGGAGGACCCTTCATGAGCACACCTCACTGGTGCCAGGCCAACGTCGCCTTCCCCAATTGGGAACAAGCCGAGACCACGGCCATATCCCGCATCGCCCCGCTGCTGCGCGCGGCGGAGAGTGATGGCGCCCTCAGCGCCTGGTTCATCATCCGCAAGCACCCCTGCTGGCGCATCCGGTATCAGAGCAACGACGCTGGGCAAGACCGCATCGGCAACGTTCTGGACGGCCTGACTGCTGAGGGCCACATCACGAGCTGGACAGAGATCGTCTACGAGCCGGAGCGCCACGCCTTCGGCGGTGATGACGCCATGGCCTCCGCCCACCGCTTCTTTCACCGCGACACCCTCGGCCTCATCGGGTTCCTGGGCAGCGACGCCGCCCGACATCGCCGAGAGACCTCCCTCATGCTGTGCGGGCTCATGATGCGCTCCGCCCAACTGGACTGGTACGAGCAGGGCGACGTCTGGGCCCGCGTCGCCGCACACCGCCCGCAGTCTCCCCAGGCCGCCTCACCCCACGGTGGACAGCACCACGGCGCCGTACACCGGCTGCTACGTGTCGACCCGCAGTACGCGATGCAGCCGGGCGGACCGCTGGCCCATGCAGCTGAGTGGGCCCGTGCCTACGTCGAAGCCGGCAGCGAACTGGCCACCCTCAACGAGTCCGGACGCCTCCACCGGGGGCTACGGGATGTGCTGGCTCATCACGTGTTCTTCGCCTGGAACCGGCTCGGCCTGCCCTACACCACGCAGGCGACTCTCACGGCCACCGCGAAAACCGTGATCTTCGGGCCGGACCCAGCCATCGAGAGGAGCGCCGCAGACCATGTGGAAACTTCCTGACACCCTCGCAAGGCGCTTCCCGCTCGTGGCCCGCCCACGTCCTTCGTGTCTTTCACTGCCCCAGCGCATCCAGGACCTAACCGCCCTGGCCAACTCCGCAGCAGCCCATGGCGACCTCAGCAAGGCGTCCACCGTCTACAACCAAGCCGCCTTGATCGCCTCCGACATCGGCGACACGGCCACGGCCCGCACCTGGTGCCGACAGCACGCCGCCGTCTATCTGGACGCCGCCCCTCTCGAAGCGGCAGACGCGATCCGAGCCCTGGAGCCCGTCGTCAACCTCGTCCGCCTCCAAATGCGGACCGGTAACACAGACGTGGGGCACCAACAGCTCGAATCCCTCTTCAACGCCGTCGCTGCTGGCCGGTCCGCGCACCTCGACGGAGTGACCGTTCCCGCGGGTCTCGTGTCCACGGAACGGGACCGCCGCGAAGTCACCACCTGGTTGCGGGCTGTCGTACTGGCCGACGGGACTCGCGCCCTGACCAGTGCCGGCCGCTGGGGCGAAGCGCTGTCGCACGTTCAACGCCATCGCGGTCTTGGTCGCCGAATGCTCGACGGCCGTCAAGTAGCGGTTCTTGCAGCACTGTTGGATGCGGATACAGCACACGCCAACCACCTGCTGACCCATACAGAAGCAGGCGACGTCTGGGAAGCCGCTGTCACGGACTGCCTGACGGTTCTCTGCCTCCGCAGCAGTGACCTGGGATGGCGGCGCCCTCTGCACAACCTCGTCGACGCCTACCTCACCCTGCCTGACCGCGAGGGACTGACGGCCTTCCGATCTCGACTTGGGCTGGTCGTTCTGGATCTGCTCAGCTCACCGGAGGACTCCGTTGCCCAGCAGGTCGTCACCGATCTTTGCCACCACGCCGCGAGAACCGGGGACGGCTACGCCGCACGCGATGTGCTCTCCCACCCGTTGGGCCGCGAGCTGGCCACGGGCGGCGAGGTGAAGGAGTGCCTTCGGCTCCTCAGCTCCTGCGCGCTCCGAACCGGAGAGCTACCCGCCGAGGAAAGGGCCCAGCTCACCGAAGCGGTGCGCCAGGGCGATCGAACAATCCACGCGCGGCTCAAGCAGGCGACGGCATCGGAAACCCTCTGATGACCGAGCACGCACTCGGCCGGCGCCCTGACTGCCGAGGGGCCGGAGACCACCGCGATCGCGATAACCGGGTGCATCATGCCCTCTCTCATCCGCATGTCATGCCCCCGCCCCTCTCGCCGGACGGCCCTCGAAACCTCATCCGCCCCAGGGGTTTCGAGCGTCGGCGATTCGGCCAACTCGCGAGTCTCGCGAGGGGCTTCGTAGCGGTGCGCACACCCCACTCCGTTGCTGCGTAAGGGCGCCTACGCGTCCGGAATCGAGCGCGTTCGATTCCTCGTCAGCGTCGTTATGCCGTGCACTGCCGGGCCATCCAGGCGCGGCATCAATCCCCACAGGAGGGAACAGGTGACTGTGACTGCCGCCTCGACCGAATCCCCCGAGACACCTCCCCCTCCACCCCCGGCCACCATCACCTTCAACGGCAAGCACGGCAAGAACCCGCTGGCAGACGCTAGTTTCAGCGCCATGTGCCACCGCCTCCCCTCGGTCCTGGGGCGCACAGCGCGAATGGCGTGGGCCGTCGACAGAGCGGCCGCTCTGCTACTCCTCGCCTGTCAGCTCCTGACCGGCATCTCGGCCGGCGTCGTCCTCGCATTCACCGCACAGGCCATGACCCACATCCTCGGCAACGACGAGGTATCCGAACGCCTACACGACGCTTTGCCCGCCCTGATCGTCGTCACGGCTGCGGCAGGCGTCGGCCGTATCAGCGGCGCCCTGTCCTCCTATGCCAACGGCCGGATCACTCCGCGGCTGATGACCGAGGCGGACGTCGCCTTGGTGGCCGCCGTGTGCCGGGTCGAATCCTCGGCCCACGGCCAAGACGGCTTCAAGGACAGGCAGGAGGCCGCAGAGGTCGGCGTGACGCGTACCTCGATGATGGTCCAGGACGCCCAGCGATTCATGTCCGCACTGATTCGCATGATCGCTGCCAGTTCCGTCATCACCGCTCTCCACCCCCTGATGCTCCTGGCCGTCATTCCAGCCGGCGCCGGGGCGGTCCTGTCCGCTCGCGTCGACTACGAGACCCACTACCTCAACGTCGGCGACCGCAACGTCCGTGCACTCATGCGGTCGTGGGCCACCTTCTCCCGCCATGGAGACGAGGTCCGGGCCAACGGCATGACCGGCTACCTCATCTACTGGTATCGAGCCCTCTCGGACCGCATCGACCAACGCACCCTTACCGCAGCCCCCCGCCTGCTGTGCATCACTCTCGCCAGCAGCGCCCTCGGTGGAGTCTTCCTGTGCGGCACCTGGGCCACGCTCGCCTGGCTCGCCGCCACTGGTCGCGTGGGACTGCCCGTCGCCGCTACCGCCGTCGTCGCCGTACAGACCACACTCGCCGCCCTCAGCAACTTCGTGATCTACGGAGCCGCGCTGTTCCACACCGCCCTCTACCTGGCAGACATGCGCGCCTTCCTCGACATGGCCGAAGAGCTGGCACCCAAGCGCGGCGAACTGACGGTCCCAGAAGTCGTCGAAGAGATCAGGATCGACGAAGCCGTCTACCAGTACCCCGGGAAGGACGAGCCCGCCGTTGCCGGGGTGTCACTATCCCTGCGCCGTGGCGAGATCCTGGCCATCGTCGGCGAGAACGGCTCCGGCAAGTCGACGCTGACCAAGCTGATCACCGGCATCCTCCTCCCCGACAAGGGCCGCGTCCTCTGGGACGACATCGACCTGGCCCAAGCCGACCCCGACGCCGTGTGGAACCGGACCGCGCTCGTCCCGCAGAACTTTGCCTGCTGGCCCCTGCGCGTCCGCGAGAACATCACTCTCGGCCAACCCCGCACCTACGACGACGACGCAGTGTGGGAGGTCGTCGACGCCGTCGGGATGCGCGACACGGTGGAGAAGTTGCCCCAGCAGCTGGACACGCTCCTCACCAGGGAGATGTTCGGCGGAGCCGAACTGTCCGGCGGCCAGTGGCAGCGCCTGGTGTGCGGGCGAGCCCTGTACCGCCAGACACCCCTCCTGATCTTGGACGAGCCGACGTCTCAGATGGACGCTCGCGGGGAGCACGCCCTCTTCCTGGAGATCAAGAGGATCGCTGCAGGCCGCATGACGATCGTCGTCACCCATCAACTTGAAAACACTCGCCTTGCCGACCGCGTGCTTGTCATGGACAAGGGCCGCGTCGTCGAACACGGGGCGTACGACGACCTCGTCAGCGGCGGTGGCTTGTTCGCTGAACTCGTCGCCCTCGCCAAGGACCGGTAACCATCCCCCATTGCCGCGAACGAGGAGCTACTCCCATGCAGAGCGACACGTGGAACATCATCGACACTTTGGCCGCCCGCTTCACCGCTCACGACACAGAACGCGATCTGCCACTGGAGGAGCAGTGGACGCTCCAGGTACTGAAGATTGCAGAGGAGACCGGTGAAGCAGCCCAGGCCGTCGTTGGCGCCCGCGGAACCAACCCGCGTAAGGGCAACAGCCACACGTGGCAGGACGCCCAGGCCGAAGCCGCGGACCTAGTGATCACCGGCATGGTCGCCCTGTCCCGGATGCGGCCCGACGACGCTGCTGATTATCTCCATCAGCAACTCGTGACCAAGGCCGCAAAGTTCCTTCCTGCAGAACGGACCGCACTCGCTCAATCCACGGAGTCATCTTGAAGTAGCAGAGTCCCAACAGACCGACGCTCGTCGAAGAACCGAAAAGTGACGACTTCAAGCGACCCCTCGAAACCATGGGCCGAATGGCATCAGGAAGGTATGGGGCCCACGCAGGAAGCCTTCCTCGAACTGGTCCGCCAGACCAAGGACACCAAGCAGTACTGCCAGTACATCATCTGGGGCAACCTCCAGACTCCGGAGTACGTCCGGGCCGTCCTGCGCCTGGTCGTCGACTTCCATAGCTTTCCCGACGACATCGAAGACGGTGTGACCGCCCGCACAGCCCGAGCCGCGCTCATCGGAACGGGCGGTCGCACGTATCACGTGCTCCTGGGTGAATCGGCTCTCCGGCGCAACATCGGCGGAGTCACCGTCATGCGTGGGCAACTCAATCGACTGCTCGAAGCGTTCGACCTCCCCGGGCTGAAGCTGGGCGTGATCCCCGACCGCGCTCAACTCGACATTTATCCAGGGAACAGCTTCGGGATCTTCGACGGCACACGCGTCGAAATCGAGAACTTCGCCGACTCCCCAACCTCCACCGACCCTGAGCAGGTGGCCACCTACGGCAGGGCTTTCGAGCTCTTGGCGCGTGGCGCGGTGTACGGAGGAGAGGCCAGCGCCATGGTCCAAAGCGAACTGCGTGCTCTGTAAGGCGTAGCAGCGGGTGTAACAGAACTCGGCTTGTTGGCGTTCCGCGCTGTGAAAAGGGGGTTGGCGCTTGTGTCAACCCCACCAGCGACACGGCGGAGGAATGGTGACTGCTGCTACCGCTCCCCTCTCACCGGCAGCGGGCCGGGCCTTCTGGCAGGAACCTCTGTTCCCGTCAAGGCCCGGCCTAGCGCCACAACGCACGGCGGAGAAGGCGGAAGCGAAAGCAGGCCCTCCCAACTCTACGAAGGACTCCCCAGCGCCCCGCCAGAACTTCTCCCACACCTGGGTCGTCGCCGCCGAGATTCAGGTAGAGCCGCGAATCGCGTCTATCGCTGACTTCCGCGGCTCATTCAAGACCGATGCCGGCCAGCGGGTGGACGCCCTGGAGGTGTACTGCAAGGGGTGCCGGCGTCCGTACGACGAAGTGAAAGGCTCGGACTGTGCGGAAAAGGTGGACAACCGCCACCTGATCGGCGGCGACCAGTCGACGAGGAAGAAGCGCAAGAGCTTGCCGGTCCCCAGGGGCGCCCAGATCACCCCAGGTGAGAAGGTTCAGCGCCGCGGGATCAGCGCCTACATGGCCGGGGTCAGCCGCCCCCGCTGACGCCGACCAGGCGAGCACGCGACACTAAGCATCCGGCGTCCGCATCGTGCGCAGCGTGAGTACACCGCCTGAGACACCGTCGCCGCGAATCCTCGCCCGCGAAGCCGCCGGACTCCTCCTCGTCGCCGTCGGCGTTCTCGTCGTGCTCGTCACGCTCGGCGCCATACACCCAGTGCTGAGCACCACCGCAGCGGCGACGGGGACCTTCGCAGCCTTCCGATTCATGGCGTCGCCCAAGACGAAGACTGCCCGAGCCGTCGCCATTTCCACCAGCGTCATCGCAGCCGCGGCGGCCGTCGGCTGCACCTTCGCCTACTTTCCGCTCCTGGGCTGGGTCGAAGTCGGCGCAGCCCTCAGCGCCACGGGGACGTGGCTGGCCAGTGAGGGGACCTGATGCCGCGCCAGTTTCTCCCCGGCCTCCGCCGGCTCCTCGCCCCCCCGACGGCCACACTCGTCGAAGAGAAGTCCTCCGGGCCCATCGGCAATTCCTATGTCTCCATGACCTACGCGGGCACCACCACCGTGTGGGGCACGGAGAACCGCGCGGCCGGTTGGGATCTCGACCGCGTGATCCAGGAGGGTTACGAACGCAGCATCTGGACGTTCAAGTCCGTCGAGGCGATCTCCAAGCACCCCAGTGCTCTCACCGTCGAAATCGGTCGCGGCGGCGACGAACGGCAGTTCGCGGAAACCCTCGATGACCACCCCCTCCTGCACGTTCTCAACGTCCAGGCCAACCCGCTTGAACGCGCCACGGTCTTCAAGAAGCGGCTTTCCGCGCAGCTCCTTCTGAGTAAGAAGGGCGCCTTCGTCGAGATCACGCGCAGTCGCGGCGGCACGATCACTCGCCTCGACCTGCTGCCCGCGAACCGAGTCGAGCCGATACCCGACCCCCACGGCGATTACGTCTCGCACTTCGAGTTCACGACGTACGACGGCCGTCTTCGGGAGCTGGACCCCAGCCGCGTCATCTGGTTGCGCGACCCACACCCCACCGATCCCTTCTGCGGCGTCACCCCGCTGGAGGCTGCGGGGCTCTCCGTCGACCTGGACGTCAAGGCCCGCACGTACAACATCGCCTTCATCGACAACGACGCACGGCCTTCGGGGATTGTCGGCATTGACGTCGACGGCCTGGACCAGCGTGAGATCGACCGGATTCAGCAGCGCCTCGCCCCTGGCGCGCAGAACGCCGGTGAGACCGTCGTCGTCGGCAGCGGGCCTGGTGGCCTCAACTATGTCGACACGAGCACGCGACCACGCGACATGAACTACGAGACGCTGTCCAAGACCGCGAAGGACGAGATCCTGAGCGCGTTCGGCGTCCCCGAATCCATCGTCGGCAACGCGAGCGAGCGTACGTACGCCAACGCCGACCGCGAAGAGTGGAACTTCTGGCAGCACACTGAACTCCCGCACCTGTCGCTGATCGCCTCCGCGTTCGACCTCGACTTGGACGACGGCTGGTCCCTGCGCTTCAACACGTCCACGGTCGAAGCGCTCGAGTTCCCCCGCCGCCTGCGCCGCGAGGAGGCACGGCAGGAGTGGAACGCAGGGCTGATCACAGTCGACGAGTACCGAGAGATCGCCGGACGTCGCCCCTTCAACGTGCCCCGCACCAGGGCCCTGTGGATCAGCCCGCAGAAGGCTCCCGTCCCGGCCAACGAGGTGGACGCGGCAGCACTCGGCGTCGCTCAGGACCCCATGGCCACAGGAGTCCCTGGCCTACCCGGCGATGGCGGACCGCCGCCCGCCATCGCGCCCTCTGGGCCGGCCAGCAACGCCTCCGCGGCTGACGCGGTCGCTGAGGCCCGCGCCCCGGACTCGCAGGCACGCGCGACCGCCGACGTTGCAGCGGCCCGCGAAACATCAGGGACGTCCACGGTCGGGGACTCTGCCGCAGCAGCCGTCGACCAGGCCCGCGACAATATGCCCCTTACCTTGCCCGGCGACGCCGCCGACGACGTCACTGCCGCGCGCTCCCACATCGAGCGCAAGGAGCTGCCGCACGATGACGGGTTCGAGGTCACCGACAGCGACTTCGACACCCTCTCCGCTGCCGTGACAGCCGCGCTCACCGCACTCCTCGCCCGGCAAGAAGGCGTCATCACCGCACGCCTGCACGCGCCCAAAACCCGCAAGCACACCCGGTACTGGCAGCCGGACGGCGACACCGACCTCCGTAGCGGCAGCGCCCCGATCATCGGGGCGCGCGTCGTGGGCGCCGGACGCTGGGGGGAAGAGACCACCAGCACCCTGGCCCCGATTCTCCAACCGGCCGCAACGTCTACTGCGGCGGCACTCAGCACGACCGTGACCGGAACGGCGACCGTGCCCCCAGGCGCGGCCACAGCGGCGTTCGCCGCGACCACCATGGCCGGAGGCGCCGTCGCCGCTCTCCTCGCTGACCTCGCCGCCGCCCTGGACACCGCCCAAGCAGAAGATGCCACCCTCGACGATCTCGCGGACGTCGTAGCCGCGTTCTTCCGGGCCCGCGCCACGAAGTTCACCACCGCGCTCGCTGAGTCCTGCGCCGTCGCAACCGTCAATGGCGCGGCGGACGCAGCCGCCGAGACCGCAGGCCCAACCGTCCTGCGGACGTGGGTCACCCGCGGCGACACCCGCGTACGGCCCGCCCACCAGGCGCTGAGCGGCACCACGCTGCCCGCCGGCGTCCCCTACACGGTCGACGGCTCCGCCCTGCGGTACCCCGGAGACCCGTTCGCGCCCACCGACCTCACCATCAACTGCCGCTGCCGCCTGCGCTACCGCACCGGCCCCACCACCGAGGAGTCCCCCTGATGTGGCCCGCTATCTGGTTCGCCTGGACCTGCCTGTTCGCCGTGTTCGAAACGACCGCCCTCGTCAACAGACAGGAGGGCGACACCCTGAGCGAGAACTTCCGGCGCCTGTTCCAGACCCGCACTTCCAAGGCCGGGCGCGCGGTGTTCGCCGTGGGGTGGTGCGGGTTCTCCGCCTGGTTCGCCATTCACATACTCACCGAAAGCATGTGACGTCAGCGGCGTCTCCCCAGAGAGGGCAGGCCGCCACGTACCGTACGGACGCTTGTACTGCGCTGCGTCGATTGGGGCCGTGTGGAAGGCGCGCTGTCCTCCCACCCTTCGGTCGGCGTCGGCACGGGTTTGATCTGGCCGCGCGAAGCCGAGCGCTTCCGTTTCGGTTTCTCTTGCGGTGGAGGGACGTAGATCCGTTGGGCGGGCTTCGCGCGGTCCTCCTCCAGCGTTGCTTGCTTGTCTGACTGCCACGCCGCACCGATGAAGGGTGTCGTGATCGCTTCCTCTGGGTCCCAACCCGCCCCGATGCGGCGCCTCAAAACGCCGCTCGACACGACACATCTCTCGTCGGCCGCCCACTCCGACGGTGCCTTCTTCTCGCCGAACGCTCGAATAGCCACGAGAGCCCCCTCCCGACGCGGTTGTGACCGGACCGTACCCCTTCGGGGCCCGCATAGGCGCAAATTCAGCGCAGGACGCTAACCAGTCGCGCTGTGCATGGTCCGCTCCATGCTGAAGCGCACCTCCCCGGCCGACCTGAGTCGCACCCTTGAGGCCAAGTCCGTACGACGGCCGTGGAACTCTGCCCTGCACCCCAGGGACTCCAAGGGCAGGTTCATCGAGACCGGCGGAATTGCCCGCCTGTGGTCGGGAAAGCTGGCCCGCGTCGTACGGGCCCTTCCGCGTGACCGCGTCCTCGTCCAGGACCGCACTGCGGACGGCACGTTCACGGGGCGGCGGCACAGCACCAGCGCCCGCTGGATCACGATGGTGGCGCGCCCCGACGGCACTGCCCCCACCTCGAACCAGAAGAAGGTCGAGGCTGAGGACGCCCGCCGCGATCAGGACGACCGGCGCGGGCTGGGCCTGTCCCGCGACGACAACGGTGACCCGGACACCCCCGACGATCCGCACGACGCCGACGACGAGGGCAACGCCATCGGCGACGATGACGGCGACGGCCCCGAGGGCGACGATCAGGACGAGCCGGAGGCCGGGCACCACGACGTCGACACCGAGGTTCTACCGAACCGTGGGGCCCGCCCTGGAGCCCGGTTCGAGGACACCGCCGCGGTTCGCCGGCACTTCCTCGACCTGGCCCAGCAGCCCGGCGCCAACGCCCCGGCGCTGCGGCGTCTGGCCGGTGACGAGGATCTTCAGGTCACGCCCTCCGGCGGCCTGGTCACCACCCGCGACGACGCCAACGGCCGCTGGTACCTGACCTCGACCGGGACCGGCGGTTACCTCGACGTTGGCGACTTCACCACCCGCCCGGAAGCCGAGGCCGCGGCCGAATACATCGACAAGCACGTCCGCAACGGGCACATCATGCCGGGCGAGTTCAACGAGCCGATCGACTTCTCCGACCCCAAGATCGCCGATGGGTTCCTGACGTGGCGCTCGACTAAGGGTGAGGACGCCGAGCAGGCCATCCGCCGCGCGATGCGGGACTTCCACGCCACCCGCGCAGAAGACAACGCTCAGCAGGAGGCCCCGGCACCGAAGCAGCAGCGTCCGCAGGCCAGCGGACGGTTCACCACGCTCCAGCAGGTCCGTGACAACTGGACCCGGCGGGCCGAAACTCTGCGTGCCTCGGGGAGCGTGCAGGACCAGCGCTCCGCCCGCAACCTCGACAGCCTCGTTAAGGAGCAGCGCCTCAAGCTCGTCGGCGACGGCCAGTTCGTCGCGCGCCGCGTCGAGGGCGACTGGTACCTGTACGCAACCGGCACCGGCCAGATGATGTCGTGGTGGTTCGACCGGCAGGCCGATGCCAAGGGCTTCGCCGAGCACATCGTCGGCAAGCTCAAAGACAACGACGGCAACGCCCTCGACTTCTCCGACCCCGCGTTCGCCAACTACCGCGTGAAGTGGCGCTCCGCCGAGGGACGCGACTACGAGCAGGAGTGGACCGCCGCTCGCGCCCTGTGGGACCAGGAGCACCCGCCCGAGCACAGCATCGCCACAGCCCGCCTCGCCGAGACGCTGCGCCGCCGCCCCTTCGGTGACGACGAGACCCCGGCCCCGAAGGCGGAGACGCCTGCGCTGCTTCCCCCCGGGCCCGAGGCCGCCAACGAGCCTGACGTTCCGGACGATGGGCGGGCGGGCGAGCAGGAGCAGAGCACTCCGGACGAGGAGCCGGAACCGTCCCCCGAGCCCGCTCCAGCCCCGGGACCGGAGCCGGAGAAGGCGCCGGCGGGCGAGACCGACGGACGGCCGACAGGCATACCGGCGGACGCCGAGCCCGTCGACGGCGTGCCCGGATATTGGGCGACCACGTGGAACCCCGGACCGATCACCGTGTACGGCCCGGACGGCGCCCGCATCGCTTCCGTCGTCGGCGGCTACAGCGACCGGCACGCCACGGTCGACGGCGTCCACGTCCCCATCGGCAGCAACGCGAACATCGCCGACCAGATCATTGCCCGCCACCACCTGGCCACCACCAACCCGGACCAGGCCGACCATGTGCACCTGGCGTGGACCACGCACAAGGGCAAGCGGGTCCTGGCCGTGCGCGGCACCATCAAGAACGATGCGCGCGACGACCGGGCCGTCGGCGCCGCCGGGAAGCTCGCCTGGTCCCCGGTCCAGAAGGCGCGAATCACCGGTACCCAGTGGAAGCCGGAGACCCGCGACCGCAAGGCCGCCGACATCCTCGCCGCGTTCATCCGGCAGGGCCGCAACGTCCGCGTCACCGACGAGGACCGCAACAACACCAGCGACGCCCCTGAGCCGCAGCAGCTCGACGAGGACACCAAGAAGCTCCGCGCGATGCCCGAGGCAGACCTGCGCCAGCACCGCGACAACCTCAAGATTCACGCCCAGGTCGCCACGACTCCGGCCCGCAAGCAGCGAGCGCGCGTCGCCCTGCAGAAGGTCGAGGCCGAGCTCGATCGGCGTCGCATCGCCCAGGACAACGACAACAACCGGGACGAGCCCGAGGCGCTGCCGAGCGCACAGGACCGCTCGGCAGCGATGAGTGATGCCGATCTCGCCGAGGCCATCAGCCGCTCCGAGCGCGACCGGGGCACGTACGGCTCCCGGCGCGGTGACCGGCTCACCGACGACGAGCGTGCGCTGTACGCCGACCGCCGCCGACGGACCAGTGAGCAGGTGTCCCAGGCCGACAGCCCGCAGGACCTGGGTGATGAAGAACTCGCCGCGCACATCAAGGGCCTGGAGGCGCGGGAGCGCACGCACAAGCTGAACGGGTCGATTCACGGGGAGGACGATCTCGCGCCGGAGCGCGACCTGTGGAACGACCTGACCGGTCGGCTCGCAGACGCCGAGACCGAGCAGCAGACCCGCAAGCTCCGCGACATCGAGCAGCGCCCGCCGGTCCAGGACCTCGACGATGGCGAGCTGGAGAAGGAGTCCCTGGGCCTCCCCGTCCGTCTTCGGCGTCTGAGCCCGGAGCAGAACGAGATCCTGTCCGCCCGCCGGAACGCCGTGTACGAGGAGCGGCAGAACCGCAAGGCCGCTGCCTACCGCAACGGCCCCGACCCGGCCGGGCTCGCCGACGAAGACCTGAACAAGGCGTTCAAGGATCTCCACAAGCAGCGGAACCTGACCAGCGGACGGGAGCGGGAAGCCCTGGAGGAGCGCCTGAAGGCTCTCTTCGACGAGCAGAACCGCCGCGGTGCTGAGGGCAGCGAGCAGAAGGTCAACCGGGCGGACACCCGCGAGAACCCGCTGTCCAGCTCGTACGGCACCTCGATCAGGGTCGATGGCAACGACTACGGCAAGCTCAGCTACCACGAGCACGACTCGCCGTATGCGGGCGGCCACAAGGCCGGTTGGAACGCACAGCGCCAGAGCCACGGCGGCATCCTGGGCGCCTTCCCGAGCATGACCGAGGCCCTGGCCGCAATCGTCGACAGCTACGACAGCGACCCCGCGACCGAGCCGGTGCGCTTGTACGGCTCCGTGCGCCGCGTGTGGGTGCCGAAGATGTTCTTCGAGCTGTACCAGTCCTCCCGCCGGGCCGACTCCTTTCCGTCGGCGAACAAGGAACGCCAGACCCTCTACGGCTTGTTCAAGGGCCACGGATACGGGTGGTCCGACGGCTCCAACCCGATCACCGGGAAGATCGGCAAGGGCGCGAACATCGACGTGCCCGAGGGGCTGCTCGCAGAGTTCCACCGCGTTACCGAGGATCTGTCTCGCGAGATGATGTTGCGGTCCACCGACCGGGAACTGGACTCGTCGGACCGGTCGAAGGCCCGCACCCGGCTGGCCTCTATCAACGCTGCGCTGCACGGGATCGACGCGCAGCGCAATGCAGTACGCAAGGATGGCGGGGACGAGGACCGCAAGGTCATCTCCCGCGAGGAGATCGAGGCGCAGCAGGCAGCCCTGCGCGCGGCTCTCGGAACGGACGAAGGGGCTGATGGTGAGCATCTACAGCCAGACAGCCAGGGACCACTGGACGAAGTACCGTCCGCGGGAGCTGGCAGCGATGGACGACGCGGAGACGTTCTTCCTGAACAAGGGCAGGGAGATCGAGACGGCGATTCTGGTGGCCGAGGAAGCGCTGGAGGAGACCGTGCCGGCCGCGACGGAGTACGAGGCTCGGGCGGGTCAGATCAAGCAGATCAGGGCGGACGCGACCGCGATGGTTCTGCGGGACCTGCTGCCGGAGCCGGAGCCGCAGACGGAGCAGCCGCAGACGCTCAGCCCCGAGATGCGGGATCTTCAGGCGCTGAGGGACGCGGTGTACGACATGTAGCACCGCGCTTCCGCCCGAACCCGGCCGACGCCGCCACCAAGGGCCCCATCCAGCGGGCCGCGGCGAACGTCGAGGCGATCCGCGTCATGAAGCGGCTGGAGCGCGAAAAGCGCCCGGCCACCGAGAAGGAGAAGGTCACCCTCGCCCGCTGGACCGGGTGGGGCTCGGTTCCGATCATGTTCGCGTCGGAGCCGAACGAGAAAGAATCGCGCTACCAGCAGGGTGGCGCCCGGTACGGCAAGTTCGCACAGGACCACGCCCGTTGGGCGGAGTACACCGACCTGCGTCGGATGCTGTCCGACGAGCTGTCACCGCTGGAGTGGCAGCAGGCCCGCCGCGGCACGCTGTCGATGCACTACACCCCACAGCCCATCGCCGAGGCGATGTGGGACGGCCTGAAGGCGTTCGGCTTCGAGCGTGGTGACGTACTCGAGGCTGGGTCCGGCAGCGGCACGTTCTTCGGGGTTTCTCCGGAGGGTGCCCGCCTCACGGGCATCGAGCTGGACCCGACCACGGCGCGGATCGCGAAGGCGATCTACCCGGACGCCAATGTCCTCAACGAGAACTTCGCCGAGACCGATGCCGAGCCTGGCACGTTCGATGCTGCGGTCGGGAACGTCCCCTTCGCCAGCGTCCCGTTCGGCGACAAGCGCTACCCGGCGGAGTCGCTGCACAACGGATTCATCACCAAGGATCTTGCGCTGACCCGGCCGGGCGGCGTCACCCTGCTCATCACCTCCCGGCACACCCTCGACTCCAAGGGCGACAAGGCCCGCAAGCAGATCGCCAAGTACGGCGATCTGATCGGCGCCGTCCGCCTGCCGTCCGGTGTCTTCAACGACGCCGGCACGAGTGTCGTCACCGACGTCCTGGTGCTGTGGCGCCGCGCTGACGGCGACGAGCCGGGCGACACCTCGTGGCTCAACGCTCCCGAGCGGAAGGTCGGGGGCACTCACGAACACGTCAACGCGTACTTCACTCAGCACCCGGAGCACGTCCTCGGCGAGCTGACGACCGAGTCGTCCCCATACGGGCCGCGCGTGACCGTCAAGGGCAACCCGGCGAAAGCCGCCGATCAGCTCCGTGACGCGCTGAAGGGCATCGCCACCAAGGCGAAGGCCGACGGCCGTGGCTACGAGCCGCACCCCGACGGCGACAACCGGCCGCCCGTGTTCCTGCAGACCGCGCGGGACAAGCACGCCAACGACTGGACCGGCCGCCTCTACGAGGGCGACGACGGCAAGCTCTACCAGCACGTCAACGGCGGCAACCCCGTCACGGTCGAACCGTCCGACGGCCGCGGCGACCAGCTCCGTGCCCTCATGCAGCTCCGGGACGTCGCCGCCGAACTGCGCGCGCTGGACCGCAAGAACGCGGAGGACGAGCGCGCCGAGAAGCTGCGCGCCCAGCTCCGCGACCTGCACACCGCCTACGTCGAGCAGTACGGGCCTCTGTCCAAGCCCGGCCAGTTCCGCAGCATGAAGACCGGCACCCGTGATGACGGGACGGAGGAGCGCACGCCTACGGCGTGGGGCTACTTCCGCTCCGACCCGGACGCCGGTGCGGTCCTCGCCCTGGAGCGGTGGGACGCAGACAAGCAGGAACCCATCCTGAGCCGCGTCTTCGAAGAGCGCGCGGCCGCGCGACGGCAGCCGCTCGACCGGACCGACGACCCGAAGACGGCCCTGTCCGCAGTCGTCGCGGCGACCGGGCAAGTGGACCTCGGCGAGGTCGCCCGTCTGCTGGACATGACGCCAGCGGATGCCATCCGGGCGCTGGGCAGCGAGGTCTTCACCGACCCGCGCACCGGCCGCCTGGATCTGGCCGGCGCCTACCTGTCCGGTCCCGTCCGCGACAAGCTCGCCGCCGCCCGTCGCGCCGCCGAGAAGGACCCGGCGTTCGCCGTCAACGTCTCCGCGCTCGAAGCGGTCCAGCCGAAGGACCGCACCATTGGCGAGTTCACCCCGGAGATGGGCGCGCACTGGACGCCGCCCGAGCTGCTGCAAGGGTTCCTGCGCGACTACCTGGGCGACAAGACGCTGCGCGTCGCGCACGACGACCGCTACGGCTGGATGCTCTACACCGGCCAGGTCCCCAAGGCCAACAACGTCCTGCACGGTGTCGCGGCCGACGAGGCGAAGGGCACCAAGGGCAAGAACGCGGTCGAGATCGCCCGCTCCATCCTCGGCCACGGCTCGCTCACGATCTACCACGACGACAAGCGCCGGAACGTCGACGAAGAAACGTCCCGCCTGGTGCGGCAGAAGGCCGACCAGATGCGGTCGGAGTTCGCGAAGTACGCGACGGCCAACGCCGACCGACTCACGCGGCTGACCGACTCCTACAACAAGATCATGAACGGGCACGTCGTCCGTTCGTACGACGGCATGAGCCCGTCCCTGGACGGATTCACCCCCGACCGCACGCCGCACGCCTGGCAGTTGAGCGGCGCCGCCCGGATGCAGTTCGAGCGGTCGGTGATCCTCGCCCACGAAGTCGGGCTGGGCAAGACCTCGACGCTCGTCATGGGAACCCAGGCGCTCAAGTCGTCCGGCCAGATCGAGAAGCCGTACGCCGTCGTCCCCGACCACCTCGCACAGCAGTGGTACGACGAGGCCCGGTTCCTGTACCCCAACGCTGAGGTCCACCTGATCACCAGCGGGGACCTCGCTGACGGTCGGCGCGACAGCACGCTGGAGTGGCTGCGCGCCAACAAGCCAGACCTCGTCATCTTCACCGAGCCCGCGTTCGGCTCGATCAAGATGAGCCCCGAGGCTCAGGAGGACTACGAGTTCCGCGAGCTGGAAGCCCTGCGCGAACAGCTCGACCGGCAGTACGAGGACGCGGACAACCCGGATCACCCGTTCATCGTCGCCAAGATCGAACAGCGCATCGCGACGGTCCAGAACAAGATCAGCAAGAACGCGGCGCCGATGCGGACGCCCGGCCGGACGTACTGGGACGACCTCGGGTTCGACTACGCCGTCATCGATGAGGCCCACCGGTACAAGGGCGTGGGCTTCCGCTCCCGCGAGGGCGGCGGCGACCCCGCCTCCATCCGCGGCATCGACCTCCACCAGAAGCTCACCGACCTGCACAGCCGCCGCGACGGCCGCGCCA
This sequence comes from Streptomyces sp. ISL-100, assembly GCF_018614615.1. Lineage (GTDB taxonomy): Bacteria > Actinomycetota > Actinomycetes > Streptomycetales > Streptomycetaceae > Streptomyces. The sequence goes on along the minus strand of NZ_JAGGOK010000020.1, from coordinate 10,245 downwards.
CGGTCACCCTGGCCACCGGCACCCCCCTGTCGAACAGCATCACCGAGCAGTTCACAATGCTCGCCCTGGCCGCCCCGTGGGTCCTGGACTCCTACAAGGCCGGCGCACCGGACCTGTGGGCCGCGACCTTCGGCCGCAAGACCCTCCGCGTCGAGAACGCCCCCGACGGCAGTGGCCTGCGGATCGTCGAGCGGTTCGCCGAATTCCACAACCGCCGCGCCATGAAGACCATGTGGGGCCTCGTCGCCGACACGAAGCGCGGCGACGACGTTGGCATACCCCGCCCGAAGGTCGCGAACGGCGGCCCCAACCTGGTCATGGTCGACCCGACCAAGGACCAGACCGCCCGGCTGAAGCAGCTCGTAGCCCGCGGCCGCGCGATCCACAACGGCGACGTCGACCGGTCGCAGGACAACATGCTCGCCGTCTCCAACGAGGGCACGTCCGTCGCGCTGGACCCCCGCCTGGTCGACGCCAAGGCCCCGGCGGGCAACAAGCTCGCCGCCGTCGCGGCCAAGGCAATCGAGCGGTACCACCAGCACAAGGACCGCGTCTACAAGACGTACTACGGCAGCACCGAGGACCACCCCACCCCCGGCGCCCTCCAGATGTATTTCCTAAACGAGGGTGTGCCGGGCGGCAACAACCGCGGCAGCTTCGACGCATACGCCGAACTCAAGAGGCTCATGGTCGCGGGCGGCGTCCCTGAAGAGAAGATCGCGTTCGTCCAGGACCACAAGAAGACGGGCAAGCCCGAAGAACTGGCCGAGCTGTTCCGCCGCTCCCGTGACGGCGAGATAGCCGTCCTCATCGGTTCCAGCAGCGTCGCCGGCACCGGTATGAACGCCCAGAACCGCATGGTCAGCCTGACGCACGTCAACCTCGACTGGGGCGCCGCGCAGATGGAACAGCGCAATGGCCGCATCCTGCGCTACGGCAACCAGAACGGCGAAGTCGAGATCGACGTCTTCGCGACCAGGGGCAGCCTCGACGGCTGGAAGGCCGGGTTCGTCGCCTCCAAGGCAGAGGGCCTGATCGACATCCAGCGCCCCGAGATGGCAGACAGCGACACCCGCGACACCGTCACCGAGCTGGATGTCGACTACCCCGACTACGAGACGATGGAAGCCGAGATCGGCGGCAACCCCTACATGAGCCAGCTCATGAAGGCCCGCCGTGCGCTGCGTGATCTGGAGATCGATCAGCACAACGAGGCCGCCGAGCGCGTCCGCCGCCAGGAGGCGCTGGCCGACCTCACGCAGGAACTCGCCGACACGCGCGACGGCATCACCCGCCGCGAGGAGGCTCTGCCCCGCATCCGCGACGTCCGCGACACCTTCGCCATGAACCTCGGCGGTCTGTCGTACACAGAGCGCACGGACGCCGCGGCTGCCCTGCACCGGCAGGTCACCACCCAGCTCCTTGAACATGACCGTGACGGCATGGGCCCCTGGAAGACGCTGGGGCAGTTCGGCGGCCTTGACGTTGCCGTGCGCACCGAGCGGCGCGCGGACGGCAAACTCGTCGCGCACGTCGGTTTCCCCGACCTGGCGCGCTCCGACTTCGAGCGCGGACCGGAAGACCTGAAGAAGAAGGGCGCCGGGGCGGGCATGGTCACCCGGCTTACGAACGCCCTGGAGAAGGCGCCTGCCCTCCATCAGGCCGACCGGGCACGGATGCCTGAACTCGACGAGCAGATAGCCCTTCTGCAGTCCGCCCAGGCCGCTGCCGACCTGACCCCGCAGATCGAGCACGCGCGGGCGCGCGCGAACCTTCTGGACGACATCGTCGGCCGGATCGCTGACCTCGACAAGCTGCCCGAGATCGACGAGAACGACCTCGACAAGAACCTCCCCAAGCCTGTGCGACGCAAGCTCGTCGAGGAGCGGCACCAGGCCCGCATCCCGCTCCAGGCCGCAGTCGGCGACTCCGTCCTGACCCTGGCGAACTTCGACGAGAAGTTCCCCGAGCCGGAGCGCGCCGAGAAGCCGCAGGAACCGAGCCCGCCGGATCAGGACGGGGTCCGCCTGTCCGCCGAGGAGGTCTCCCAAGCTCTTGGGCAGATCCGCCCCAGCAATGACGATGCGGCCGCCACGGAGGAGACCGCTGACGAGCCGGACACCGCGAACACGGGTGACGGTGACGACGGCGGTCGCGACCTTCCGACTGCTTCCAGCACGCCCGGCGACGACGCCTCGCAGGACGACGAGTCCGACCAGCCGACGCCCGAGCACACGGGCACGGCTCCGCAGCCCGACGCCTCGAGCGGTGAGGCGGACAACCGCGAGGAACCTGCGAGCAGCGACGGGGAGACGACGGACACCGCCGACAGCACGATCATCCTCGACCGCGATGAGGTCGCCCAGCAGCTCGATGCCATCCGCCCGGCGGGCGCCAAGGCGCCGTCCGCCATGAGCGACCAGGAGATCGCCGACGAGTTCGTGGCTCTGATGGAGCGGGAGATGGCCGACGGCGAACTGACCGGCGCCGACCGTACTCGCATGGCCGTCCTGGAGACGGAGAAGGACAGGCGCGCCGGCCGCACGCCCAAGTCGGAGCCCAAGAAGCCCGCGCCCGAGCCGGAGGGCGGTCTGTTCGACATCGACGAGCCGGAGTCGCAAGCCCGCGCCGTCGCTGACCCGGACAACCCGCTCGACCAGCCCGATGACGCCTTCGGCACGCCGGACATGTTCGCCGACCACGAGGGTCGCGACACCAGCGACCTGCGCCCCGTCCAGATGCGCAGCCCCGAGGGCCTGACGCAGGGCGACCGCTACACCGACGGAGACGGCCGCACGCACACGGTGGCCGAACCGCCGCAGCGCACCGGCCGGGGCCGGATCAGAATCGTCACCGACGACGGCGAGGAGCGTTTCTACAACCGCGACGCCCAACTCCGTCTGCGGTACCCGGACGAGGAGATCGACGACCGCGACGAGCAGGGAGCCTCCGACCTCGGCGACAGCGAGTCGACGGCCGACAATCGCACAGCCACGCCGGGGCCCGATGACGCCGGTACAGCCCCGGAGCCGGACCAGGCCGACGAGGAGACGCAGGACGAGAACGACGAACAGCGCGACGACGAGCAGCGCCGCCGCCGCGGGCCGGACTCGAACGGTGCGGCTCCCGACGAAGCTCCCGAGGGCGGTGGTGGCGGTCCCCAGGCCCCGGGCGGCAACCGGGACCAAGACGACAACGACGCGGACGATGAGGCAGGCGCCCAGGACGACGAAGACGACCGTGAGCGTCGCCGTCGCCGCGGTGACCGTGGCGACAACGGCGCGGGCGGCCCCGGCGGACCGGGGGGCCCCGGCCTTCCCCGGCTCAACCTGCCCCATCTTCCACAGGCTCCGGCGGCCGACGGGGGCGGCACGGGCGGCGACAGCGCGGGCAGGAACGGTGGGGCGCCCGAGAGCGGCCGTACGCTGCCGAGCACCGTGGCCGACCTGCGTGACGCGTGGGGCCGCGGCGACCGGTTGACCGCGGAAGAAGACACCCCGGAACGACGCGCGTTCCTTGCGCAGCTCGCCGCCAACCCGACCCTCACTCTGTCCTCCGGCGGAAGTCTGGTGACCTGGACCGACGACACCGCTTCGGACGGGATGCGGCGCTGGCAGTTCGCGCAGGCTCGCAACGGCGGTCGCTTCGGAAAGATCACGCTCACCGCGGGCACGACAGACGACGCCCGAGACCTCGCCGACCTGTTCGAGATCACTACCGACGCGGGCGGCCAGGCGATTGACTGGCATCAGCCGCTCACCCCGGACGTCCTCGCCCAGTGGCGCGACCGCCAGGGCCGCACCTTGCCCGAGGCTCTGCGTGCGCTGCGCGACCTGTTCCAGGACGGCGACGAGCACAACAGCGACATACCGCAGCCCAAGCCGGCCGCCGGACTCCCGGAGGACCTGACCGACCTGAGCGACGATGACCTCGCTGCGGCGTGGGGGCGTGGGCTGTCCGAGGCAGACCAGCTCCGGGTTGCCCAGGAGATGGATCTCCGCGACAACGCCGACCAGCGCGTACGGGACGCCATCCCGGCCACGCCTGCCGCCGATGCCGACGAAGTCCGGCGCCGTGGTGAGGCGATGGACACCGCCCTCGGCTTCGGTACCGCCGACGTCACCCGGCGCCCGCAGACCCGCGAGGAGCGGTTGCAGCAGGAGTTCAACGACCTCGACGAGGCTCGATACTCCGCTGCCATCGACGCCACCAACGGCTACTTCTTCAGCCGTGCAAGCAGACGCCTTCCACCCGTCGGCGAGCGTGAGCTGTTCTCCGGCGGCTCCCTGTCTCGCTTCGGCAGGTGGCGCCAGTACGCCAGCGAGGAACTGCTGGAGTGGTACGACCTCAACGGAGGCCGCATTACGTACAACGCGTTCAAGGAGCAGCGCCGTACCCAGGACCGCGTGGATCGCCAGAACTACGAGGAGGAGGAGCGGCACGCCGCGACTGCTGTCCCTGCCCTTCCCGACGCTGACACCAGCACCTCGGCGCTCGCCATCGACGACATCGAGCTTCCCTCGTTCACTCTGGCCCCGGAACCCGAGGAGGACGCCAACCGGCGCTTCGGCGGAGTCGACCAGGTGCGCGTTCTCGCCAAGCGCGCCGACCTCCGTCCGGCCGCAGATGACGGAACGTTCGATGTGTGGATGGACGGCCGCCGCATCGGCACCGTTCGGAACGTGAACCGCAACGCGGACGACGGCGTCCCGATGTGGGACGCGACGCCCCTACTTACGATCAACCACGACCACAACAGCCGTTCAGCCAGCCGGGTCTTGGCCGTCGCCAACCTGGTTGTGCGAGCGGAGCGCAGCCCCGCCGACGCCACGAACCCCAACGAGGACGCCTGGGACGCGGTCAAGGTGCACCTCGCTGGACGGAACCCGGAGCTGCCGGAACTCCCCGACAGCCTCAGCAGCGACCCGGCAGTCAAGGAGCGCTACGACCGGCTCGTTGGCCTTGTCGAGTCGATCCGGGCGCAGCACTCGCCGAGCGGGAATCTGGCCCAGGACCTCGCGCACGCCCGCAACGAGTTCCAGTGGCTGCGCGGCGCCCTCTCTGCGGCCCAGGGCAAGCGGCAGGACCGCGAGATACTGAGGAACCTGTATTGGCGGTCCTTCTGGGCGGAGCGGCTGCGCGCCGGATTCGGTCAAGACGACGAGCGCCGGGCCCCGGAGACGCCTGGTGACGAGCCGGATGGTGCGGCCCCGGCTGTGCTGGATGCGATCTCTGGCGCCGTTCGGGAACCGTCCGCCGCCGACACGGCGCCGGCCGCCCGTGCGAATGCCCCAGAGCCGCGTGCGACGGCCGGAGACCAGCCGCCCCCGGCCGACGACACCCAGGAGTCTGCGGGCGACCGCCTCAGCAACGCCCCGGGCGCCGGCCCGGCCCCCGAGCCGAGCCTCGATGACTCGGAGGCCGCACGAACCAGCGGCAACGACGCCCCCGGCCCGGATTCAGGCGCGGCCCCCGAGCCCCGTCCGGTGCCCGAGCCGACGCCGACACCCGAGAGCACTGACGAGCCCGTGGCCGAGCCTGAGCCCCGCCCGGAGCCCGAGCCCATCGGCGGCCAGCCTGCCCACTGGGCGAGCGTGGACCAGCTCCAGCCCGGCGACATGGCGCGCATCGACGGAACAACCCGCCGGGGCCGTGCTGTGACCCGCGCCGGATACGTCCTCGACACTCCGGAACGCGTCACTGTGACCCGCAAGGGCCGCACCGAGGACATGCGGCGCACCACGCTCGGCGAGGCCCCCGACGGCCGCACCGGCAGCCGTGGCACCGTCTACACCCCGCTCAACGCCAGCGCCGCCCGCGCCGAGCCCCCCGAGGTCGCAGCACCCGGAGCCCCGGCGAGCGGCGCCCAGGGCGACGTCATCAGCGGCGACCTGCCCGACATCATCGCCACCGACACCCGCGGCGCCGGCCTGTTCCCCGGCAGCCACGTCACCGGCAGCGGCGACCGCGATGGCACGGTCACTGGCGTCACCGACACGACCGTCTCCGTACGGTGGGCTGACGGCGACACCGACAACGCAGTCGCCCCCAGCTCCCTCACGGTGAACGACAGCCAGGATCGCCGCCCCGCGGGCTGGACCTCCACCGGCCAGCGGCTCCGGCCCGGCCACGTCGTCTCCGACGAGAGCGGCGCGCTCCTGGGCCCGGTCGACGAGACCGACGGCGACCGCATCACGATCACCACTTCCGAAGGCACCCTCACTCGCGACGCCGCGGGTCTCCGTGTCGTCGGCGAAGTCCGAGACGACACCCCTGAGACCGCCCCCATCACCGGCATCAGCACGACCATCGCCGACGAGATCAACAAGGGCGACATCGTCGTCCTCGACCTGGACGGCACCCCAACCGCCGTGGAGATCCTGGACACCAGCCGCGACGGCGGCCGCGTCACCCTCGAATACGTCGACACCACCACGGGCGAGCTGGGCGGCATCGACATGGACGCCACCGCCGTCGTCCACAAGGCTGAGGGCCCGGACGGCACAGCCCCGGCCCTCGGCCCGGACGACGCTCCGACCGCCGACGACCTGACGGTGCACGAGCCGCTGCCCGCCCTCGACCCGGTCAACGGCCCCACCGTCGACCCGGACCTCACCCCAGCCGACCGCGACACCATCGCCGACAACGGCAGCAGCCCCGAGGACGACCCCGACGCCCAGCAGGGCGCCGCCCGGCTCGGCGCCGACCTGCCGGTCACCCCGGGCCAGGCCGCCGCGCTCGCAGCGCAGCTCCGGGCGAACGCCGACCTTTCCACCACCGAAGGACGGGCGGCACTCCGAGCCGCCGACCACCTCGACCGCGCGGCCGGCCGCCCCGCACCGGAAGGGCTCGACCGGCCCCGCCCGTCCAACGCCGCACAGATCAGCGAAGGCGACATCATCGCCATGCCCGACGAACGCCGCGGCGATGAGATCCATGTCTACCGCGTCATCGACGTGGAGGAAGGGCCCGGCGGGGTGCGCAACCTCCTCTTGGAGGACGAGAACCGACAGTGGAAGCGCCGCCTCGTCCACGCCGCCATGCCGGTGTGGCTGCTCCCTGAGCCCGCCTCGGACACCGACACCACTTCTGACTCCGCGCCCGCCCTGCGCACTCCGAATCCGCCGCTGGCCTCGGTGCGACGCCAGATCATCGCCGACCACAACCGCATGGTGGCCATGCGCATCATCGACGAGGCTGTTGCCGGGACCGAGCCGCCTGGTGACATCCACGCTCTGCGCGAGCAGATCGCCCAACGCCTCACCCCTCAAGCCCTGCAAGGCGCTCGCAATGCCGCCCGCCAGGACGCGAACGCCGCCCTGGACGCCGCGGGCGTCACAGGCCGCGACCGTGCCGCCATCCAGCAGGCCCTGCGGCGGGCCCGTGAAAAGGCCCACGAGCGGACCGTCCGCGCCGCACTGCGCACCATCAACGACCTCGAACCTCTCCCTGGCGAGCCCCACGAGGATCTGGCTCAGCGTGCGGCCGGACTCCTGCGGCTGGTTCCCGACCACATCGCCGCCCCGACCTCCGCACGGCGTCCCGGTACCCCGTCCGCACAGCGCAGCCGCCGTACTCCCGATGTCGACGCGTCTGCCGACGCCACCGGGCACGTCGACGACACGCTGACCGCGCTTCTGCGACAGCTCGAAGAGTCCGGGGCCGACCCGGCGGACATCGACGCCATCACCCAGCTCCTGACGAGGCAGCTCGACGGCACCCGCCAGGCCACCGCCCAGCGCATCGTCCGCCGCTCCACCCCGGACGGCGGGCAGCAGCCGGGGCTCCTCGCCCGCGTGATCGCCCTGCTGGCCCGGATGGGTCGCCGCTTGATCGAGCTGGTGAAGGCCGCCGCACGGAAGATCGCTGAGCTGTGGCGGAGCAGTCGCGACCGGCTCTCCCGGCTGCGGTCGTTCCTGCGGCGCCTGGTGCGCCGAGTTCGCGACTGGCCGGAGTCCCGTCGCCTGGCTCAACTGCACGCCGCCATCGATCTCCCAGACGTCGAGGGCGAGTCGCTGGCAGCGCGGGTGTCCCAGTGGGCGGGCCTGATGCCCGAGCGCGGTCATTTCGGTCAGGCGTCCCGCCGGATCTCGTGGTGGATGCCGACGACGTGGACGCAGCTCGCTGCGGGGAGGCTGCCCGACCGCTCCACTGACACTCGGTGGGTGCCGGACCGCGCCTCCGACGGTGGGCCAGGGCTCACTGCGCTGCGGCACATGGCCGCCCTTCGAGCAGCGGGCAGCGACATCGACCAGGACGTCACCCGCCGGCTTACCGAGACGCTGGGCGACGACTTCGGCGGCGACCCGAACGGCACCCTCCAGCACGCGGACGACTATGTAGCGTCCACGGAGCGGCGTTTGCTCAACCTCCAGGCGGCGCGAAGCAGCAGCACTCTCCAAGACCCGGACGTTGACGTGGAGATCGCAGCCGCGCGCATGGAGGCTGCTGCCGCTCGGCGCGAGTGGGAGGACCTGCGCCGCCGGTACGCCGTAGTGGTGCCCGACGCCGTGGCGGCGGCCCTGGCCGATGTCCGCGAAATTGGCCCGCGGGGCAATGCCGGGATCGTGTTCGGTCCGGACAGCTCCCCGGACGCCGAGCGTGCCGTGCGCGACGTGCAGCGCCTCATCCCCCGGGACTGGCTCACCGCCGCGGACAGTCGCCGCCTTACTGCCGTCAACGGCGACGCCGGCCGCTACGAGCCTGACGCGCGCCGTGCCACCGTCGCGGACCTCGGTGATGCAGGAGTCGGCACGGCAGCGCACGTCTTGGCACAGCACTTCGCCGGGCACCTCCCGGACCTGGATGCCGCTCAGCGTGCGTTCTGGTTCACGCGGACACACACCGGCCGCCCCGGCGCCCGCACACTCGACCGCACGGCCTTGGAAAGGCTCCTGGCGCAGCAACCGACGCAGCCGGATACGGGTGACAGTCTCGCCCGGTCCCTGCAGGCCATGTTCACCGGCGACTGGTATGAGGATGACGATCTCCGCGCGTTCCTCCTCGGCCTGCTGGCCACCCGATGAAGGAGACGACGATGCCGCACACCGTCACTGGCCGATTCGACGATGGTTCCGCGTACAAGGTGGTGATCACCGGTGAGGCGGACCGGCCGGTGATCGGCTCCGCCCGCGTAGCGGCTCTCGTCGAGCTGCACGCGGGTGAGTCAGTTCTGCTGACGCCCACGGGCCCTCTGCGCATGATGGCCGGAGACGACACGGGGGCCGTTCTCGCCGTCCTTCGCCGGTACACCGACGTTCTCGAGAGCCGTGGCGCGCCCTAACCCCGGGAGGTTTCACCACAGAGTGAGGTCTGGTTCCGGCTGGGGGGGCGCCCGGCAGGGTGGGCGGTACCGCTGCGGATACGACTTGGTCCCAAGTCTCGTAGCGGTCCGCCATGATGACGAGGAGCTGCGCCGTTGCGAAGGCGTCGAACGTCGCCCTGTGCCGTTGGGCGGGCGCCTCACTCAGGTCGGGCTTCAGATGCTCGATGAGGTGATCCAAGCTGTAGCCCGGCAGGTCGGGGAACGTGGCCCTGGACAATCTCAAGGTGTCCAGGACTCCGGACGGCTCCCACGCGGGCAGGTGTGCCTTCATGACTCGGTAATCGGTATGGGCGTTGTGTGCACAGATCCAGGACGAGCCGAGGAAGGCGTGTACCTCGCTGGCGATGTCCGCCCAGAATGGTGCGCTGGCCAACACGGCATTCGTCAGGCCGTGCACGCTAGTAGCGCGCGGCGTGACGGGGCGCTCTGGCCGCACGAGCCACGCTCCCGCAATGGTCTTGTCGGCCGCACCGCCGCAGACAGGCAAGGCTGCGAGTTCGACTAGATCAGGCAGGCTGGTTCCGTTGCCTTCCGTGTCGACCACGAGCAGGGCAGGCCAGGAGGTGAAGTCCACAGGGAAAGTGGCAGCAGCTCCCACTGACACCCCGGGGCCGAGCTGGCATGAATGAGCGTGAACGAGCGGTGCCGGTTCCCAGTGGCCAGTGCGGGGGGGGGGGGGTAGCCGTTCGGGGCATGGCCTCCAGGGCGATTGCAAAGTCGCGTGATCTCGGATCGTTGCAGGTCAGTTGAGTCCGAGGATGGTCAGGGGGCGTTCGTAGGGGCGGAGGGCGGTGGTGCGGAGTCCTGCGGCGATGTTGGTGTGGCCGGCGGTGCGGAGTCGGTTGATGGCGAAGCTGCGCAGAGTGGCCATGTTCTCCGGGCTGTGTCCGGTGCGGATCTTTGAGGCGTCTTCGCGGAAA
>NZ_JAGGOK010000002.1:4750-232721 GCF_018614615.1 Streptomyces sp. ISL-100 | reverse complement strand
GTTGGGGGCGTGATCAGTCCCCTGCTTCTTAACATCGCGCTAAATGGAATGGAAGAGGCGGCTGGGTGCCGTTACTCCCCAGAAGGGCATGCCCAAAGGGAGGCGCCCATCTTGATCAGATATGCCGACGACTTCGTTGTGTTATGCAGAACGGCCGAGGAAGCGTACGAGGTCAAATCCAAACTGGCTAAATGGCTCGAACCGAGGGGGCTTGCCTTTAACGAGGAAAAGTCCTCAGTCAGGAGCCTCTATGAAGGCTATGACTTCCTGGGATTTACCATCAGGCGGTACGTAGCCAGTAAAAGGGGGAATGAAAGAACCCTGGTTACGCCCAGTAAGGATTCCGTCGCGAGAGCGAAGAGAAGAGTCAAGCTGTCCGTAATGAAATATCGCGGAATGCCAGCTGCGTCACTGATCGGAGCACTCAACCCATACACTAGGGGATGGTCCAACTACTACCGCGGAGCATCATCGAGTCGAACGTATGCCAATCTGGACTGGTATCTAAAGCGATGCCTGTTCAAGTGGGGTATGCGGATGCATCCACGGAAGACAAAGGGTTGGATATGGAGGAGATACTTTGGTGAAAATCGATTCCGCGATCCCAAAACTGGGAATCTGCTGGTCCCCTTCTACACGGAGATCACGCGTCATGTAGCCATCAAGGGAAAGGCGTCACCCGACGACCCAAGCCTGAAGACCTACTGGCGCCAGCGGAACGCGAAGAAGAAGCCGCCTCGAATGACGGCACGAAAGTCATACTTGGCGGCTCGGCAGAAGGGCCTATGTGCACTTTGCCGACAGGTGCTCATTGTCGGAGCAGAATATGAACCAGACAACGTGAGGGATTGGGTGCAATGGTTCGAAGCCATGAGGCACTCACTACACGCAGATCACTTGGTCTATCGTCGTGACGGTGGAAGCGATGACGTCAAGAACCTCCGCCTGGTCCACGCCGATTGCCATCGCCTGCATCATGCGGGGGATGGACGGCGTTCCCGACCAGCAACTACGGCTGCCGACCCCTCGTGGTCTGCTTGAGCCGTATGCGGTGAGAGTCGCTCGTACGGTTCTTAGGGGGCCCCGTGTCTAAAGGCGCGGGGCTACCCGCCACTACGGAGAGGGCGGGGACATGGCGGGCGAGACGCTGGTGACGGTGGTGGGCAACCTGACCGCCGACCCGGAACTTCGGCACACTGCCTCCGGCCTGCCCGTCACCGGGTTCACTATCGCTTCCACGCCCCGGACCTTCGACCGCGAGCGCAACGAATTCGTCGACGGGGAACCGCTGTTCCTGCGCTGCTCGATCTGGCGCCAGGCCGCGGAGAATGCCTCAGCCAGCCTGACCAAGGGTGCCCGGGTCATCGTCACCGGCCGCCTCAAGCAGCGCACCTTCGACGACAAGGAAGGCGTCCGCCGTACCGTCGTCGAGATCGACGCCGAGGAGATCGCCGCCTCCCTGACGTACGCGAAAGCGTCCGTCACCAAGACCTACCGACCCGGCGGCGCTACCCCCGCACCCCGCTCCGCCACCGCGGACACCGGTCAAGCCCAGGCGGCGGCCCCCGCCGAGACCCACCCGTTCTGACCATGCCGAAACGACTGCGTCGGCGGCTGTGGAACAGCTGGCTCGTGTGGTGGCTGCGCGAGAAGTTGCCCTGGTGCGAGGATCCGCTCGCGGTCACCCACAAGCCGGCGGTCCCCCTGGATGAAGTCTTCTGGCGGATGGGCGCCGGTCCGAGCACCTGGCGCAACCTCGACTGCCGACACCGCGGCACCCTCGCCGTGTACCGGGCGCTGCCCCTGCCCGTCGCCGTCCGGGCACCGCTGCATGCCATCCAGCTTGCTCACTGCGTCTTTTGTGAAGGATGGGTCTACCGCCGGACCTGGCTGCCCTGGCCCGGCGACGACAGCGGCGACTACCCCGACGTGCGCCCCGACCTTGCCCACCATCTGCACCGTCGCATTGTGAGCCGCCGCGCCGAGCAACTCCTCAACGACGACGACGTGCTCTCGTGGGAGCGAGCGCTGACCCGGCTCGCCACCGAGGCGCCGCGCGTAACCCGCGACTGGCAGCCCGCCCCGGAATCCATGGCCCGCTTTGTCAACCGTGCGAGCCACGAATGGGACTCAGAAAACCTCTGGGGCTGACGGCCCCGACCGACACGGACAGTGCCAGTGGTTACTCATTGTTACTTGTCGGGTGGCCGTAGCTATACGAGAACTGGGCCTGGTCGCCACTCCCGAGCAGGCGCGGGAGCTGGCGGCGGCGCTTGTTCGGGCGGCCGACGAGGCAGAGGCGCAGGTCAAGGACACGTACCCGACCGTCAAGGCCGGTGAGTTGCGCCGCGGTGACGTGCGTACCGGGGAGCGCGTGATCACCGTCGACCGCGTCCGGATCGACGGTGACACCGTCCACGTCACATGGGCGTCGGATGCCGGGCGCCACTGGACTCAGAGCTACGCGGCGGACGCGGACATCGACCTCCGGCGACGCGCGTAATCCGCGACGAATAATTTCCTTCTGGTGCACGGGAGTTGACCTGGGGTGGGCGCCTGTCTATGTTTTCGTTCGGGATTGTGGTCAATGTCCGATATTTCGAACGAGCATCAGGAGCCCAGTCCATATGCGCCCAGTCCGTATGCGTAGTCAGAACAGATCCAGGCGCGGCCTCGCCGTCGCGGCCGCCCTCGTCGGCCTGACGGCCGCACTCGTCGTCGCACCCACCGAAGCCCCGGCCGCGGCGGAGGCGGGGGCGGAGGCGACCGACTACTCGATCAGCGTCGACCCGGCGAGTGCCGGGCCCGAGATCGACGACTCGATGTACGGCGTGTTCTACTCACGCCGCCGACGGCGGGCTGTACGCCGAGCTCGTGCAGAATCGTTCCTTCGAGTACGACCCCGCCGACAACCGCGCGTACACCCCGCTGACCGCATGGAAGGAAACCGCGAGCGGTGCGGCGACCGGCACGGCGCGCGTCGTGGACGACGGCGGGCGGCTGAACGAGCGCAACCGTCGCTATCTGCGGCTGGACCTCGACGGCACAGGCGACAGCGACAGCGCCCGCTTCGGCGTCGCGAACTCCGGCTACAACGCGGGGATCGCGGTTCAGGCGGGAAAGAAGTACGACTTCTCGGTGTGGGCGCGCACCGACCAGCCCGGAGGAACGCCCCTCAGCATCGAACTGCGCGACGGAACAACCCCGTTGGCAAGCCCCCTGCGCGTGACCGCACGCGGCGACCGCTGGACGAAGTACACGGGAACGCTCACCGCCCGCACCACCAGTGGCGCCGGCCGGCTCGCCGTCACCGCCGGCGGCAGCGGCACCGTGCGGCTCGACATGGTCTCGCTCTTCCCCCGCGACACCTACAAGGGCCGCCCGAACGGCCTGCGCAAGGACCTCGCCGAGAAGATCGCCGCCCTGGACCCGGGCTTCCTGCGCTTCCCCGGCGGCTGCCTGGTCAACACCGGCAGTCATGAGGCGTACGAGGCCCCCGACTTCGAGCGCAAGCGCTCCTACCAGTGGAAGGACACCGTCGGCCCCATCGAGCAGCGGCCGGTGAACGCCAACTTCTGGGGCTACAACCAGACGTACGGCCTCGGCTACTACGAGTACTTCCAGTACGCCGAGGACATCGGCGCGATGGCCCTTCCCGTGGTCCCCGCCCTCGTCACCGGCTGCGGCCAGAACAAGGCGACCGACGACCCCGAGCTGCTTCAGCGCCACATCCAGGACACGCTCGACCTCATCGAGTTCGCGAACGGACCCGTGACGTCTCCCTGGGGCAAGAAGAGGGCCCGGATGGGCCACCCCAAGCCCTTCGGGCTCACCCACCTTGAGGTCGGCAACGAGGAGAACCTTCCCGACCAGTTCTTCGCGCGCTTCACCGAGTTCCGCAAGGCCATCGAGGCCAAGTACCCGGACATCACGGTCATCAGCAACTCCGGCCCCGACGACAGCGGCACCACCTTCGACCGCGCCTGGCAGCTGAACCGCGAAGCCAAGGTGGCCATGGTCGACGAGCACTACTACAACAGCCCGCAGTGGTTCCTGGAGAACAACGAGCGCTATGACTCGTACGACCGCCAGGGCCCCAAGGTGTTCCTCGGCGAGTACGCGTCACTCGACAACCGCTTCTCCAACGCCCTCGCCGAAGCGGCCTACATGACCGGCCTCGAACGCAACGCGGACATCGTCAAGCTCGCCTCGTACGCCCCGCTCCTCGCCGACACCAATGACGCGCAGTGGCGGCCGAACATGATCTGGTTCGACAACACCACCTCATGGGGCAGCGCCAGCTACGAGACGCAGAAGCTCTTCATGAACAACGTCGGTGACCAGGTCGTACGCAGCCGGGCATCCGGCACCCCCGCCGTCAGCGGCCCGATCACCGGCGCCGTGGGCCTCTCCACCTGGGCGACCGCGGCGGCGTACGACGACGTGAGCGTCACGTCGGCGGACGGCGCCGGCCTCTTCGCCGACGACTTCTCCGGCGGCGACAGCCGCTGGACGAAGGCGGCCGGCACCGGCTCCTGGTCCGTCAAGGACGGCGCGTACGTCCAGTCCGACGCCGCGGCCGAGAACACCCTGGTCACCGCCGGCGACGCGGCGTGGCACGACTACGACCTGAAGCTGAAGGCCACGAAGGAATCCGGAAAGGAAGGCTTCCTGATCGCCTTCGGGGTCAAGGACACCGGCAATTACTACTGGTGGAACCTCGGCGGCTGGGGCAACACCCGTTCCGTCGTCGAGAAGGCCGTGGGCGGCGCCAAGCAGACCCTCATAGAGCGCGGTACGACGATCGAGAGCGGCCGTACGTACGACGTCAAGGTCCAGGTACGCGGCCGGCAGGTGACCCTCTTCCTGGACGGTCAGGAGTGGGGCAGCTTCACCGACGACAAGGCCGCCGAGCCCTTCCGCCAGGTCGTCACCCGCGACAAGGCCACCGGCGAACTCATCGTCAAGGTCGTCAACGCCCAGGACGCACCCGCCCGGACGAAGATCGACCTCGGCGGGGAGACCACCATCGCGTCGTCCAAGGCCCGCCTGACCACGCTCCAGGGCGCTCCCGACGCCGTCAACACCCCCACCGACCAGCCGATCAAGCCACGCCGCTCCACCCTCGACGGGGTGGCCGGCAGCTTCACGTACACCTTCCCCGCCCACTCCGTCACCTTCATGCGCATCAAGACGGACTGAGCCCCTTCCACACACTGAAGCCCCCTGCCGGACCTGATCCGGCAGGGGGCTTCAGCAGTGCGGTCGTCAGCGGGCAGAGAAGGCGTGCACCGTGGTCGAGCGGTACGTCGTTCCCGGGCGCAGCACCGTCGAGGGGAACGACGGCTGGTTGGGCGAGTCCGGGAAGTGCTGCGACTCCAGGCACAGGCCGTCGCCCTGGCGGTACAGCCGGCCCGACGTTCCCGCGAGCGTGCCGTCGAGGAAGTTGCCGCTGTAGAACTGCATCCCCGGCTCGGTCGTGTACATCTTCATCACCCGGCCGGAGGCGGGATCGGTGAGCGTGAGAGCGTACCCGGGAACGGTCGTTATGCCCTTGTCCAGCACCCAGTTGTGGTCGAGCCCCTTCCCGTACAGCACCTGCTGATGCGGCACCCGGGCCTGCTCGCCGATCGCCTTCGCCCGCCGGAAGTCGAAGGGCGTTCCCGTGACGCGCGCGAGCTCGCCGGTCGGTATGAGCGTGGAGTCGACGGGGGTGTAGCGGGCGGCGGCCATCTCCAGCGTGTGGCCGTTGATGGAGCCGCTGCCCTCGCCCGCCAGGTTGAAGTACGTGTGGCTGGTGAGGTTGGCGACGGTCGCCCGGTCGGTGGTGGCCTCGTAGTCGATCCGCCAGTCACCGCGCGCGGTGAGCGTGTACGTGACCGTCATTTCGAGCGTTCCCGGGTAGCCCATTTCGCCGTCAGGGCTGGTCCGCCTGAGGACGAGGCCCCGGTCGGATCCCCGGCTGAAGGGCTCCACGGCCCACACCTGCTTGTCGAAGCCCTTGTCGCCACCGTGCAGGCTGTTCGGACCGTCGTTGACGGGGAGCTGGTACGTACGCCCGTCGAGCGTGAACCGGCCCTTGGCGATGCGGTTGCCGTAGCGCCCGATCAGCGCGCCGAAGTACGGGGACTTGGCGACGTAGTCGTCGAGATTGTCGAAGCCCAGCGAGATGTTCGCCGCCGCGCTGTGCCGGTCCGGTATCTCCAGGGACTGGACGATCCCGCCGTACGAGAGGACCTTCAGCCGGGTCCCGCCGTTGGCGACGGTCCACCGGTACACCTTCGTGCCGTCGGCCAGCCGGCCGAAGAGCTCGCGCGAAGGGGAGTGCCCGGTGGAGGAGGCGGAGGGTGAGGCGGCGTACGCCGTTCCCGTCGTTGCGGCCAGTCCAGCGGCGGCTGCCGCTCCGGCTGCCGCGCCCGCCAGTACCGTGCGTCTGCTCGTGCTCATATCTGTGGCTCCTTCGGGGAGTTCATGAACCGACCTTGCGCTTGTTCCATACGTCGAACCCGACCGCCGCCAGCAGCACCAGACCCTTGATGACCTGCTGGTAGTCCGTGCCGATGCCGACCAGCGACATACCGTTGTTGAGTACGCCCAGCACCAGACCGCCGATGATCGCGCCGAACACCGTGCCGACGCCGCCGCTCATCGACGCGCCGCCGATGAACGCCGCCGCGATCGCCTCCAGTTCGAAGTTCACACCGGCCTGCGGTACGCCCGCGTTCAGCCGGGCCGCGTACACGACCCCGGCCAGGGCGGCGAGCACGCCCATGTTCACGAAGACCAGGAAGGTGACGCGCTTGTCCTTGACGCCCGACAGCTTCGCCGCCGCCTGGTTGCCGCCCAGCGCGTACACATGCCTGCCGACGACCGCGTTGCGCATCACGAAGCCGAAGCCGATGAGCAGTACCGCCAGCAGCAGAAGCACCACGGGTACGCCCCGGTAACTGGCCAGCGTCATCGTGAAGGCGAGGACGGCCGCCGCCATCGCCACGCACTTGGTCAGGAACAGCGAGCGCGGCAGCACATCGAGTTCGTAACTCAGCTGCCTGCGCCGGTCGCGCACCTCCTGCGCCAGCGCGAAGACGAGCAGTCCCAGTCCCAGCAGCAGGGTGAGGTTGTGGTAGTTGGTGTCCGGGCCGAGGGACGGGAGGTAACCCGTGGAGATCTTCTGGAAGCCCTCGGGGAACGGGCCGATGGAGCGCGAGCCGAGGAAGATCTGCGTACCGCCGCGGAAGAGCAGCATGCCCGCCAGCGTGACGATGAACGACGGTATGCCGACGTACGCGATCCAGAAGCCCTGCCACGCCCCGGCCAGGGCCCCAATGGCGAGCGCGATCACCGTCGCGAGCGGCCAGGGAATGTCGTGCTCGACCATCATCACCGCGCACGCGGCGGACACGAACGCCGCCAGCGAGCCGACCGACAGGTCGATGTGGCCCGAGATGATGACGATCATCATGCCGATGCCGAGGACCAGGATGTAGCTGTTCTGGAGGACCAGATTGGTGACGTTGTTCGGCTGGAGGAGTACGCCGTCCGTCCAGATCGCGAAGAGCACGACGATCAGCGCGAGCGCGATGAGCATGCCGTACTGGCGCATGTTGCGGCGCATGGTGTCCAGCAGCAGGGTGGTGACGGCGGTCCTCGCCGGGGCGTCGGCTGCGGGGGCGCTGCCTGGGGTATCGGTGGTGACGGGGCTCATATGTACCTCGTTGCCTGGCGTGAGTTGGTATGTTGGTGCCCTGCTCTCGGGCAGCGGTCAGGGCTTGGCCGTCATGAGGCCGCGAAGCGGTCGAGTGAGAATCCCCCTCATTCACGTGGGGGGAGGAGTCACGGTCATGTGGCGCATCAGGGATTCCTGGGTAGCCTCATGACGCGGGATTTCGCCGGTCAGCCGGCCGGCCGACATCGTGTAGATGCGGTCGCACATCCCGAGGAGTTCGGGCAGCTCGGAGGAGATGAAGATGATCGCTCTCCCCTGGGCTGCCAACTCGTCGATGACTGTGTAGATCTCGTACTTCGCCCCGACGTCGATACCGCGCGTCGGCTCGTCGAGGATCAGCACATCAGGGCCCGCGAAGATCCACTTGCTGAGGACGACCTTCTGCTGGTTGCCGCCGGACAGCCGGCCGACCTGCTCGAAGACCGTCGGTGCCTTGATGTTCATGCTGCGGCGGTACGACTCCGCGACCCTGGTCTCCTCGTGCCCGTCGACGATGCCGCGCCTGGCCACCTTCGGCAGGGCGCTGAGGGTGATGTTGCGGCCGATGGTGTCGATGAGGTTGAGGCCGTAGTGCTTGCGGTCCTCGGTGACGTACGCGATGCCGTGACCGATCGCCTCGGGGACGGTCCTGGTGCGGATCTCCTCGCCGTCCTTGAGGACGGTGCCGCTGATGTTCCGGCCGTACGACCGCCCGAAGACGCTCATCGCGAGCTCTGTACGCCCGGCTCCCATCAGCCCGGCGATGCCCACGATTTCGCCCCGCCGGACGTGCACCGAGACCCCGTCCACGACCTTGCGCTGCTGGTCGATGGGGTGGTGCACGGTCCAGTCGCGGACTTCGAGGGCGGGGTGGGCGCCGGGATCACCTTCGTACGCCGTCCGCTCGGGGAAGCGGTGGTCGAGGTCGCGGCCGACCATGCCGCGGATGATCCGCTCCTCGGTGGTCTCCGCCGCCTTGACGTCCAGCGTCTCGATGGTCCGGCCGTCGCGGATGATGGTGACAGAGTCGGCGACCTCTGCGATCTCGTTGAGCTTGTGCGAGATGATGATCGAGGTGATGCCCTGTTCCTTCAACTCCAGGATCAGCTGGAGAAGCTGAGCCGAGTCCTCGTCGTTGAGCGCCGCGGTCGGCTCGTCGAGGATCAGCAGCTTCACCTCCTTGGAGAGCGCCTTCGCGATCTCCACGAGCTGCTGCTTGCCGACCCCGATGTCCGCGACCCGCGTCTGCGGATGCTCGCGCAGCCCCACCCGCTTGAGCAGCGCCGCCGCGTGTTTGAGCGTCTCGTTCCAGCTGATGATCCCGCGGCTGGCGTGCTCGTTGCCGAGGAAGATGTTCTCGGCGAGGGAGAGGTAGGGCACCAGGGCGAGCTCCTGGTGGATGATCACGATGCCGTGCGCCTCGCTGGCCCGGATGTCCTTGAAGGCGCAGTGTTCGCCGTCGAAGAGGATGTCCCCTTCGTAACTCCCGTGCGGATGTACGCCGCTGAGGACCTTCATCAGCGTCGATTTGCCGGCGCCGTTCTCCCCGCAGACGGCGTGAACCTCGCCGCGCGCCACGGTGAGCGTCACGTCGGAGAGCGCTTTGACGCCGGGGAAGGTCTTGACGATCGAGCGCATCTCCAGGACGGGCGCTGTTGGCCCCGCCGTCACAGGTCGCTCGCCTTGATGTATCCGGAATCGACCAGAACGGACCGGTAGTTGGTCTTGTCGACACTGACCGGGTCGAGGAGGAAGGACGGCACGACCTTCTTCTCGTTGTTGTACGTCTTGGTGTCGTTGACCTCGGGCTTCTTGTCGTTCAGCACCGCGTCGGCCATTTGCACCGCCTGCTTGGCGAGCGCCCGGGTGTCCTTGTAGACGGTCTGCGTCTGCTGCCCGGCGATGATCGACTTGATCGAGGCGACCTCGGCGTCCTGACCGGTGACGACCGGGTACGGCTTGGCCGCCGTACCGTAACCGTCCGACTTGAGAGCGGAGAGGATGCCGATGGAGATCCCGTCGTACGGCGAGAGGATGGCGTCCACCTCGTCGGAGCCGTACGCCTTGGTCAGCAGGTCGTCCATGCGCTTCTGCGCGGTCCCGCCGTCCCAGCGCAGGGTGGTGACCTGGTCCAGCTTGGTCTGGCCGCTCCTGACGACGATCTGCTTGCTGTCGATGTACGGCTTCAGGGTCTTCCAGGCGCCCTGGAAGAAGTAGCCGGTGTTGTTGTCGTCGGGCGAGCCGGCGAACAGCTCGACATTGAACGGTCCCTTCTTGCCGCCGTCCTTGAGCCCGAGCTTGTCGATGATGTACGTCGCCTGGAGGACGCCGACCTTCTCGTTGTCGAAGGAGGCGTAGTAGTCGACGTTGGGGGTGCCGAGGATGAGGCGGTCGTAACTGATCACCTTGACGCCCTGGTCGGCGGCCTGGCCGAGCACGTCGCCCAGCGCGCGGCCGTCGATGGCGGCGACCACCAGCACGTCGACACCCTTGGTGATCATGTTCTCGATCTGCGAGACCTGCTGGTCGACGTCGTCCTCGCCATACTGCAGATCCGTCTTGTAGCCGAGCTTCTTGAACTGCTCGACCATGTTGTTGCCGTCGGCGATCCACCGCTCCGAGGACTTCGTGGGCATCGCGATGCCGATGGTGCCGTCCCCCGCGGACTTCTTCTCCTTACTGCCACCCTCGGCGTTCTGGCCGCAGGCGGCGAGGGAGAGGGCGAGCGCGGTGGTGGTGAGGGCGGTTGCGGCCCGGAATATGCGTCGCGTCATGCGGATCAGTCCTTCGCGGGGGTGGTGGTGGTGACGGTGGTGGTGACGGGGAAGCGGTGGAGGGGGCCGGGCAGCCTGGAACCGAGCGGGGACATCCCGCCGTCCGCGCCGTGCCGGGCGAGCAGATCGAGTACGAGCCGTCCGCGGCGTACGCGCTCACGGGCGCCGGCCAGGGCGGTGTCGCGCAGTTGGGCGCCCTACGGATAGATGCCGGGGGACTTGGACAGCCCGAACTTGAGGTAGAGGGGCGCGCCGCGCCGGATCAGCTCGGCGGCTTCGTACATGCGGATGTAGCCGCCGAGGTCGTCGGGCGCCTCCACGTAGAGGTCCATGGGGGCGCGGCTGACCCGGCGTATCTCGGTGAAGTGGGCGAGCGTGAGGTCGGAGGGGATGTTGACGGAGTCGGCGCCGAGCCGCTCGTACACGGCGTACGAGGCCGGATTGACCGGGCCGATCAGCGCGGAGACTTTGAAGGTGGTGTCGGCGGGCAGCACCCCGTCGGCGCGCAGTTGGTGCAGCGTCCACAGCACGCCCTCGTCGGCGACGAGGAGGCACTTCACGCCCAGTGCGGATGCCCGAAGGGCGTCTTCGACGCATCCGGCGAGTGCGTCGTGCCCACGGGCACGCAGCCCCGCTCCGCCGGAGTCGGTGCGGGTGGCGGCGCCGATGTCCCAGGTGCCGCGCGGGCCGGTGAACAGGCAGAGCTCAATGTCGCGTTCGGCGCAGGACTCCACCATCTCCGTGATGTCGCTGTCGGTCAGCATCCAGATGCCGCTGCCCTGGCTGATGCGGTGGATGGGGACGTCGAGGCGGGAGCTTTCCTTGAGTACGACGGCGAGCGCCTCGGGGCCTTCGACGGAGGGGATCTCGGTGCGCCAGGTGCCGCCGTCGGGGAAGGCGTGCGGGGAGGTGTCGGCGGGGTTGTCGTCCGGCGCGGAGTGGCCGATGCGGGCCAGTGCGCTCGCGCCGGGGCGGCGGGGGGCTGACGGGGACGGGGCTGTCACGAGACTCCTTGGTTCCTGGTTCCTGGGTTGTTTGGTTCGGTATTTCGGACGAGGTTCGATTTGTTGGGTGAGGGGCGGTGTTTTTTTGGGGGAAATGACAGGCCCCCGGCCGCCCGCTACGGCCGCAGCAGCACCTTCCCGACCCGGGGGTCGCCGCCTCCCACCAGCGCGACCGCGTCACCAAACCGCTCCAGCGGGAACTCGTGCGTGATCAGCGGCCGCGGATTGATCAGCCCCGCTCCGAACGCCCGTACAGCGAACGACCACGCCGACGACGGCGCCCCGAAGACGGACCGCACCGTGAGCTGGCTCAGCGACAGATGCACCGGATCGATACCCGTCGCCCCCGCCGTGAACATCCCGGTGAGGATCACCCGGCCGCCCCGCCGCGCCAGCAGACAGGACGACGCCGCGGTGGAAGGCGCTCCGGCGGTCTCGACGACCAAGTCGTACCGTCCCGCCAGATCCGCGCCCTCCTCCGGCATACGCGCCTTGGTCGCCCCGAACTCCAGCGCCTGAGCTGCCCGTTCCTTACGAGGGTCGAAGACCGCCAGTTCGCCGGGGCTCCCGGCCGCCAGCAGCTGAACCGCCAGCAGTCCGAGCGTGCCGGCCCCCACCACAGCCACCCGCTCGCCCGCCTCCGCCTGCCCCGCCCGCACGGCGGCAGCCACTACCGCGGCCGGCTCCAGCAGCGCGGCGGCCCGCAGGTCGGCGTCGTCGGCGAGCGGATGCAGCAGCCGGGCGGGGACGGCCACGTGGTCGGCGAAGGCGCCCGGCTGCGTGAAGCCCGTCTCGTCGTACCCCGAGGTGCACAGCGACGTATCGCCGCAGCGGCACCGCTCGCACGTGCCGCACGCCCGGAATCCCTCAGCGACGGTCTTACGCCCGACGAGCCCGGCGTCGACCCCCTCGCCCACCGCCTCGACCGTCCCCGACCATTCGTGCCCGGGAACCACCGGATAGCGCACATACGCCGCGTCGCGATGGCCGTCGTACACCTCCCGGTCGCTCATGCAGATCCCGGCGGCGGCCACCCGTACCAGCACTTCGCCGGGACCGGGCTCGGGCGGTGGACCGGCCAACAGCCGGTGCTCGCCGGGCCGCTCGATCACAACAGAACGGCTGCTCACTTCGGCTTCCTCTGCTCCCAGCCCTCGGACCACAGGTCGAACCTGGCCTGCTGCTGCGGGAATTCGGCGGCTGCCGCGATATCGAGCTCGACGCCGAGACCGGGGGCATGGGAGACCTCGAAGTAACCATCGACCACCTCCGGCGCTCCGCGCACCACCTTCTTGATCTCAGAGTCGGCGAAGTCGTTGAAGTGCTCAAGGATCTTGAAGTTGTGGGTGCAGGCCGCCAGTTGGAGGCTCGCGGCGGTCAGTACCGAGCCGCCCACGTTGTGCGGCGCGATCTGCACGTAGTGCGTCTCGGCGGTCGCGGCGAGCTTCCTGGTCTCCAGGATTCCGCCGACATGGCCGAGGTCCGGCTGGATGATGTCGGCGACCTGCGACTCGAACAGCTCGCGGAACTCGATCCGGTCGTGAATGCGTTCCCCGGTGGCGATCGGCATGTCCAACTTGGCGGCGACCTTCTCCAGCGCCTTGAGGTTCTCCGGCGGCACCGGCTCCTCCAGCCAGGCGGGTTGGAAGGGCGCCAGCTCGCGGGCGAGCCGCACCGCCGTGGCGGAGGAGAAGCGGCCGTGCATCTCCAGCATCAGCTCGGTCTCCGGGCCGATCGCGTCCCGTACGGCCTCGATCAGCGACACCGCGTAGAGCGTCCCGGCGTGGTCGAGCTCGTAGTGGCCGGTCCCGAAGGGGTCGATCTTCAGCGCGCGGTAACCGCGCTCGACGACCGTCTGTGCGGCCTTGTGGTACGCCTCGGGAGTGCGCTCCGTGGTGTACCAGCCGTTGGCGTACGCCTTGACCCTGTCGGTGACCTTTCCGCCGAGCAACTGCCAGACCGGCACCCCGAGCGCTTTGCCCTTGATGTCCCAGCAGGCCATCTCCACGACCGCGATGCCCGACATGACGATCTCGCCGGCCCGGCCGTAGTCGCCGTACTTCATCCGGGGGTCCTCGACGGCGAAGGGGTCGGATCCCGCGATGTGGTTGGCCTCGGCCTCGCGGAGGTAGCCGAGGAGCGCGTCGGTGTGGCCGAGCATCCGGGTCTCGCCGACACCGGTGAGGCCTTCGTCCGTATGGACGACGACATAGGTGAGATTGCGCCAGGGTGTCCCGACGACATGCGTGCTGATTCCCGTAATACGCAAGGCAGTTGTCCCTTGGGGTGTGTTCGAGATTTCGTCACACGTTCGAAATGCTGGCGTGACCGTAATCAGCACCTCCGGGGGGTGTCAATGGCTTACGCACCATGAAGCGCTGCCCATTGCCCGGCGAACGGACCTGTGGTTAGCCTGTGTTCGTCATACCGGCCAATGGTCGGAGTTTCGAACGGAAGGGGTGGGTGGCCGATCATGGGACGACTGGTCCCGGCGGTGACGAGGTCGCTGGACATACTCGAGCTGTTCCTGGAGGGGGACGGCACGCTGTCCGCGCCCGATGTCACGCGCAAGCTCCAGCTGCCGCGCACCACGGTGCACGAGCTGCTCACCACGCTCGCCGCGCGCTCCTATGTGGTGCCCGTTCCCGAACAGCCCGGCCGCTACCGGCTCGGTGTGCGCACATACCAGCTCGGCAGCCGGTACGCGGAACAGCTCGATCTCGCGGCGGAGGGGCAGCAGGTGGCCCGTGAGGTGGCCGAGACCTGCGACGAGACGGTCCATGTCGCCATCCTTGAGGACACCGACGTCATTTACATTGCCAAGGTGGACTCGACGCACGCGGTCCGGATGGTCTCCGCCGCCGGTCGCAGGCTGCCCGCGCACTGCACCTCCGTCGGCAAGATGCTGCTCGCCTCGTTGTCGGAGGCGGAGCTCGACGCGCGGGTCGAAGGGCGGGATTTCGCTGCCATGACGCCCAACAGCATCACTGATCCGGGCGATTTGCGCACCGCCCTCGCCGAGATCCGGGAGCGCGGCCTCGCTTTCGAGCACCGGGAGTCGAACCCGGACGTGAGCTGCGTGGCCGCGCCGGTGCGCGACAGTGCGGGGCGGGTGGTCGCCGCGCTCTCCATCTCCGTACCCATGATCCGGTGGAGCGAGGAGCGGGAGGCGGAACTGGCGGAGCTGGCGGCGAAGGGTGCGGGCGACCTGTCGGTACGCCTCGGCCACCGGGTCCGCTCGTGAAGCCGCACGTCGTACAGGTCGCGGTGCGGGAGCGGGCGTCGCTCGGCGAGGGGCCGACCTGGGACGCGGCGACGGGCCGGCTGATCTGGGTGGACATCCTGTCCGCGCGTATCCACACGTACGACCCGGTGAGTGGCCGCCGTACGGTCATGGTCACCGAACAGCATGTCGGCGCGGCCAAGCCGCGGGCCGGCGGCGGCCTGGTCGTCAACCTCCGCGACGGAATCGGCCTGTACGGGCCCGACCTCGCCTTCTCCTGGCTGGTGCGCGACCCGGTGCCCGGCCGCCGCGGCAATGACGCAGCCGTCGCCCCCGACGGGGCCCTGTGGGCGGGCACCATGCGGTACGACGAGGAGCCGGGCGGCGGAAGTCTCACCCGGATCGCGCCGGACGGCACGGCCACGCGGGCAGTGACCGCCGCCGTCAGCAACGGCACGGGCTGGAGCCCGGACGGGCGCCTCATGTATTACGCCGATTCGCCCACCCGTCGCATCGATGTCTTCGACGTGGCCGGTGAAGGCGTCATGAACCGGCGGCCGTGGGTGCGGATCAAGGAGGGCGCTGGTTATCCGGACGGGCTCACCGTCGACGCCGACGGCTGCGTCTGGGTGGCCCTCTGGGACGGCGGGGCGATCCGCCGGTACACGCCGGGCGGGCGGCTCGACCGGGTCGTCGAACTGCCCGTAAGCCGGC
This sequence comes from Streptomyces sp. ISL-100, assembly GCF_018614615.1. Taxonomy (GTDB): domain Bacteria; phylum Actinomycetota; class Actinomycetes; order Streptomycetales; family Streptomycetaceae; genus Streptomyces. Next base: position 217,301 of record NZ_JAGGOK010000002.1, on the reverse strand, counting down.
CGACGGCCTGTGCTTTCGGCGGCGCCGGTCTGCGTGATCTGTACGTCACCACGGCCCGGACCGGGCTCACTCGCCCGCACCCGCTCTCCGGCTCCCTGCTGGTCTTCCCGGCCGCGGGCCTGGGGCTGCCCTTGACACCCTTCGCGGGGTGACCCGGCTCGTTGTACGAAAGGCTTCGTAATTTGACGGTCGTCGTAGTACGGTGTGTATCGTACTAAGCGCAGTCGATCGATCCAGCTGCACCAGCTGAAACGGAGTCCTTCTCGTGAGTGCCCTCTTCGAGCCCTACACCCTGCGATCGCTGACCATCCCCAACCGCGTCTGGATGGCGCCCATGTGCCAGTACAGCGCGGAGGTGTTCGGACCGAACGCCGGAGTCGCGCACGACTGGCACTTCGCCCACTACGCCGCCCGCGCCGTCGGCGGTACCGGCCTGATCCTGGTGGAGGCCACGGCGGTCAGTCCCGAGGGACGGATCAGCCCCGCCGACCTCGGCATCTGGAACGACCGGCAGGTCGAGGCGTTCCGCCGCATCACCACGTTCCTGGAGGGCCAGGGCACCGTCCCGGGCATTCAGCTGGCCCACGCCGGACGCAAGGGATCCACCGACCGCCCCTGGCGCGGCGGCGCGCCCCTCGTCGCGGACCCCGAGGCCTGGCAGCCCCTGGCTCCCAGCCCGCTGGTGTACGACGAGGGCCATCCCGTGCCCACCGAGCTGACCACCGTGCAGATCGCGGAGATCGTCGGGCAGTTCGCGGACGCCGCACGGCGGGCCCTCGCGGCCGGCTTCAAGGTCGCCGAGATACATGGCGCGCACGGCTATCTGATCGGCGAGTTCCTCTCCCCGCAGAGCAACCGCCGCACCGACGAGTACGGCGGGTCCTTCGAGAACCGCTCGCGCTTCGCTCTGGAGGTGGTGGACGCGGTGCGCGCGGTGTGGCCCGAGGAGCTGCCGCTGTTCTTCCGGATCTCGGCGACCGACTGGCTGACCGAGAACAGCGAGGACGAACGGGACGGCTGGACGGCCGACGACACCGTCCGCTTCGCCCGTGAGCTCAAGGCACACGGGGTGGACCTGCTCGACGTCTCGACGGGCGGGCTCGCGCCGCGCGCGCGGATCCCCGTCGGCCCCGGCTACCAGGTGCCGTTCGCCGAGCGGGTCCGTACCGAGACGGGTCTGCCTGTCGCCGCGGTCGGCCTGATCACCGACCCGGTGCAGGCCGAGAAGATCCTCGCCGACGGCCAGGCGGACGCCGTACTGCTCGGCCGGGAGCTCCTGCGCAACCCTTCGTTCGCCCGGCACGCCGCACGCGAACTGGGCGGCGAGGTGCACAGCCCGGAGCAGTACCACCGCGCGGTCTGAGCAACCCCGTGTGCACGGGAACGGCGGCCGGCCGTTCCCGTGCACACGCGCGATACCGTGAGCGCGTACGCGTCATTGATTCGCCGCGTGGGACAAGGAGTTGGCGTGCTGCGTCTCGAATCGGTGAGCAAGCGCTACGGCCGGGGAAGGTGGATCCTCAAGGACGTCCACGCCGAAATTTCCCCCGGCGAGGTCGTCGCGTTCGCCGGCGGCAACGGTTCGGGGAAGTCGACTCTCTTGAGGATGCTGGTCGGAATCACCGGACCGACCGGCGGCCGGATCACCGGAAGGCCGCGGGAAGTCGGTTATGTGCCGGACCGGTTCTCGCCGAACGGACGCCTGTCGGCCGTCGCGTATCTGACGCACATGGGGCGGATCCGGGGAATGCCGACGCGCACCGCATCGGCCAGGGCGCACCAACTGCTGGACCGGCTCTCGCTGGCCGGCGGCAAGGAAGCCCGGCTGCACACCCTTTCCAAGGGCAATGCCCAGAAAGTGGAGCTCGCCCAGGCGCTGCTGGTGGAACCACGACTGCTGGTACTCGACGAACCGTGGTCGGGACTGGACGCCTCGGCGCACGGCGTACTGGCCGAGATCATCGCGGAGGTGGCGCGGAGCGGCGGCTCGGTGGTGTTCACCGACCACCGGGAGTCGGTCACCACTGCCCACGCCGCGCGCACGTACGCCGTACGGACCGGCCGGGTCGCGCTCGCCACCGCCGACACGGTGGTCGCACATCGCGACGAGACCGAAATCGTCCTGGTACGCCCGGACGGCGGCCAAGTGCCCCACGAGCCGGACTGGGGCGCGCTGGGCGCCCTGCCGGTCACCCGCCGCGGCGCGGAGATCGTCGTCCGGGTGAGCCGGGAGCGCGGCGATGCTTTGTTGCTGAGCGTTCTGCGCAGCGGTTGGTCGGTCGCGGGGGTGACGCGCGGCGTGCGGGACCGTCGCGCCGGGGAGGCCGTCCAGGAAAGGGGCACCCGGTGATCGCGCTGATCCGCTATTCGTTCGCCATCGTCCTGCACACTCAGCGATACCTTGCCCCACTGCTGCTCTTCACGGGCCTCATGGGCGTCCTGACCGTCAACGGCAGCGGGCCGCTTCCGCCGGCCTACGCGTCCAGCGCCGGCGCGCTGTTCCTCTGCTCGACGTGGCTGACGATGGCGCTCCTCAGCCTCGACACCGCGCCGCAGCGGGCGATCGTCCTCGTCAGCGCCGGCCGGTCCTTCAAGGTGCTGCTCGGATCGGTCTCCACAGTGCTGATCAGCTGCCTGATTCTGACGGTCCTCGGGCTCCTCTTCCCGCTGTGGGTCGGGTCGTACGACGTCCGGGCGGCCGATCTGCTGCTCGGTGTGGTGGCCCAGCTCGCCTGCGCCTGCGCGGGGACCGCGATCGGTGTGTTCTGCTCGCGGCTGGTCTTCGCGCGCCAGGGCTACGCGCTCGTCGCCGCGCTCGCGCTGGTGACGGTCGGGCTGTTCGTCCAGGGAATGCCACCCGTCAACAGGCTCCTCCAATTGATGGCCACCTCCTCCGACTCCGTGAAACTGCTGGTTCCCGCAGGCGGCATGCTCGCCGTGTCCGCCGCGGTCCTGCTGATCTCCGCGTGCGCCACGCAATACCTCGCGACGCGCAAAGACTGACCCACGTGAACCGCTCGTACGAAGAACGCCGAACTACGAAGGGCGTCGTACAATTGATACTCCCGGACGAACTGGAGACACCGTGAACACCGCAACGAGTACGCGTGAACTCGCGCACCCCACGCGCGACGAGATCCGCCTCGAAGGGGTGCTCCACGCCCTGTCCGACCCGATGCGCCTGCTCATCGTCCGCGAAATGGCGGTGGCCGAGTCCGAGCTGTCCTGCTCGTACTTCACGCTCCCCGTCACCAAGTCCACGACCACCCACCACTTCCGCGTACTGCGGGAGAGCGGGGTCATCCGGCAGGCCTACCGGGGTACGGCCAAACTCAACGGGCTGCGCCGCGAGGACCTGGAAGCGCTCTTCCCCGGCCTCATCGACCGCGTCCTGGAGGCAGCGGCCCTCGAGGCGGACCGGCTCGGCACCGACGGCTGACGAGCCGGGGGAGGGAGACCGGCCGGAGCAGGCACACTCCGGCCCGCCGGAGTGTGCGGTTTCCCGCTTCGTTCTGGCCGTTCAGTTCTGGCCGTGCGCGGCGGCCAGCAGCCCCTCCCAGTCGTGGAGCTTCACCGACCGGCGGCCCAGCGAGACGCCCAGCGCCGCCTCCGCCGCCTCGATCGCCCGCCAGTCGTTCCACACGACCGGGCGGATCCCCGACTCCCGCAGCGCGTCGAGCGGGTCGTCCACGAGCTGGCGGCCGGCGAGCGCCGACGCGTCCGCGAGGAGGGAAGCCACCGTCTCCTTGGCGCACGGCCGGTTGGTGCCGATAACGCCGGTCGGACCCCGCTTGATCCAGCCTGCGACGTACTCGCCCGGCGACGGCACACCGTCCCGCAGAACGCGCCCCGCGGCGTGCGGCACCGTCCCGCTCCCCGGGTCGAACGGCAGCCCGGGGAGCGGCGCACCCCGGTAACCGACCGACCGCAGCACCAGCTGTGCCTCGATGTCCTCGTACGTCCCCGTGCCGCGTACGCCGCCGCTCCCGTCGGGCACCGTGCGCTCGAAGCGCACCCCCGCTGCCCGCCCGTTCTCCTCCAGCACCTCCACCGGCCGCAGGAAGAACCGCAGATGGATGCGGCGGGCCCGCTGCCCGTCGCCGCCCGCGGCCCAGCCCCGCAGTACCTCGACATTGCGCCGGTTCACGGCGGGCAGGGCCACAGCGATGGCCGACTCGGGATCGGCGTACGCCGGATCCAGGGCGAGCTCCTCGGGCCGTACGACCACTCCCGCGTCCGGCAGGGTGCCGAGCTCCCGCAGTTCCTTGGTGGTGAACTTCGCTTGCGAAGGACCGCGCCTGCCCACCATGTGCACATCGCGCACCTGGCTGCGCGCCAGCACGTCGAGCGCCGGCTGCGGCACATCCGTGGGCCGCAGCTCGTGCGCGCCGCGCGCCAGGATGCGGGCGACGTCCACCGCCACATTGCCCACGCCAATGACGACGGCCGAACGCGCGGCCAGCGCGAACCCGTTTGCGGACGCGTCCGGATGCGCGCTGTACCAGGAGACGAAATCGGTGGCCGAATAGCTCCCCGGCAGATCCTCGCCGGGAATGCCGAGCCTGCGGTCCGTCGCGGCCCCGACGCAGTACACCACCGCGTGGTAGAGCTCCAGCAGCCGCGCACAGGTGAGTCCCGCCGTTCCCACCTCGGCATGGCCGACGAACGTGATCCGCTCGTGTTCGAGCACGGTGCGCAGGCTGCCCTGGAGGGACTTGATCTTCTCGTGGTCCGGTGCGACGCCGTAGCGCACCAGTCCGTACGGACAGGGCAGCCGGTCCAGTACGTGTACGTGTACGTCGGGCACCGCGTCCTGCTGCACCAAAGCCTGCGCGGCGTAGACCCCGCTGGGACCTGAACCGATCACTGCGACTCGAAGCACGGCAGGGCTCCTTCCCGCGAAGGTCTCCAGCATGGCATCGATCGGCGGGCCGGGGGAGATGCTCTGGGGGGTGCCTTGCGGCGTACCAGCGGGCGCGCCGTGGCGGACCCCGCGCGGGGTGGGGTTACGTTTTCACCGTGCTGGAAGTACCTTTTTTGACGTTAACAACCATTATGAACCGAATAGGGCGGAGTCGGTACGGCCCTCCTGGTCCAACGTCCGGCTCACCGTCGCCGACGGCGCCAGGATCGACGTACTGGCCGCGATGTCGGCGGAGAGAATCACCGTCGAGCAGGTACGCGCCGATCTGCCGCTGGGCGGTTTCACGGCGGCCGCGGAGTGGGTCGAAGGGCCGCTCGGCGGCGCCTGCCGGGTGGTCGCCGAGACGCCCCGTACGCCCGCCGAAGAGGCGTCCGAGCCGAAGCCGTCGCCCGTGAAGCCGCCGCCGGTCAGACGCGCCCGCCCGTCCTGGCCCGGCGGCAAGGCGGGACGGCGGATCGCGGCTCAGGCGTACCGGGCGGCCCAGCAGGCGGGGCAGGACCCGGTACTCGCGGTGATGTGCGCGACGGGGCGCAGCCGCCGCAAATCGCTCAGGCTGATCGCGAGCGCGCGCGACGAGGGCCATCTGCCGCCCCGCCGCAACCGCCGCTAGGCGTGCCCCGGCATCAATCGCGGCCGCTCCCGCAGGCACAGCCCCCGCATCGGACTACATGTCGCGCATCCTGCCGATCTCGGCGGTCTGCTGCGCGAGCACGTCGGTCGCCATCTCCTCGACCTGGACGTTGTTCCCCTGCGCCAGGACCTCGGTCGCCATGTCGATCGCGCCCTGGTGATGAGTGATCATCAGCTTCAGGAAGAGCCGGTCGAAGTCCGTGCCCTCGGCCTCGCGCAACTGCGCGAGCTGCTTGTCCGTGGCCATCCCCGGCATCGCGCCGTGGTCGTGGCCGCCCTTGTGCTTCTTGCCGCCGTTGTTGTCGAGCCACCCCTGCATGGCGGCGATCTCCGGCCCCTGGGCCCCCGCGATCCGCTCGGCGAGCCCCTTGACCTTCGCCGACTCGGCCCGCTTCGGCGCGAGTTCGGTCATCACCAGCGCCTGGCCGTGATGCTCGATCATCATCCGCGCGTACGTGAAGTCCGCGCCGTTGGGCGAGCCGTCGGGCAGCGCTTTCGCCGCCTCCTGGGCCGACATGGTCTTCGCGGGCTCACCCGGCTTGCCCGGTGCGACCACCGAAGGCCCGGCGGCCGCCTTGCCCTTCGGCGCGGCCTCCCCGCCCGCGTCGCAGGCGCCGAGGCCCAGTACGGCAGCCGCGGCCACCGCGACCGCCGCTGTCGCGTGTGCGGGTCTGTGCGTTCGCGGTCTCCGGGCGCGCGTGGACTGGCGGCGGATCAACACGGCGACCTCCTGTGGGACATTACGTCTTCGTTGCCATCTGTTGAGATGTGCATGCAAACGACGATACTGCCGGGGTGTATTAACCGTTCAACTACGAACGGATACAAGGGAGGACGCAGTGACCTCGTTGCACATCACCCGCGTGCGGCGCAGACGCCTGGGCGTGGCTACAGCCGCGGCAGGGCTCATCGCCACGCTGCTGACGGCCGGTCCCGCGGCCGCGACCCCCGACCCCGGGGACGCGCCCGCGAAGAAGAAGAGCCTGACCACCTCGCAGCAGGCCGAAGCCAGGGCCGCCATCGAGAGTGGCGAGATACCCGGTGTGGACGAGATCGTCCACAGCGAGAACATCGAGCACCTCGTGAACGTCCCCAAGGACGCCATCAAGGGCACCAACTCGGACCTGGCGTTCCAGGGCAAGTACGCCTTCTCCGGAAACTACGACGGCTTCCGGATCCTCGACATCAGCGACCCGAAGGCCCCGAAGACGGTCTCCCAGGTGCTGTGTCCCGGTTCGCAGAACGACATTTCCGTCTCCGGGGACCTGCTCTTCCTCTCCACGGACTCCTCGCGCAACGACAACTCGTGCGCGAGCACGTCGCAGCCGGCGACGGAGAAGTCCTCCTGGGAGGGCATGAAGATCTTCGACATCAGCGACAAGAGCAACCCGCAGTACGTCGCCGCTGTCGAGACCGCGTGCGGCTCGCACACGCACACCCTGGTTCCCGACGGGCGCAACGTCTACGTCTACGTCTCCTCCTACTCGCCGAGCGACACTTTCCCGGACTGCAAGCCGCCGCACGACGGTATATCCATCATCAAGGTGCCGCGCGGCGCCCCCGAGAAGTCCGCGATCGTGAACTTCCCGGTGCTCTTCCCGGACGGCGGAAACCCGGGCGCGCCCACCAACCCGGGCGTCTCCAAGACCACCGGCTGCCACGACATCACTGTGCTGTCCTCGAAGGACCTGGCCGCCGGTGCCTGCATGGGTGACGGCATCATCTTCGACATCGAGGACCCGGAGAAGCCCAGGGTCATCGACCGCGTCCAGGACAACGTCAACTTCGCGTTCTGGCACTCCGCGACCTTCAACCAGAAGGCCAACAAGGTCGTCTTCACCGACGAGCTCGGTGGCGGCAACGCCGCCACCTGCAACGAGGCCACCGGCCCCAAGCGCGGCGCCGACGGCATCTACGACATCACCGGCAAGGGCGACGAGCGCAAGCTGGTCTTCCGGAGCTACTTCAAGATCGACCGCCACCAGGCCGCCAACGAGAACTGTGTCGCCCACAACGGCTCGCTGATCCCGGTCAAGGGCAAGGACATCATGGTCCAGGCCTGGTACCAGGGCGGCCTCTCCGTCTGGGACTTCACCGACTCGTCCAAGCCCGAAGAGATCGCCTTCTTCGAGCGCGGCCCCGTCAGCGCGACCGCCACGGTCACCGCCGGTTCCTGGTCGGCGTACTACTACAACGGCTACATCTACTCGAACGACATGGCGAAGGGCTTCGACGTCCTGAAGCTCAACGACAAGCGCACCGACGGCGCCAAGAGGGTCCGGCTGCACGAGCTCAATGTGCAGACCCAGCCCGACTACCGCCGCTGATCCACGGTCCGCACGCGTGTGCCGCCGGGCGGTTCTCCGCCCGGCGGTACGCCGAGTTCCCAGTCCAGCCCGTACCGCTGGAACAACTCCGCTCGCAGGCTGGGAAGCGGCATCGGCGCCCCCGGCAGCAGCACGGCGAACACCGCGCCCATCAGCAGTGCGCGCAGCAGTGGATAGTCGGCGTCCACATCCGTTGATCCGTAGCGCACGACAGCGCCCCGCAGCAGCTCCGCCAGCCGCCGCTGTTCAGGACACTGCACAAAGCCTTCGGCCTGGAGAATGCCCGCCATGTGGGTGCGCATGAGCACCGGGTGGTCACAGGCGAGACCCAGTACGGCGTCGATCGCGCGGGCCAGCAGTTCGCAGCCGTCGTCGGTGCGCGGCTCGCGCTCCAGAGCCGATTCGAGCGTCCGGTGCATCAACCGGTGAACGGCCGACTGCAGCAACTGCCGTTTGCCGGGGAAGTAGTACGAGACCAGTCCGCGTGCCGATCCGGCCCGGTCCGCGATGTCGCCGAGCGTCGTCGCCTCGTAGCCGCGCTCCCCGACGAGCTCCACGGTGGCCTGCAACAGCCGTTCCCGGGAACGGCGACGCAATTCTTCATTGACCGATGCGCTGCGCGGGGACATTCTGTAACTCCTGCGTTGACTGGCCCGTAGCCAATATACTCAGGGTCTCACATCAGGCGCCTTGCCGGGCCTGCTCTGTGGGCTTGTTGTCTGTGTCCGGCGGCGCGGGGGACCGCCGGATACAGACGCTCGCCATGCCCGGTTCCTCGTCACCCCACCAGTTTCAGCACCGGGCGCAGCCCGGCGGGCCGCTCGTCGGCCGGCCGATGGTCCACGAAGTGCACGGCGCACCCCAGTTCCGCCGCGCCGCCGTCGGCCCGCCGGTCGTCACCGACCATCAGGACATCGCGCGGATTGTGGCCGAGCGCCTCGCAGGCGGTCCTGAAGAGCCTCGGATCCGGCTTCTGGATGCCGTGCTCGTACGACAGGACGTACGCGTCCACCCACACGTCGAGCCCGTGCGCACGGAAGACCGGCCTGAGATCCCATCCGATGTTGCTGACGACAGCAATGCCGATGCCCCGCTGCCGCAGTTCACCGAGCACCTCGGCGGCGTCGGGGTAGGGACGCCAGGCGGCCGGCGTCATGTGGCGGTCGTACAGGGCGTCGTACAGGCGTGCGTCGGGGAGGGCGACCTGGCGGGCCAGACCCGTGTACGCGGCGCGGTGCCGCTCCGCGCTCTCGTCGCGAGTGGCCCACAGCTCGCCCAGATGCGGCGGCACCCGCTGCGGAGCGGCGCCGCCGGGCAGCGCCCCTGCCGCCTCCAATTGCCGTACGTACCGTGCGAAGTCGTCCGGCGGTACGGACAGTCCCTCGTCGTCGAGAACGGCGCGAAGCCACACCTCGGTCGGTTCGATCCTGAACAGCGTGCCGGAGAAGTCGAAGAGCGCACCCTTGAACGTCATACGGAGGGTCCTTCCCGGGAAGCGACCAAGCGACCGTACGCCACCACCGAAAGGGCGACGACGGCCCCTCCGAGCAACCAGCCGCCCAGCACGTCGGACACCCAGTGCACGCCCAGATACAGCCGGGTGACACCGACACCGACCCAGGAGACCGTCCCCACCACGAGCACGGCGGTGCGCAGCCGGGGATCCGCGCCGCGCAGCACGAGCAGCCACACCAGCAGCCCGCAGGTGACCGCCGCCGTCATCGCATGGCCCGACGGCCAGGCCGAGAAGTGCGCGGAGTCGACCGGATCCGGCCATTCGGGCCGCTCACGGCCGACCGCTCCCTTGAGGCCCTGCTGTACGAGAGCGCCGAGCGCACTGGTGGCGGCGATCCAGAGGGCCAGAAGCCGTTCCCGCTGCCGCAGCAGCCAAAGGAAGACAACGGCCACCAGTGCACGCATCGTCCACGGGTCCCACACCCAGTCGGACAGGATCCGGTTGGTCTGTGTGACAGCGGGGTGGCCGACCGCCGAGTCGTGCAGCGCGTCCGCGACTGAGCGGTCGAACGAGACCAGGGGGCGCCACTCGAACGCGACCAGCAGCAGCAGCGCAACCGAGAGAGCGGAGAGGACAACGGCCGCGCGTACGGGGGCTGGAGGTTCCGGACGGGACGGCGGGGGCGACTGGGGCGGCTGAGTCGGCCTGGAGGAGCGCATGGAAAGATCCTCGCTCACCGCCGGCGCCCGGGGCCATCCCGGGGGCCGAGGCCATCCCGGACGCCGGGGTCATTCCGCGGCCGTCTTCGCGCACACCGCTATCCCAGCGCGCTGAGCCCCGGCACGAACGCCACCAGCAGCGGCACGGCGGGAACGAGCGAGGCCGCGGCCGTCAGCCGCAGCCGGCGCCCCGCGGTGAGCCGCGGGGCGGCTGCCAGCAACCGGTCGACCCGCTGCGGCAGTTGGGCGTGCGGTGTCGGGCACGGGCCGAACACTCCGCGGTCCTCATTGAGTTCGACCAGAGCGAGGGCGATCGTGAGCCGGCCGAAGCGCCGCGACGCCACATCGTCGGCGGCCAGCTCCACCAGCCGGTGCATCTCGTCGCGGAACGCCGCGAACACCGGAATCTGCGGGAACCCGATCGCGAGCGCGGACGCGCAGTGCAGCAGCCAGTCGTGCCTGGCCCGGACATGGCCTTGTTCATGGGCGAGTACGGCGTCGAGCTGGTGCCCCTTCAGGCGCCGCAACGCGGCCGTGGTGATGACCAGCTGCGGCGTGGCGCCCGGCAGCCACCACGCGTCGAGGCGCTCACCTTCGAGTACGACGAGCCGGTCACTGCCGGGCTCTTCGCCGGGCAGCAGCGGGGCGCGCACGAGCAGTTCCGCGCGCCGCTGCCCGCGCCGTACGTGCGCCCTGCGGATCTCCCGCGTCAGCATCGCCGCTGTCCAGGCGCCTCCGCACGCCAGCAGCACCGCGATGACCGCGGACCAAGGCCCGTACGCGACAAGGGCGTACGCCTCCATCACGCCGTGCGGAGCGGGCGCGAAGACCTGGCCCCGTACGGCCTGCCAGGCGGCGGCCGCGCTGAACGTCATCGACAGGCCGAAGCACAGCAGCACGGCAGCCACAACGCACTGCCACACCCACAGGGCCACCACGGGTTCGCGCTCCCGCCAGTCGGCGCGCGACATGAGCCGCGGGGCCGCGACGGCGGCGACGACACCGAGCAGCAGAAGCGCGAAGGAGACCGTCATGCGGACCAGCCTATGAGCGCGACCCTACTCGCGGGTATGACCGCGGCCCGCATGTGACGCAGGACACCGCTTCGAATCGTTTCCCCGGCGCGTCTCACAAAGTGAGCAGCATCGCGATCATGCCGATACCCATGGAAACCTGGCAGGCGAGCGCCAGCTCGGGCCGCGCACCCCAGGCCATCCGCCCCCCGGGCCCCGCCTCCACGGCCCCCGCGGCCACCGGCATCAGCCTCACCCCCGAGCGCAGCACGTACGCGGCGTAGTACAGCAGCAGCGCACCGGTCAGCAGAGGAACGCCGCCCGCCGCGTACCCGGCCGCGTGTCCCGCATGCGCGGAACTCGCGCCGCCCGGCGCCATCACCAGCGCCATGTAGACCATGGCCAGCGACCCCACCAGGTGATGTGCGTGGTGCCCGTGCACCGCGCCGCTCCCCCGGGCCTGCCACAGCGCCCGCAGCGCCGCCGCGCCGAATACGGCGGCGTACAGCATCCATCCCCACCCCGGCGGCGCGAGGACCGCGGCAGGCACCGCCATCGCCGCCATCCCGAACCCCATCAGAGCCTCGCCGGCCGCCCCCTCGCGGTGTTCCCCCCTGCCGCTGCGCAGACGCAGCAGGCAGTACGCGCCGGTCGCGGCGCACAGCGCCACGAGCAGCCAGCCGGACATCACCTGTCCGTGCACGGCATACCTCCCCGATCGACGATCGACGGTGTCCCTCCCGTCCCGTCGATGCCCGCCCGCGCCGCGTCGTACGCGAGCGCACGGGGGTGCACAGGGGGCACGCCGGGGTCAGGGGCGGTAGCGCAGCGGATGGTCCGCCGGAACCTCCACGACCGCGATGCGCACTCCGTCGGGATCGGCGATCCACATTTCGATCAGTCCCCACGGCTCCTTGACCGGCGGTCGCAGCACTTCCACGCCGTGCGCCGTCAGTTCGTCGTACGCCGCGGCCGCGTCCGCGACCTGGAGCCACAGCTGGAGGGCGGGGGAGGGAGGGGCGTCGGAGCGGCCGGAGACCTCCAGGAAGCCGCCGCCGAGGAAGTACACCGTTCCGCGCTCGGGGCCCGTGCCGAACTCGCGGTAGACGGCGAGCCCCAGGGCCTCGCCGTAGAACGCGCGGGAACGCTCCGGATCCGTGGGCCGCAGAAGCGTCCTGCTGCTCAGTACATGCACCATGCACCCGGACCTTAGCGCGCGTTACGCTCGGGGCGCCCGACCCGCCGCACAGATCTGGAGAGCGCCCCCATGGAGACCACCCCGCGCCCGGCCGCCGCCGAGCTCACCTTCCGTGACGCGACCGAGGCCGACGTGGCGGCGCTTGTCGCGCTCATCGAGTCGGCGTACCGGGGGGACTCCAGCCGGTCCGGCTGGACCACCGAGGCGGACATCCTCGAAGGGCAGCGGACCGATCCCGAGGGCGTCCTCGATGTGATCAAGTCGCCGGACAGCCGGCTGCTCGCGGTGGAGCGGGACGGTGTGCTGGTTGCCTGCTGCCAGCTCGAACACCGGGGGGAGGCCGCGTACTTCGGCATGTTCGCCGTACGTCCCGATGCACAGGGCGGGGGCCTCGGGAAGGTGATCATCGCTGAGGCGGAGCGGATGGTGCGGGAGGTCTGGGGGGTGGGGGAGATGCACATGACGGTGATCTCCGTGCGGGAGGATCTCATCGCGTGGTACGAGCGGCGTGGCTACCGGCGTACGGGGCGGATGACGCCTTTTCCGTACGGCGACGAGCGCTTCGGCGTTCCGCAGCGGGACGACTTGGAGTTCGAGCTGCTGGTGAAGGCGCTGGGCTAGGGCGCGATCGCCCGCGGCGGGCCATTTCCCGCCCCGCCTCTGCCAGGCCGTGACATTTGCGGCTCCGCCGCGCGGGGATCCATCCGGCCCGTCCGGCGTTTGAGGACACGCCCGTAGGGCGTCTGTGTGGTCTGGGGGCTGGGGCTTGCCCCAGTTCGGGAAGGGGCGGGGTTGGGAACAAGCCCGCCGCAGGCGCCCGCCCCGCGCCCCGCCGCGCCGCCTACGCCGTGAAGCGCCCCGTCCGGCGGATCTCCGGGTAGTCCGTAGTCGCACCGTCCAGCTCCAGCGCCCGCACCAGCCGCAGATGATCCTGCGTGTTCACCACCCACCCAATGACCCGCAGCCCCGCCGCGTGCGCCCGTTCCACCGTCTCCAGGGTCAGCCGGCGGATGTTCAGCGCCAGGGTCGGCGCGCCCACCGCCCTGGCGCGGTCCACCACGTCGTTGCCGTAACGGCTGGCGATCAGCACCGTCCGTACGCCGGGGACCAGCGACGAGATCTCGGCGACCGCCTCGTCGTGGAACGACGACACCTCCACGCGGCCCGTCAGATCACGCCGGTGCATCACCGCGGCCAGCGCCCGCGCCGCCGCCGCGTCCTTGATCTCCGCCTGGAGCGGCGACTTCACCGCGTCCAGGACCTCCTCGAAGAGCGGGACGCGCTCGCCCTGCCCCGCGTCGAGCCCCCGCAGTTCCGCGAGGGTCAGGTCGGCGATCGCGCCCCGGCCGTCGGTCGTACGGTCCACCTCGGCGTCGTGCATGACGACGAGCGCGCCGTCCTTGCTCAGATGCAGGTCGAGCTCGATGGCGTCCATGCCGGCCTGCTCGGCACGGACGAAGGAACGGAGGGTGCTCTCCGGCTCGACACCCATGACCCCGCGGTGACCAATGGTGAGGAAACTCAAGGCAATCTCGCTTCCGTCGACGGCGGCTCCCGGGCAGCCTAACGGCCCGCTTCGCTGAGGGAACCCGTCTCGCGCGGGGAAGCGGAGTGCTCCGCTCGGGCTCCGGCGATCCCGAGGATCAGACCCGTGATCAGGGCGGCGACAAGGACTGCACGGGTACTCACGCGGTATGGCTCCCGGCGGATCGCAGAGAAGGGGATCGAGGCGGCTCCCTTCCGTCCTACCGCCGCGGGGCGGCTGTCCGCGACCTGCGTCACTCGTGCGTGGGCGCGCCCCGTCAGTGTTGACGCGGCGCCGTGCTCAGCCCGTCCAGATCCGCCAGCATGGCCTCGGCAAGCTCCAGCTCCGCCAGATGCTGCCGCTCGCTCCAGCGCAGCGCCACGTGCGGGTGCGCCCACTGCGCGACTCCTTCGGTGCGGGCCAGGGCGTCCCGTACCTCCTTCAGCTCGCCGCTCGTACGGGCGATATGGTCCGCCACGCGCGCGCGGAGGCGATCCGGGTCCGCCAAGTGACCCAGCCAGACGCGGAGCACCAGAGGGTGCTTGAGAACGGGCGGGCCCGCGTCCCCGGAGCCGTCCGCCCACGCGGCGAGCGCCGCTCGGCCCGTTCCCGTGATCGCGTATCGGCGCTTCGCGCGCGGCTCCTCGGGACCCGAGCGCCGGGAGGCCGCGTAACCGAGGGCTTCGAGCCGGCGCAGCTCCGCGTAGATCTGGCTGATCGCGGGCGCCCAGTAGAAGAAGCGCAGTGAGGCGTCGGCCCATTTCTTCAGCTCGTAACCGGTTCGCTCGCCCGGGAAGGAGAGCAGGCCGAGCACCGCCCATGCGGTCGGCGGCAGTTCGGACTCTTGCTTCTTTTCAGTCTGACGACTAGTCATATGACTAATTGAAATAAGCGCAGCCCCAAGGACGCAACCCCCTGGAGGCACCGTGAAGTTCTCCGTGATCTTCGAGGCCCAGCTGGCCGACCCCACCGTCGAACGCGAGCATCAGGTCATCCGCGACAGCGTCGAACAGGCGGTACTCGCCGAGCAGATGGGCTTCGACCGGATCTGGGCCGTCGAGCACCATTCCCTGAAGTGGTACGCGCACATGTCCGCCCCGGAGATCTTCCTGACGTGGGTCGCCGCGAAGACCACGACCATCCGCATCGGTCACGGTGTCGTCTGCATGCCCTTCAACTTCAACCACCCGGTGCGCGTCGCCGAGCGCGCCGCGATGCTCGATCTGCTCTCCGGCGGGCGGCTCGACCTGGGGGCCGGGCGCGGCGGCACGGAGCAGGAGACGTCGCTGTGCGGCGTCGACAGGGACCGTACGACGCGGGAGGTGGAGGAAGCGCTGCGGATCATCGGAAAGGCGTGGCAGGAGGACGAGCTCGAATATCACGGTGAGCTGATCGACATCCCGCCGCACCCGATCCTCCCCCGGCCCCAGCAGACGCCGCACCCCCCGCTCTTCCTCGCGTGCAGCCGCACCGAGACCCTTACCCAGGCCGCTGAACTCGGCATCGGGGCGCTGGTGATGGGATTCGCCGGGCCGGAGTCGATCGCACAGATGCGCACGGCTTACGACGCCGCGCTCGCCGCCCGTACACCGGACCGCTTCGTCTCAACCGCCGTAAACGACCACTTCTCCGTGCTCTGCCCGACGATCGTGCTCGACGACCGCGAGCAGGCCCGGCGCATCGGGACCCGCGGCCAGCGCTTCTTCGCGCAGTCCATCGGCCACTGGTACGGCGGCGCCGGCATCCCCGACGAGGCGGTCGTCGAGGGCGCCGACGAGGCGGCCGAGATGCGCAGGGCGGCCGAGCAGGTCGTCGCGCGGCTCCACGAGCACAGCATCCCGGTACGCCCGGCCGCCACGGCCACCTTCAACGCCGACCACGCCTACGGCACGGCCGACGACGCCATCGCCTACGCCGAACGCCTCCGTGACGCCGGTGCCGACGAGATCATGTGCCTGATCCAGATGGGCACGGTGCCGCAGGAAGCGTGCCTGGAAACGATCCGGCAGTGGGGCGAGAAGGTCATTCCGCACTTCAATCCGTACGTGAACGAGAGGAAGAGGGAGAGCTTCCGATGACCGGTGAGCCCGACCGTCTCACCCCCGGGGCCCGCACCCTGGTCGACCTCATGGCGTCCGCCTTTCCGGATCTGGGCGGGGCCGTGACCGACGCCGTCGAGGCCCGGCGCATCATCGACGCGCTGCCGAGGCCCCCCGTGGAGCCGCCGGCGGTGGGCTCGGTGGAGGACCGTACTGTCCCCGGTCCCTCAGGCTCTCCGGGCATACCGGTGCGGGTCTACCGGCCGGACGCGGCGCCCGGCCCCCGCCCTACCGTCGTCTACTTCCACGGCGGCGGCTGGGTCATCGGCGGTCTGGACAGCCACGACGACTCTGTACGCGAGCTCTGCCGCACGTCGGGCGCCGTGCTGGTATCCGTCGACTACCGGCTCGCGCCGGAGGCCCCCTTCCCCGCCGCCGTCGAGGATGCGTACGCCGCCCTCCTGTGGGCCGCGGACCATGCCGGGGAGCTGGGCGGCGACCCGGATGCCCTGGTCGTGGCGGGCGACAGCGCGGGCGGCACCCTCTCGGCCGTCATCGCGATCGTCGCCAAGGAGCGGGGCGGCCCCGCCCTGGCCCTCCAGGCGCTCGTCTACCCGGCGACCGATTCCGCGCAGGACACCCGCTCCTACCGCGCCAACGCCACCGGCTACTTCATGGAGGCCGGCGCGCTGCGCTGGTTCTGGGAGCAGTATCTGGGCCCGGACGGCGACGGCGGCCACCGCCACGCCTCCCCGCTGCGGACCGGCGACGTGTCCGGGCTGCCGCCCGCGCACATCGTCACGGCGGGCTGCGACCCGCTGTGCGACGAGGGGCGGGCGTACGCGCAGCGGCTGCGCACCGCCGGAGTGCCGGTCACCGAAGCGCACTATCCCGGGATGTTCCATGGCTTCTTCGCCTTCCCGGGGCTCCTCGCCGACGCCCGGGACGCGCTCACTGGCGTGGCAGAAGCCATCGCCCGTACGGCAAAAGACAGGAAGAATGGCGGCGATCACGGGGGCTCGGCAGGATAATTTATTGAGGGTGAGCTTGAATGGGAGACCAGAACACCTATACGGTGCCTTGACGCGAGGTTCTCCCGTGGAGGAAGTGACATGACGGAAATTCTTGTGCAGGACACAGTCGCCGATGGCATACCTGGTGCCCGGCGCGTGGTCGAGCACCCGGCCTGGCCCGAGCTCAAGAATGCCGTGGAGGCGGTCCGGCCCTGGCAGTCGGCGGACGGATCCATTGCTTTCGACGCCGAGGGCGCCCCGACCCGCGCCACCGCGGAGGCGACTGTCGACCGAATGATCAACGCGGTCGAGGTGCTCGCACCCCTGCTGCCGCACGACGCGGCGTACTACCGTGCGCTCGTCGCCGACCTGCGCAAGTGGGTCGCCAGTGGCTTCGTCGTCCCGGACTTCCTGGACTCGCTGCTCGCCTTCCAGCCCGCTCAGCAGCGCGCCGACGGCCTCCAGCACCTGGTCGTCTTCCCGATGTACACCCAGAACGGCAACCCGGACCGCAATTTCGAAGCGGTCGTGCTGCGCATGGTGTGGCCCGAGTGGCTGTCGGAGCTGGAGCGCACCCGCTACGACAACCCGCTCTTCCTCGGCATCACCTTCGAGGACTTCACCGCCGGGTACGACACCCACTCCGCGGTGCTCTTCCCCGAGACGATCGCCGTACGGGAAGCCCCCGAGCGCTTCAGCTGGGGCGGCATCTTCTGTGACCGCGAGGCTGCCCGCTTCCGCCGCGTCACCGAGGCATCCGTCGACATCCTCGGTCTCGAGCTGCCGGACGACATCCGCGCGATGGTCTCCGACCAGAAGCGCTGCCAGGACGCGTTCGTCCTGTGGGACATGGTCCACGACCGCACCCACAGCCACGGCGACCTGCCGTTCGACCCCTTCATGATCAAGCAGCGCCAGCCGTTCTGGATGTACGGCCTGGAGGAGCTGCGCTGTGACCTCACTGCCTTCAAGGAGGCCGTGAAGCTGGAGTCCGAGGGCAACACGCACGGCCGTGACGTCCAGTACGCCGTGCTGTTCGACCGGATGTTCCGCTTCCCGGTCAGCGGTGACCGCAACCGCAACTACGACGGTCTCGGCGGCCAGCTGCTCTTCGCGTACCTGCACAAGCACGACGTGGTGCGCTGGACCGACAACACGCTGAAGATCGACTGGGAGCGGGCCCCGCAGGTCACCAACCAGCTCTGCGCCGAGATCGAGGACCTCTACCGGGCCGGCATCGACCGTCCCAAGCTGGTCCACTGGTTCGCCGCGTACGACCTGGTGTCGACGTATCTCGCTCCGCACCCCGGATCGCGCTGGGCCAAGGGCCCCGACGCCCTCGACCTGTCGCTGCCGCCGCGCAAGCTCGTGGACGATGTGCTTCCGGACGAGTTTCCGTTGAGCATGTTCTATGAGGCCCTTGCCAAGAAGCTGAAGAACGTGATCGCCTCCACCAAGGGGATCACCGCGGCGAGCGCCGAGCGGGTGTCCGCGTGAGCCCTCGCGCCCAGGAGGAGACGACCATGACAAGCAGCAACGGCAACGGCGGACCGCTGGAAGGCGCCGTGGTCGCGGTGGCCGGAGCGGGCGGACCCGCGGGTCGGGTTACTCTGCTCAGGCTGGCCGAGGCAGGCGCGATCGTGGTCGGCTCGGACGCGAACGCCGAGCGCCTCGCCGAGGCCGTCGACGCCGCCAGGTACGCCCATGGGGGCGCCACCGTCGTCGGCGACACCGTGGACCTCCTCGACCTCCGCGCGACCCGCGAGTGGGCCGACAAGACCGAGAAGGAATTCGGCCGGATCGACGGCATGGTTCACCTGGTCGGCGGCTGGCGCGGCAGTGCGACGTTCGCCGAGACGGACCTGGCGGACTGGGATCTGCTGGAGAAGCTGCTGATCCGAACGGTCCAGCACACCTCCCTCGCCTTCCAGGCCCCGCTCCTGCGCAGCGACCGCGGCCGCTACCTGCTGATCAGCGCGGCCGGTGCCTCTCAGCCCACCGCCGGCAACGCCGCGTACGCCGCCTCCAAGGCTGCCGCCGAGGCGTGGACCCTGGCTCTCGCGGACGCGTTCCGCAAGGCGGGGGGCGAGGAGGGCCCGCGTACGGCGGCTGCCATCCTGATCGTCAAGGCACTGGTGCACGACGCGATGCGCGCCGAGCGCCCGAACGCGAAGTTCGCGGGCTTCACGGACGTCAAGGAACTGGCCGAGGCCATCGCCGGAGTCTGGGACAAGCCCGCCAGGGAAGTGAATGGACAGCGTCTGTGGCTGACTCCCAAGCCGTGAATGCCGTGAACCCGGATCCGGCGAACGCGGCGAAGACCGACGCACGCCGGCACCACGACCCGCGGGTCCGCGGCTTCGCGAGCGACAACTACGCGGGCGCCCACCCCGAGGTGCTCGCCGCCCTCGCCCTCGCCAACGGCGGCCACCAGGTCGCCTACGGCGAGGACGACTACACCGACCACCTGCAGCGGATCATGCACAGCCACTTCGGCCCGTTCGCCGAGGCGTTCCCCGTCTTCAACGGGACGGGCGCCAACGTGGTCGCCCTGCAGGCGCTCACCGACCGCTGGGGCGCGGTCATCGCCGCCGAGTCCGCGCACATCAACGTCGACGAGTGCGGCGCCCCGGAGCGCGTCGGCGGCCTGAAGCTGCTGACCGTACCGACGCCGGACGGCAAGCTCACCCCCGAGCTCATCGACCGGCAGGCGTACGGCTGGGAAGACGAGCACCGCGCCATGCCGCAGGTCGTCTCGATCACCCAGAACACCGAGCTGGGCACGGTCTACACGCCGGACGAGGTCCGGGCGATCTGCGACCACGCGCACCAGCACGGGATGAAGGTGCACCTCGACGGGGCCCGGATATCCAACGCCGCGGCCTCGCTCGACGTACCGCTGCGGACCTTCACGAACACCGTGGGCGTCGACATCCTGACCTTCGGCGGGACGAAGAACGGCATGCTCTTCGGTGAGGCCGTGGTCGTACTCAACCCGGACGCCGTGCGCGCCATGAAGCATCTGCGCAAGATGTCGATGCAGCTCGCCTCGAAGATGCGTTTCGTCTCGGTGCAGCTGGAGGCGATGCTCGCGCGTGACCTGTGGCTGCGCAACGCCCGCCACGCCAACGCGATGGCCAAGCGGCTCGCCGACGGCGTCCGCCAGGTGGACGGCGTCGAGATCCTCTACGAGGTGCAGGCCAACGCCGTCTTCGCGCGCCTGCCGCACGACGTGAGCGAGCGTCTGCAGAAGCGCTATCGCTTCTACTTCTGGAACGAAGCGGTCGGTGACGTGCGCTGGATGTGCTCCTTCGACACCACCGAGGGCGACGTGGACGGCTTCGTGCAGGCACTCAAGGAAGAGATGGCCAGGTAGCTCGAAGAAGCCCCGCGCGGCGCATAAGTATGCGACTGACTGGAAAGCCATTGACTTCCGGTCGGTCGCATATTTACGCTCTGATGCCATGGAACTGATTCAGGAAAGCCCTGATCTGTCAGCCTATTTGGCTGCCGACGACGTCATCGACCATGAGCATCCGCTGGTCCGGGAGACGGCCGGTCAGCTGCGTGCCGAAGGGGCTGATGCATACACATACGCCAAAGCGGCCTACGAATTCGTACGCGACACCATCCCGCACTCCAGCGACGTGGACGACATACGCGTCACCTGGCGTGCCTCCGACGTGATCGCGCAACGCACCGGAATCTGCTACGCCAAGGCCCACGCCCTCGCCGCGCTGCTTCGGGCGGAGGGCATCCCGACGGCGCTGTGCTACCAGCGCCTCACGGACGACGACGGCTCGAACCCCGTGATCCACGGACTCGTCGCGGTCAAGCTGCCCGGGAGCGACGGCTGGGCGCGCCAGGATCCGCGCGGCAACAAGCCGGGCGTTGACGCGCGGTTCTCCCTGGAGCGGGAGCGGCTGGCCTTCGCCATACGCCCGGAGTCCGGTGAGGTGGACTATCCGGTGCTGTACGCCTCACCGCATCCGGCGGTCCTGCGCGTTCTGCGAGCCGCTCCGGACCGCCCGTACCTCTGGCGGACACTCCCGGCCGCACTCTGAAAGCGCTGCCCGGCGAACGGTCGGCCGACGGTCGGCGGACGCCTAGCTAGCCGGCCTCGCGCACCTGCGCCGCGGTCGGCGCCGTACCGCCGAGGTGCGCCGGGATCCACCAGGTGTCCTCGGCGTTCTTCGGGCGTACGGGATACGCACGCTGGGCGGCTTCGAGGAGCTCCTGTACGCGGCCGCGCACCCGGCGCGTGATCGCACCCGCGTACTCGTCCGTGGGCGCGTCCATGGGCTCGCCGACTCGTATCGTCACGGGGATGTGATTGCGGCCGAAGTTGCGTGGCCTGCCCTTGGTCCAGACGCGCTGGGTGCCCCACAGCGCCATCGGGATCAGCGGAACGCCGGCTTCCTGAGCCATCCGCGCCGCACCCGACTTGAAGCTCTTGAGCGTGAACGACTCGGAGATCGTCGCCTCGGGGAAGACCCCGATGATCTCTCCGGAGCGCAGCGAGTCGAGGGCGTGCGCGTACGCCGTCTCACCGCGCTCGCGGTCCACGGGGATGTGCTTCATGCCGCGCATCAGCGGTCCGGAGATCTTGTGTCGGAAGACCGAGTCCTTCGCCATGAAGCGCACGAGGCGCTTCTGCGGCAGTGCGCCGAGTCCGGAGAAGATGAAGTCCAGGTAGCTGATGTGGTTGCTCACCAGCACGGCGCCACCGGTGCGGGGGACGTTCTCAGAACCCTGCGTGTCGATCTTCAGGTCCAGCGCCTTGAACAGGGTGAGTGCGGCACCGATGACCGGTCGATAGACGAGTTCTGCCATGTCAGGGGGGACCCTTCTGTGCCCGGGGAGGGCTCTCCCGGCGGAGGTTACGCAGCCGTAGGTTTAGCGGCATTGGGCAGATCGTGCCCCATGAGCGGCCGAGTAGCCAGCCCTGAGGACCTTCATACGCGAGATTCTCGTCACGTACGGAAACATGAGGAATCGTCTCTCTGTGGTGAACGCTGAAACTGAAGCCGGGAAGAGGCAGGGATCAAGGGGAGGCCGAAGGTGGCAGGGCATGACGGCGGTACGCGGCTGAGTGCGGCCGAACTGGGCGCTGAGCCGGGGCGGCGGGCGACGCTCGTGCAGTTCTCCAGCGCCTTCTGCCAGCCCTGCCGCGCGACCCGCAGGACCCTCACCGAGGTGGCGGACATGGTCGAAGGCGTCACCCATGTGGAGATCGACGCCGAGGCGCGACTCGATCTCGTACGCGAACTCGGCATCCTCGCCACGCCCACCGTGCTCGTGCTCGACGCGGGCGGCCGGATCGTGCGCCGGGCCTGCGGACAGCCGCGCCGGGCCGATGTCATCGCCGCCCTCGGCCACGCCGTATGACAGCGCGTACGGGCGCCGTGACGCACGTCCCATCTCCCGGACTCGGCTTGACTGCACCCGCCACGAATCGCCAGTCTGACCGCGTGCCGTCAGAACTCCTTCTCTACGGGCGGGCCCATGTCGACCTGGCCCGCAACGCGAGCGCGCGCTGTCCCGGTGCCTGAGCACCCACGGGCACGTACGCATCCGCCGCAGAAGGACACCAAGGACACCTCCATGACGGTTTCACCCGACCTCGCCGCTCCGCTCCGGATTCCGGGGCAGCCCCTCGAAGGCTCGCCCGAGCTGTTGCGTTCGGTCTTCCGGCAGCACGCCGCCGGCGTCGCCGTGATCACCGCCCAGGGCTCCCGCCCCGTCGGTTTCACCGCCACCTCGCTCAACTCGGTCGCCGCCGACCCGCCGATGATCTCCTTCGGTGTGGGCACCGGCTCGTCCAGCTGGCCGGTGCTGGCCGAGGCCGAGCACATCGGCGTCCACATACTCGCCGAGGACCAGCGGGAGCTGGCGGCCACGTTCGCCCGCAGTGGCGCCGACCGTTTCGCGGCGCCCACCCGGTGGCGTGCGGGACCCGAGGGAGTGCCCGTGCTCGACGGCGTACTGGCGTGGCTGGTGTGCCGTGTGGTGGCGCGCGTGCCGGCGGGGGATCATCGAATCGTGCTCGGCCAGGCAGTCGCGGGAGACCCCGCGGGCAACGGCCGGCCACTGCTCTACCACCAGGGACGCTTCAACGCGCTGAGGGACTGAGAGTTCCCCGTGCCGGCCGAATACGCCGATTACACAGGGTTGGCAAGGTCACAGTTCAAAGCGCTTGCTTACTGGGAACACACTGGGTGTACTGACGAGTAATATTCCGGTCGGAGTGAGGGTCCGCCCCGACCGGGATCCGCCCTTTCAGGCGCCTATGCTGCCTGCAACGAGGCAGTCAAGAAATAGACGATGCAGTAGGAGAGCCGGCGTGAGCTTGAGGATCGTTGTCTGTGTGAAGTACGTGCCCGACGCCACCGGCGACCGGCACTTCGCCGATGACCTGACCGTCGACCGCGACGACGTCGACGGCCTGCTGTCGGAGCTCGACGAGTACGCCGTCGAGCAGGCGCTGCAGATCGCCGACGAGGCCGACGACGCGGAGATCACCGTGCTGACCGTCGGCCCCGAGGACGCCAAGGACGCCCTGCGCAAGGCGCTGTCGATGGGCGCCGACAAGGCCGTCCACGTCGAGGACGACGACCTGCACGGCAGTGACGTCATGGCCACCTCGCTGGTGCTCGCCAAGGCCGTCGAGAAGACCGGTTACGACCTGGTCATCTGCGGCATGGCGTCGACCGACGGCACCATGGGTGTCCTCCCGGCCATCCTGGCCGAGCGCCTGGGTGTCCCGCAGGTCACGCTGCTCTCCGAGGTCTCCGTCGAGGACGGTGTCGTGAAGGGTCGTCGTGACGGCGACAGCGCGAGCGAGCAGCTCGAGGCTTCGCTGCCGGCGGTCGTGTCCGTGACGGACCAGTCGGGCGAGGCCCGCTACCCGTCCTTCAAGGGCATCATGGCCGCCAAGAAGAAGCCGGTGGAGTCCCTGGAACTGGACGACCTGGAGATCGACGCCGACGAGGTCGGCCTCGAGGGCTCCTGGACCAAGGTCGACTCCGCCACGGAGCGCCCGGCGCGCACCGCGGGCACGATCGTCAAGGACGAGGGCGAGGGCGGCAAGCAGCTCGCGGAGTTCCTCGCGGGCCAGAAGTTCATCTAGGACTCGTACGCCCCCTCACACGCCCCCAGATTCTTCGCACTCGCAGGAGATTGAAGTCCCATGGCTGAAGTTCTCGTCTATGTCGACCACGTGGACGGTGCCGTCCGCAAGCCCACCCTTGAGCTGCTGACGCTCGCCCGCCGCATCGGCGAGCCCGTCGCCGTCGCGCTGGGCAACGGCGCCGAGGCCACCGCCACGGTGCTCGCCGAGCACGGCGCCGTCAAGGTCCTCACCGCCGACGCCCCCGAGTTCGCCGAGTACCTCGTCGTACCGAAGGTGGACGCGCTCCAGGCCGCGTACGACGCGGTGTCCGCCGGGGGCTCCCTGGCCGCCGTGCTCGTGCCGTCCTCCGCCGAGGCCAAGGAGATCGCGGCCCGCCTCGCGGTCCGTATCGGCTCCGGCATCATCACGGACGCCGTCGACCTGGAGGCCGGCGACGAGGGCCCGGTGGCCACGCAGGCCGTGTTCGCCGCCTCGTACACCACCAAGTCCCGTGTCTCCAAGGGCACCCCGGTCATCACCGTCAAGCCGAACTCGGCGCCGGTCGAGGCCGCCCCGGCCGCCGGCACCGTCGAGGCGCTCGCCGTCTCCTTCGGTGAGACCGCGACCGGCACCAAGGTCGTCTCGCGCACCCCGCGCGAGTCCACCGGCCGCCCCGAGCTGACCGAGGCCGCGATCGTGGTCTCCGGCGGCCGCGGCGTCAACGGCGCCGAGAACTTCCACGTCATCGAGGAGCTCGCCGACTCGCTCGGCGCCGCTGTCGGCGCTTCGCGCGCCGCCGTGGACGCCGGCTGGTACCCGCACTCCAACCAGGTCGGTCAGACCGGCAAGTCGGTCTCCCCGCAGCTGTACATCGCGTCCGGCATCTCCGGCGCGATCCAGCACCGGGCCGGCATGCAGACCTCGAAGACGATCGTCGCCATCAACAAGGACGCCGAGGCGCCGATCTTCGACCTCGTCGACTACGGCGTCGTCGGCGACCTGTTCGCGGTCGTCCCGCAGCTGACCGAAGAGGTCAAGGCCCGCAAGGGCTGACCTGCGCGGCAGCGACGAGCCGTAATACGCCCGGGGCCGTGTGGTGATGTTCACCGCGCGGCCCCGGCCGCTTTCCGGAGACCATTGACGCAGGTCACGACCGGCCGTTAACTTCGCTATGCGGATTATTGATTCCGTGAAGCGGAAAACTGGAGGGTTGGTAATGGGTCAGCAGGAGAAGGTGGCGACGAGCCTCGCGGGCGCGGTCAGCGAAGGCATCAGCGCCTCCCTCGTACCGGTCGACGAGGAGCTCGCCCGCCGTTACCCGGGAGACCCAGGCACCCGCCAGCCCGTACACACCGTTTACGTACCCGGGGACGTCTTCGCCGCCGGCACCGTGCGCTCGTGGGGTGACCAGGCCCTCGCCGCGCTCGACGAGCACGCCCCGGACGCCGCGTCCTTCGCCGCTGTCCTCGGGCTCTCCGACAACCTCGCAGGGCCGGTGTACGACCGCGTACGGGCCAAGCTGGAGCGCGAGCCCATCGAGGACCTGCGCGTCGACTTCGAGGACGGCTACGGCGGCCGCAGTGACGCCGACGAGGACGCGCACGCCGCCCGCGCCGCCCGGCTGATCAGCGAGGCGTACGCCAACGGCACGGCAGCCCCGTACATGGGCATCCGCATGAAGTGCATGGAGGCGGCGGTACGCGACCGCGGCATTCGCACCCTCGACATCTTCCTCACCGGCCTGATGGAGGCCGGCGGCCTGCCCGACGGGCTCGTCCTCACGCTGCCCAAGGTCACGTACCCCGAGCAGGTCACCGCGATGGTGCGCCTCCTTGAGGAGTTCGAGAAGGCGCGCGGTCTGGACGCGGGACGGATCGGCTTCGAGATCCAGATCGAGACCAGCCAGTCCATCCTCGCCGCCGACGGCACCGCCGCCGTGGCCCGGATGATCGACGCCGCCGAGGGCCGCGCCACCGGACTGCACTACGGCACGTTCGACTACAGCGCCTGCCTCGGCGTCAGCGCCGCCTACCAGGCCAGCGACCACCCGGCCGCCGACCACGCCAAGGCGATCATGCAGGTCGCGGCGGCGGGCACCGGCGTGCGCGTCTCGGACGGCTCCACCAATGTCTTGCCCGTCGGCACCACCGAGCACGTCCACGAGGCCTGGCGGCTCCACTACGGCCTCACGCGCCGCGCCCTGGCCCGCGCCTACTACCAGGGCTGGGACATGCACCCGGCCCACATCCCCACCCGTTACGCCGCCGTGTTCGCCTTCTACCGTGAGGGGTACGAGCAGGCCGCCGCGCGTCTCGCCGCGTACGTCAACCACGCGGGCGGCGACGTGATGGACGAGCCCGCGACCGCCAAGGCGCTCAGCGGCTACCTGCTGCGCGGCATCGACTGCGGCGCCCTCGACACCGCCGAGGTCGCCCGCCTCACCGGCCTGACCCGGGCGGACCTCGACGGCTTCGCGTCGCCGCGCCGAGGAGACCTCACGGCAACGGCCCAGTAGGGTCCGGCGCTGTCACCGCTGCCCCGTACTCTGTACCCGATCTCAGTCGGAACACAGGAACGGGGCAGCGGTGGCTACGGGGGAGAACGAGCGGTTGGCCGGCCGCTACCGGGTGGTCGAACAACTCGGCAGAGGCGGCATGGGCGTCGTCTGGCGCGCCGTCGACGAGGTGCTCGGCCGCGAGGTCGCGGTCAAGGAACTGCGTACGTACAACGACTCGTCGGGGCCCGAACTGGACGGCCTGCGGATCCGGATGCAGCGCGAGGCGCGGGCCGCCGCGCGCGTACGGCACCCAGGAGTCATCGCCGTCCACGACGTCACCGAGCACAACGGCCGCCCGGTCATCGTCATGGAACTCGTCGACGGGCCCTCGCTGGACGACGTACTGCGCGAACGGGGACTTCTGGACCCGCGCGAAGCCGCGTCCATCGGCGCCAGGGTGCTGGAGGCGCTGGGCGCCGCGCACGCTGTCGGCGTGCTGCACCGCGACGTCAAGCCGGGCAATGTGCTGCTCGACCGCGACAGCGGGCGGGTGGTTCTGACCGACTTCGGGATCGCCGCGATGGACGACCCGGGCGACGGCTCCACGACGCACCTCACGCGCAGCGGCGAACTGGTCGGCTCCCTCGACTACTTGGCGCCCGAGCGCGCCCAGGGCCAGGAACCGGGGCCCGCGTCGGACGTCTGGGCGCTCGGCGCGACGCTGTACGCCGCGGTGGAGGGCGGATCTCCGTTCCGCCGTACGTCAACGTGGTCCACGCTGACCGCGATCGTCCAGGACCCGCTGCCGGAGCCGCGCCGGGCGGGGCCGCTCGGGCCCGTGCTCCAGCAGCTGATGAGCAAGGACCCGGCGCAGCGTCCCGATGCCCAGGAGGCGGCTCGGCTGCTGGCCGCGGTCGCTGCGGGGGAGGACACGGCGGCACTCGGCGGCGTGCCGCAGGGCGGCGTCTCGCAGGGTGGCCCTTATGGCGGCGCCCACCGCGAGCCCACTGTGCGCGATGTGCTGCCGCACCAGCCGGAGGGATTCGGCCCCGCCGTGAGCCGGCAGCCCGCGCAGTCGGCGCCCGCCGGTCCGGTTGCCGCGTCCGCGCCCGCGCACTCGCCCGCGCCCGCTCCGGAGCGCAGGCCCGGGCGCGGCAGGACGGCCCTTGTGGCGGCGGGCGTCGCGGCGGTCCTGCTGGCCGGTGGCGGCGTGACGTACGTACTTAACGACCGTACGGAGCAGACATCCGGCGGCCTGGCGAAGGGGGCGGAGGAAGAAGCCGCGTCTCCCAGCGGCCTCGACCGGATGCCTGCGGGCAGCGAGCCCGCCGCGACGAAGAAACCGGCCGCCTCCAAGTCCACTGATCAGGGCCCGGAGAAGACTTCGCGACCGGACGCCAAGCCGCCCGCCGGCGACGGTGACGGCGGCAAGGACTCCGCAGGCTCGGACGGCGGCTCGGACGACGGAGCTTCCGGTACGTCGGGCTCCACCGGCGGCGCGGACACGTCCGGCGGGGCCGGCGATTCCGGCGGCGCGGCGACCGGCGGGTCCGCCGGCGGCGGCTCGACGACCACGACCAGCGGCGGCGGGAGCGGTCCCGGTGAACCCGCTCCGGAGCCCGCCTGCCACAGCATCGGCGCCGGCAAGTACAACTGCACGGTCTGGGAGACGGCCGCGTCCTACACGGCGTCCGGCGCCGAGGTCGGCGTCCTCAACGCGGGCACCAACTACTTCTACTGCCAGCAGAATCTCGGCCGCCGGGAGACCTACGGCCAGTGGACCAACGTCTGGTGGGCCAAGACGGACGACGACCGCGGTAACACCAACGTCTTCGTCAGCGACGTCTACATCAAGGGCGGCAACAACGACGAGCCGGTACCCGGCCTGCCCGTCTGCTGACGCAAACGGGGCTCGGCACGGTGGCCCCGTTCGCTGCGGCGTTCGCCCTGCACCACGCCTTGGGCGGCTGTCGGCCGCCCGCCGCAGCGGCGGACACCGGCGCCGCACAGGCAGGCCTCAGGGGTTCAAGGCGCCGACGGCTCTCGGCGCGGTGGCGCCTTTCGCGGCGGCGTTCGCACTTCTGCGCGCCCTGGGGCGGCCGCAGGTCGCCTGCCCGCAGCGGCGGATGCCGGCGCTCGCGGCAGTCAGCGGCGCCGCACGGCCCTCAGGGGGTCCACGGCGGGATCTCGCCCGACCCGCGCGCGATGAGGCGTGTTGGCAGTTCCACCCGCGCGGGAGCGTCGTTCACGCCGTCGAGGCGCCGGAAGAGGCGGTCGGCCGCGGTACGGCCGAGCATGGTGGCGTCCTGCGCGACGACGGTGAGGCCCGGCTGGAGCAGGTCGGCGAGTTCGATGTCGTCGAACCCGACCAGGGCGACGGGACGCTCCCGCTCGGCGAGGACCCGTACCGCGGTCACCGTCACCCGGTTGTTGCCCGCGAAGATGGCGGTTACGGGCTCGGGGGCGTTCAGCATCGCGGTGACGGCGTCCCGTACGCGCTCGGGAGCCGTGCTGCCGAGCGACACCCATGCGTCGTCAGCCGGCAGCCCGGCGTCCTCCATCGCGGCGTAATAGCCGCGGAGCCGCTCGTTGGCGGTGTGGATGCGCGGCTGGTCGCCGATGAAGCCGATACGGCGATGGCCGTGCCCGATCAGGTGGGCCACGCCCTCGCGCGCGCCGCCGAAGCTGTCGGAGAGCACCACATCCGCGTCGATCTTCCCGGCGGGACGGTCCACGAAGACGGTGGCGACGCCCGCCGCGATCTCCGGCTCCAGGTAGCGGTGGTCGTCCCCGGCCGGGATCACGATCAGACCGTCGACGCGCCGGGCGCAGAGCGCGAGCACCAATTCCTGTTCGCGGGCGGGGTCTTCGGCGCTCGATCCGTTGATGAGGAGGGCTCCGTGGGCGCGGGCCACCTCCTCGACGGCGCGGTTCAGCGGCCCGTAGAACGGGTCCGCGAGGTCTTCGAGTACGAGACCGATGCTGGCGGTGCGGCCCTTGCGCAGGACGCGCGCGCTGTCGTTGCGGCGGAAGCCCAGCGCCTCGATCGCTTCCTGGACGCGCTGCTCGGTGTCGGGCGTGACGCCCGGTTCGCCGTTCACGACACGCGAAACCGTCTTGAGTCCGACTCCGGCGCGGGCGGCGACGTCCTTCATGGTCGGCCGGTTGCCGTAACGGAGCTCGGGGCGGCTTTCGGTCTCGGCCACAGTGCGATGTCCTGTCGTTGTCGGGTGAGGTCGGTGTTCGAACGGTGTGGCGTCGAGCATAGGCCCTGGACAACGTTGTCAACTGAATGGAGACTGGCTCTGACCCCCTGCCGCCCACCTCTGCCCGCCTGGAGATCCAACCCCCATGCACACCGACACCGACCTCGTCGCCGCTCTCGACATCGGCGGCACCAAGATCGCCGGCGCGCTGGTGGACGGCGACGGCCGGATTCTCCTGCGCGCGCAGCGCCCGACGCCCTCGCGTGAGGACGCGGAGAGTGTGATGGGCGCCGTCGGTGTGGTGTTCGCGCGGCTGACCGCGTCGCCGTTGTGGGAGCGGGCCACGGCCGTCGGCATCGGCAGCGCGGGACCGGTGGACGCCTCCGCCGGCACGGTCAGCCCGGTCAACGTCCCGGGCTGGCGCGACTTCCCGCTGGTCGAGCGGGTACGCCGGGCAGCGGGCGGCAGGCCGGTCACCCTCGTCGGCGACGGCGTGGCCATGACGGCCGCCGAGCACTGGCAGGGCGCGGCCCGCGGGTACGACAACGCGCTGTGCCTGGTCGTCTCCACGGGCGTCGGCGGCGGCCTGGTCCTGGGCGGGCGGCTGCACCCCGGCCCGACCGGTAACGCGGGCCACATCGGTCACATCAGCGTCGACCTGGACGGCGACCCGTGCCCGTGCGGTTCCCGCGGCTGCGTCGAGCGGATCGCCAGCGGCCCCAACATCGCACGCAGGGCGCTCGATCGGGGCTGGCGGCCGGGACCGGACGGTGACGCCACCGCCGCCGCCGTGGCGGCCGCCGCCCGCGCCGGAGACCCGGTCGCCGTCGCGTCGTACCGGCGCGCCGCCCAGGCCCTCGCCGCGGGCATCGCCGCCACCGCGACGCTCGTCGAGATCGAGATCGCGGTCATCGGCGGGGGAGTGGCGGGCGCGGGCGACGTGCTCTTCGCGCCCCTGCGCCGCGCACTCGGCGAGTACGCCACGCTCTCCTTCGTACGGCGCCTCAAGGTCGCCCCGGCCCTGACCGGAACCGACGCGGGCCTGGTGGGTGCGGCAGCCGCGGCCTCGCCCGGGCTCGGCGGGAAGCCGGGCGAGGCGGCGACGTACGTCGGATAACACTTTGCCCGGTCCCTCCCACCGTGCGAGCGTGGGCGCGTGAATGGCGATCAGGAGCGGGACCAGGAGCGCGACACGGCCCTGGCGGAGGCGGTACGGCTGCGCGAGGACGGCCGGGCCGCCGAGGCCCGGGGCCTGCTGGTGACGCTGGCCGACCGGTACCCGCAGGACGCCGAGATCGCCTACCAGACCGCGTGGGCGCACGACGTGCTCGGCCTGGAGAGCGAGGCCGTGCCCTTCTACGAACGGGCCCTGAGCGTCCCCGGACTGCCCACCGAGGACCGCCACGGTGTCTTCCTCGGCCTGGGCAGCACCTATCGCGTGCTGGGCCGCTACGAACCGGCTCTGCGGACCCTGCGCCGCGGCCTCGTGGAGTTCCCGCACGACCTCGCCCTGAAGTCCTTCCTGGCCATGGCCCTGTACAACACCGGCGAAGGCCGCGAAGCCGTACGTACGCTGCTGAAGGCCCTGGCGGCCACCAGCAGCGACCCAAGGGTGCGCAGCTACCGACGCGCGATCGAGCAGTACGCCGACGACCTCGACGCCACGCAGCAGCCGTAGCCGGCCGCCCCCGGTCAGCCCCGCCCCTGCGAGCCGGCTTCCGCCGCCCGCTGCACCACGACGACCAGGAACGCGTCCGCCTCCAGGTCCATCACGACCTCCGCCGGGCAGCCCTCCGCGCGCCGTGCCAGGGCGAATTCCTCAGCCGGCCAGCTGCCCCGTGGGCCTCCGGCCGGGAACTGTTCCAACACCATGCGACTCATGCCGCACCCCGCTCCCATGCCTGCTGAACTCTTGCTCCGGTTGCCCCAACGAGACTCCGCGCACGTGTGTCACGGTTCCCGCATCCCACCAGGGCATCCACTCATACGGTTCGACGCCACCTGTGCCCCGCACCGTTGCCCCTGGCATGCAACAGCAAGGGCACGGTTGTGTGCCCAAACGGTCGCGGGCACCATGCGGTGACCCCCGGTTTCCGTGGCAGTGTGTTGCGGGCAAGCCACTGGGGGCTACGGAAGAGGGGGAACCGTGATCGTCTGGATCAACGGTGCGTTCAGTGCGGGCAAGACCAGCGCCGCGCGCGAACTGATCGATCTGATCCCGAACAGCACCTTCTACGACCCCGAACTGATCGGCGGGGAACTGCGGAACCTGCTGCCGCAGAAGCGGCTCGCGGAGGTCACCGACTATCAGGACCTCCCCATCTGGCGCCGCCTGGTCGTGGACACCGCGGCCGCGCTGCTCGCGGAAGTGGGCGGCATGCTGGTGGTGCCCATGACGCTCCTGCGCCAGGAGTACCGCGACGAGATATTCGGCGGGCTCGCCGCGCGCCGTATCCCGGTGTGCCATGTGCTGCTGTCGGCCGACGAAACGATCCTGCGCGGGCGGATCGCCGCCCGCGAGGAGCTGGTGGACGACCCCGAAGGCAGCGAGCGCGTACGGCAATGGGCGTACGAGCACATCGAGCCCTATCGCGCCGCGCTGTCGTGGCTCCCCCACGACGCCCACGTCATCGACACCAGTGCGCTCACCCCGGCCCAGACCGCCGTGGAGATCGCCGACGCGGTACGGACCGGGGCTGACGGCAGCTGCGAGATCGTGCAGACGCCCGAGCCGACGGCCGAGACCGTCGCCGCGGGCGTACTGCTCTTCGACGAGGAGGGCAGGGTGCTGCTCGTCGATCCCACCTACAAGCCGGGCTGGGAATTCCCCGGCGGTGTCGTGGAACCGGGGGAGGCGCCCGCGCGCGCCGGGATACGTGAGGTCAAGGAGGAGATAGGGATGGAACTCATCGACGTACCAAGGCTGTTGGTCGTCGACTGGGAGCCGCCGCGGCCACCCGCCTTCGGCGGTCTGCGCCTGATCTTCGACGGGGGCACGCTCGACAGCGC
The DNA here is from genome assembly GCF_018614615.1 of Streptomyces sp. ISL-100. Lineage (GTDB taxonomy): Bacteria > Actinomycetota > Actinomycetes > Streptomycetales > Streptomycetaceae > Streptomyces. The sequence goes on along the minus strand of NZ_JAGGOK010000002.1, from coordinate 184,634 downwards.
GGCGGCCGGACAGCTGGTGCTGCCCGGCTCCGAACTGCGCGGCTGGCGATTCGTCACCGAGGAGGAGGCCGCCGGGCTGCTGCCCCCCAACCGTTACGAGCGGCTGCGCTGGGCGCTGCGGGCCCGCGAGAGGTCAACCGTGCTCAATCTGGAGGCCGGAGTCCCGGTCGGCTGATGCCCGCAGGATGTACGCCGCGTCGTCCGTCAGAGGTTCGCCGTGGCCAAAGCAGGCGGTGGAGGGGGCGAGCGCCGCCAGGCGGCGGAACGACTCCAGGGCGCGCTCACGGTCGGTGTTGAACACGCCCAGCATCACCTGTCCGACGCCGGCGACGCAGTCGCCCGTGAACAGCACACCGTGGTGCGGGAGATGGACGGCGATGCTGCCGTCCGTATGGCCGGGGGAGTGGACGACCCGCGCGCCGTCGCCGAAGCCCAGCAGGTCGCCGTCCTCGGCCTCCCGGTCCACCCGGGTGGGCGGGGCCGGCGGCACGGTCAGCCCGTGGGCGTACAACGGACGCTCCCAGTCCAGCAGCACCGGCTCGGGCACCGGCTGCTCGCCGCGGATCACTGGAGCGTCGAGCCGGTGCGCCACGATTTCGGCGCCGTACCGGTCGGCGAGTTCCTGGGCGGCGCCGACGTGGTCGCGGTGGCAGTGGGTGAGGACGATCCGGCGGATGTTCTCGGGGAGCAGACCCAGGCTCCGTATCGCCTCTTCGATGTCCGGGGCCGCGTCCTTGTTGCCCGCATCGATCAGAGTCAGCTCATCGCCGTCGCGCCAGAGGTACGCCTGGCCGATGGGGAAGCGGAACATGTGCAGGCGGTCGGGGATTACGTCAACGAGATCCATGCGGCGAACGTACGGCGGACCGGCTGCCCGCCGCACGGATCTACGCTGTCGGCGATCTCAGCTATGCGCTTAACCCTGCTTGGAACGGGCGTAGTTGACGAGGAACAACGCCTCTGCGACGGACAGCCGCTCCAGCTCCTCGGGCGAGACGCTCTCGTTCACCGCGTGGATCTGCGCCTCGGGCTCGCTCAGCCCGATCAGCAGGATCTCGGCCTTCGGGTAGAGCGCGGCGAGCGTGTTGCACAGGGGGATCGAGCCGCCCATGCCGGACGTCTGCATCTCCTCGCCCGGGTACGCCACGCGCATGGCCTCCGCCATCGAGGTGTACGCCGGACTGCTCACGTCCGCCTTGAACGGCTGGCCCTGGCCCACCTGTTCCACCGAAACCCGCGCGCCCCACGGCGTGTGCGCTTCGAGGTGCGCGGTCAGCAGCTTCGTCGCCTCGGTGGCGTCCTGGCCCGGCGGCACCCGCAGGCTGATCTGCGCCCGCGCGCTCGCCTGGAGGGACGGCGTGGCGCCGACCACCGGCGGGCAGTCGATGCCGATGACGGTGACGGCGGGGCGGGCCCAGATGCGGTCGGCGACCGTGCCGTGGCCGATCAGCCCGACACCGTCGAGGACGCGCGCGTCCTTGCGGAACTCGGCCTCCGGATACTCCAGGCCTTCCCACGAGGCGTCTGTCGTCAGCCCGTCCACGGTCGTCGAACCGTCTTCGGCGCGCAGCGAGGCCAGCAGCTGGATGAGCGCGGCCAGCGCGTCCGGGGCGGCGCCGCCGAACTGGCCGGAGTGCAGGTTGCCTTCGAGGGTGTCGACGCGTACGCGCAGCATGGTCATGCCGCGCAGCGTCGCGGTGACCGTCGGCAGGCCGACGCGGAAGTTGCCGGTGTCGCCGATGACGATCGTGTCGGCGGCGAGGAGGTCGGGGTGCGCCTCGGCGTATGCTTCCAGGCCGCCCGTGCCCTGCTCCTCCGAGCCCTCCGCGATCACCTTCACCGAGACCGGGACGCCGCCGTTCGCCTTCAGGGCGCGCAGCGCGAGCAGGTGCATGATGAAGCCGCCCTTGCAGTCGGCGGCGCCGCGCCCGTACCAGCGTCCGTTGCGTTCGGTCAGCTCGAACGGCGGGGACACCCAGGCCGACTCGTCCAGCGGCGGCTGCACGTCGTAGTGCGCGTACAGCAGAACGGTCGGAGCGCCTGCCGGGCCCGGCAGGAAGCCGTACACCGACTGCGTGCCGTCGGGGGTGTCGAGCAGCGCGACGTCCTGGAAGCCCTCCGTGCGCAGCGTGTCGGCGCACCAGACCGCTGCCGCCTCGCACTCGCTCTTCGGGAACTGAGCGGGATCCGCCACCGACTCGAAAGCCACCAGCTCGGCGAGCTCCGTCTTGGCGCGGGGCATCAGCGAGGCGATGGTCTCGGCGATCGGATTCGCGGTCATGGGCACGCTCCTCGTGAGTGCGACGTTGTTGTGCGTGTATGTGTTCGTACGGGGTGGCCGACAAGCACCGCCCGATCCTCCCACAGCGAGATCGGCGGCTCCTGCGCCGTAGGATGCGTCAGCAGTACGGATCACCGGGCCGATCAGGAGCAGAAGCACATCGTGAGCAGCGAGAACGCAGACGCCGGACGTGAGCACGAAGAGCCGGTGTGGGACGTGGTCGTGGTCGGTGCGGGTCCGGCCGGGTCGTCGGCGGCATACGCGGCCGCGGTCGCGGGACGGCGCGTACTCCTCCTGGAGAAGGCGGAGCTGCCCCGTTACAAGACCTGTGGCGGCGGCATCATCGGGCCTTCGCGCGACGCGCTGCCGCCCGGCTTCGAGCTGCCGTTCAGGGACCGTGTGCACGCCGTGACGTTCTCGCTGGGCGGGAAGCTGACGCGGACACGCCGTTCGAAGCAGATGCTCTTCGGGCTCATCAACCGGCCCGAGTTCGACGCCGCGCTGGTCCAGGAGGCCGAGAAGGCGGGCGCCGTGGTCCGTACCGGAGCGACGGTGGCGCGGGTCGAGCAGCACGGCGCGGCCGTGCCGGACCGGCGCACGGTGGCTGTTGTCCTGGCGGGTGGCGAGACGGTGCTGGCGCGCGCGGTGGTCGGCGCGGACGGCAGCGCGAGCCGGATCGGGGCGCATGTCGGGGTGAAGCTCGACCAGGTGGATCTCGGGCTCGAGGCCGAGATTCCGGTGCCGGCCACGGTCGCCGAGGACTGGGCGGGTCGGGTGCTCATCGACTGGGGGCCGATCCCGGGCAGTTACGGCTGGGTGTTCCCCAAGGGCGAGACGCTGACGGTCGGCGTGATCTCGGCGCGCGGCGACGGAGCGGCCACCAAGCGGTACCTGGAGGACTTCATCGCGCGGCTGGGGCTGGCCGGCTTCGAGCCGGCGGTCTCCTCGGGGCACCTGACGCGGTGCCGCAGCGACGACTCGCCGCTGTCGCGCGGCCGGGTGCTGGTGTGCGGGGACGCGGCGGGACTGCTGGAGCCGTGGACCCGCGAGGGGATCTCCTTCGCGCTGCGGTCCGGGCGGCTCGCGGGGGAGTGGTCGGTGCGGATCGCGGAGGCGCAGGACGCCGTCGACGCCCGCCGCCAGGCGCTGAACTACGCCTTCGCGATCAAGGCGGGGCTCGGCGTGGAGATGGGTGTCGGACGGCGGATGCTCGCGCTGTTCGAGAGGCGGCCGGGGCTGCTGCACGCGGCCATAACCGGATTCCGGCCGGCCTGGACGATGTTCGCCGGGATCACGCGCGGCTCGACGACGCTGGCGGAGATGGTGCGTACGCGCCCGCTCGTCCAGCGGGCGCTGACTGCGCTGGACCGGCCGTAGACCGGAGGCTCCCGCCCGGCGCTCTTGTTCCGGCGCTCCGCTCTCATGACTTGACGGTGATACGGAAGACGGGGTGGTCGGGGGCGGCCGCCAGGAGTTCCTCGTCGGAGGACTTGGCGGTCACGCCCTTGAAGTACTGGTTGACCTCCCAGCCCCAGCGCTCCAGGTAGGTGCGGAGCACCAGCAGCTTCTCGGCGTCGGGGATCTCGACGGCGGTGAAACCGCGGACCTTGCGGCCGACTTTGAGCTCGCCCTGGCCGGCGGCGCGCATGTTGCGGACCCATTGGGAGTGGCCGCGCGCGGAGACGAGGTACTGGGCGCCGTCGTGGGTGTGCGGGTTCACGGGGATGCGCTGTAGCTGGCCGCTCTTGCGGCCGCGTACGGACAGTTCGGCCGAGCCGAGCAGGCTGAAACCGTGGCGGGCGAGCCACCCCACGACGTTGTTCAGCCGGATGGCCATGGGACTGCCCTTGAGGTAGTACGGCTCTGCGACTGCGACATGACGGCCTCCACCAGTTGAGAGAGCACTGCTCTCGCTTAAGAGCAGTGTGCGCGGTGTCGGTGATCCAAAGCAAGAGCAGTGCTCTCGTTATTGGTCGGTGCTCTCCGCCGTGGCAAAATGCTCTTCCATGAGCACCATGCGCGGAGCCAGAGAACGAGCACGGATCGAAGTGACAGCGGCCATCAAGGAAGAGGCCCGCAGACAGCTTGCCGCCGAAGGCGCCGCGAAGCTCTCCCTGCGCGCCGTCGCCCGCGAGCTCGGCATGGTCTCCTCCGCGCTCTACCGCTACTTCCCCAGCCGCGACGAGCTCCTGACCGCCCTGATCGTCGACGCGTACGACGCCGTGGGCGCCGCCGCCGAGACCGCCCTCGCCCGGCAGCCCGACCACGCCCCCCACCCCGCCCGCTGGACCGCCGTCTGCCGGGCCGTACGCAGTTGGGCGCTCGCGCACCCCCACGAGTACGCCCTGATCTACGGCTCGCCGGTCCCCGGCTACACCGCACCCATGACAACCGTCGGCCCCGCCTCCCGCGTCGGCCAGAGCCTCATCTCCGTCGTACGCGCCGCCCACCAGGACAACGGCCTCGCCGTTCCGCCCCTCGCCGCCGCCCTGCGCCCCGAAGCCCGGCGGATCACCGCGGACGTGGCCCCTGATCTCCCCCCGCCGGTTGTCGCCGCCCTGGTCGCCGCCTGGTCGCAGCTCTTCGGCCTGATCTCCTTCGAGATCTTCGGCCAGTTCAACCGGATCATCGAGGACCGCGACACGTTCTTCGAGTACGCCGCCGAGAACCTGGCCCATGCCGTGGGCCTGATCGGCGCTCAGGCCCCGGGAGGGGTCCCCTTCGCCGCGCCCGGCAGCGGCGACGGATCCTGACTGCGCCGGCCGCCTGCCCGCTCCCGCCTGCGCGAGGCTCCCGCGTCGGCCGCTCCCGACAACCCAGGTACTGCGCAGGGAGTACGCGCGATCACGCCGCCCGGCTGACGCCCCGCCCGCCGTGCCCCGTCTAGCGTGGCCGCTATGAAACCGCGGCATGAACGGTGGTGCGGCGGTCCCCCCTGGCAACGGGGCGGGCCGCCGCCGTGGCAGTCCTGGATGACCCGGCAGACGGGCGAGCGGCTGCCGTGGGTCTCGACGCTGGTCGTGACCGCGTTCGTGCAGATGGGGTCCGGGTTCGCGGCCGGGGAACAGCCCGACCGGGAACAACTCGACGTCTTCGCCCGGCTCCTGCTGTTCGCGGGAGCGGCGCTTCTCCTGCTGCGTCACCGGTACCCCGTGTTCGTGGCGTTCGGTACGTCGGCGGCGGCGATGGTCTACCTGGGTGCGGGATATCCGTACGGACCGGTCTTCATCCCCGCCGCCATGGGCTGCTTCGCCGCCATCGTCGCCGGTCACCGGCGGGCCGCCTGGGCGGCCCTCGGGATGCTCTGGGCAGCCCATGTCCTGATCTCGCACTGGCTTTACAGATGGCTGCCGCCCGGCGGGGACGCTCCCGCCCCCTGGGGGCAGGAGCTGGTGGTCGCTGCCTGGGTGGCGGCCATCGTCGCCGCCTCCGAGCTCGTACGCGTACGCAGGGAGCAGTGGGCGCGCGAGCGAGGCGAACGCCAGGCCGCCGAGAAGCGGCGGGCCGACGAAGAACGGCTGCGCATCGCCCGCGAGCTCCACGACGTACTCGCTCACAGCATCTCGGTCATCAACGTCCAGGCGGGCGTGGGCCTCGCTCTCCTCGACACCGATCCCGAACAGGCCCGCAGCGCCCTGGCCACCATCAAGGCCGCCAGCAAAGAGGCCCTCGGTGAGGTGCGGCAGGTCCTCGACACGCTCCGCGCCCCGGGGGACGCACCGCGCTCCCCGGCGCCCGGACTCGACCGGCTCACCGAGCTGGTGGAGCAGGCTTCGGGAGCCGGCCTCACCGTGGAGGTCGTGACGGAGGGGGTACGGTCCGGCCTGCCGCCCGGCGCCGACCTCGCCGCGTTCCGCATCATCCAGGAGGCCCTGACCAACGTGGTCAGACACTCCGGCTCGCGCACGGCCCGGGTCCGGCTCGGGTATGCGCCTGACCGGCTCGACCTGCGGATCGACGACGACGGCCCGGCCACCGGCGGCGACGCGGGCGGCAGCGGCAACGGCCTGGTGGGAATGCGCGAGCGCGCCGCCGCCCTCGGTGGCACGATCGAGGCCGGCCCGCGCCCGGACGGCGGCTTCCGCGTGGAGGCCACACTTCCGTACCGCGCCGCACGGAACTCGCCCGACTCGCAGAAGGAGAAGTCGTGATCCGCGTACTGCTCGCCGACGACCAGTCGCTCGTACGGGCCGGCTTTCGCGCCCTGCTGGACGCGCAGCCCGACATCGAGGTCGCGGGGGAGGCGTCCGACGGCGAGGAAGCGGTGCGCCGGGTGCGTGAAGTGCGCCCCGACGTCGTACTGATGGACATCCGTATGCCCCTGCTCGACGGTCTCGCCGCCACCCGTCGGATCACCGGCGACGCGGCATTGAACGGCGTAAAGGTGATCATGCTGACCACCTTCGAGCTCGACGAGTACGTCTTCGAGGCGATCCGCAACGGAGCCTCGGGATTCCTCGTCAAGGACACCGAGCCCGAAGAGCTGCTGCGGGCGGTACGGGCCGTGGTGGACGGGGACGCGCTGCTGTCGCCCGGCGTGACACGCAGGCTGATCGCGGAGTTCGCGGCCCGCTCCAAGGAGCCGGCCAGGGACGAGGCGCTGGGGGAGCTCACCGACCGGGAGCGGGAGGTGATGGCCCTGGTCGGCATCGGCCTGTCCAACGAGGAGATCGCCCGCCGACTGGTCGTCAGCCCGCTCACCGCGAAGACGCACGTCAGCCGCACCATGGTGAAGCTGGGCGCCCGCGACCGGGCCCAACTGGTCGTACTCGCCTACGAGTCGGGTCTGGTACGCCCCGGCTGGCTGGGCTGAATCCCACCCTCCAGCCCCTCCAGTGGGGCCTGGGGCAGCGCCCCACGCGGCGGAGCCGCGAAGTGTCACAGCGGGAAGGGGCGGGGTGGGGAAAAGGCCCCGCGCGGCGGTTGGCGCCCCTCCCCGCCCGCCGGTCAGTCCCGTGCGCCGACCCGCTCCGGCGCGGCTTCAGCCGCCCCGGGCACGGACTTCGCCAGTACGACGGTCTGCTGGGGGCCGCGAGGCTTGCGCAGTCCGGTCAGCGTGATGAGCAGCCCCACGGTCGCGACCGCCGTCACCACGACCAGGCCGGGCCGGAAGCTGTCCAGCACCGCCTGCGGTGAGCCGCCTTCGCCGCCGCCCGCCGTGATCACGGCTGTCACCACGGCCAGGAAGATCGCCCCGCCCACCTGGACCGAGGTGTTGAGGAGGCCGGACACCATCCCCTGCTCGTTGTCGGCCACTCCGGTCGTGGCCTGGATGTTGAGCGAGGGGAAGACCAGCGCGCAGGCCGCACCGATCAGCAGCATCGACGGCAGGATCACGGCGGCATACTGCGGAACGAGGCTGATGCGCAGGAAGAGGGCGTAACCGATCACGAGGAAGGTGAGGCCCGCCGCGATGACCCGTGGCGTACCGAACCGGTCCACCACATTGCCGATCTTGGTGGAGGAGAGGGCGACCAGCACACCGGCGGGCAGGAAGGCGAGCGCGGTCTGCAAGGCCGACCACCCGAGCAGCGACTGCATGTACTGGACCACGAGGAACTGGAATCCGACGTAACTTCCGAAGAAGGTGGCGGCGCCCAGCTGCGCCCTGATCTGGTTGCCGGAGCGCAGTACGCCGAGCCTGATCAGCGGGCTGGCGGTGCGCCGCTCGATCATGACGAAGGCGGTGAGCAGTACGGCCGCCGCGAGGAACGAGAGCAGGGTGCGGGCGGAGGTCCAGCCGACTTCGGGTGCTTCCACCACGGTGAAGACGAGCAGCAGCATGGAGGCCGTGCCGGTGATGGCGCCCGGCAGGTCGTAGCCGCCGCTGGAGTTGTCGCGGTCGCTGTGCGGAATCATCCTGATGCCCGCGATGAGGGCCATCAGCGCGATGGGGGCGGGCAGCAGCATCGTCCAGCGCCAGCTCAGCTCGGTGAGCAGACCGGACAGGACCAGGCCCATGGAGAAGCCGGTGGCGGCGCAGGTGGTGTAGATGGAGAGCGCACGGTTGCGCTGGGGGCCCTCCTTGAACGTCGTGGTGATGATGGAGAGCCCGGCAGGGGCGGTGAACGCGGCGCTCAGGCCCTTGATGAAGCGGCTGGCGATCAGCAGGGGCCCCGAGTCGACGAGCCCGCCGAGCAGTGAGGCGAGGGCGAAGACGCCCAGCGCGATGAGGAAGACGCGGCGCCGGCCGAGCAGGTCGGCCGCGCGGCCGCCGAGCAGCAGCAGGCCGCCGTAACCGAGGATGTAGCCGCTGACGATCCATTGCAGCGTCGAAGTGGTCAGGTCGAGATCGGCGGCGATGGACGGCAGGGCGACGCCGACCATCGACACGTCGAGGGCATCGAGGAACATCGCGGCGCAGAGCACGAGCAGGGTGCCCCACAGGCGCGGGCTCCAACGCTCCTGGGAATGAGGGACGTTGAGCGGAGAGGTCATGCGCAGCACAGTACATGCACATGCATTGAATGCAAGTGCATTTAATTCCGATGCAACAATGAGGTGAACTCTGCTAACGTGCGCCCATGGCGGCGAAGAAGTCCGAGCGAGTGCTTGTGGAGGAGTGGCGCGAGATCCTCGCGCTGCATGCCAGCACACTCTGCGAGCTGGACCGCGCACTGCATCAGCACGGTCTGGGCGCCAGCGACTTCGAGGTGCTGGATGTGCTGGCCGAAGGGGCGGCCGAGGACGGCGGCTCGGCGTACCGCGTCCAGGAACTGGCGGACCGCGTCCACTTGAGCCAGAGCGCCCTGTCCCGGCTGGTCGGCCGGCTGGAGAGGGACGGCCTGGTCCACCGCGGGATGTGCAGCGAGGACCGCAGGGGAGTGCGGGTGGCGCTCACCGACGCCGGCCGGGCGCGCCATGCCGAGGTCCGGCCCCTCCAGCGTGCGGTGCTCGCGCGCATGCTGGCGGACCGGACCGGTTAGTGGCGGGCAGGGTCAGATGCCTGACTTCTCCTGCCACAGGCGCACGAGCGCGTCGTCACCGGACATGGTGAGCGAGGAGAGCGGCAGCCGGTTCCAGAGGGCAAGGTAGAGCTGCTCGGCGGGGCCGCTCACCTCGCAGTCGGCAGGCCCCTCGTCGTTCCGCTCCGTGCGCGGCGGGTCGTCGGAGAGGCGCATCGTCCATACGTCGCCCGAGTCCGTCGCTCGTACGCGCAGAACGCGCGGCCCCTCGGTGCGCACCCGGCTGCGGTCACGGGCATGGAAGCCGCGCAGCAGCTCGTCGACGCCGTCCGCCGCGAACTCGGAACCGACCGGCGAAACTCCGGCGCCCAGCGCCGAGTCCGCGTCCACGCGGTGGACCGCCGTCTCGTGCGCCTGACGCCGCGCCCAGAAGGCGAGCGGCGAGGGCGCGGGCAGGAAGGCGAGGCACTCCAGGTCCTTGGGGGCGGTGTTCAGTGCCGCCACCAGCTGGCTGTGGCCCTCCCGGAACCAGTGGAGCAGCGCGTCGCTGTCCAGGTCGGGCTCGCTCCCGAGGGGCCGGCGCTCCTTATGGCCCGCTATGACATACGTCGTTGCCCACCGGTGGACCACGCCCATGTGCCGCAGCAGATCCCGCACCTGCCAGCCGGGGCAGGTGGGCACGGGGGCATCGGTGCCCGCCTGTTCGGCGGCTGCGGCCAGCAATTGGCCTTGCTGGTCGAGTGTTTCGATGTATTCGGCAGTCTCCATGCGGAGGATTGTGTCAGCCGGGCCTGTGCAAGCGCCCCTGTATTTGGGCCTGAACGGCAGGTCATTGAGGAAGCGTTTCCTCCATAATCGCCGATCCGAAGTCATGAGAGCGTCGGTACGGCGCCGCCTTCCGCCCATTCGATCTCGACCCCCGGCAGGCCCTTGAGCCATCCGGCGGCCAGGTCGGCGAGTTGGGCGGCGTCCGGTGGGGTGTGGCCCAGGCCGATCGCGTAGCGGGCCGAGCCCGGTGTGGTCTCGAATGGACGGGGCCAGGCGTGAGCGTCCGGCGAGCCGGCCTGTCCGAGAGTGGTGAGCAGTGCCCCGAGGCGGGTCAGGAAGCGTCCCAGGGCGACCTCGAAGTCCTCGGAGTCCCCGGAGTCCCCGGAGGCTTCGCCCCCATTCGCTGTTTGTACGGTCACAACCGCCCAGGCAGCGTGACGCCGGTGGAGAGGCGGTGGCGAGAGGAGTTCGGGCCGGGCGTCGCTGCCGGTCCGGGCCGCTGACTCCAGGGTGTCCCAAGCCTGGTAGAGCTCCTGGGCCAGCAGGTCTCGTCCCTCGGTGCCGACCTGTTCGGTGCACGGCCGGACGGGCGCGGTTGGTGTCGTGATCGACACGGGTTGCCCAGGTGGCGCGGGTGGGGTGGTGCCGGGAGTGAGACTCACCGGTTCGCGCCAGTCCCAGGCGGCCCACGTGGAGAAGAAACGCCGGAGCAGGTCGGCGGCGGGAAGCTCCCCCGCTTCCCGGGCCGTCCGCGCCGCCAGTACGGTCCAGGCCAGGCCCGGCAGCCCGCCGAAGGGGGCCGAGTCCAGGCCGCGTGCCCGGGCCCAGGCCTTCACCTCCCTGGCCAGCCGGGCGAATGCGCCGAGGTTGTCGTGGGTCGCGGCGAGTACCGCTTCGGCGTCGCTGACGGCGCTCAGGGCGATCGCGGCCGCGTCACCGAGCTCGGTGCGGCGGGCCACTGCCTCGGCGGGGGCGAGGCTTCCGGTGGCGACGACCACCAGGCCGGCGTCCAGGCCTCGGCTCAGGCCGGCGTCCAGGCCTGGGCTCAGGCCGGCGTCCGGGCCGACATTCGGACCGGCGTCCAGGCCGTCGACGCGCAGCCGCAGGCCTTGCACTCCCGCACCCGGCACCTGCCGTACCCGGGTGCCGCCGGGCAGCGCCGCGGCCACCCGCGCCTGGATGTCCCGCATGTCGGCGGTGCCGGGCAACGCCGCCACCAGGTTCAGGTCCGCGCCGGCCAGGGCACAGCCCATGCGCCGGGATCCGGTGACGTACACGATTCCTTCGGCCAGTGCCTCACAGACGCGCTGCGCGACCTGCTCCGCTGTCCGCGGGCCGGCGGCCTCTGCCGCCAGTTCCACCGTGTGGGATTCGGACAGCCACCGGACCTCGGCCGTTCCCAGGGCGATCGTGGCCCGTGGCCGCATTGGCTCACTGCCCCGGCGCGAGAGCAGGACGAGCTCGCCGACGTGCGCGGACATGCTGCCCAGCCGGGCAGCACACTCGGTCGTGAGCCGGCGTGGCTCCCGGGTGCGTCCGAGGGACAGATGCGGAGTGAAGCGGCGGGCTCGGCCCCGGCAACGGGGGAACCGCTCCTCCAGCGCGCGCTGCAACTCCGCCCAGGGCGCCGGGCCGGCCGCCGCCGGGTCGAGCCAGACGGTGGAGTAATCCCGGTGTGTGAAGGCGCGCACTCCTGCGAGGCGGGCGGTGAAAGGGGAGGTCTCGGCCGCTGCGGCGGAGAGCAGCGGTGCGGCCTGCTCGAAGTCGGACTCCGGCACGAAACCGAAGAGCAGGTTCACATGGGGTGGCCAGCGGCGGATCTGCGGGTCGTGTTCCTGGCGGATGTCCTGGATGGGCGGCCAGAGCTCCGGCGAGGGCATCCATGCCACCGCTGTGCGGGGCGTCGGCGCAACGTCGAAGACACCCGGGAGATCGGGGTCGGCGCGTACGGTCAAGTCCACCTCCACGCCGTAGTGGTCCGACACGAACTGACCCTCCTCGCTCGGCGACACGCCCCGCAGGACCGCCCGGGCGGGCCGCAGGGTTCCCCCCTCCCGCAGGAGTACCCGGTCCAGCCGGGCCGCCCGGCCGGAGACTGAGGAGACCGCGGCCAGGGGGTTGACGCGCGGGTCGAAGGTGGGCGCCGCGTCACCGGGGCCGTGCACCTCGGTCCAGGCGTCGCTCAGGCCCAGTACACCGGCCGGTCCGTCACCCTGCTCGTTGAGGTCGCCCAGCAGGATCACATCGCCGCCGATCGCGGTCAGTCCCTCGGCGAGCCGGGCCAGTTCGGCCTCCCGCCGGGCCGGGCCGTTGGCGGAGTGGTCGCTGGACAGGTGGGTGGTCATCAGCACCAGCGGCCCGGCGGCCGTCTCGACGGTGACGGCCGCGACGGCCTTGTGCGGGCCGAGCTCGTGCCACGCCGCCTCGTGTACGGGCAGTCGGCTGAGCACCAGCAGTCCGCTTCCGTCCACGTCCTCGCCGACGGGGCCGGTGGACACGGTGTAGCCGTCGCGGACCCAGCGGGACCGCAGCAGCATGGCGAGCAGTTCGGTCTCGACCTCTTGCAGCGCGATGACATCGGCGTCGGCGTGTTCCAGGGCGGCCAGCAGCAGCGGCCTGCGCCGGGCGGTGTCGATGCGGTGGCTGTCGTACCGGTCCCAGAGGGTGTTCCAGGTGAGTACGCGCAGCCGCTCGGCCCGCGCTGCTGCCTGTGCGCGGTCGTCGGCGCGGTCGCGGTCCGGGGGCCGCCATGCGGCTGCCGCCGGGTCCCACGCGTACGGCGTTCTGGCCGTGAAGAACGGCCCCAGCAGGCGACGCGGATACCGGGCCCGGCCGGCCTGTGAAGCGTTCATCCGGTCCACGCCGGTTGTCCGGTCCCAGACCACCTCGCCGTCCGCTTCTACGAACACCACCCGGTGCCACGGGATGTCACCGCCAGGTACGAAGGAGGGCAGAGCCATCCGCTCCGGTGCGGCCCCGCGCCGGCTGATCCCCAGTACGAACCGGGCCGGGTCGAACCGCGGGTCCCACAGGACCTGGTGGTAGATCTCCTCGCTCGTACGCATCACACCTCCGGACGTGGGTCCAAGGCCATGATCCCGCCATTGGCCGGGGCGATGCGCGCGGGCGGACGACCCGGGCTCAGGCGCCCTGCGGGTGGGCGTGGCGGGGCGAGGCGTCGCGGAGCAGCCGGACGAACCAGCCGAGCGCGAACGACTGGATGAGTACGGAGAGCGGCAGGGCGACGTACAGGAACCAGGCCGACTCGGCCATGGCCACGCCGAACAGGTCGCCGCCTATGAAGAAGGCGAAGATCGTCGGTGCACTGAGGAGGAACAGCCACACCCCGGCGAACGAGGCGTCCTCGTGGGTCACGAAGAGGGTGTCGGCCGTGACGAACACCGCGGTCGCCGCGACCAGGCCGAGGTAGACCAGGGAGGCGGGGTTACGGAACGTCAGGCGAGCGATGGCGCGCAGCCGTCGAGCAGTCATGTGATCTCTCCGTCCGGTGTGGTCCCTCCAGGGTGCCGCCGCGTGGCCGGCCGCGCCTGAGTACGCCTACTCAGGTGGGCCCTCCCGACGACGCGTTCCGCGCCGAGTACCCCAGAAGCGCGGCGACAGCGGCCAGCATCGCCACCGTCGTCAGCGCGACGGGCAGGGAGAACCAGTCGGCGAGGAACCCGATGACGGGCGGGCCGACGAGCATGCCGCCGTAACCGAGCGTGGATGCCGCCGCGACACCGCTGGGCCCGGCGAGTGCCCCTGCTCGGGCGACCGCTACGGGGAAGACGTTCGCGAGGCCGAGCCCGGTCACGGCGAAGCCGGCAAGCACGAGCCAGGTCGCCGGTGCGAGCGCGCCGAGCAGCATGCCCACGGCCGCGACGGACCCGCCCGCGACGAGAGTGCGGGTCTGGCCGAGCCGTTCGAGCAGTGTGGTGCCGCTGAGCCTGCCCACCGCCATGGCCAGCGCGAAGAGGGAGTACCCGGCCGCCGCGATGCCGGGGTGGGCATGGAGGTCCTCTTGGAGATGGAGGGTGCCCCATTCGGCGAGCGCCCCTTCGCCGTACGCCGTGCACAGCGCGATCACGCCGAAGAGGGCGACGGCCTTGCGGGCCGTTCCCGAGAGCGGCCGCGGACCGTTCCCCGGTGCCTGCTGCGACCGTTCCCGGGAACGCTCTTTGGACCGTTCCTGGGAACGCTCCTGGGGACGTTCTCGGGAATACTTCGTGGCGGGCGCAGGGTGGCGCAGCAGCGCGGGACCGGCCACGGCGGTGACGACGAGCCCGATGGCGGTCAGGGCCAGCAGGTGAGTGGTGGCGGGAAGTTGCGCCGCCACCAGACCGCCGAGGCCGGCCCCCGCCATGCCGCCGAGGCTGAAAGCGGCGTGGAAGCTGGGCATCACCGGGCGCCGCATGGCCCCGACCAGGTCGACCGCGGCACTGTTCATCGCGACGTTGATCCCGCCGTACGAAGCGCCGAACACCAGCAGTACGAGGCCGAGCGCGAGCGTCGAGTGCGTCTGTGCGGGCAGTGCGATGCTCAGCGACAGCAGCACCCCGCAGGCCACCGTCACCGGGTGGCTGCCGAAGCGCCGGCACAGCCGCCCGGTGAGCATCATCGTGATCACCGCGCCCCCGGACACCCCCAGCAGGGCGAGGCCGAGGTCGCTCGCGGAGGCTCCGGTCTGTTCCTTGATCGCGGGGATACGGACCACCCAGCCGGCGAAGAGGAAGCCGTCGAGGGCGAAGAACACGGTCAGGGCGGTACGGAGGCGGGACAGGGAGGTTTCGGCGCTGTTTGCGCCCGGGCCCCCCGGAACGGCCGTCCGTAGTTTGTTTAGGTGCGGCACAAACTCAGCATAGGGGCCGCCCCCGGATCCGTACAAGACGACAGGTGAGCGCCACGGACAACGGGAGCCGGACCCGGACGATCTTCCCGTTCATGGGAGACTCGCCCCCATGAACGGGAAGGCGACCACCATCAAAACGAGGCTGGAGAGGGGCCGGGGTGCGCTCGGCCCCGCCCTGGAACTGGTGCACACAGGACGGGCCCCCACCCGCGCCGTCCTCACCGCCGAGCTCGGCGTCACCAGGGCCACCGCCGGAGCGGTCGCCGCCGAACTGGAGGCCTTGGGGCTGATCCAGGTCGACTCCCGGCCCGGCGCGGCGGCCGGATCACAGGGCCGCCCCTCGCACCGGCTGGCCGTCAACGACTCCGGCCCCGTCGTCCTCGCCGCGCAGATCCACGCCGACGGCTATCGTGCCGCGCTCGTCGGCCTCGGCGGCCGGATCGTCGCGACCGCGCCCGGCCGCAAGACGGTGGCCCCCGACCCGGCGCAGGTCATCGGGTCAGTGGTCGAGGCCGGAGCCGTACTGCTGCGCGAGAGCGGCCGCCGCTGCGTGGGCGCCGGCCTCGCCGTGCCGTCCGCCGTGGCGGAGCCGGAGGGCACCGCCCTCAACCCGCTGCACCTCGCCTGGCCCGCCGGCTCCCCGGTCCGCGACATCTTCGCCGAGCAGGTACGCGCGGCAGGCCTCGCGGGCCCCGCCTTCGCGGGCAACGATGTCAACCTCGCCGCCCTCGCCGAGCACCGCCACGGCGCCGGCCGCGGCGCCCAGCACCTGCTCTGCGTCGCCACGGGCCACCGCGGCGTCGGCGGAGCGCTGGTCATCGACGGCCGCCTGCACACCGGCAGTTCGGGCCTCGCCCTCGAAGTGGGCCACCTCACGGTCAACCCCGACGGCCGCCCCTGCTACTGCGGCGGCCGCGGCTGCCTCGACGTCGAGACCGACCCGCTGGCCTTCCTCAACGCGGCCGGCCGCACCCCCGGCCCCGAGGTCTCGCTGCTCCAGCAGTCCCGTGAGCTGCTGCGCGGACAGTACGACGACCCGGCGATCCGCGGCGCGGGCGAGGAGCTGATCGACCGCCTGGGCCTCGGCCTCGCCGGACTCGTGAACATCCTCAACCCGGACCGCATCATCCTCGGCGGCCTCCACCGCGAACTGCTCGACGCCGACCCGGAGCGGCTGCGCGCCGTAGTGGCCGACCGCAGCCTGTGGGGGCGAAGCGGCGGCGTACCGATTCTGCCGTGCACGCTGGACCACAACAGCCTGGTCGGAGCGGCAGAGTTGGCATGGCAGCCGGTGCTCGACGACCCGCTCGCCGCGCTCGCGGGCTCCAAGGGAAGCTCATGACCGAGACCTACCCGCCCATCGAGCCCCACGACCAGGGCATGCTCGACGTCGGCCACGGCAACCTCGTCCACTGGGAGGTCTGCGGCAACCCGGCCGGCAAACCCGCACTCGTCGTCCACGGCGGCCCCGGCTCCGGCTGCGGCCCTGGCGCACGCCGCTACTTCGACCCCCAGCGCTACCGCACCGTCCTTTTCGACCAGCGCGGATGCGGCCGCAGCACCCCGCACGCGAGCGACCCCGCCACCGACCTCACCCACAACACCACCCACCAACTGATCTACGACATGGAACGGTTGAGGGAGCATCTGGGGATCGACCGCTGGCTGCTCTTCGGCGGGTCCTGGGGGTCCACGCTGATCCTCGCGTACGCCGAGAGCCACCCGGACCGCGTCTGCGAAATCGTCATCTCCGGTGTCACCACGACCCGCCGCTGCGAAATCGACTGGCTGTACCGGGGCGTCGCACGGTTCTTCCCAGAGGCATGGCAGAAGTTCCGGGCGGGCGTTCCCGGGAACGACCGCGACGGCGACCTCATCGCGGCGTACGCCCGGCTCGTCTCGGACGCCGATCCGGCCGTACGCGAGAAGGCAACCGCCGACTGGTGCGCCTGGGAGGACGCCGTACTCTCCCTCGAACCCAGCGGCAGTGCCAACCCCTACGGCGACCGCCCCTCCGCCGCCCGCGTCGCACTCGTGCGCCTCGCCTCCCACTACTTCGCCCACGGCGCCTGGCTCGACGAGGGGCAACTGCTGCGCGACGCGGGACGCCTGGCCGGCATCCCGGGCGTACTGCTCCACGGCCGCCACGACCTGAGCAGCCCGCACGGCACCGCCTGGGAACTGGCCCAGGTCTGGCCCGACGCGGAGCTCACCGTCGTCGACGACGCGGGACACAAGGGCAGCGAGACGATGAGGGCACTCGTACTCGGCGCACTCGACCGGTTCGCGCAGCGGCCGGTCAGCCGCTGAGCCAGTCCACCCCGAACGCGCACGCCCCGTTACCGATGAAAACCCGCTTCACAAGCGCTTCGCCCAGGGTGAGTCCGAGGCGCGGGCGCAGCCGTCGCAGCAGGTACGGCATGCTGGGCGGCTCGGCCGGAAGCAGCCCACCAAGGCCCTTCCTGCTCCCCGCGTGGTACGCACACTGCCGCTGACTGTACGACGACCAGGCCCCCCTCCCGGAGCGACGCTCGTAGCACCACACAACGAGCCAACCGCACCGAGGAGCTGACCGAGATGAACACCCTGGCGCACGAAGGACCCGGTCCGTGGGTTTTCTTCTTCCCGCTGATCTGGGCGGCCGTCGTCGTCGGCGTCGTCACCGTGCTGCGCCGCACCGCCGTATGGCGCGGCGGACGGGCGGGACGACGCGGTCCCTGGCAGGAGCGCCTGACGCACAGCGAAAGCTCGCCGATCGCGATGCTCGGCCGCCGCTTTGCCTCCGGTGAGATCGACGAGGAGGAGTACTGGCGCCGGCTGTCCGTACTGGACGAGCAGTTCGGCCGTACGACGTCCAAGGGCGGTGCCGCATGACCGGCGCCGCCACCACCGCGGCAGTCGGCACCGAGACCGCCGCCCGCCGGCGATCGGATTCCCCTTCCCCGAAGGCGACCTGGTGATCAGTGACGTCTCGATGCTCCTGCCGCTCGCCGTCGGCGTCCTCGTCTGCCTCGGCTCCGCGCTTGTGCCGGCGCTCCGCGCGGGACGCACCGCGCCGCTGGCCGCACTCCGCGAGACGGCCGTCGACGACTCCGGCGCCTCCAGGACGCGCGCCTTCACCGGTACGGCCCTGGGCCTGGCCGGAATCGGCATCAGCCTCACCGGCGTACTCGCGACCGCGTCTGTGTGGCTGGCCGGGGCCGGGGCCGGGGCCGGTGCGGTGCTCGCGCTCGTCGCCTTCGTGGTGCTCGGACCCGTCGCCTCCTCGTACGCCGTACGGGTCCTGGGCGGCCCCCTCGACCGGATGCGCGGCGTCACCGGCGGCCTGGCCAAGCGGAACGCACTGCGCAGCCCGAAGCGCACAGCGGCGACGGCCACGGCGCTCATGATCGGCGTAGCCGTCGTGTCGCTGTTCACTGTCTTCGGCGCCTCGCTGAAGGCAACCATGGACCAGACCGTGCGCCGCTCCTTCGCGGGCGACGTCGCCGTCAGCGCCCCGGCGTTCGGCGCGGGTGGCAGCTGACCGTCACCGACCCGGCCGCGCTCGCCAAAGGCTTCGAACTCAGTTCCATCGAAGAGGTGCTCGAAGACCTCGGTGCGAACGGAATCGCCGTATCGGACACCGAGGCGGACCAGCGCGGCTGGAAGCTCGGCAGCACCACCGAACTCGCCTTCACAGACGGCCAGAAGCAGACCTTCACGGTCCGGGCCGTCTACGAGCAGTCAGAACTCGCCGGCGACTACGTCATAACCCGCGACGCCTGGGCCCCGCACCGCGGACAGGACGCCGACACCCTGGTCGCCGTCAGCTTCAAGGACGGTGTGACGGACGCCGAAGGCACGGCAGCGGTGGAGAAAGCCGCGGCGGCGTACGGCGATCCCGAGGTGCAGACCCGTTCGGAGTACGCCCAGTCCGCGGCCGGCGCCATCGACATGATGCTGACGCTGATCTACGCGCTGCTTGCCCTCGTGGTCCTGATCGCACTGCTCGGCATCGCCAACACCCTGACGCTCGCCCTCCACGAACGGACCAGGGAGCTCGGCCTGCTGCGCGCCGTCGGCCAGACCAGGGCGCAGCCGCGCGCCATGGTCCGCTGGGAGTCGGTGCTGGTCGCCGCCTTCGCAGCGGCGGGTGGCCTAGCCCTCGGTGCCTTCCTCGGCCGGGTGCTCGTGAAGGCGTCCGAAGGCGCGGGCGACACCGCCTTCGCGTTCGCGCTGCCGCCGGGCCGGCCGGCCGTGGTCGTACTGGTCGGATTCGCCGCCGGTGCCCTGGCGGGCCGGCGCCCGGCCCGCCAGGGCGGCGCGCCTGGACGTACTGCGCACCATCGCCACCGACTAGCACCGCGGCGACAGCGCCCCGCAGGCGGAAGTCGCCGTCCGGTCAGCCCACTACGGCGGACCGGACGGCGGCGGGCGCGTGCGTGGCCGGGACGGCTTCGTGACCGGCCCCTTCGTGCGTGAACGGTCCGTCAGTCGTGGCTCCGTACACGGGGTACGGCGGCAAAGCCGCAGCGGGAGCCGGCGTGGGCAGCGTGAACCACACGACCTTCCCGGCGTCGCCCTGCGGGCGTACACCCCAGCTCTCGCTGACCGCCTCGATGAGAGCGAGACCGCGCCCGCTCGTCTCGGACGCGCCGGCCTCACGGACCGTGGGCAGACGCGGATCGTGGTCGTGGACGGACACCGTCAGGCGGTCGAGCAGCAGCTCGATCTCCACGGTGCACATCTTGTCCGGCTCTGCGTGCCGGTGGACGTTGGTCAGCAGTTCGGTGACGCCGAGCGCCGCCGGGTCTATCAAGGGATCCATATGCCAGTAGCGCAATTGCGCCGAGATGATTCTGCGGACCTGACCGATCCGCGACGGCAGGGCCTGGAGCTCCACCGTGCAGTGCCTGCTTGGCTCGCTGATCACGGCTGCGACTCCCCGAATAGGTCCGGAAGAAGACGAAGAACGGATCCAGCAGTGGCTGTCTGCTGTTTGGTCCGGCGGGGCTGGTTCGCAGCGTCACCGCCGTTGCACCCTGAGTGATGTGAGACCAGGGTCACCCAGGCCGTACGGCTCCGCAACTCGCATCGCATCAGTCCCGAGAGTCCTGTACGTCCCGAAGGCCGTACGCGTCCTGTGCGGCGCGGACCGCCTCCAGGAACCGCCCGGCCAGTTCCTCACCGTCCTTGGCTTGCCCACGCTGCCCCATGGTGAGCCGGTACCGGGTGCCGTTGACGGTCGCCACCGTGCTGTCGTCCCCGGCGAACCAGGGCTTCCCGGCGGTCACCGAACCCAGCGGCGCACTGTCGATCTCCCGCCCGTTGCTCGTCAGCAGGACCAGCCTGCCGTCCTGGACCAGCACCTGGCCGGCCTTGGTCAGTGAGCGGGGCCAACGCCCTATCCGTACGCCCGTGGCGCTGAACTCGGGCTCCGCCATTCCACTTCGCCCCCTTCGCGCTCGCGTCCACTTCGCGCGGGTGTCCACGTGGGCAGTCTGCACAAGGCCGGGCCCGCGCACCAGAGCCCCTCGACGATCGGGTGACGGAGCGCCGACCGTGCCCGCATCCGTACCAACTGGGCCCACAAGCGATCCCTATGGACGCCCAAAGTCAACGTTTGTGCAGGTGAGAGGCTTAAAGTGGCAGCTGGGGACCGGAGTTTCCGGGCAGCACCAGCTGCCCCGGGGGCGCTACGACGAGGAGTGGCCCGCATGAGCACCACCGACCAGCCGCGTACCGGCGGCAACGCCATGGCGACGATCGACGTGGACCGCAGCGATCCGGAATACCGGGAGTGGCTGAAGGAGGCCGTCCGTAAGGTCCAGGCCGACGCCAACCGTTCCGCGGACACGCACCTGCTGCGCTTCCCGCTCCCCGAGGAGTGGGAGATCGACCTGTACCTCAAGGACGAGTCCACCCATCCGACCGGCAGCCTCAAGCACCGGCTCGCGCGCTCGCTCTTCCTCTACGGCCTGTGTAATGGCTGGATCAGACGAGGCAAGCCCGTCATTGAGGCCTCCAGCGGCTCGACCGCCGTCTCGGAGGCGTACTTCGCGAAGCTGGTCGGCGTGCCCTTCATCGCGGTGATGCCGCGCACCACCAGCCCCGAGAAGATCCGGCTGATCCAATTCCACGGCGGGCAGTGCCACTTCGTCGACGACTCCCGGAAGATGTACGAGGAGTCGGCCGCCCTCGCGGCCAGGACCGGCGGTCACTACATGGACCAGTTCACCTATGCGGAACGCGCCACCGACTGGCGCGGCAACAACAACATCGCCGAATCCGTCTACCAGCAGCTGCGGCTGGAGCGGTACCCGGAACCGGCCTGGATCGTCGCCACCGCCGGGACGGGCGGCACCTCCGCGACCATCGCGCGCTACGTCCATTACATGCAGCACGACACGCGCATCTGCGTACCCGACCCGGAGAACTCCTGTTTCTTCGACGGCTGGACCCGGGGCGACGCCGACGCCACGAGCGACTGTGGTTCGCGCATCGAGGGCATCGGCAGGCCTCGCATGGAGCCGAGCTTCGTGCCCGGCGCCGTCGACCGGATGATGAAAGTGCCGGACGCGGCGAGCGTGGCGGCCGTACGGGCGCTGGACTGGGCCATCGGCCGCAAGGCGGGCGGCTCCACCGGAACCGGCCTGTGGAGCGCTCTGAAGATCATCGCGGGGATGATCGCCGAGGGGCAGAAGGGCAGCGTCGTCACGCTGATCTGCGACCCGGGCGACCGGTATCTCGACAAGTACTACTCGGACGCCTGGCTCGCCGAACAGGGGCTGGACATCGCTCCGTACAGCGCCGCGATCGACCAGTTCCTGGCGACCGGCGAATGGCCCTGCTGAGTGCTGAGTGCCGAGCGCTGACTGCTGACGCTTATGCGGTCGTGGACGCCAGCCGCCGGTCGAGGCTGCGTACGGCGTCGCGGAAGGCCCGCGCGAGGCCGGGCCGGCCCAGGCGCAGCGCCAGCCTGAGCGGCGCCGGTCCAGCCGCCGCGAACGTCCACTGCACCCGCGTGCCCGAGCCGGCCGGAGCGAGCCGCCACTCCTCCAACAGGGCCCGCATGCCCGGCGCGTTGGTCACGTCGACCCGGTACGCGTAGCGCTCGCCGGGCTCCGCCGCCAGGATCGTCTCCTGGAAGCGGGTGCCGCCCTTGAGGCGCACCTCGCGCCCGGCGCCGCCCGCCGTGGGCCGGCACATTGTCACCGCACCGAACCAGGCGGGCCAGCCGGTGACGTCCTCGGCGAGTGCCCGGTAGACGGCCTCGGGCGGCGCGGATACCTCGGCCGCGAAGACCAGGCGCGTCGGGGCGGTCTCGACGAAGTCGAGTTCCACGGGGCGGAGTCGGCGTGCCATGGGACCTGTACCCCCAGCGGGTTCGGTGATGGATCAGGCCCGCACACGGTAACTGGCGTACCGTCAGATGTCTGCGGAGCCGGCGTCCTGGTCCTGGTCCCCGGCCTGGTCCTGGGACTCGCCCGCGACCACCAGTCCCGGCAGATGCTCGGCCATCTCCTCATGGGCCTCGGCGGACAGCCCGCGGTCCGTCACCAGGGTGTCGACCTCTTCGAGCGTCGCGAAGGAACTCAGGCCCACCGTGCCCCACTTCGTGTGATCCGCGACCACGACCACCCGCCGCGCGGACCGCACCAGCCGCCGGTTCGTCTCCGCCTCGGCCAGATTCGGGGTGGAGAGCCCCGCCTCGACCGAAATCCCGTGGACACCGAGGAACAGCACATCGAAGTGGAGTGAGCGGATCGCCTGGTCGGCGACCGGACCCACCAGTGAGTCGGACGGTGTCCGTACGCCTCCGGTGAGCACCACTGTGGCCGTTCCCGGGCGCGGTCCCTTTCCACCGCCCGCGCGCTGCGCACTGTGGAACACATCGGCCACCCGCACCGAGTTGGTCACCACCGTCAGGTCCGGCACCTCCAGCAGATGCTGGGCCAGCGCGTACGTCGTCGTACCGCCGGACAGCGCGATCGCGCTGCCGGGCACCGCCATCGCCGCGGCCGCCCGCGCGATGTCCTCCTTGGCGCTCAGCTCCAGGGCAGACTTCGCCTCGAAGCCCGGCTCGTGCGTACTCGCCTCGACCACCGGTACAGCGCCGCCGTGCACTTTCTCCACGACACCCTGCCGCGCCAGCGCGTCCAGGTCCCTGCGGACCGTCATGTCGGAGACGTTGAGCTTCCTGGTCAGCTCTTGGACCCGGACACCGCCGCGCCGCCTGACCTCGTCGAGGATCAAGGCACGACGCTGCTCCGCGAGCAGGTTCTGACTCTCGGTCACGGGCGGTCCGGTCCCTTCGTTCCGTGGTAAAGGCTGTGGCACATGGGGGTTGCTCATCCTTGCACGGGTGCGCGGCAGCCGTCCCCCGGGGAGATTCCGTGAGATTCCGTGAGGAGGTTCGGCAAGAGCCGTGCCACGGCTGCCCAGGATCCGGGATCCTTGAGCGGCCGCGCCGTGCGCGGAAGACCATCCTCCTGATCCTCCCACCATGAGAGCGAGCCACAGACGTGCCCCGTGTCACACCGCCCGGCGACGACAACGGCGGCGGCGCCGCGCTCGAACTCCTGGTCCACGGGGTGGGCGGTACCACCCCCCAGGACATGCTCGGCGATCCGCGTACGGTCCGGATCACCGGTGACGAGACCGCCGCCGTGTACCGACGTACCGAAGACGCCGAAGCAGAGCTCCACCCGGACGGGCCGGGCGACGACTCCCGCGACCGGCCTGTCCCCGAGGCGTACGTGTGGTGCAACCTGACGTCCGGCAACGGCGCGCGCGCTCTGTGGCTGCTCCTGCTGCCCTTCATGGTCGCCAACCTCGCCCACTGGATGCAGCCCACCACTCGCGGCCTCACCCGCACCGTGCGCGTGTACGGCGTGCTGGTGCGGCTCCTCGCCCTCAGCCTCACCGTGCTGCTGATCGCCGCCGCCTGTGAGGTCGCGCTCGATCTCGCCGCCTGGCAGTGCGCGGGCTCGTCCCGCTGCTCCGGCGACAAGTCGTGGCTCGGGTTCCTGTCCTCCGACCGAGGCGGCTGGTGGTCCCAGCCGGGCCGGCGCCTCGCAGTGGCCGCCTTCGTGCCCGCCGCGCTGACCGGCCTGCTCTGGTATCTGTCCAACCGCACCTGGAGCGCGTACGAGTCCCAGCGCCCCCTGCCCGCCGGCGCCGAGCCGGACCCCGACGAGCCGACCGCCCGCCCCGCCCTGGGGATGCCCGGCTTCTGGTACGGCCGCCGCCTTGTCGCCCGGCTGCGCGCCGCCCACACCGCCGCCGGCTTCCTCACCGTCGCCGCGGCGCTCGCCGGAGCGGGCGCCCGCTACGACCGCCGCGCCTCCGGCCCGTTCCTCGAAGCGACCGGCTGGCTGCTCGAACTGGCTCTGCTCGCCGGGGCCGCCGTGGTGGTCTGGGTGGTCTGCCGAAGGGGCCGCAGCGAAAGCCGACTCGACGTGAAGCTCGACCGGGTGGTCGTCACCCTGCTGCCCGGCTCCGCGCTCGCCCTGCTGGCCATGACGGTGCTGTACGCCGCCTGGTCCCGCCCCGAGTGGATCTCGGAAGGCCGGCTCCCCGGCGACCGTACCTTCGGGATAATCGCCCTCACCCAGGGCGGCCTGGTCGTCGCGCTCGCCGCCGTGGCACTCGCCATGTACCGGCGGGCTCCCGACGCCCGTACAGCGATGCGCGGGCTCGGTGGTCCCGCAACCGCCATGCTCGCCTGCGCGCTCGGCGGCGTCATGACCGGCGGAGTCGCGCAGCGCGTCGCCGACTGGCTCGACGGGGCGGGCACCCCGGGGGAGCCGGGCGGCAGCATCGACGGACCCCCGGTGCTGCTGACCTGGCAGGCGTCCGTCATCCCGCCCCTGCTGGTCGTCCTGCTGGCGGTGGGCGCGTTCTTCGCCGTACGCACCTGGCGGGGCAGGGCGGCGATGGCCGACGACATCGAGGCGGAGTACCCGGACGCCGAGCCCGACACCGTACGTACCCGCCGCATCGCCCGTATCCGCGCCATGGCCGCGCTGACCGACCGGGCACCGGCGATCATCGGCGTCACCTCGGGCGCCACCCTGCTGCTGGGCGCCGGCGCGCTCCTCGGTGCCTGGGCGACGGGGAAGGTGCCGGGCAGGGCCGCGGCCGGCACCCCCGACTTCGTCGCGTCGGCGGCGCAGGCCGCGCAGGCTCTCGGCTCGTGGCTGATCGGCTTCGGTTTCATACTCTTCGTCACCTGGGGCCGCCGCGCCTACCGCGACCCGGCCGCACGCCGCACCATCGGCATCCTCTGGGACGTCGGCACCTTCTGGCCGCGCGCCGCGCATCCCTTCGCGCCGCCCTGCTACGCCGAGCGCGCCGTTCCCGACCTGACGTGGCGGATGGCCAGCTGGACCGACCGTACGGGCGGACGGCTCGTCATCTCCGGCCACTCGCAGGGCAGTGTGCTGTCGGCGGCCGCCGTCTGGCAGCTGCCGCCGCGCACCAGGCGCCGGGTCGCTCTGCTCACGTACGGGTCGCCCCTTGAGCGGCTGTACGGGCGCTGGTTCCCGGCGTTCTTCGGTACGGCCTGTCTCGAAGCCCTGAGCCACGAGGTGCACTGCTGGCGGAACCTGTGGCGCCGTACCGACCCCATCGGCGGGCCGGTGCGTGTGAAGGGCGGCCAGGGGCCCGATGTGGACCACGCGGCGCTCAAGGACCCGCTCGCTTACGGACGTACCAGGGAACAGCCGTTGCCCGCTCCCGTGCTCGGTCATTCCGAGTACCAGGCCGATCCCGCGTTCGACCACGAACGGACCGCACTGCTCGACCGGCTGCCGCCGTGCGCGGTGCCCCGGCAGCGGCCCGACGCCCCGCTCGATCAGGGAAGTTCGGGCAGGTCCTCGGGGTAGAGGAGAGTCAGGTCGTCCGTGTTCATCTCGGTGAGCTGGGCGACCCGGCCGGCGTGGCGCTCCACCATCGACTCGAAGGTCTGTCGCGCGGTACGGCCGTTCCCGAACGCGGGTCCCTTGGGCAGCACCGTGAAGTACTTCACAAGCGCTTCGGACGTTCCCGTACCCAGCCGGTACTCGTGCTCCTCGGCCTGCTGCTCGACGATCCGCAGCAGCTCCTCCGGCTCGTAGTCGGAGAAAGTGATCGTGCGCGAGAAGCGCGAGGCCACGCCCGGGTTGACGTTCAGGAAGCGCTCCATCTCCGCCGTGTACCCGGCGACGATGACGACCACCGCCTCCCGGTGGTCCTCCATCAGCTTCACCAGGGTGTCGATGGCCTCCCGGCCGAAGTCGCGCCCCGAGTCCTCGGGGGACAGTGCGTACGCCTCGTCGATGAACAGCACGCCGCCGCGCGCACGGTCGAACGCCTCCTGGGTACGGATGGCCGTCGAGCCGATGTGCTCGCCGACCAGATCCACCCGGGACACCTCGACGAGATGACCGCGCTCCAGCACCGCGAGCGACGCCAGGATCTCGCCGTACAGCCGGGCGACGGTGGTCTTCCCGGTGCCGGGGGAGCCGGTGAAGACCAGATGGCGGCGGGCCGAGGCGGCCTTGAGACCCGCCTCCTGGCGGCGGCGCCCGATCTCGATCATGTCGGTGAGAGCGCGCACCTCACGCTTGACGCTCTCCAGGCCCACCAGAGCGTCCAGTTCATCGAGCACCCCCTTCGGCGTACGGACAGGCTCCGCGTCCGGCAGAGAGGCCGTCACGGGCTCTGTGGCGCGCTGTCCGGGGACCGCGCCGAGCAGCCCGGTGGTCTGCGTCGCGGTCACAACGGCGGGGGCTTCCGTGACCGACGCGCGTACGCCGCTCTCGTCGCTCGTGCAGTCCTCGACGAGCGGGCCGTCCTCGGCGAACTCGTAACCCCCGCGCGCGCAGCGCTCCGTACGGCAACGGGTCAGCGTCGTACGGCAGCCGTCGATCACATGGAAGCCGTAACCGCTGCTCCCCGTCACCCGGCAGCCGTGGAACGTGCCGCGGCCCTCCGCCGAAACGTAGAAGCCGGCCTCGGCGGGCGACGTGACCGTGCAGCGCTCTATGCGCGGGTCCGCGCCCTTGGTGACGATGACACCGGTCTGCGCCCCGTCGATGGTGCAGCCGGAGAGCGTTCCGCCGCTGCCGTGGTCGCGGAACCACGCACCCGTCGACGCCTCGCGGATCCGGCAGTCGTCGAGCTGCGCGGTCGCGCCGTCGCTCACCGACACCGCCGTGTTGCGCACCTGGGACAGGTCACTGTCTATGACATCGACGCGCGAGCCCCGGTCGAGCACGAAGAGCGCGTCGGGTACGTCGCGCACCCGGCAGCCCTCCAGAACGGCCGTCGCGCCGTCGCTGATCCAGACGGCCGGATAGTCGCCCGTACTGTCGTGGATCTCGCACTGGTTGGCGTCCACGCGCGTACCGGGGTCCCACACAGACAGCCCGTTGCGGCCGAACCGGCGCACCGAGGAACGCGTGAGCGTGAGGACCGCTCGCGAGCGCAGGTCGATCGCGTTCTCCGGGATGTCGTGAATGTCGCAGTCGGAGAGCGTCAGTACGGCGTCGGTGTCGAGGGTGACACCGTCAGCCGAAGTGCGGTGCACCGTGCAGTCGGTGAGATGGGCCGAGGCGCGGGCGGCGGCCTGCACGCCGGAGCCCTTGACCTCGTACACCTCGCATCCGATGGCCTCCAGGCCGCTGCCCTCGCCGTTCACGGACAGGCCCGCGCCTGACGTGTGGTGGATACGGCAGCGCTCCAGACGCGGGTGCCCGCCGCCCCGCACCGACACACCGGACTGGCCGGCCGCGACCACCTCACACTCCTCGAACAACCCGCCCGCACCCTCCAGCACGCCGATGCCGACGCCCGCCGGGTTGTCGACGGTGCAGCGGCGCACGGTGGGCCGGGCAGCGCCGCGCACCTCGATGCCGACGGCGGAACGCGTCACGATGCGCAGATCGACGAGCTCGGGGGTCCCGTCCTCGACGAGCAGGGCGGGGGAGGCCGTGTCCTGTCCCTCGATGTAGAGGTCCTGGACCACGGCGGAGGCGCGCACGGTGAGCGCCACACCGTCCACGGGGGCGATCCGGACAGACCCGACCGTACCCTCGGGGCCGCGCAGGGTCACGGCACGTTCGACGACGAGATTCTCCCGGTACGTACCGGGGGCGACGGTGAGCACGTCACCGTCTCCGGCGGCCTCCAGGGCTGCGGCGAGGGACGCGTATTCACCTGTGCGGCGCCGCCACCGCGATGTGCCGGTGTGCGTCACCTGGACCGTGCCCTGTGCCATGGCGTTGCTGTGCCCCCACCTTGTACTGACGTGCTGACGATCTGGCCGCTCCACCGTAGCGCGCGCGGGGGAGGCGAGTTGACCGGTCAGCCGCGCCGGACAGACTGTCTCAGCTGCCCGCGCCCGTACGCCCCCAGTCGGGACCGGCCTTGGCCCATGCCTGGTCGAGACGGGCGTACCGACGCAGCATGAGCCGCCATACGACCAGGCGCCTGCCGCCCTCGAAGAGCGCGGCCGTCGCCGCGGCCGCGCCGATGCCCGCGATGGCCGCGTGGGTGGACGCCGTGGTGTCGTCCAAGGGGCGGCCGACGACCTGACCCTGTTCGTTCGTCCAGACCTGGAAGCGGTCGCCCGGCCGCCCGGTCCGCCGAGTGGTCGTCACCGTCCCGGTGTGCCGAGTGCCGTCGTACGCCGTCCACTTGGCCACGACCTGGGTGCGCGTCGCGTGCTCCGACCCGACCTCGGGGTCGGGAATCATGGCCCGCGCGGGCGCGGCCCGGACGACGACCGCTGTCGTCGGCCGGCGCTGCTCGTGCTGGACGCGCACCGACTCCTGCAGCGCCGCCCGGGTGAGCGTGCCGCAGAGCCACCCCACGGCCGGGGCGGCGAGGGTGATCAGCAGTATGACGACGAAGGTCACCCATGCCTCGACGAGATCGGTCGTACGGCACAAGGGGCTGTGCCGCCGACGCCACACTGCGACTGCCGTCCGCACCCTCCCGCACCCCCTTCCGCGTCCGTCTCCTGAACGCGTCCGACGCCTCGGCGAGTTCCCACGGTCGCGCGGTCCTATTCGAGGACTTTCACCGGATCACCGACACGGATGGTTCCGGTGCTTTCCGGTACGAGGTTCTGTCCGAAGATCAGCTGGTCGCCGGAGCGCCGGTGCCTGGCGAGCGTACGCAACGGTTCCTTGCCGCGCTCGGCCGTCCGCTGGTCCGTGGTGGTGACGACGCAGCGGCCACAGGGCTTGGCGACCCGGAAGGTGACGTCGCCTATCGTGATCCGCTTCCAGTCGTCCTCCGCCCAGGGAGCGGTGCCGTCCAGGACGGCGTTCGGCCGGAAGCGGTTCATCGGCAGCGGCCCCTCGTCGGCGTGGTCGCCCTGCGCGATGAGCGAGTTGAGGGCGTCGAGCGAGGAGAGCGTGGTGACCAGCAGGGGATAGCCGTCGGCGAAGCTCACGGTCTCGCCGGGCTCGGCGTAATGGGGATCGATGGGACGGCGGCGGGCCGGGTCGTCGAGATGGACCAGGCGCACCGCGGTGCCCAGATATTCGCTGAACCAGGCGTGCGCCCCCGCGTCCGCCTCGACCGCCTCCACCTTGTCTTTCCAGAGCTGAACATCCGTCGTTTCCGCGGGCTCGGGCACGGCGACGTTCAGCGACTCGCGTCCGGGCGCGGACAGCCGTATCCCGCCGCCCGGCAGAGGTTCGGCACGCGTCAGCGCGAGGCTCGGCTGCGGGCGCTGGGTGACCACCTTGCCGGCCGGGTCGACCAGCATCCATCTGCGGTCCCCGGCCGGCCCCCACGGCTCGACCTTCACTTCACCCGGCGCGCACCCTGCCGCCGACTTGACCGGATAGACGTGGACCGCATGGAGAAGTGAATTCGGCATGCGGCCAATCCTGCCAGCCGGGTCGGACAGTCGTGCTGCCGGTCAGTACCCCCGGCCCTGGTACTGGTGGTTGTACGGATCGTCGTACGGCGTGGCGGCGGGCACCGGACGGGGAGCCGCGGGGCGCATGGCCTCGTACCCGGTGGCGGCGGCCTGGCGGGGCTGCTGCGGTTGGTAGTGCTGCGGACCCGGGTAACCGCGCGGGCCCGCGGCCTGCTGCGGGATGTACGGCGCCGGAGCGTGCTGGAGCGGCGCCGGCTGGGGCGCGGCCTGCTGCGGGTAGCCGTACGAAGGGGCGGGGGCGTAGTAGGAAGGCGCCGGAGGAAGCGCGGGAAGCGCCGCCGGGAGAGCCGGCAGATAGCTGTTTCCGGTGTCGTACGCGGCGGGCACCCGGATAGGAGCGATCTGGGGCGTGCCCCGTTCTGCGACCAGGGAGTCGTAGATCGGAGTGTCCGGGAAGGACGGGGCGGAGTAGTAACCGCCGCCGTAGGTGGCGCGGGGGGAGGTCATGGCACCTAAGTTAAGCGGAAGATGTTCTGGTTGGGGAGCCCGATAAGAGGGTTGTTTTACGAGTTGCGAGTGACGGCGGATCCCTAATCCGAGCGAACTTGGGAAAAACGGTCGCCGCGCGGCGTTGGGATCCTGTAAAAGGCGCGCTGGCCATGGGTTACCCGGGGTCGCCGAGTGATCTTGAGCCCGTCGGATCCGTCGTGGCGGGCCTGTGGAAGGCGGGGGAATAGGTTGGCCGTACAGAAATCTCCAGAGACCCGCACTCGCGATGGGGGCGATCATGTCCATGCTTAAAGGAACCAATGTGCCGGTGCCGGCGCAGGCCGTCCGCGTCGAATTGGGATGGCGTTCAGGTCCCGGTGTACCGGACGTCGACGCTTCTGCCCTTCTGCTGGTGTCGGGAAAGGTCCGTTCGGACGCGGACTTCGTCTTTTACAACCAGCCCGCGCACGCGTCGGGCGCGGTACGGCACGACGGGAAGACCCCCTCCGGAGACAGTGTGACGGACACGCTTTCGGTCGACCTCGCACAGGTGGAGGCCGCCGTGGAGACCGTGGTCCTGGCGGCCTCGGCGGACGGCGGCAACTTCGGGCAGGTGCCGGGTCTTTACGTACGGGTGCTGGACGCCGCGAACGGCACCGAACTCGCGCGCTTCGACAGCCAGGACGCGAGCGTCGAAACAGCCTTCGTCCTCGGTGAGCTCTACCGGCGACAGGGCGCGTGGAAGTTCCGCGCCGTGGGGCAGGGCTACGACAGTGGACTGGAGGGGCTCGCCAGGGACTTCGGCATCAGCGTCGACGAGCCCCAGCAGCAGACGTCAGCTCCGGCTGCCGCGCCGACCGCGCCACCGGTGGCGGCCCCGGCTCCCGCCACGCCCGCCGCTCCGGTACGCCTCACGAAGATCACACTCACCAAGGAAGCCCCGGCCGTCTCGCTCACCAAGCAAGGCGGCACCTCGGGCATGATGCGCGTGAACCTCAACTGGGAGGTCCGCAAGCAGTTCAAGGGCTGGGGCGCCAAGCTCGGCAGGGCCGTCGCCATGCACGGCGACCTGGACCTCGACCTGTGCGCCCTCTTTGAACTCAACGACGGCCGCAAGGGCGTCGTCCAGGCTCTCGGCAACGCCTTCGGTTCGCTGCAGCAGCCGCCGTACATCCATCTCGACGGTGACGACCGCACCGGATCCGTGAGCACCGGCGAGAACCTGACCATCAACCTCGACCACAAGGACAAGCTCCGCCGCGTCGTCATCTTCGTGGCTGTCTATGAAGGGGCCCGTTCCTTCGCAGACCTGCACGCCACGGTCACGCTCACGCCGCAGAACGGCGCCCCCATCGACTTCTCGCTCGACGAGTGCACCGTGCCCTCCACCGTCGCCGCGCTCGCCCTCATCACCAACGAGGGCGGCGATCTGACCGTGCGGCGCGAAGCGCGCTATCTCGTACCGGAGCGCGGTGTCAGCCCGCAGCGCACCATCGACCACGCCTATGGGTGGGGCATGAACTGGTCGCCCGGCAGGAAGTGACCGTCCGGCGGCCGGCTCAGCGTTCCGGCGCGGCTTCGGGACGGGCGTACGTACGCCCCTTCCAGGCCGCGCCGCGCCCCCGGTAGTGCTGCACAGCGGAATCGACGGTCATCAACAGATAGAGGACAGCCGTGAACGGCAGCAGCAACGAGAACCACAGCGGCTGACGGTAGTAACGCAGTACGGGAAGGTACGTAGCGGTCATTACGGCCCATGCCAGGCCGCCCGCCCACGCCGCCACACCGTCAACCGACAGCACACCGGCGCAGAGAGTGAGCGGGGGCGCGAGATACACCAGCGCGAGCCCCGCGACCGTTCCCGCGAGCAGCGACGGACTGTGCATCAGTTGGGCGTACGCGCTGCGCGAGACCATCCGCCACAGATCGCCGAGCCGCGGATACGGGCGCACGCTGTCCACCCGCTCGGCGAGCCCCAGCCAGATCCTGCCCCCACTGCGTTGCACCGCTCCGGCCAGTGACACGTCGTCGATCACCGCCTGCCGGATCGAGTCGGGCACGCGTGCGCGTGCCGCTGCCTGAGTCCGAAGCAGCACACAGCCCCCCGCGGCCGCCGCGGTCCGTGCCCCCGCCTTGTTGACCCACCGGAACGGATAGAGCTGCGCGAAGAAGTACACGAACGCGGGAACGACGAGTCGCTCCCATGCGGTGACGACGCGCAATCGCGCCATCTGGGAGACGAGGTCGAGGCCATTGGAGCCGGCCGCGGCCACCAGTTCGCGCAGACTCCCTGGAGCGTGCTCGATGTCGGCGTCCGTGAGGAGCAGAAACTCGGGTTCGCGTCGCTCGTGCTCATGCCCCCGCTCGCGGGCCAGCGCGATGCCGTGCCGCAGGGCCCAGAGTTTCCCGGTCCAGCCCGGCTCCGGTTCGCCGGGGGACACCACGGTCAGCGGGAGCCCGCCGTGCAGGCCGGCCAGCTCCCGCGCCAGTGCGCCCGTACCGTCCTCGCTGCCGTCGTCGACCAGAATGATCTCCGCGCGGCCCGGATAGTCCTGTGCGAGGAGCGACGGCAGGCTCATGGGCAGCACCTCCGCCTCATCACGCGCCGGGACCACCACGGCGACATCCGGCCATACGTCCGGCTCCTCGCGGCGCGGCAACCGCTGATCCGTACGCCAGAAGAACCCCTGGCCCAGCAGCAGCCACACCCACGCGGCCAGCGATCCGACGGCAATCCACGCAACGGCGCTCATCCGTCGCAGTCTGCCCCACCCCGGGGGCCGCGCGAGGGCGGTCGACTATGGTGACCGGGTGAAGATCGCGCTCATGGACTCCGGAATCGGCCTGCTGCCGACGGCCGCCGCCGTACGCCGGCTGCGGCCCGACGCCGATCTGGTCCTCTCCTCGGACCCCGACAGCATGCCCTGGGGGCCGCGTACGCCTGCAGATGTCACCGAGCGCGCGCTCGCCGTGGCACGGGCCGCCGCCGCGCACCGGCCCGACGCGCTGATCGTGGCCTGCAACACCGCTTCCGTGCACGCCCTGCCCGCGCTCCGCGCGGCGCTGGAGCCGGGTATCCCCGTCATCGGTACCGTGCCCGCGATCAAACCGGCCGCCGCGGGCGGCGGGTCCGTGGCCATCTGGGCCACGCCCGCCACCACGGGCAGCCCGTACCAGCGAGACCTCATCCGCGACTTCGCCGACGGCGCCGCCGTCACCGAAGTGCCCTGCCCCGGTCTCGCTGACGCCGTGCAGTGGGCCGACGAGGAGGGCATCGACCGGGCCATCGCTGCGGCCGCCGCCCTTACCCCGCGCGATGTAAGGGCCGTCGTCCTGGGCTGCACCCATTACGAACTGGTCGCCGAGCGCATCCGCGCCGCCGTTCAGCCGCACGGACTGCCGCCCGTGGTGCTCCACGGGTCCGCCGACGCCGTGGCCGCGCAGGCGCTGCGCCGCATCGGCGCTGCGCCCGCCCCCGCGGCCACACCCGTCGCAGGCCTCACCGTGCTGCTCGGCGGCCGGGACTCCGCGCTGCCCGGCGCCGCGCTCGCGTACGCCGAGGGCCGCCTGCTCGATACGGTCGACGCCGCGCGCTGACACCGTGGGTCCGACGGAGGCCCCGACTCGGCGCTGCCGCGAACGCGGAACGTGAGTACGCTGCTACGCATGAGGGACCACCCCCACGGGGGGCGTACCACGGAGCCCCTTCCCGTGATCTGGACCGGACGCGCGACCAACCGCGCACAGTGGCTGCTCGCGGCCGTCGGCGGCGGCTGCCTCGCGCTCGGTATCAAACTGGCCGTCGAC
Organism: Streptomyces sp. ISL-100; assembly: GCF_018614615.1. GTDB lineage: Bacteria > Actinomycetota > Actinomycetes > Streptomycetales > Streptomycetaceae > Streptomyces. Next base: position 150,675 of record NZ_JAGGOK010000002.1, on the reverse strand, counting down.
TCGACCTGGACTTCCGGCCTCGCCCCGCTGGTGATGTCGGTCGTGGGCTGCCTGGCTGCCGGCCTGCTCATCCTCTTCGGGACGCTGGCCTTCGTGCACGTGGCGGTCAAGGTCGACAGCGACGCCTTCGAAGTGCGCTGCGGCCACATGGGCCTGCCGCGCCGCCGCATTCTGCTCGCGCATGTGGTGCGCGCGGAGTTCGCACCGAGAGTCACACCACGGCAGTGGGGCGGCTGGGGCTACCGCTGGCGTCCCGGGAAGGGGATGGCCGTGATCGTCCGCAGAGGCGAGGGAGTCGTCCTGCGCCTCGGTGACGGCCGGAGCTTCACGGTGACCGTCGACGACGCGGAAACGGCGGTACGGATCATCCGCTCCCGCCTGCACGCGGCGGCGACAGGCGAGACCACCGGAAGCTGATCCACGCGGCTGACCCAGCCCACGTGTTCCTCAATCGCCGGGCGGGCTCAATTTTTCGCACGGGAACTTCGCCCCGCTGGGCGAAACCCAGCCCGTCCGGCGTTTGGCGTTTGAGGACCGGGGTCCCGGGCGGGAAAGGGCGTTGGCCCCCGAGCTAGTGGCTGCGCGCCCGTGCCGCTGACCCGGACGCGACCGCACCGCCACCCCCGTCGTCCGGCAGCCGTCGCGCGGTGGCCAGCCCCGCCAGTACCCCCGAGCCCGCCGTCACCGCCGTAAAGCTGAGCGCGGTGCCGATGGCCGCCAGCGCGGCGATGGCGGTGAGGGCAGCCGCGGCGGTCAGGACGACGGGGGTGGCGACGGGCGAGCGCCACAGTCCGAACAGCATCCAGCCGTAGGCGGCGCCCAGCAGAACAACCCCCGTAACGCCCTGCTCGGCCGCCTGCTGCAACGGCGCCGAGTGGGGTTTGCCGTCGGAGTCGAGCGTCTCCTGGGCGGTGGGACTGAGCCTGCCGAACCGGTCGGGGCCGGCGCCCCGCCTCGGGTACTCCTTGGCGAGCTCGACCGCGTCCCGCCACAGCAACACGCGGTTCACCGTCAGCTGCCCCTCCAGCGACACCGTAAGACCGTCCGGCAGTGCGTCCTCGGCCACCGCCCACGAACCACCCACCACGAGCCCCGTCGCCAGGGCAAGGCCTGCCAGCCCCACCGCCCTGCGGCGCACCCGCGCCGCCGCCAGCGAACACAGCAGCACACCGAGCGCCGCGGCGAAGCCGGCGACGGAACCGAGCACCAGCGCCGTCACGGCGACACCGAGGGCCAGCAGCCCGAGCGCGAGCCGCAGCAGATACGGACGCGCCGCCCACGCCGCACAGCAGGCCGCGCCAGAGGCCAGCGCCAGCAGCCCGGCGGTCGCGCCCGTACTCCCGGCACTCTGGCCGACGGCGGCCGCGCCCGGTAAGTCCCCCGGTACGCCCCCGTCCGGCCGCAGGGCGACGGCGAGGGTGAGCGCGGCCAGGGCGGCGGCCGAGGCGGCGGCGACGGGCAGCAGCGAGCCGCAGATACGGCCGCACGCATAGCCCCCGGCGACGGCGAGCACGGCCAGCAGGACGCCTTCGGGCCTGGCCTCCCGTCCGGCAGCGGCGACCAGCGTCCAGACGGCGCAGCCGCCGAGAATCACGACGCCCGCGGCATCTGTGAGGGCGTCCCGTTCGCGCGCCCCGGACCGTATCGTCGGTATGGCCATCCCGTCGACCCCCCGACCTGAGACGGGCCCCGCCCACCCGGCCGGAAGGCCAGGTGCCAGGGACTGGCGCACACGGTAATGGCAGGGGCAATGATTTGTGTACAGATTGCGCAGGAACGTTGCTTCGGCCCCCGGGCCGCGCTCCGGGGGACCGCGCCCGCCGAGACCCCCGCCGGCCGAGACCGCGCTGTCCGGGCTTCGCCCGGCCACCGTAGACTCCGCCGGGTGAGCGCCACCCAAACTGCCATAGAGCAGTCCGCAGAACAGCCGGCTCCGCACCCCGATGGCACCTCTCGCGGGAGAAGAATGCTGACCCGGCTCGTGGCCCCCGTGGCCGCCGCTCTCTCCGGTCTGCTCCTGTACGCCAGCTTCCCGCCCCGACCGCTGTGGTGGCTGGTACTGCCAGGCTTCGCCCTGCTCGCATGGTGCCTGTACGGGCGCCGGGCGCGTGCCGCGTTCGGACTCGGCTTCCTCGCCGGGCTCGGCTTCCTGCTGCCCCTGCTCAGCTGGACGGGCGAAGAGGTGGGCCCGCTGCCGTGGGTGGCACTCGCCACCGCCGAGGCGCTGTTCGTCGCGGTGACCTGTGTCGGTGTCGCTATGGTGACCCGGCTGCCGCTCTGGCCGGTGTGGGGCGCCGCCGTGTGGATCCTCGGCGAGGCGGTCCGCGCGCGCGTGCCGTTCGGCGGCTTCCCGTGGGGCAAGATCGCTTTCGGTCAGGCGGACAGCGTCTTCCTGCCGCTGGCCGCTGTCGGCGGCACGCCCGTCCTCGGGTTCGCGGTCGTGCTGTGCGGTTTCGGACTCTACGAAGCGGTACGGCAGTTCCTCACCTACCGCTCGGCCGGCGAAGTGCCGCGCAGGGGCGCGGCCATCGCCGCCCTGACCGTCGTCGTGCCGGTCACGGCGGCTCTGGCGGCCCTCCCGCTCGTCGACAACTTCGCGCAGGACGGCACCGCGACAGCGGCCGCGATCCAGGGCAACGTGCCGCAGCTCGGCCTCGACTTCAACGCCCAGCGCCGGGCGGTACTGGACAACCACGCACGGCGTACGGAACAGCTCGCCGAGGACGTCAAAGCCGGCAAGGTGTCCAAGCCGGACTTCGTCCTGTGGCCGGAGAACTCCTCCGACCTCGACCCCTACCGTAACGACGACGCCCGCAAGGTGATCGACCGTGCCGTTCGCGCGATCGGCGCCCCGACGGTCATCGGATCGGTTCTCACGCCCGACACGGGAAAGCTGCGCAACACCCTGATCGAGTGGGACCCGGAACGGGGCCCCGTCGCGACCTACGACAAGCGGCATGTCCAGCCGTTCGGCGAGTACATCCCGATGCGTTCCTTCGTACGGCTCTTCAGTTCGGATGTCGACCGCGTACGCAGGGACTTCGGGCCGGGCGACAAGGTGGGCGTCTTCGACCTCGCCGGCACCAAGGTGGGGCTCGCCACGTGCTACGAGGCGGCCTTCGACTGGGCGGTGCGGGACACGGTCACCGGCGGGGCGCAGCTCATCTCCGTACCCAGCAACAACGCCACCTTCGGGCGCAGCGAGATGACGTACCAGCAGCTCGCGATGTCCAGGGTGCGGGCCGTCGAACACAGCCGGGCCGTCGTCGTTCCCGTGACCAGCGGGGTCAGTGCCGTCATCCAGCCGGACGGCAAGGTCGTACAGCGGACACAGTTGTTCACGCCGGACGCGCTGGTCGCCGAGGTGCCGCTGCGCTCCTCGCTGACCCCCGCGACGCGCCTGGGCACGGTCCCCGAGGGCGTATTGGTGGCGCTCTCCGTGGTGGGTCTCGGGTGGGCAGTGTTCCGCGGCGTACGGGCCCGCCGGAGTACGTCCGCGTGAGCTTCGACCCGGAGACGGCCCGTTAGGGTCGGACCATGGCAACTCCCGAATTCATCCGCGAGCTCAGGGCGACCGCGGGTCACCAACTGCTCTTCCTGCCGGGCGTCAGCGCCATCGTCTTCGACGAGGCGGGCAGAGTGCTGCTCGGACGCCGTGCCGACACCGGGAAGTGGTCGATCATCGGCGGTATCCCGGAGCCGGGGGAGCAGCCGGCCACGACGGCTGTGCGCGAGGTGTACGAGGAGACCGCCGTGGAGTGCGTGGCGGAACGCGTCGTTCTCGTACAGGCACTCAAGCCGGTCGAGTACCCGAACGGCGACCGGTGCCAGTACATGGACATCACCTTCCGGTGCCGGGCCGTCGGCGGTGAGGCGCGCGTCAACGACGATGAGTCGCTGGATGTGGCGTGGTTCTCCGTGGACGCCCTCCCGGACCTCCACGAGTTCGCGCTCCTGAGGATCAAACAGGCTCTCACCGACGAACCCACATGGTTCGAGCCCACCACAATGCTCTGAAGTATGGGCGGTGACCACATCGGTGCCGAGGTGGGCGCTGCCTAGGGTCGTGGGTATGACCGCGCCCACCACACACCCCGCGCACGTTTCCGGACCCGGCCTCAGCGGCCGTACCGCGCTCGTCACCGGCGCGGCGGGCGGCATCGGCCGCGCCTGCGTGCTGCGGCTCGCGGCCGCTGGAGCCAAGGTCAGAGCCGTCGACCGGGACGCGGAAGGGCTCGACGCCCTCACCGGGCAGGCGCAGGGCCTGGCGGGCTCGGTGGAGCCGCAGACCCTCGACCTCACCGACCTCGACGCGGCAGAGCAGGTGGCGGCGGGCACGGACATCCTGGTGAACAACGCCGGGCTGCAACTGGTCCGCCCCATCGAGGAATTCCCGCCGGACGTCTTCCACACTGTCCTGACCGTGATGCTCGAAGCCCCGTTCCGGCTGATCCGGGGAGCGCTCCCGCACATGTACGGGCAGGGCTGGGGACGTATCGTCAACATTTCGTCCGTGCACGGGTTGCGCGCCTCCGCCTACAAGTCGGCGTACGTCGCCGCCAAGCACGGGCTCGAAGGGCTCTCCAAAACCGCCGCCCTTGAAGGCGCCGAGCACGGCGTCACGTCGAACTGCGTCAATCCCGGGTACGTCCGCACCCCGCTCGTGGAGCGGCAGATCGCCGACCAGGCGGCCGCCCACGGGCTGCCGGAGGAACGCGTACTCACCGACGTACTGCTCAAGGACTCCGCGCTCAAGCGCCTCCTCGAACCGGACGAGGTCGCCGAGGCCGTGGCGTACCTGTGCAGCCCCCAGGCATCGTTCATCACGGGAACTTCGCTGCCCCTCGACGGCGGCTGGACCGCTCACTAGCTGGTTGAGTGTGTCCATGTCCCACGATCAGCCACAGAGCGGCAGCGAAGTGCCGTACCTGGAACTTCTCGCGCGCGGGGCCGCCGCCGATGCCTACGAGCGGCCAGTGCTGGTCGCCCGCGCGGACGGCGCGACACCCGAGACACTCGCCGCACTCGAAACCGCGAAGACGCACGCCCTTCGGGTACGCGCCGAGCTGGAGGGGCGGCGACGGCGTGAGGCCGAGCTGTCCGCCCTCTACGAGACCGCCCACGACCTTGCCGGGCTGCGCGACCTCGACGCCGTACTGGCGGCGATCGTCCAGCGGGCGCGGTCGCTCCTGGGCACGGAGGTCGCGTACCTGAGCCTCAACGACACGGTCGCGGGCGACACGTACATGCGGGTCACCGAAGGGTCGGTGTCGGCGCGCTTCCAACAGCTGCGGCTCGGCATGGGGGAGGGGCTCGGCGGACTCGTCGCGCAGACCGCCCGCCCCTACGCGACCGAGAGCTACTTCGACGACCCACGCTTCCAGCACACCTGGACCATCGATTCGGGCGTACGCGACGAAGGGCTCGTCGCGATCCTCGGGGTACCGCTCACCCTCGGCAGCCAGGTGATCGGGGTGCTCTTCGCGGCCGACCGCCGTGCCCGCGTCTTCGAGCGCGAACAGATCGCGCTGCTCGGTTCGTTCGCCGCGCATGCCGCCGTCGCGATCGACACCGCCAACCTGCTGGCGGAGACCCGGTCGGCGCTCGCCGAGCTGGAGAAGGCCAACGAGGTCATCCGGGACCGCAGCGGTGTCATCGAGCGTGCCTCGGACGTGCACGACCGGCTCACCGAACTCGTGCTGCGCGGGGGCGGCGTCCACGACGTGGCGAGCGCGGTGTCCGAAGTGCTGGACGGCGCCGTCGAGTTCAGGGAAGCCGCCGACGGAGAACCCGCAGGGGCGGACGGACACGCGGTACGGCACGGCGACGACTGGGTGGTCAGCGTCTCGGCCGGCGGTGAACTCCTCGGCGCGCTCGTCCTGCGCGGCCACCCCGCGCTGGACCCCGTCGACCAGCGCACGCTCGAACGCGCCGCCATGGTGACGTCGTTGCTGCTGCTGGCCAGGCGCTCGGCCGGCGAGGCGGAGCAGCGCGTACGGGGTGAACTCCTCGACGACCTCCTCGATGCCCCCGACCGCGACCCCCGCCTGCTGCGCGAACGCGCCGCCCGGCTGCGCGCCGATCTCGACGCCCCTCACGTGGTGCTGGCCGCCCGCATCGAGGCGCCGAGGGAGGCCAGCGTCGAGCGTGAGAGCGCGGACCGCAGGCGGCTCTGGTCTGCGGCCTCGCACCTGGCGGCCACCGGGCACGGCCTGGCGGCCGCCCGTGACGGCGGCACCGTACTGCTGCTGCCCCTGGACAGTGGCGACAGCGCCGCTGCCCTCGCCCGGCAGACGGCGAAGCACCTGGGCGGCGCCCTGCGCGAGCCTGTGACGGTCGGAGCGTCGGGGCCGGTGGAAGCGCCCGCGGCGCACCCGGGCGCGGTCGCGGGCGCGTACGAGGAAGCACGCCGGTGCGTCGACGCGCTGCGGCTGCTCGGCCGTTGCGGGGAAGGCGCGGCGGCGGAGGACTTCGGCTTCCTGGGCCTGCTCCTCGCGGACAGCCGGGACGGACGTTCGGGGGGCGCCATCGAAGGGTTCGTACGCCGCACCATCGGTGAGGTCGTCGCATACGACCGGCGCCGGGGAACGGACTTGGTGCGCACCCTGGACGCCTACTTCGCGTGCGGGATGAGCCCTGCCCGTACGAAGGACGCACTGCACGTTCACGTGAACACGGTGGCGCAGCGCCTGGAGCGGATCGGCAGACTGCTGGGCGCCGACTGGCAGTCGCCGGAGCGCGCACTGGAAGTGCAGCTGGCGCTGCGGCTCCATGGACTGTCGTCGGCGGTGACGCGCTGAGACCGCGCACGGGAACGTCCGAAGAGCGTTCCCGTGCGCGGTTGGATGCGTGCCGTACGTCCGCTCAGACGGTGCGAGCACCGGCGGCCCGCATCGCGGAGCCTTCGTCCCGGCCCGGGTCCGCGTCGATGTCCCCCAGGTCCCGGTGCCGGGTCTCCTTCGCGCAAGCGACCGCCACGACCGTGATCAGTACGGCGGCGATGACGTACAGGGAGATCAGGGTGGAACTGCCGTGTTCGTTGAAGAGAGCGGTGGCGATCAGCGGCGCCGGAGCGCCGGCCGCGACCGACGAGAACTGCGCGCCAATGGAAGCGCCGGAGTAGCGCATGCGGGTCGCGAACATCTCCGAGAAGAAGGCCGCCTGCGGCGCGTACATCGCCCCGTGGAAGACCAGTCCGACAGTCACGGCGAGGAGCAGGTTCCCGAAGGACTTCGTGTCGATGAGCATGAAGAACGGGAACATCCACAGCCCCACCCCGACCGCGCCGAGCAGATACACGGGTCGGCGCCCGATCCGGTCCGACAGGGCGCCCCACGCTGGGATCACGGCGAAGTGGACGGCCGAGGCGACGAGTACCGCGTTGAGCGCCGTCTGCTTGCTCAGCTCCGCCGCCGTCGTCGCGTACACAAGGATGAAAGCGGTGATCACGTAGTAGCTGATGTTCTCCGCCATACGGGCGCCCATCGCGATCAGCACATCGCGCCAGTGGTAACGGAGAACGGCGACGAGCGGCATCTTCTCCGCGACGGCCGAATCGCTCTTACGGGCCTCAGCCCGCGCCAACGCGGCCTTGAAGACCGGAGATTCATCGACAGAGAGACGAATCCACAGACCGACGATCACGAGCACACCCGACAGCAGGAACGGTATGCGCCAGCCCCATGCGAGGAAGGCGGAGTCCGAAAGCAGGGCGGTCAGCGCGGACAGCACCCCGGTGGCGAGCAACTGCCCGGCCGGCGCCCCGGTCTGCGGCCAGGAGGCCCAGAACCCGCGCCGCCTCGCGTCCCCGTGCTCCGACACCAGCAGCACCGCACCGCCCCACTCGCCACCGAGCGCGAAGCCCTGGACGAGGCGCAGCACAGTGAGCAGGGCGGGTGCGGCGAAGCCGATCGAGGCATGTGTCGGCAGCAGCCCGATGGCGAAGGTGGCGCCGCCCATCATCAGCAGGCTCAGCACCAGCAGCTTCTTACGGCCGAGCCGGTCGCCGTAATGCCCGAAGACGAGCGCCCCGAGCGGCCTGGCGGCGAAGCCGACCGCGTAGGTGAGGAAGGCCAGCAGGGTCCCGACGAGGGGATCGGAGTCGGGGAAGAAGAGCTTGTTGAACACCAGAGCGGCGGCGGCTCCGTACAGGAAGAAGTCATACCACTCGATGGTGGTGCCGATGAGGCTGGCGGCGACGATGCGCTTGAGTGAGGAGGGAGCTGGTGGAGCGGATGCGGGGGCGGCCATGAACACCACTTCCGGACAGTTGGCGGGGACGTTTCCGTGTCGCCACACCGTAGAAACACGCAGGTCAACGTCCCATGTGGCGGGACACCATAGTTCCGGGGGCGGCTGTGCGCGCGACCACCATGACGGGCGCTTGGACGCTGCTCGGACGATCAGCCGCCTGCCGTCTGTGAGGCGGCCATGTCCCGTCGTTCGTGCACGGTCGGCCGGCCCGCCAGGCGTCCGGGCGCCCGCTGATAAACTCGGGACCACGCTTCGAAACCGCCGGGGCCCGTACCGAGGGGTACGGGCCCCGGCGCGTTCCGGGCGCCAGATCGAGGAAGGTTCCCCATGAACGCGAAGCCGCCGGCTCCTGGACTGTCCCGTTCCGGCAAGCCCCGGCGTGTGACAGCGCCGCAGGGCGAACTCTCGACGCCGGAGACGGTGGCCCCTGGCCTGCCGCCGGCCGAGTCCTTCGACGTACTCGGGCTGCCGCCGGAGCTGACGAAGGCGATGATCAGCCTCGGTGTGAAGGAGCCTTTCCCGATCCAGGCGGCGACCCTGCCCAACGCGCTGGCCGGCCGCGATGTCCTCGGCCGAGCGCGGACCGGCTCCGGCAAGACGCTTGCTTTCGGGCTTGCGCTGCTCGTCCGGACGGCCGGCCTGCGAGCGGAGTCGAAGCGGCCGCTCGCACTGGTCCTCGTGCCGACCCGGGAACTCGCGCAGCAGGTGAGCGACGCGTTGGCGCCGTACGCGCAGGCGCTGAATGTGCGACTGGCGACGGTGGTCGGCGGGCTGTCGATCAACCGGCAGACGGCGCTGCTGCGGACCGGCGCCGAGGTGGTCGTCGCGACGCCGGGGCGGCTGGCCGACCTGGTGTCGCGCCGGGACTGTCACCTGAACCAGGTGCGGATCACGGTGCTGGACGAGGCGGACCAGATGTGCGATCTGGGGTTCCTGCCGCAGGTTTCGGAAATCCTGGACCAGGTCCGCCCCGACGGGCAGCGGCTGCTGTTCTCGGCAACGCTCGACCGCAACGTCGACCAGCTGGTGCGGAACTACCTGCACGACCCGGTGCTCGCCTCGCTGGACCGGGTGGCGGGCTCGGTCACCACGATGGAACACCACGTCCTGAACGTCCACGCCGCCGACAAGTACGCGATCGCGACCGAAATCGCCGCGCGGGACGGCCGGGTCCTGATGTTTCTGGACACCAAGGCCGGCGTGGACCAGTTCACCCGCCACCTGAGGGCCAGCAGCGTACGGGCCGCCGCCCTGCACAGCGGGAAGTCGCAGCCGCAGCGCTCGCACACGCTCGCCCAGTTCAAGGATGGCGAGATCACCGTGCTGGTGGCCACCAATGTCGCGGCGCGGGGTATTCACATCGACGCACTCGACCTTGTCGTCAACGTCGACCCGCCGGCCGATGCCAAGGACTATCTGCACCGTGGCGGGCGCACGGCGCGCGCCGGGGAGTCCGGGAACGTAGTCACTCTGGTCACCCCCAACCAGCGGCGCGATGTGAACCGGATGATGACTGACGCCCGCATCCGGCCGACTGTCACGCAGGTGCGCTCCGGCGAGGAGAAGCTGACCGCCATCACCGGGGCGAAGCGCCCGCCGACCGGGGCGAATCCCAGCAGCGGCAACGCCCCCTTCCGCGGCCTCGGCACACGTCCGGGCCGCCCCGCGAAGGAGTCCCGCAAAGCCGCCGAGGCCCGCAAGACAGCACAAGCCCGCGCGGCGGCCCGGGTGCGCAAGAGCTGCTGACGCCGGACGAACGTGTCCCGCCCTGGGGACTGGCGTCGCGCCTTGTACAGGAACGGTGCTGGTTCGGTGCTGACTTGATCCAGTCAGACCGCGGCAGTCCGCAGGTGGTAGCTCTCACCGAATGAGTTGTCGTACCACTCAATAGTGGCCCCGATGAGGCTCGCGGCGACAATGCGCCTGAGTGAACTGGGCGTTGGGGGAGCGGCTGCTGGGGCGGCCATGAGTATCACTTCCGGACAGTTGGCGGGCACGTTTCGGTGTCGCCACTCCGTAGAAACACCCAGGTCAGCATCCATGTGGTGGGACGCCATAGTTTCGGGGTCGGCTGTGTGCGCGACCACCATGACAGGCACTTGGACGCTGCTCCGGGCACCGCATGGAAGACCGGCGGGCGGCTGTGCGAGTTGCGCGCTTCGGCGCGTTTATTGGTGGCCCGTGCTCCTGCACGAAGCCCGGCACCGCTCTGATCAGCTGGAATGAGGGTGATTGCCGTCGCGGTGATCGAGTAGCCGTTCCCACACGGGAGAGAAGAATGGAATGTATCGGCTATAAGTTTCGGAAATGGTGGATAGAGGCGAATCTCATGGCTGAACACCCGCACGCAGCACTCGTCCGCAGGGGCTACGAGGCTTTCAACGGCGGTGACATGGACACCCTGCGCGCGCTGATAGCGACGGACGCCACGCAGCACGTCCCCGGGGACCACCCCCTGTCTGGCGACTTCAAGGGGCAGGACGCGATCATCGACCTGTACCGGCGCTTCGCCGAAGAGACGAACGGGACGATGCGCGCCGAGCTGCGCAACGTCTTTGTGGACGGCCGAGGCCACGCGGTGGCCGTGCACCACTTCACGGCCGAACGTCAGGGCAAGCGCATCGACGAGGACGGAACCATCGTCTTCCGGATCGTCGGAGAGAAGGCCACCGATCTCGACGAGTGTGTCGAGGACATCGACAGGGCCAACGACTTCTGGTCGTGACGGAAGGCAGGACGGCCGGTCCCGCCATGCCGAAGACCTCACCGTCCACTCCGAGGAGCCGACGGAATTCACTCGCACGTTGCGAGGCTGGCTGGGCGAGTTTTTCTTCAGCGCCGGTGAGGCTGACCTGCAAGCCTTCGATCTCGCCCAGCTCGACGAAACGGGGGGCGTGGGCGCTCCCTCAGGGGGCGTTCCACCATCGCAAGGCTTCTGCCGCTACGTCGGCGGGCACGTCATGGCCGTCGGCGAACTCCCTGTAAGTGACCGGGTACTCATCGTCGCGGAGTGTACGGACGACCTGACGGCCGCACCGGTCGATCGGCAGCACCCGGTCCGCCGTGCCGTGGGAGACGAAGATGCGGGGTCGGCCATGACGGAGCAGTGGCGCCATGAACCCGGGGGAGAAGGCGAGCACCGCGCCGAAGAGATCGCCATTGGTCAGTCCCAGGGAAAGGGCGTAGGAGGCGCCGTCGGAGAAGCCGGCGATCGCCACGCCCGCCGCCTCGACCGGATGCCTTTGGAACACATCGGCCAGAGCGGTGTCGAGCCGGACCACGTCCGGGCCGTATCCGCCGACGATCAGGTCCCAGGTGGATCCTGAGGCCTGAGGCGCGAGGAGCAGGAGGCCGTCGGCTGCCGCCTGCGGACTCAGCCATGTCAGAGCCTGCTCGGCTGATCCTCCGGCCCCGTGAAGCACCACAGCCAGCCGATACGGCGGCGGTACCCAGGGCACGCGCAGCAAGAACTGCTTGTCCGTCCGATACGTGCCCGGCTGCGGCGACTTCACTTCAACAACACGCGGACGCGCGGTGAGCCTGCCGTGGCGTGCGTTTTCTTCAATCGACGGATGAGGAGCACCACTTTCGGGTACCGGCATCTTGACCGCCGCCTCCCTTCGGGCCCGGTGGCCCAGCGGCCGCTGTACCGAGGTGGAGCTCAATGCGCGGCAGCCGCGTCCCGGCGGCGCGGCGGTCAGCAGCCTCGCCGCTGAGGCTCCCTTCGCGGACTCACCCTCCCGGTACCCGTCACCGCCGTGGGTACGCAGCCGCCACAGGGCCGTGTACTCGGCGATGGCGATGACTCGTCGCCGTAAGCGAGCGCCTGCGACCTCATCCGCAGCGGTCGCTGGGCCACTCACGGCATCACCGAAGCCCGCACGCCCGGCGGCCAGGAGTGCGGGCTCGCCCGCTTCACCGACTTCCTTGTGTTGCGGCGCCCCTGATGGGGCGTCAGCAGTGTCATCAGGCCATGGGTGAGTGGTGCGGTCAACCATGGATCAGACCAAGGTTGAATGTTGGACTAGGTCAAGTGTGGGCCTCGGACAAGGGGAGATGTCAATCTCCATTTTCCTCTCGCCGTAGCCGACTTGCTCCTGCATAGTGTCCTGCCATGGCGTGTGAACAGTGCGGCAGTGGCCGAAAAGGTCCCCTGCCGGGAATGGGCTGCCCCGACTGCGGAGCCATGTCCCTCCCCTCTTCCGGTCCCGACGGCTCGTGGGTCGCACGGGAGACACTTCTGGGTCGCATATCCACCCTCTCCCGGCCGCGAAGAGCCCTGCTCGTCACGGCAGTTGCGGTAACCCTTTGCTGTTTCGTCGGCGTGGGCGCGCTGCTCTCCGAAGTCCCCGGTGGCGCCAGGGGTAACGAAGCCGCGTTCGAGGACGACCTCAGCGGCCGCAGCGTACCGACCCGTATCAGTCCGTCCTCGCTGCCGGGCCTGATCGCATCCCCTTCTCCCAGCCCCACCCCGAGCCGGCGTGCCACTCCCACGTCGACGACGGTCAAGCCCCCGCCCGCCAAGGTGTCCGTGCACGTCGAGACCCCCGCGCCGTCGAAGAAACCCGCCCCGCGGCCCTCCGGTCCGGGCTATACCGGCTGGGCGGGCCCCGGCTGCACCACCAACGTCTACCAGGAGTACGGCCGCTACCACAGTGGCGGCGGGTACGGCGGCGGCTATGGCCACCACCAGCCCGGCTACGGCGGCGGCTGGTACGACCTGCCGTCCGGCGGCTACCGGGGCAGTACCTGCGACGGCAGGTTCACTGCCATACCCATGTCGGGACATCCGTACGAGGACGGCCAGGGCACGGCGATCTGGTCATGGCAGATAGGCAAGGGGTACGACGAGTGTCACCTCGCCGTGTACGTGCCGAACAGCGGCCGCGACGGTGATGCCGCCGGCAACCCCACGGTCTACCAAGTGCTCGCCTCCGCCTCGAGTGGCCACTACCCGCAGGCCACGTTCGGCGTCCGCCAGATCGACCACCGAGGCAGCCTCGTCGCCGTGGGCAGCTACCCGGTAGAGGGCGAGTCCTTCACTGTGCGGTTGCTCGACCGGGGCCAGGCAAGCTGGGGCGCACATCACGCCGCGGCCCAGATGAGACTCAGGTGTACGACCTGAAACCTCACCTGGTCCGAACGCGGACCAGGGCCAACAGGCGGCCAGTATGCAGGCTCATCATTTTGATTAAAGATCCTCAGTGATCGTAGTAGCGTGATTGCTGTGGAACTTCTCCGACTCTCAAGGGCTGTGAAGCGTCTGGGTGTTCATCCTGTGACGCTTCGTCTTTGGGCTGACTCGGGGAAGATTCCGGTGACTTGGGTCGGTCGTGAGCGTCGCTTCTCCTCGGTCGATGTCGAGGCGATGAAGGTCACCAGCAGCGCGGGTCGTGTGCGTCTGGAGGCCCTGTACGTGCGCGTGTCCGGAGCTTCCGGCCAGGAATCCTCCCTGGAAACGCAGGAGAAGGAGCTTCGGGCCACCTCCAGCGGCGAGATCGTGCGGGTCTTCCAGGACCGCTCGTCCGGCCTGCGCGAGGACCGCCCGGGCCTCAACAGACTCCTGCAACTGGTCGCTGACGGCAGCGTCACGGTCGTACGCGTCACTCATGAGGACCGTTTGGCCAGGTTCACCGTCGGCTGGGCTCAAGCGACTGCTCGCCGCCCACGGCGTCACCCTTGAGGCCGTGCATCCGAAGAAGCTCGGTGGCCCGGACGAACTGCTCGAAGACTTCATCTCCCTGGTAACGACGTTCGCCGGTCGCTTGTACGGGATGCGCTCGGCCGAGGCCCGGCGCCGGCTGCTTACCGAGACCGGACAATGCGCCGCCGGTGGTGAGCGTTGAGCCGGAAACTTCAGCTCGCCGAGGGCGAGACCTCGCGTACCGCATGCGCACGCGTCCCGCTGCGCGGCGGCGTGGACGAGAAGACCGGCGAAGTCCTCTCCCCGGCCGCCTTGGCCCAGCGCGTGAGCTGGTGCACCGAGTTGGTCTCGGGCATGGTCTCCGCGCTGACCGCCGAGCACTGGAACACCGTCGACGTGGACCAGCCGGCCTCCGGCGAGGACGCTGGGGGCCAGAAGCTGCCGTCGAACGCGTGGATGGCGCTGCGCCGGCTGGGGTGGACGACTACTGCGCCCGAGGGCGTCAAGGTCAACGACCGTATCGTGCGGATGGCCCAGGAACAGGCCGGGCGGGGGCTGCGGTCGGCGAAGTGGCGTGCTGACCTGACCGCCGGAGTGCTGGCCACCTGGCCCGCCGATCCGACCAAGCGCACGCCCAAGGAATGGGAGCAGGTCCGCCAGGCTGTGCCCGGCGGACAGCATCTGCCGTCCAGCGTGGTCACGTCCCGCACACGGCAAGCTGCCGCCTTCGCCCGACGGCACGGGCGGCTTCCGACCGAGGTGTTCGAGCTGGAGTCCGCTCCCCGCGTGGCGCGGATGCTGCTGTTGTCGGCGTGCGACGGGCAGCAGGCCACCATCGAACGCGCCGACGATCCCATGCGAGCGCTGTTGCGCCTCCAGCTCCCCACCCGCCCTGATCCCCGGTCCTACCGGGAATGGACGTGGGTTGCCTGCTCCGTCTTGCTGCCGCCGACGATCCCGCCGAGCGCGGCGCTGCACCTGCCCACCCTCCGCCCAGTCGGCGGCCGGGTGCGTGTTGATCTCGCCTACACCCACGCCGTCCCGAAGACCCGCCGCAGCGGGCACACCATCGCGCTCGGCGTGGACTGGGGCCTGAACACCCTGCTGTCCGCAGGCGCGGCACGGTTGCACGACGACGGGCGGATCACCGCCCTGGGGGCCGGGGCCCAGTTCCGGGCCGCTGGGGTTGTGGCCAAGCAGCACCGGCTGCGCCGGCACGGCGAGTTCCTGCAGGCCAGGGCTGACCGCTACCAGCGGCTCATCGACGGCCGCGTCCCCCATCCGGCCCTGGCCGACAAGCACACGGTGCTGCTCAAAGAGATCCGGCACGTTTCCGCCCCCCGTTCGAACCTCAACAACGCCCTCGCCTGGGCGGCCGCCCGCTGGGCGGTCGATCAGGCCATCGCCGCCGGGGCTACCGTTATCTACCTCGAAGACCTGCGGTCGATGGAAGCCAAAGGCATGGGCCGCACGATGAACACGCGGATGTCCCAGCAGGTGCGCGGGCAGATCGCCGACCGCATGCGGCACCTCGCAGCCGAGGCCGGTATCGCGGTCGTGACAGTCCCCGCCCGGAACACCTCCAGGCACTGCCCTCAGTGCCTCACCCCGCTTCGCCACCGCAAAGCACCCGACCGCCCCACCACACCGGGCTGGAAATGGGCCATCTGCCCCGACCGCAACGGCTGCGGCTGGCAGGGCGACCGCGACCATGGGGCAGGCGCCGTATCGCCGCACGCGGTCTGGCCCACCAGAACAAGACCGTCACCGACCGCGCCACCGGCACCACGGTGATCCGCACGGTTGTGGACAACCTCGAAGTCAAAGCCGTGGTCACCCCGACCACCACGACCAGCCGGAGCGACCGGTCCAAGACCGGACCCACCCGGCGACAGACAGCACGCCCCGCGCCCAGGCGACGCAGGGCACCCTCCCCCACCAGACCTCACGGCCTGGCAGGCAAGCGTCCGGAGGGACACGCTCACACGGACCGGACCCGGCTGCCCCGCGCAGCCCACCGGCACCAGGACGTGACAACGACCAGCACACCCACCACCAGCCGACACCGGCCAAGAGGAGCAGCACTCGGCGCGGGATTCCATCTCCACGCCCATGCCTCCCCACCACGATGGGAAACGATCCCAGACACTACACCTGACACCGGATCGCTTAGCTGACTAGAGACGCTGTCCCACAGGCCTCCGACGGTGGCGGTCATCCAGTCGAAGCCGCCCCAGGTGCGATAGCTCTCCAGGGGGTATCCGGCAAACGAGTTCGCGCCGGGGCTGCCGTCGTAGAGGCCGCGGGCGCGGCCCATGCCGACCGGCTTCTCGATGCCGGCGGCTTGGTGCCCGGGCGCACCCTCCATGCCGACGGCGATCCGGCGACCCGTCGCGGATGTCGCGTCGCGCCAGCCGCGGATCTCGTGGGGCGAGTCGATGCCCTTGCGTGCGGGATGGTTGGCGAGCATCAGGATGTCCTTGACGCGGCGCCGCTGGACCTGCTCGGCAAGGAAATTGAGGCCCGCGACGGCAAGGGCCTCGTTGGCGGGCGTCGAGTCTCCGGCCTTCTTCGTGCTGCCGTCGTACGAGGTCTCGAACTCCTTGGGGACGGCGACCTCGTTCTTGCCGGGGTGTACGAAGACAGTGCCGTGCTCGGCGGCGGGGATGTTCCACTCCAGGCCCTGAAAGACGAGGGTGTCCTCGTAGGCGGCCCGAGCCTCTCTGATGTCCGGGTTTGACCTTCTCGACGCCGATCTTGGCGTGGGTCTCGCTTCCGTGGTCGGTGATCACCATCCAGTCGAGGCCGTGCCGCGCGCGATGGCGGACCTGGTCGCCGACGCGGTACTTGCCGTCGCTGCTGTTCTGGGTGTGGATGTGGTGGTCGCCTGCCAGCCAGAGGAACCCGCTCCCGCGGCGACGTGCGGCATGCGCAGGCGCCGTGGTCCCTTGCGCGAGTACGCCCGCCGCCGCCAAGCCCGCGCCGAGCAGCCCCGCGCGCCGCAGCATGGAGCGGCGTGAGTGCTGCTCGGGAGTCAGTGCCTCGTCGGGTACGGAGACGTCGAAGGCGGCCGGGAGCGCGCTGCCCTCGGGGTGGTGACGGTGGTGCCCATGCCCATGCCCATGCCCGTGCCCGTGCCCCATGTCGGCCTCCTGTGTCCGGCGCCGCCGATGCGGTCGCGCCCGAAAGCGAGACTCGACCAGATACGTGAACATTCAACGTCCGCAGAATGATGACCGGGCGACCTCCCCGAGGGCCTTGTGGGGAGGTGAGTTGGCGCGAACCCTGAGTACCGTTGATCTTCCTCCCGCCTCGCGTCTGGAGACACCCCCCATCATGAGAAGACTCATCGGCACCCTTGTGGCAGGCACCGGCCTGGCCCTCTCCGGGCTCGCCACCATCGGCACGGCGCACGCGGCCGCCGCCGACGACCCCTCGGGCGCCTTCAGCGTCCTCACGTACAACGTCGCGGGCCTTCCGCAGGGGCTGAGCTCCGGCAACCCGGCGACCAACACCCCGCTGATCTCCCCGCGTCTCGCGGCGTACGACATCGTGAACGTCCAGGAGGACTTCAACTACCACGCGGCGCTGTACGCGGGCGACGACCACCCGCACCGCACCGCGACGAGCGGCGGCGCCGGCATCGGCGACGGTCTCAATACCCTGTCCGACTACGCCTTCGAGGACTTCGAGCGGGTCGACTGGAACAACTGCACAGGCACCGACTGCCTGACGCCGAAGGGCTTCACGCAGGCCCGGGTCCGGCTGGCCGAGGGCGTGTTCGTAGACCTCTACAACGTCCACACGAACGCGGACGTGACGGGGGCGGCACTGGCCGCGCGCCGCGCCAACATCGAACAGCTCTCGGACTTCATCCAGGCGAACTCAGCGGGCAACGCGGTAGTCGTCATGGGCGACACCAACACCCGCTACACGCGCTCGGGCGACAACATCCGCACGCTGGCGACCGAGAACGGCCTGACCGACGCGTGGGTTCAGCTGGTCCGCGGCGGTAGCGCCCCGGCTCAGGGCAGTGACGCGATTGTCTGCCCCAAGACGGCTCCGACGAACGACTGCGAGGTGGTGGACAAGATCCTCTATCGCGGCAGCAACCTGGTGAACCTCTCCGCCACCCGTTACAGCAACGAGTGGGCGTCTTTCCTCGACCCCAGGGGCGACAACCTCTCCGACCACTTCCCGCACGCGGTCGACTTCTCCTGGACGCTGCCCTCGACGCTCCGGGCCGGCGACTTCTTCGGCGGCCCGCACGGCACGGCGTTCAACGATGCGGACAACCTCCCGTCGCCGGTCGCGCCCCGCACGCTGACCCTGCGCGGCGGCTCCCGCCTCGACGCGGTCGCGCTCACACATGACGGCGGTACGTCGCTGAGTCACGGCGGTACGGGTGGCACCGCCACGTCCCTGACCCTCGCACCGGGCGAACACCTCACCTCAGTGACGCTCACGCGCGGGCCGAAGGACGGCCGGACCCGCCTCTTCTCGGCGGCCTTCACGACCGACAAGTCCCGTATCCTGAGGGCCGGTTCGGCCACGACGGACAGCGTGACCTACGCAGCACCTTCCGGCTGGCAGATCGTCGGCTTCAGTGGCCGCGCGGGCGACGAGGTCGACAAACTGGGGGTGCTGTACGCGCCGATCGGCTGATGCCGGTGCGACGAGGACGGGTTCGAGAACGTCACCGTGTCAGCGCTGGCACCTGCCGACGAGGGTCGCCGTGCCGGCCGCAGGTGAGTACATCGAGCGGATCGCGAACGCGGTGGCCGGTCGGGCCGGCAAGGACGCGCCGACCGGGTTCGCGCGCGCGTACCGGGAGTCCTACCGGCCCGGTACCGGAACGGCTGCGGCGGGGGGTCGCGTTCGAGCCGCCGACCACGGAAGTGCTGTCCGACGGCGCGCGGCGCCGCACGGTGTTCGCAGAGGTGTACGACGTCTTTCGTACCCGAGGCCTCGGTCGTGCGGCGGGCTCGGCTCAATGCCGGGCTGTCCGCTGACGACTCGCCGGTACCGGCGGAAGGCCCGACGCCCGGCGCCAATTCAGTGCGTTCGTCCCGACTTTGGCGCCCTCAAGCCGCTGTCCGCCCAACTGAGTGTCGGCGTCGGACGCGACTCGCGCGGGCAGCTGCTGTACGTACGGGTGCGGCGCTCGCCGGGCAACTCGGCAACGCACCGGTGGAATTCCCGGGAGGACGCATCGGCTGCCACGAATATCCGGATGAGTTGGGGGTTGAGGAACATCGGAACGAAAACCGGCGCTAAGCCTCTTCGGCGCCCGGATGCGCTTTGACCTGGCCTTCTGCGGGGGCTGAACCTTCGGCAGTCGTGTTGATCGACTGTCTGGGGGTCCGGGGTGCCGGTCGAGTTTTTGACGGATGAGCAGGCCGCTGCGTACGCGGCGTTTCGCGGGGCGCCGTCCCGTTCAGAGTTGGAGCGTTTCTTCTTCCTGGACGACGCGGACCGGGAGCTGATCGAGGGTAAGCGGCGGGCCCACAACCGTCTGGGCTTCGCGTTGCAGCTGACGACCGCGCGTTACCTCGGGGTGTTCGTGGATGACCCGATGGACGTGCCAGTCGAGGTTGTGGACTACCTGGCCGAGCAGCTCGGCATCGAGGACGCTTCGGTGCTGAAGGCGTACGGCGAGCGGGAGAACACGCGGCTGGAGCAGTTCCACCGGATGCTGCGCCGGCGCGAGGTGTTCGCGAAGAAATCCTCCAAGTGGGGCGACCCGCGGGCGAAGCTGCTGGCCAGTCAGGCGTGGGAGCAGGCCAAGCCCACCGTCCTCGCCTCGCTCGGGCTCCCGGCCGGGGCGGGCGAGCACCTGGCAGCGCGGGCCGCGCTGCTGGACGGGACGTACCGCGAGGTCGCCTCGCGCCTGCCGGACAACGCGCAGATCGTCTTCGACGACGACGGCCGGCTGCACTTCGCCGCCCTGGAGCCGGAGCCTGAACCGTCCTCCCTGCTCGATCTGCGGGCGGCGGTGAACGCGATGCTGCCCCGCGTGGACCTGCCGGAGGTGCTGCTAAAGGTGTTCTCCTGGACCGGCGCCGACCAGGCGTTCACCTCGGTCACCGGCGGCGAGGCCCGGCTGAAGGACCTGCACGTGACGATCGCCGCGCTCCTGGTGGCCGACGGCTGCAACGTCGGCTACACCCCGGTGATCGGCGGGGTCGACGCGCTGAAGTACGGGCGGCTGTCCCACGTCGACCAGACGTATCTGCGCCTGGCGACGTACCGGGCGGCGAACGCCACGCTGATCCAGAGCCAGGCGTCCATCCCGCTCGCGCAGGCGTGGGGCGGCGGCCTGGTCGCCTCCGTCGACGGGATGCGGTTCGTGGTGCCGGTGCCCAGCGTGTACGCCAGGCCGGACCCCAAGTACTTCGGGCGCCGTGGCGGCGCCACCTGGCTGAACATGATCAACGATCAGGCGGCCGGGCTGGGCGGGAAGGTGATGGCCGGCACGCCGCGCGACTCGCTGTATGTGCTGGACGTTCTCTACGACCGCGACGGCGGCAAGCGCCCGGAGATGATCGTCACCGATACCGCCTCGTACTCCGACATCGTGTTCGGCCTGCTCACGCTCGCCGGGTTCGCGTACGCGCCGCAGCTGGCGGACCTGCCGGACCAGAAGATGTGGCGCATCGACCGCACCGCGGACTACGGCGCCTTCACCGACGCCGCCCGAGGCCGGGTGGACCTCGCTCGGATCGAGCGGCACTGGGAGGACATCCTGCGGATCATCGGCTCCATCCACACCGGAGCGGTCCGCGCCTACGACGTGATCCGGATGCTCTCCCGCGACGGGCGGCCGACCCCCCTTGGGGATGCGATCGCGCACTATGGGCGGATCGCGAAGACCCCACACGGGGGGGCGCCACTTTCCCCTGGCCCGCGAAGCTGATGTGAGCTGTTCCTACCCCCGTGGGTTATGACACCCGTTATAGAGCGGTGTAGGCTCGACTTATAACAGTCGTTATAGGGAGAGTCGTGACCGTCATCACCGTGAACAGTTCGAAGGGCCGCCTGAGCCTGGAGCAGCGCCGCAAGCTGGCCGAGACGCTGACGGACGCCGTGCTCGTGCCCGAGGTCGGCCAGTTCGCCCCGGCTGCGCGGGTCGGATTCCAGGTGCACTTCACCGAGCGTGAGCCCGACGCGATGGCCATCGGCGGCCGCTTGCTGGCGGATGCGGGACCGGGTGCCGACGCAATGGTGATCGACGTGACGGTCATGGACGGCGACTGGCGCCAGGAAGTCCGCACCGAGGTCATCAAGCGCGTCCTGGCCGCGATGGCCGACGCCTGCGGTGTGGCAGAGCCGTCGCCGACCTGGTGGGTGACCCTCCGCGTGATCGACGAAGGCAGCTGGGGCTCGCGCGGCGGCGTCCTGTCCGTCCTCTCCCTCCTCGAAAGCGGCGTGTTCACCGAGGAGAAGGCCGAGGCCGTCCGCGCCGCGCTCCGGTGATCGCGGCCGACGGCCCCCTCAGCCCTTGATCGTGGCGGCGATGAGGCTCTGGAGCTGTGCTGCGGTGCGGTCCAGAGGTTCGGTGCTGCGCTTGGCGCGGCAGAGAGCCACGGTGCCCTCGACGGCCGCGACGATGAGCGTGGCGACCTGTGCTGCCTGCTCGGCGTCGGCGCCGTGTTCCCGCAGGGAGCCGGCGAGCAGGCTCTCCCACTGGTCGAAGACCTCGGCCGCGGCCGCCAGGGCGGGCGGCACCTCGTCGGCCGGGGGCTCCTCGATGGCCACGGCCAGGACGGGGCATCCGGCATGGAAGTCGGTGTCGACGACGATCTTGCGCCACAGGGTCAGGAAGGCGCGCAGTCCGGCAGCCGGGCCCGCCGCGAGTTCCTTTCGCAGACTGCGGGCGACCCACTCACCCGTGTAGCGGACCGCTTCCGTGGCCAGCTGCTGCTTGCCCTCGGGGAAGTAGTGGTACGTCGAGCCGAGCGGCGCCTTGGCGTGCTTGGCCATCTCCCGGATGCTCGTGGCGCTCAGACCGCGTCGGCTGATCATGTCGGCGGCACCCGCCACGATCCGCTCGCGGGACGGCGTACTGCTACTGCTCTTGGTCACCTGTGCACTCCCCTCTGGCTATAACGATCGTCATAGTCTAGCGTGACCTCACGTTATGACGATTGTCATAACGTGAGGCTGTCGAAGAACTGAGGAGCTGCCATGCCGATGATCCGGTTGACCGTACCGACCGGCGCCCTGACCGATCAGGGGCGCGCGACGATTCAGCGGGACCTCGCCGCCGTGCTGCTGCGGTGGGAGGGCGCGCCCGACACCGCCTTCTTCCGGGCCCAGGCGTGGAGCTACCTGATCGAGCTGCCCGAAGCGACGCAGGCCACAGCCGAGGACGACGCGCCCCGCTTCCTCGTGGAGGTGACGGTTCCCCAGGGTGCGCTGTCCGAGCGGCGCAAGGCCGGCCTGGTCGAGGACGCCACCACCACCGTGCTCGCGACCGCCGGGCTGTCCCCGGCCGAGGCGCTGCGTGTATGGGTGCTGGTACACGAGCAGCCCGACGGCACCTGGGGCGCGGGCGGCACCGTCGTCCGGTACGCCGACCTGGTCGCCCTGGCGAAGGGGCAGCAAGCCGATGCGTGAGCTGACCTACATCGCGCGGCGGACGGTCGAGTGGCGCGAGGCCCCCGACCCGAAGGTGCAGTCCGCCGGGGAGGCGATCGTCGCACCGGTGGCCGCCACTGCCTGCGACGTGGACTCCTCCATCCTCGCCGGGCACGGCTTCATCGACCCGCCGTTCGCCCTCGGCCACGAATGCGTGGCCCGGGTCACCGACGTCGGCGAGCACGTGACCGGCGTGGCCCCCGGTGACCTGGTCGTAGTGCCCTGGTCCATAAACTGCGGCACCTGCGCGCACTGCCGGGGAGGCCTGACCGCCCACTGCACCTCGGTCCCGCACATGGCCATGTACGGCGCGCCGATCGGCGGCAGCTGGGGCGGGCTCTTCTCCGACCTGGTCCGCTCCTCGTTGTTGACTCCCAAGATCTCCTCTGCCCTACCGGAGGTCTCGTAGAGCATCCGCCACAGCGTCTTCTCCCGCAGGTGGGCCTCACGGCGGGCAATGAGCCGGTCGATTGCCATCTTCGACCGCGCCGGTGTCTCGGAGTCTGGCACCGCCAGCCGCTTCGCCCAGGCCGGGACCGCCGGACCCTCATACCCCCGCTCGCGGCACCAGCCGAGCCAGGACATCACAGCCGCGCGGCGGGAGTTCCAGGTGTTGACCGCCGCTGTGCCCCACAGCAGTTCCAGGGCCTCGCCGATCTCGTCGTCCGCCACCGTGGCGAGGGGCCGGTGCTCGCCGAGCCGTTCGACGGTCGTCCCGACGCCAATCCCGGAGTTCCGGATCGTGTTCGGATTGCCGAGCGAGTCGAGAAAGACGTCGGCCGCCGCCCGGACGGTGAGGTCCTTGCCGATCGGCAGCTGTACGACGGTGGGCGCCACTTCCCCTTTGCCACAGATAACAGGGCCGCTTCACGCAGCGGCCGGAGAACGTCGCCGCAGGAAAAGGCCGGCTCGACGCCGCTGGCGCCGAGCCGGCCATTCCGGTGGTGCTGTCAGTCCGTGCCGAACTCCATCGCGGCGCGGTCCAGCATCTCGTCGTCGCTGGAGACCTCGCCGCGGGAGGCGATCGCCTCGGCGCCGCCCTCCGGCATGGTGCCGATCAGCCCGGTCGAGGCCGCCTGGGCGGCTCCGATGGTGGGATTGGTGGTGCCGATGAGGCCGAGCCCGGCGTACTGTTCCAGCTTTGCGCGCGAGTCGGCGATGTCGAGATTGCGCATGGTGAGCTGGCCGATCCGGTCCACCGGCCCGAACGCGGAGTCCTCAGTGCGCTCCATGGACAGCTTGTCCGGGTGATAGCTGAACGCCGGGCCGGTGGTGTCGAGGATCGAGTAGTCCTCACCGCGCCGCAGCCGCAGCGTCACCTCGCCGGTGACCGCCGAGCCGACCCAGCGCTGCAGCGACTCCCGGATCATCAGCGCCTGCGGGTCGAGCCAGCGGCCCTCGTACATCAGCCGGCCCAGGCGCCGTCCCTCGTTGTGGTACTGGGCGAGGGTGTCCTCGTTGTGGATCGCGTTGACGAGGCGCTCGTAAGCCGTGTGCAGCAGGGCCATGCCGGGCGCCTCGTAGATGCCGCGGCTCTTGGCCTCGATGATCCGGTTCTCGATCTGGTCCGACATGCCCAAGCCGTGGCAGCCGCCGACGGCGTTGGCTTCCATTACCAGCTCGACGGGGGAGGCGAACTTCTTACCGTTGATCGTCACCGGGCGGCCCTGGTCGAAGCCGATCGTCACGTCCTCGGTGGCGATCCCGACCGAGGGGTCCCAGAACCGCACGCCCATGATCGGCTCCACGGTCTCCACACCCGTGTCGAGGTGCTCCAGCGTCTTGGCCTCGTGGGTGGCGCCCCAGATGTTGGCGTCGGTGGAGTACGCCTTCTCCGTGCTGTCGCGGTACGGCAGGTCGTGGGCGAGAAGCCACTCCGACATTTCCTTGCGGCCGCCGAGCTCGGTCACGAAGTCCGCGTCCAGCCAGGGCTTGTAGATCCGCAGGTGCGGGTTGGCGAGCAGGCCGTACCGGTAGAACCGCTCGATGTCGTTGCCCTTGAAGGTCGAGCCGTCGCCCCAGATCTGTACGTTGTCCTCGAGCATCGCCCGGACCAGGAGGGTGCCCGTGACGGCGCGGCCGAGCGGCGTGGTGTTGAAGTAGGCACGCCCGCCCGAGCGGATGTGGAACGCCCCGCAGGTGAGTGCGGCCAGCCCCTCCTCGACCAGCGCCGCGCGACAGTCGACCAGGCGCGCGATCTCTGCGCCGTAGGTCTTCGCACGGCCGGGCACCGAGGCGATGTCGGGCTCGTCGTACTGGCCGATGTCGGCGGTGTAGGTGCACGGGATGGCGCCCTTGTCGCGCATCCACGCGACCGCGACAGAGGTGTCGAGGCCGCCGGAGAAGGCGATGCCGACGCGCTCGCCGGCGGGAAGGGAGGTGAGGACCTTAGACATAGGAAGAGTATGCACCAGCGTGCATGGTCATGCAAAGGTGGAGGTTCGGTTCGCTGGACTTCTTCTGTCCCGACTCTTGCGGCGCTCGCCGCCGGCCAATAGAAAGGAAAGGTTCCTAACAGTCGGCGGACGGGTCCCGACCGTTGTCGGCCCTTGCCGGGGCCTCGGTGCGGTGGACGCTCCGCCAGGCGCGAAAGGAAGCACATGCCCCTTCCCTCTCCGAGATGGCATCCCCTACTCTCCCGGCGGCGCCGCCGCCGACCCCGGCGCAAGGGGCTCATGATCGTCCTGGCGATGGCGCTCGCCGCCGTTCCCGCCGTGGTGGTGCTGAGTGTCAGTCAGGCTGCCGGGACAGTCGGCCTCGACGATCCGGCGAAGAAGGAGATCGCCATGCAGCTCGTCTCCACCGCCGAGAACTCGACGCTGGACTGGCGCGGCCAGTATGGCTACATCGAGGACATCGATGACGGCCGCGGCTACACGGCCGGGCCACCGTCGCGCCCGTGCTGATCGTCTCCGTCGTTGTACTCCTGGGCCTCGTCAGCGGAGCAGCGATGACCTGGCTGCCTCTCCTCGCCGCCGGGCCCGCGCTGGCCGCCACCACCAGTCGGCCGGCGGGAGTGCTCTGTGTCGGCTTCCTCGCCGCCGTTCTGGGCGCCGTGCTCGGGGTGCGTGACGGTGTACCGGGTCACGAGCTGGCAATCGTGCTCTCCGCGCTGGTCGCCGTAACTCTGGCGAGCGGCTTGGCCAGCGGGCTGCGCGTGCGTCGCGAACGGGTACTCGCGGCCGTGCGGTCGGTTGCCGAGGCCGCCCAGCACGCCCTGCTCAAGCCCGTGCCCGCCACGGTCGGCCCGTTTGAGGTGGCCGTCCGCTACAGCGCCGCCGACGCGGAGGCCCGCATCGGCGGGGACCTCTACGCGCTGGTGCCGACGCCGTACGGGGTCAGGCTGATCGTCGGCGACGTACGAGGAAAGGGACTGCCCGCGGTGGGGACCGCCGCTCTGGTGCTCGGCGTCTTTCGCGAGGCCGCCTACGACGAGCCCGACCTCCTCGACGTCGTCGGCAGGATCGAGCGAAGCCTGGCGCGCAACCTGGGTCCGGACGATTTCGTCACCGCCGTGGTAGCCGGATACCCCGGGGCCGGGCGCCTGGAGGTGGTGAACTGCGGGCATGCCCCGCCGCTGATGGTGAGCGGCTTTCAGGTGGCGGCGGTCGATCCGACCCATCCGGCGCCACCACTCGGGCTGCGGGCCCTCACCGGCGAGACCCCGAGCCTTCAGACACTGCCCTTCACCGACGGTGACCAGTTGCTCCTCTACACCGACGGTGTCACCGAGGCTCGCAACCATGATCGTGAGTTCTACCCGCTCGTCGAGCGGGTGGCGCGGCACATGTCGGACGAGCCGTCCCGCACCCTCGACGCGCTCCACGACGAGCTGCTGGCGCACGTCGGCGGTCGGCTCCACGATGACGCGGCGCTGCTCCTGCTCCGGAAACCGGCCGCTGTCGGCCCGGCGCCCGCCGCAGAGAGCCGGGCTTCGGTCGGCGAGCCGACGCGACCGTCACTCCTCCGGTGATCATGGTGAGTGCCGTCCGCGTGCTGCCGCCGCCCTGTGAGGCCGTCCCGCTGCGCGAAGCCCTGTGGTGGCACCCGGTGCACACCCACGACGCCGGGCACATCTGGCTCCGTGAGACCGCCGTCCGCGTGGGCGCAGGACTCAGCGACGTACCGGCGGGAAAGCCCTGGCCGACGGACGGCTGAGTCCCGAGTCCGGCGGCTCAGGTGTTCTACGCGCCCGGCGCTCGGTACTGGACATCTTGGGCCTTGCGCAGGGCGTCCATCGTTTCGTCAACGGTCAGCAGCACTGTCGTCTCGAACGAGCTGAGTGCGCCGCCTCCCGTAATGGCCAGCGCGACCGCCGCCATGGAGACGTTGTCGGGCGCTTCCCACAAGGTGTAGCCGTCGTGCGCGCCGAACGCGTACCAGAACCCGTGGAGCTTCCCACCGACCGACTCGACATACTGTTGAGCGGCCCTTCCCCGGTCTTCCGGATTGGCGATCAGCCTGGCCCAGGTCTCCGGTGTGTAGCTGAACCTCGTGAGATAGAGCGCCATCATTTCTCCCATACACGTCTGCGTGTCACCGCCGATGTGGCGGAATCATCACGGTTTGGCTGAGACCTCGCCCTGGGATAACCGACTGCTTAGCATGGTGGCCTCCCGAGGGTGCCGTACATGGCAACTCGCCGTGGTGTTCTCGCACGTCCCATCCGTATGGAGGGTCCATGCACACCAATGCCGTCCCCGGCAGCGTTCGCCCGGAGCGAGCGCGCGGCCACGACGTCGCCGTCGTTGGTCCGCCGGCCGCAAGCGCCGTGGAGTCCTCTCCTGTCCAGCTCTTTCACCGTGCCTGCCGGCGGCTGCTGGGGCGCGGCACGGGCTTCACCGACGCCGTGGTGGAGAAGATCCGCGCCGAGGTGCCGTACTACGCCGACCCGGTGCTCGCGCCCGCCGACCTGCCGCGGTCCGTGGCCACCGGTGTCCGCCACGGGCTGGAGGCCGGCCTCGATCCGGGGAGCATCGCGGACATCGAGCGGTACACCAGGGAGCTGGGCATCCGACGCGCGGAAGAGGGCCGTCCCCTCGACGAGGTGATGCATGCCTACCGTGTCGCCGGCTCGGAGGTCTGGGGCGGGATCATCCGCGTGGTGGAGCGGGACGGGCTCGGTGACACGCGCCAGCTGGTGCACGTGGCCGAGCTGGTGTGGAAGCACAACGACCGCGACGCCGTCCTGGTCGCCGACGCCTACCGGCAGGTCGCCAAAGGCGTCGCCAGCCGGCACGGTGAACGCGTCCGCCTGATCCTCGCCGCCTTGCTGGAGAGCCGCAACGAACCCGAGTTCACCCGGGACGCGGCGGCGATCCTCGATCTGCCGCTGGACGGACGGTTCGCGGTCGCGGTGATAGGTGCCACGCCGCCGTACGGTCGCGTACCGGAGACCGTTCCCGAGGTGCGCGGCATCCGGATCCTGCGCCAGACCCGCGGACAGCGTGCCGTGCTCCTCGCCCACCTGGGCGACCGGCCCCTGGACGCGCTCGTCGCGGGCCTGGCCCCCGCTACCGGCCTTCGCATCGGTGTCAGCCCGGTCGTCCAGGGGCTGCACGGCCTGCCCCGGGCGCGTGACATGGCCGGACTCGCTCTGCGTACGTGCCGGGCCGAAGGCGAGATCGCCCGGCTCGACTCCCGGCTGCCCGACGGTCTCCTGCTCTCACGCCCCGACCTGTCCGCCGAACTGACTCTCCAGGTGCTCCAGCCCCTGTACGCCCTGGAACCCGCCGACCGGGAAACGCTGTTCGAGACCCTCGGTGTCTGGATCGAGAAGGGCGGCTCCGCCGTCCAGACCGCCCGGCACATGCTCTGCCACCGCAACACCGTGCTGAACCGGCTGCGCCGCTTCGAGCAGATAACGGGCCTTGAGCTGTCCCGGCCCCGCGATCTCGTACAACTCACCCTCGCACTCGACGCACTGCGCCTGCTCGGGCCGGCCTCCGCACTCGGCGCCCCTGACACATCGCGTACTCCGCCGGCCCTTTGACCACGCGTGTGCTCATGGGCGGACTCGGCTGAGTGGGCATCAGCACAGTGACGCCGTAGTCGCATTGGGAGTGGACAACAGCGGGCGCACAGCGCATCGACGGGCCTGGTCCTACGTGCTCTGGTGAGCGCGCATCGCGGGTGATCCGCCCGCGTTCCCGCCCGCCGCCAGGAGACTGTCATGGCCCACCAGCACGCCCACCGGCTTCGTCATCGACCACAGCCGTATCGCTCAGGCAAGTTCTTCGCGGTGGTCAATGGACTGACCTTCGGCGTACATCTGCTGCTCGCCCTCGCCGCCGCCGAGTTCATGGCGACCCGTACCTGGGGAGAGACGAACATCGGCATGCTGGCACTCCTAGTCCAGGCTTCCCTCCTGCTGTGGACGGCGGCGCGCTACGACCGCGATGCCGATGTGGAGTACTGATGACGACTGCCGAGGTTTTGTTCGCCGCGTCATCCGGTGACCCCGTCCTGGACTCGGACACGCGCGGCTTGGTTCTCGTGGGCTTTCTTACGTTCATCGTGCCCATCCTGTTCATCTGCGTGCTCAGCGGCCCCGCACGGGACCGGGTCAACGACTTCTACACAGCGGGCCGCACGCTCGCGCCCGTACGAGGCGCGCTCGCACTGTCCGGCGTCTACCTCTCCGCGGCCACGGTGCTCGGGACGACGGGAAGCGTCGCGATCTTCGGTTACGACGGTCTCTTCATCGCCATGTGCACGGTGCTGTCGCTCGGTGTGCTGCTCCTGCTGGCCGGCCCCCTGCACGAGCGCGGCGTCTACACCTTCGGCGACATATTCGCCCTGCGGGCGCCAGGGCCCGCGGTCAGGATCGCGGTCGCCGTCGTGACCTTGAGCGCCTGCGTCCCGTATCTGGTGGTGCAGCTCTCCGGCGCGGGAGTGACCACCGCGATGCTGCTGGGGCTGTCCGGTCCGGGGCCCGAACAGGCGGCCATCGTCATGATCGGCCTCCTGGTCGTCTGCGCCACGGCGTTCGGCGGCATGCGCGGAATGATCACCCTTCAGGTGGTCAAGACGGTGGTGCTGCTCGGCATGGCCCTGGCGGTGGCAGCGGTGGTGCTCCACCGTTTCGACTGGAGCACCGGTTCCCTGATTCACGCGGCCGGACAGGGCAGCGGCCGTCCCGCCACCTATTTGACGCCAGGGCAGCGCTTCGCCGGCAGCGGCGGGGCCGAAGGCACACTCGACTACATCGGCCTGATGATCAGCATCGTGCTGGGTGTGGCGTTCCTTCCCCACGTCGCCATGCAGCTCAACACCGCACCCGACGCGGCTGCCGCACGCCGAACCGTGCGCCACACCATCGGCATCGTCGGTGCCTTCTGCCTCACCACAGCCGTGCTGGGCTTCGGGGCCGCCGCGCTGGTCGGAGCCCCGAAGATCCTGACCGCCGATCCGGGAGCCACCAGCACGCTGCTGATGCTCACCGGCGAACTGGCGAACGGCTCCTCCACGGGCGACGCATGGCTCGCCGTCCTGGTCTCCTGCGCGGTGTTCCTCACCACGCTGGCGGTCGTCGCGAGCGTCACCCTGGCCGCCGCGGGGGCGGTCGCCCACGACCTGGTTACGCACGTCCTGCGCCGGGGGCGTACGACCGAGGGCCGCGAGGTGGCCGCCGCCCGGCGTCCGCCGGGGTCGGAATGCTGAGCATCGGGCTCGCGGTCTGGGTGCAGGGATGGAACGTCGGGTTCCTGTCGGCACTCGCCCTGGCGGTGGCAGCCTCCTGCCTGCTGCCGGCCCTGGTGTACTCGCTCTTCTGGAGCGGCTACACCCGTACCGGACTCCTCAGCACGCTGTACGGAGGCCTGTGCTGCGCCATCGGCCTGCAGATCTCCGGCCCGGCGTTCTCGGGCACGCCCATGGCGCTTCTCCCGGACTGGCACATCGACTGGTTCCCGCTCCAGACCGTCGTCCTCGTGTCGATGCCGGTCGCCTTCCTGCTCGGGGGGCTGGGCAGCATCGTGGGAAAGCGGCGTTCGCCGGCGTTCGCCCACCGTGCCACAGCATGAAGCATTCAGCCGGCGTCACGCGCGCGGGCGCGCACGCCCCTACGGGGCGGCGGTTGTGGTGGCAGCCCCGCACCGGACCAGCACCGGACCAGGCTCGTGCTCCTGGGGACAGCGGCGGGCCGGCCTGGCTCGACGGTGACCGGTGCGGCCCCTCCAGCGCCCTGATCCACAGGGACCGGCTCTACCTCGTGGATCTGGGGGCGGGGGCTCAGCAACGCCTGGTGGGGAGCGGTCTCGGCGTACGCAGCGGCTACAGCGGCCGGCTCATCGTCGGCGAGGACCTGCTCCAGCTCCCGGTGGGCCGGCCTCAGTGACCAGCATTCTCAGCTTTACGTTGACGTACGCCGATCGTGGCGAGTACCGCACCGGCCACGCACCGCACGCCGGTGACGAGTGCGGCGGTGTGCACACAAGTCGGCGGTGGACGCGTTCGGGTCCCGGCCGATCTCCCGGGTTGGCGTTGGCGACGACGGAGCCGTCCAGGCCGACCATGTGCGGGCACGGGTGAACGATTCACGACGGTGGAGGGCATGGAGGGGCCTTGTTTCCTCGTAAAGATGCGGTCGTACGGCTGCGGCCGCGGCTGCG
This sequence comes from Streptomyces sp. ISL-100, assembly GCF_018614615.1. Taxonomy (GTDB): domain Bacteria; phylum Actinomycetota; class Actinomycetes; order Streptomycetales; family Streptomycetaceae; genus Streptomyces. The sequence continues at coordinate 119,526 of NZ_JAGGOK010000002.1, read as the reverse complement.
CGAGCGCGCCGTCAGTCGGCGGCGGGGTGAATCTGCCGCGCCAGACCCCGCAGAGCGCCGAGCGCCGATCCGATGGCGTCGAGATCCCCGTCGGTGAGGGTCCGCAGCGCGTCGACGACGTACCCCTCCAGGAGATTCCCGACCGCGGCGAGCCGGTGCCGGGCCTCGGCCGTCAGGTGCAGGTGCGCGACCCGCTTGTCCGCCGGATCCTGCCTGCGCTCAACCAGCCCCTGGCCTGCCAGCTGGGTGACCAGGGCGCTCACATTGTTCGGCTTCATCAGCAGTACGTCGGCTGCCTCGCGCACGGTGGCCCCGTCCCGTTTCCCGACGAGCCGTAGGAGCGCCAGCTGGCCCTCGGAGGGCTTGGGATACGGAAAGTCCTGGGCGACACGGCGGTCAAGCGCCCGGTGCAGCGCGGGCAGGACGGCCGACACCGCTGACGCGATGTGTCGGAGGTCCTCTTCGGACGCGCTGGAGCGGGGCATGCGGACAGCATAGGTATGACTGGATACCTATGCCGACATACATAAGTAAAACTTGAAGCCGCCTGCCATACCTAGGATGATCAGCGGCTCCAGTGTCCGTGGTGGGCAAGGGAGTTCTGATTCGTCCGGCCCCATCGCGTCGCTGCTTCCCCGTCCTGCTCTACCTCACCCTCCCTGAGGATCTATGACGCAACACATACCGGAGGCGGTGACCTGGTGCCTTGCGGCCGGTGCCCTCCCGGGCTCGGTTCTGTTGGTGCGCCAACACCGGCTCACCGCCGCGCTACGCCGGCGCCTGACGGCGTTGGAAGGCAGCCTCCGCGCTCGGGACGAGGAGGCCGCCCACTTGGTCGAGGGTCGCCTCTCCCCGTTGGCGGATGCCCGGCCACAGCCCGTTCCCCGGCCCGGACTGCTCGATCCGCGGCTGGCCGCAACGGCTTACGGGCAGAGTTTGCAGCAGGTCGAGGACCTGTTCACCACAGCCGTCGACACCGCACGGTCCCGAGCCGACCAGTCGGCGAGAGCGACGCTCAAGGCGGCGATGCGTGCACTCCAAGCCCTCGCGAACGAACAACAGTTGTCCATCTCGGACATGCAGGACCGGCACGACAGTCCCGATGTTCTCCAGGGCCTGTTGGAGATCGACCACGCGAACGCGCAGTTCGGCCGGAGGGCGCAGGCGATCGCCGTTCTCTGCGGTTCCTGGCCTGGACGGCAGCGGGTTCCCTCACCGCTGATCGACGTCGTACGCGGCGCCACGTCGCGGATCCGCGACTACCGGCGCGTCAACGTCCACTCGCGGGTCGACATGGACGTGGTGAGCCGGGCGGTGGAGCCCGTGGTCCTCGCGGTCGCCGAACTGCTGGACAACGCGGCGCGCCACTCGCAGCCCAACACCACGGTCGAGGTCAGCGTGCAGCCCGCGCACAACGGCATCTGCGTCGTCATCGACGACGCCGGGGTCGGCATGGACGCGCGCGAGACCGAGGAGGCGGGCCGGCGCCTGTCGGGCAAGGAAGACATCGACATCAACCGGCTCGGCGACCCGCCCCAGTTCGGCTTCGCCGCCATCGGCGTACTCGCCGCCCGGTACGGGTTCACGGTCTCCGTCGACACCCGGTCGCCCTACGGGGGAGTGCGCGCCGTGCTGTTTCTCCCCCACACGCTCCTCAATCGCGTACGCGCTCCCAAGACGGCGATCGCGCAGGAGGCCGAGCCGGTGCCCGCACCGGTGCCCGCGCCGGTTTCCGCTCCCGCCCCGGCCCCCGAGGTCGACATCACGACCGACGCGCCGGAAGCCCGGCCAAGTCCTGAGCGGGCGCCGGCCCCCGCGGCCGCTCAGACGTCCACCGCGGGCGGTCTCCCCAAGCGCCGCCGCCGCGCCGCCCAGGACGACGCGGCCGGCCACCACGCACCCGCGGCCGCACCACCACCCGGCGACGGTCACGCCCCGGTCCGCCCGGCCGCCGAGACCGCCTCCCGCATGGGTGCGTTCGCCCGCGGCACCCGCTTCGGGCGCGCTGCCTCTCAAGACGACGAAGGGAATCCGCAGGAATGAACGACCACATGGCCAACGAACTGGGCTGGATGCTCGACGAGGTCCTCAAGGTCCCGGAAGCCCGCCACGCGATACTGCTCTCCGCGGACGGCATGCTCCGGGCGCATTCCCAGGGCATCGCGCGCGACGAAGCGGAACGGCAGGCCGCTGCGCTGTCCGGCCTCCAGTCGATCAGCCGCAGCACAGCCGAGTTCTGTGCCAAGGAGTCCTCTCCCTGGCAGCAGACACTGGTCGAGTTCGCCGACGGGTACGTCTTCCTGGTCGCCGCCGGCGCGGGCGCCTATCTGGCGGTCTCCGCCACCCAGAACGTCGACATGGAGGCGGTCACGTACGGCATGCACAAGCTGGTCGACCGGCTGGGCAAGGAGCTCACCAGTCCGCCCCGGCCAGGCACCAGCCGCCCGGCATGAGTCCGCCCGACAGGCGTGAACGGGGGCTCGTACGCCCCTATGTCGTGACGGACGGCCGCTCCCATCCGACGCGAAACACGCTCGACCTGGTGACGCTCGTGACGGCCGCGGCCAACCGGCCCCTCACCGGGCTGAGCCCGGAGAAGCGCCGTGTCATGGAGCTGTGCCGAGGCGGAGCGCTGTCGGTCGCCGAAGTGGCGGGACACCTGGCGCTGGCGATCAGCGTCACCAAGGTCCTGCTCAGCGACCTGATCGACAGCGGCCACATCACCACCAGGCCCCCCATCCCCAGGGCCCAGCTCCCTGCCGATCAGCTTCTGCAGGAGGTGCTTGATGGACTCCGCTCCAGGCTCTGACCAGCGCTACGTCCCCGACACGGTCAGGACCGCTGTCAAGATCCTGATCGTCGGTCACTTCGCGGTCGGCAAGACCACGTTCGTCGGCACGCTGTCCGAGATCCGGCCGCTGCGTACCGAAGAGACCATGACGCAGGCCAGTGAACCGACCGACGACCTGGCCGGGAGCCCGGACAAGAGCACCACGACCGTCGCCATGGACTTCGGCCGTCTCACGCTCAGCGAGCAACTGGTGCTGTATCTTTTCGGCGCTCCCGGGCAGAAACGCTTCACCACGCTCTGGAAAGACATGCTGAACGGGGCTCTGGGCGCGCTCGTGCTCGCGGACACCCGGCGACTCGACCAGTCCTTCGACATCATGGGCCTGCTGGAGGAGCACGGCATGCCGTACGCGGTCGCCGTCAACCAGTTCGACGACGCGCCTGTCTTCCCGGTCGCGGAAATCCGCGAAGCCCTCGACCTCCTCCCCGAAACCCCCCTCGTCACCTGCGACGCGCGGAACACCGCGTCCTCCACCGAGGCGCTGATCTCCCTCGTCGAGTACCTCCAGACCCGCACCTCCCAGGAGCACTGATGGCCACTCCCCAGCCCGCGCCGGGCACGTCACCACCACCACCCGGCTGCCCGGCGCACGCAGGTCGCATGTCGCTGTACGGACCGGAGTTCGCCGCCGACCCGGCCGCGACGTACGAACGGCTGCGCACGTACGGCACTGTCGCACCGGTGGAGATCGCCCCCGGCGTCCACGCCTCGCTCGTCACCGGCTATGAGAGCGCCCTGGAGGTGCTGCGCAGCCCGGAGCGGTTCTCCAAGGACCCGCGCCGCTGGCGGGCACTCGCCGACGGGACGGTGCCCGCGGACAGCCCTGTCGTACCGATGATGATGTACCGGCCCAACGCCCTGTTCACCGACGGCGACGAGCACGCCCGGCTGCGCGGCGCGATCACCGACAGCCTCAGCCGCGTGGACCCGAACGCGCTGCGCGGGTACGTCGAGCAGAGCGCCGACACCCTCATCGACCGGTTCGGCCCCAAGGGGCAGGCCGATCTTCTCAGTGAGTACGGAGCGGTCCTGCCGCTGCTCGTCTTCAACCAGCTCTTCGGCTGCCCGCCGGAAACCGGGGACAAGCTCGTCCAGGGCATGTCCGGGATCTTCGACGCCAACGCCGACTCGGAGAAGGCCAACGCGGTTCTCACCGAGGGTGTCGCCGAGCTGGTCGCTCTCAAGCGGGAGCGGCCCGGAGCGGATGTGACGTCCTGGCTGATGGCCCATCCCGCGCAGCTCACCGACGAGGAGATGATGCATCAGCTCGTCGTCCTCATGGGCGCGGGCACCGAACCCCAGCAGAACCTCATCTGCAACGGACTGCGGCTGCTGCTCTCCGACGACCGGTTCGGCGGCGACCTCGCCGGCGGCAGCATGCCCGTCGAGGACGCGCTCGACGAGGTCCTGTGGACGGACCCGCCGATGGCGAACTACGCCGTCCACTACCCGCTCCACGACCTGGAGCTCGACGGAACCCCGCTGCGCGAGGGCGAGCCCGTCCTGATCAGCCTGGCCGCCGCGAACACCGACCCCGCCCTGGCCGGCGACCGGCGCGGCGGCAACCGCGCCCACCTGGCGTGGAGCGCCGGGGCGCACACCTGCCCGGCGAAGAGCCCTGCCCGGCTGATCGCCGCAGTCGCCGTCGAAAAACTCCTCGACCGGCTCCCGGATGCCGAACTGGCGGTCGGGGTAGGCCGGTTGGAGTGGCGGCAAGGCCCCTTCCACCGGGCGCTGGCCGCCTTGCCAGTGCGCTTTCCCCCGATCACCGTGCCGGTCGTCACCACGGACAAGACCTCTGGAGCCCGTACATGGAACACGAATCCCGCCCCATCGTCATCGACCCCTCCGGTGCCGACATCCACGGAGAGGGAGCCCGAATCCGGGAACGAGGACCGGCGGCGCTGGTGGAGCTCCCTGGCCAGGTGGTGGCGTGGGCAGTAAGTGACCAGGCACTGCTCAAGGAACTGCTCACCGACCCCCGCGTGTCGAAGGACCCCCGCCGGCACTGGCCCGCGTGGATCGACGGGGAGATAACCCCGGACTGGCCGCTGTTCACCTGGGTCGCCGTGACGAACATGTTCACCGCCTACGGAAGCGACCACAGGCGGCTGCGGAAGCTGGTCTCCACGGCCTTCTCCGCGCGCGCCACGGAGGCCCTGCGCCCGCGTATCGAGCGTATGACCGCCGATTTGCTCGACGGTCTCGCCGCAACCCCTCAGGGGCAGGCGGTGGATCTGCGGGAGGAGTACTGCTATCCGATCCCCATCCAGGTGATCTGCGAGCTGTTCGGCGTCAGCGACGAAGGCACCCGCAAAGAACTGCGCCGCCTGGTGGACGGCATCTTCAACACCGCCGCCACCGCGGAGGAGGCCGCGGCCACCTTCCAGGGCATCCACACCGTGCTGTCCGACCTCGTCGCTCTCAAGCGGCAAGCACCGGGCGACGACATGACCAGCGTCCTGATCGCCGCCCGGGAGGAGGACGGCTCGCGGCTGTCGGAGGCCGAACTGGTCGACACCCTCCTCCTGGTGATCAGCGCCGGGCACGAGACCACCGTCAACCTGCTGGACAACGCCGTGCACACCCTGCTGGCCCACCCGGACCAGCTCGAACTGGTCCGCACGGGCGCGGCCTCCTGGAACGACGTGATCGAGGAGACCCTGCGTGTCGAGTCGCCGGTGGCCAGCCTGCCGCTGCGCTACGCGGTCGAGGACATCGAGACCGGGGGAGTGACGATCAAGAAGGGCGAGGCGATCCTTGCCGCGTACGCCGCCGCAGGGCGCAGCCCCGCGCTCCACGGCGAGGACGCGGACCGCTTCGACGTGACCCGTGTGAACAAGGAACATCTCGCGTTCGGACACGGCGTTCACTTCTGCCTCGGAGCGCCGCTGGCCCGGCTGGAGGCCCAGATCGCCCTGCCTGCCCTCTTCGAGCGCTTCCCCGACCTGGCCATGGCCGTCCCGGCGGACGATCTGCGTCCGGTGGAGTCATTCATCTCCAACGGCCACCGCAGCCTGCCGGTCCACCTGACTGGCTGAGCAATGAGGGCGGCCGAGCAGTGAGGGGGAGGGCGGAGGGCCGGGCACAGCGGCCCTCCGCCCTCATGCCGCGGCCACCGGCCGCGTGGAGGCAGGTGATTCCGCCGATGCCCGCGTGGCCGACGTACCGCGACAGTGGCACCGCCAGTGAACACGGCGGTGCCCGCCCCGGTACGACCGGCCCCAGCCCTCGGTAACGAGTGCCCTGCCCGGCCCGGCGTGGCGGCTCCGCCACGACCGAGAGGACGACTCAGTCGTGCAGCAGTACAACAGCGAGCACAGCTCCTCCGAGCACAGTCCCTCCGCCCGCCACCGCCACGCAAAGGGCCGCCTGCGGCCGCTCATGGCCGGCCTGGCGGCGCTCCTTGTCGTCGGTGGCCTCAGCTCCGCGACGACCCCCGCCGCCCAGGCGGCTGACAATCCGTACGAACGCGGGCCCGCCCCCACCACGGCCAGTATCGAAGCGCCCACCGGCTCTTACGCGGTTTCGCGGACCACCGTCTCTTCCCTCGCCGTCACCGGCTTCGGCGGCGGGACCATCTACTACCCGACCTCCACCAGCGACGGCACCTTCGGCGCCGTGGCGGTCTCTCCCGGCTACACCGGCACCCAGTCCTCCATCTCATGGCTCGGTCCGCGCCTCGCCTCCCAGGGCTTCGTTGTCTTCACCATCGACACCCTTTCCAGGTACGACCAGCCGGACAGCAGAGGCCGCCAACTTCTCGCAGCCCTCGACCACTTGACCGAACGCAGCTCCGTACGCGGCCGGGTCGACAGCAGCCGGCTGGGCGTGATGGGCCACTCGATGGGCGGCGGCGGCTCGCTGGAAGCGGCCAAGAGCCGGCCCTCTCTCCAGGCCGCCATACCGCTCACCGGCTGGAACGCCGACAAGACCTGGCCGGAGATCCAGACACCGACGCTGATCGTGGGGGCCGACGGTGACACGGTCGCGTCGGTCGGCTCGCACTCCGAGCCCTTCTACGAGAGCCTGCCGTCCTCGCTCGACAAGGCGTACCTGGAACTCAACAACGCGACGCACTTCACGCCGAACTCGTCCAACACCACCATCGCGAAGTACAGCATTTCCTGGCTCAAGCGGTTCATCGACAACGACACCCGCTACGAGCAGTTCCTCTGCCCGCTGCCGCGCCCGAGCCTGACCATCGAGGAGTACCGGGGCAACTGCCCGCACACCTCCTGACGTTGACGGACGTCGGCGTCGGCCGCGCGCCCCGCGGCCGGCGCCGGCACGCGCTTTCCCCGTGCCGTGTGCGCGGGCACAGACGTGGCCCGCCAACGCTGGGCGCGCGCCCAGAGCGCACCCTGCGTACGCGGCAGTAACGTGACAGGCGTGACCGGAATACGACCATGAGAAGTCCGCTCCGGCTATACGGCCGGCGTGGTGAACTGGAAGCTGTGGCAGCCCTGTCGGACCGGCTGCGTACCGGGTGCGGCGGAGCGCTGCTGATCGCCGCGGAGCCCGGATTCGGCCGCGCTGCCCTCCTGCGCCGGGCCGCCCGGGACTTCGAGGCCGGTCCCGTCCTGCACACCAGGGCCGTACCGGCCGAGAGCCGGCTCCCGTACAGCGGACTGCACGCGCTGCTGTGTGCCGCCGGCGATGTGCTGAGCGCCGCGCCCGCCGGCCTCCTCAGCTCCGGCCTCGCGCCCGGTGACCTGCTGGAGCTGCTGCGCGGCCTCGCCGCCGGGCGGCCCCTGCTGGTCTGCGTCGACGACGCCCACCTGTGGGACGACCGGTCGCGCGCCGCCCTCGGCTTCGCCGCCCGGCGCGCGCAAGCCCTGCGCGGCGTCGGCCTGCTGCTGTCCGTGACCGGACACCGGGCCCAGGACCCCGACTTCGCCGGGCTGCCCGTCCTCCACCTCGGCCCGCTCCCCGAACACGCCGCGCGGGACCTGCTGCACGAGCTGTCCGGGAAGAAGACGGAACGTACGGATCCCGCGGTACGGGAGGCACTGCTGCACGAGGCCGAGGGCAACCCGGCCCTGCTGGAGGCACTCGTCCGACGGCTGTCACCCACCCAGCTCTCCGGGCACGCGCCGCTGCCCCGGCCGCTCGCCGACGGTGACACCCTGCTGCGTACGGTGGGTGACAGGCTGGCAGCCCTGCCGCCGGACACCGCGTTTCTCCTGCTGCTGGCGGCCGCCGCACAGGAGCAGACCCCCGAAGCCGCCGGAGCGGACGCCGCCCTGGTCCGGCGCGCCGCCCGGGCCGCCGGTATCGGCCCGGCGGCGCTGGACGCGGACGAGGTGGCGGGAGTGGCGCGCAGCGACGGGGAGGTGATCCGCTTCCACAGCTCGCTGTTACGCCGCGCCGTTCACGCCGGTGCCACTCCGGCGCGGCGGCGCGCTGCCCACCGGCTGCTCGCCACCGTCCTCGCCGGTGACCGGGACCGCCTCCCACGCCTGCTGCACCGCGCCCTGGCCGCCGACGGTCCGTCCCCGCGCCTCGCCGCCGACCTGGCCGCGGCCGCGGCCGCTCCGGACCCGTGGTTACCCAGCCTGCAGCGCTCCCTGGCCTTCGCCTGCGCGGCCGAGCTCACCACGACCGACGACAACGCCCGCATGTCGCGCATGACCGCCGCCGCGGAGCAGGCCCGGCTGGCGGGCCGCCCGCACCGGGCGCGGGAGCTGCTGGCCGCCGCTCGTGCGGGGGCGGTCCACGACGCCGTACGTGGCAGGGCCGAACTCGTCACCGGCGCCCTGGCGCTGGGCGACGGCCCCGCCGGTGACGCGTACGGGGCGCTGCTGGTGGCCGCCGGCCTCCTCGGCCCGTACGACCCGGAGCGCGCCGTCGCCGCCCGGCTCGGCGCGCTGGAAGCCGCGTGGGCCGCGGGCGACGTCCCGGCCTGCGTGGCCGCGCTCGACGGCGGCGACACGGGCCGGGACATCGCCGTACACGACTACCGGGCCGGAATGCTGGCTGCCCTCGACGCACGGCCCGAGGAAGCCCGGGGCCCGCTGCGGCGGGTGGTTGAGCGCGCCGCGACCGACGACGATCCGGTGCGGCTGCTGCGTGCCGGGACCGCCGCGCTCGTCCTCGGCGACATCGCAGCCGCCTGCGCCCTCAACGGGCGGGGCCTGGCCATCGGCCGGGGGCGGGAACTCGTCGCCCTCGTGCCCCGCCTCCTGGAACACCTGGCCTACGCCGAGTTACGGGCCGGCCGGCATGCCAGGGCCGGAGCGCACGCCCGGGAGGGGCTGCGGGCCGCACACCGGGCCGGCCGGCGCAATTGCGTCGCTCATCAGCACGCGATCCTCGCCATGGTCGCATCGGTCGAAAGCGACGCCGCGGCAGTTGCCCGACATGTCACCGAGGCCATGGCGATCGCCGGCCCGCACGGGCTCGTCCAGGCCGCGACCCTGGCCGAGTGGGCCTCGGCCCGGGCCGATCTGGGGCGCGGCCGGGCGGTGGAGGCCGCTGCCCGGCTCGGCCCGCTGGTGCGGGCGGGCTCGCGCCGCGGGCATTTCGCCGTCCGTATGCTGGCCGTCCCCTGCTTCGTCGAGGCCGCCGCGCTCGCCGGGCAACCCGACGATGCGCACTCCCCGGTGGAGGAGTTCGCCGTCTGGGCGGCGAGGGGCGGCGATCCGCAGGCCCCCGCGCTCCTCGCCCGCTGCCGTGCGCTGCTCGCGGGCCCCGAGCAGGCCGAGGCTTTGTACGCCCACGCGCTGGCCAGACACGAGCTGGCCGACGGCGACTTCGAGTGGGCCCGCACCCAGCTGCTGTACGGGAAATGGCTGCGGCGTCGGCGCCGGCCGCGCGAGGCGAGGGGCCGCCTGAGGGACGCGCTGGTCGCCTTCGAGCGCTCCGAAGCCCGTACGTGGGTCGATCAGACGCGAGCGGAGCTGCGGGCCACCGGCGACGTGGCCGGCGGTGAACCGGCGGGGGCACTGTCCTGCCTGACGCCTCAGCAGCTCCGGATCGCGCACTGCGTCGCCGAGGGGGCGACCAACCGTGAAGTGGCGCTGCGCCTGTCCGTCAGCCCCCGGACCGTGGACCATCACCTGCGCAATGTCTTCTCCGTGCTGGGGGTGCGCTCACGTGTGGAGCTGTCCCGGTTGGTGGACCGTGCCGAAATCAAGGGCGCGCACCCCTAGGGTCGGACCCGCACGGTGTGTCATTCTTCGGCGCCGGATACCACGCATTGATCCCGGAGGCAATCACTCCATTTCTCGGCGTGGCTGGTTATGATCTGCATCCCCGACGTCTCAACGGAACCGGTCCGGCCATCCCCAAGTCCCCCAGTCTTGTGTCGGCGCCGGTTTCTGGTCTGTCCCCGCTCTCCCCGTCCCCGAGGACTGATGTCTCCCATAGAACCCAAAGGCCAACGCAAGCCGTCGAGAGCTCGTCGTCGGCGCACCGTTCGCCTGCGCACCCTGCTCATCCTGCTCGCGGTGGTCCCCACCGTCGCGATGAGCGCTCAAGTCGTCGTGACCGCCGACAGCTTGCTCGACCGGTCCGAGCACCTGCGCGCCGACGTGGCGGCCGGTGAGCGGATCGGCGTACCCGCGTACAGGCTCATGGTCGAGCTGCAGGCCGAGCGGATGATGACGGCCGGGAAGTGGGCGGGCTCCCATGTGTCCGGAAAAGAGCTGCGAAACCGGCGCACGGCGACGGACCGAGCCGCCGCGGAGTTCCGCGAGGCGGCGACCACCGGTCCGGACGGGGGCGGGAAGTCGGACCACCACCTCACCGACGTGAGGGACAGCCTCGACGACCTGGACGCCCACCGCGAGCGCGCGGATGCACGGAGCGGCAGCGCCGACCGTACGATCCGCTACTACACCGGCGTGATCAGCGAGCTGATCCACGTCTACCAGGAAGAGTTCAGCCACACGGAAGACGCCGAGCTCACTCAGGAGAGCCGGCTGGTCGCCACCATGTTCTCGGCGTCGGAGTTGCTGGCGCGCGAGCAGACGATCCTCGCGTCGGCCGGGCCGTCCAGGGAGCTGACGGCCTCCAGATTCGCCGAATACGTCAACGCCGTCGGAGCCCACAGATACCTGTACGAAACGGCGATCGTGCCGTATCTGCCCGCCGGGGACAGAGAGTTCTACGATCAGATCACCGGCTCGGGCGGGTGGCAGGCCAAGACCCGCATCGAGAACATCGTGATGTCCGACCACGAGGACATCGCCACGGGCGTGAGGCTGCCGCTGGCGTCCGCCGGCTGGCGGAACGCGCACGACAAGCTGGCCGAGGAGCTGGGCGCGCTCAACGCCGGCCGCTCGCAAGGCGTGCTCGCGACCGCCGACACCCAGGCGGCGGCGCTCGAGGCGGAGGTCGCCTGGCTGATCGCGGGAAGCGGCGGGGCGCTGCTGATCGTGGCCGGCGTCGTCGTGTTCACGACGCGTTCGGTACTGCGCAGGCTGCGCGGTCTGCACGAGAGCACGGTGGCCATCGCCGAGAAGACCCTGCCGGACGTCGTGGCCCGGCTCCAGGGGGGACAGCCTGTCGACCCCGACGCGCTGCCCGGCCCCACCGGGGCCCAGGACGAGGTCGGACGTATCAGCGACGCGTTCGCCCGGGTCGTCGCCGTGTCCGTCGACGGGCACCGGCAGCTCTCGGACGAGCGGCACGGGTTCGGGATGTTCGCGGCGGGCATCGCCTCGCGCACGGGAAACCTGGTCAGCCGCCAGTTGAGCCTCACCGAAGACCTCCAGGACACCTTCGGCCACAACGAAGCGCTCCTTGCCCAGTTGATGCGATCCGACCAGCTGACGGTGGGTATGCGACGGCAGATCGAGAACCTGCTCATCCTGGCGGGCGGCGAGATTCCGGACCCGCACACGGAACCCATGCGCGTCGCCGACCTGCTGCGCGAGGCCGCCGCCGAGGTCGAGGACTTCCGGCGGATCGAGCGGCAGGCCCTGGACGAGATCAGCGTGGAACCGCGCGTGATCAGCCAGATCAGCCACCTCCTGGCGGAGCTGCTGGACAACGCCACCCGGTTCTCCCCGCCGAAGTCGAAGGTCGTCATCCGGGCCGAGCTGGTGGCTGACGGCCTTCTCGTCGAGATCGAGGACCGCGGCCCGCGGGTGACCCCCGCCAGCTACGAGGAGATGAACCGCCGGCTGCACTCGGCTCCGCCGTACGCCGTCCTGGCACAGAACGCGCACCGGCTGGGTCTCTTCGTGGTCGGCCACCTCGCCGACCACCTGCCGGCCACGGTCACGCTGCGCCGCTCGGTCTACGGCGGGACCTCGGCCGTGGTGATCATCCCCGCGGAGCTGCTCGTACCGACGGAGCGGGAACCGGCGCGCGAGCCGGCGCGGTCCGACCGGGCTCAGCCGGACCCCGTGCGGCCCGATCACATCAAGTCTGTCCCCGTACGCCCCGATCCCGCGCCGCGCCGCCTCGAGGTACGCAAGCCCGAGCCGGCGTCCCAGGCCAAGCCCGGACTGCCGAGCCGCCGGACGCCCGACAGGCCGGACGGCTCCCGTCCGGCCCTGCCCGAGCGCGTCCCGCACACCCATATCGCCGAGCAGCTGCGCGAGCCACGCGCACCACAGGCAGCGGTCCTTCAGGACGAGGCGACACCCGAAGAGGTGGCCGACGCCTGGGCGGACTACGAGCAAGGGACCCAGAAAGTGGAAGCAGAGCTCCGACAGGACCAGCCATGACGACGACAGCGAACGACATGATCTACAGCATCCTGGACAACAACCTGACCAGGATCGCCGGCATCCAGGGGGCCGTGCTCCTGTCCAACGACGGGATCAAGCTCAGCGCCTACCTGCTGGAACGCGACCAGGCGGAGCGCATAGCGGCGGCCTCCTCCGGAATCGCCGCCACGATGAAGGCGATATCCAGGGAAATCGACGGCGGCGGGGTGATCCGCCAGCTCGTCGAGATGGACGACCGCTATCTCTGCATCGTGGGGTGCGGCGAGGGCAGCACACTCATCGTCGTAACCTCCCGCAAGGCACGGCTGGGTGAGCTGGGCGGCGAGGCGGTACGGACCGCGCAGGCGCTCGGCGAGTGGCTGGGCACCCCTGAGCGCACCCAGGTACTCCCGTCGTAATGCCGGACGATCCACAGCCGCGAGGCCGCCGGACGCGGCTGTACGCGCTGACCGATGGCCGTACAGCCGCTCCGCACACCGTCCTGACCATGGACACGACGATCACGGCGGCGGTGGCCGCGGACGCTCATGGCGGCCTGCCCAGTGAGTGGCAGGCCATCCTCGCGATGTGTCCGGCTCCGGACGGGCGGGCGGTCGCCGAGATCGCCGCCCGGATGCACATGCGCCTCACTCCGATGGCGGTCCTGCTCGGCGAACTCGTGGACCGCGGGCTGATCCACCACCGGCCGCCCCTGGAAGGCGCCGAGACCAGCAATGTCCACCTGCTCATGAGAATCAGGGACAGCCTTGCCCACCTATGACACACCTGCCCAGGAAGCGGCGCCCGTCAAGATCCTCATCGCCGGGGGCTTCGGCGTAGGCAAGACGACCCTGGTCGAGACGGTCTCCGAGATCGAGCCGCTGCGTACGGAGGAGAGGCTGACGGCCGCCGGTGTCGGCGTCGACGACCTCGACGGCATCGAGTCCAAGACGGTGACCACCGTGGCGATGGACTTCGGGCGCATCACCCTCACCGACGCCGGAGTCGTCCTCTACCTGTTCGGCACACCGGGCCAGGAGCGCTTCTGGTTCATGTGGGACGACCTGCTGAACGGGGCTTTCGGCGCGATCGTGCTCGTCGACACCCGGCGCCTGGACCGCAGTTTCCCCGCCGTCGACTTCTTCGAGAGCCGCGGCCTTCCGTTCGTGGTCGGAGCGAACTGCTTCCACGGCGAGCAGCCGTACACCGCAGAGGAAATCGGCGCCGCGCTGCATCTGCGCGACCCGAACACACCCATCCTCATGCTCGACGCCCGCTCCCGTACTGACGTCCGCGACGCGCTGCTCTCGCTCCTCGACCTGCTCATCGCCAAGGCACGGACCACGGCGGCTGTCTGACCCGCCCACATCGGCTCTCTCGGCGTGCGCCCGGCCGGGGGCGGACGGAGGATGAAGCCGATGAGCGGAGTAGCTGTGAACAAGGAACACGCGACGCCGGGCCCGGACGATGCCCTGGTGGTACTGAAGAACGTCAACAAACACTTCGGTGCCCTGCATGTGCTGCAGGACATCGACCTCACCATCTCCCGTGGCGAGGTCGTGGTGGTCATCGGCCCGTCCGGGGGCGGAAAGTCCACCCTGTGCCGTGCCATCAACCGGCTGGAAACCATCGACTCCGGCGAGATCGCCATCGACGGCAAGCCGCTGCCCGCCGAGGGCCGTGAGCTGGCCGGACTACGGGCCGATGTGGGCATGGTCTTCCAGTCCTTCAACCTCTTCGCGCACAAGACCGTGCTGCAGAACGTGACGCTGGGCCAGATCAAGGTCCGTAAGAAAGACAAGAAGGCCGCCGATGAGCGGGGGCGCTCGCTCCTCGACCGGGTGGGTGTCGCCAATCAGGCGGACAAGTACCCCGCCCAGCTCTCCGGCGGCCAGCAGCAGCGCGTGGCGATCGCCAGAGCGCTGGCCATGGACCCGAAGATCATGCTCTTCGACGAGCCGACCTCGGCTCTCGACCCCGAGATGATCAACGAGGTGCTGGAGGTCATGCAGCAGCTCGCCCGCGACGGCATGACCATGGTCGTCGTCACGCACGAGATGGGGTTCGCCCGTTCGGCCGCCAACCGTGTGGTCTTCATGGCGGACGGCCGGATCGTGGAGGAGACGACGCCCGACCAGTTCTTCAGCAACCCGAGCAGCGAGCGCGCCAAGGACTTCCTCTCGAAGATCCTTCACCACTGAGCCGGACACCGGAGTACCGCACCGGCTCCTCACACACGCATCAAGCGTCAATCCCCAGGGATGATCACCATGAAGCTTCGCAAGGTCACCGTCGCGGCCGCCGCTGCGCTCGCACTGTCCGTGAGCGCCGTGGCATGCGGCTCCGACGACGGTGAGGAGAGCGCTTCGGGCAGCGCCGTCGGCCAGAACGAGATCACCGTCGGTATCAAGTTCGACCAGCCCGGCCTCGGCCTGAAGACCCCGGACGGCAAGTACACGGGTCTGGACGTCGACGTCGCGACCTATGTGGCCAAGGAGCTCGGCCACGACCCGGGCGACATCCAGTGGAAGGAGGCCAAGAGCGCCGACCGCGAGACGCTGCTCGAGCGCGGCGATGTCGACTTCATCGCGGCCACCTACTCGATCAATGACGAACGTGCGGAGAAGGTCGACTTCGCCGGCCCCTACCTCCTGGCGCACCAGGACATCCTGGTCCGGGCGGACGACGACTCCATCAAGAAGCCCGAAGACCTGAACGACAAGAAGCTCTGCTCCGTCACCGGCTCCACCTCGGCGCAGAACATCAAGGAAAAGATCGCTCCCCAGGCTCAGCTGCAGGAGTACGGCGGCTACTCCGAATGTCTGACCGGCCTGGAGAACGAGGTCATCGACGCCCTGACCACCGACGACGCGATCCTCGCCGGCTACGCCGCGCAGGAGCAGTTCAAGGGCAAGTTCAAGCTGGGCGGCTTCAAGCTGAGCAACGAGAACTACGGCATCGGCGTCCAGAAGGGCAGTGATCTCAAGGACAAGATCAACACGGCCCTGGAGAAGATGGTCGCGGACGGCTCCTGGGACAAGGCCGTGAAGGCGAACCTCGGCCCGGCCAACTACAAGAACGAGCCCGCCCCGAAGATCGGCAACATCGTCGAGTGAAGCGGGACTCGGACCGGCGCGCCGCCCACCATGGTGGCGCGCCTCGTCCTCCACACACGCGGAAGTGCGGGAGATCGTGTTCGATTTTCTTGAAGGTTACGACCTGCTGGAAGCCTTCTGGGTGACAGTGCAGCTCACTGCCTACTCCGCCATCGGCGCCCTGATCTGGGGAACTCTCCTGGCCGCCATGCGGGTGAGCCCCGTGCCCCTGATGCGAGGCTTCGGCACCTGCTACGTCAACGTGGTGCGGAACATCCCCCTGACGGTGATCATCGTCTTCACCTCACTCGGCCTCTTCCAGACGCTCGGTGTCACCCTCGGCGCGGAAGACTTCAAGACCATCAACTTCAGGCTCGCCGTGCTTGGCCTGATCGCCTACACCTCCGCGTTCGTCTGTGAGGCGCTGCGGTCCGGCATCAACACGGTGCACGTTGGCCAGGTGGAGGCAGCGCGCGCGGTCGGCCTGAGCTTCCCCCAGGTGCTGAGGCTCATCGTGCTTCCGCAGGCGTTCCGATCGGTCGTGGGGCCGCTGGCGAACGTACTGATCGCACTGACCAAGAACACCACGGTGGCGGCTGCGATCGGTGTTGCCGAGGCCGCGCTGCTGATGCGGGAAATGATCGAGAACGAGGCTCAGCTCATTCTCATCTCCGCGATCTTCGCGTTCGGATTCATCTGCCTCACCCTCCCCACCGGGCTGTTCCTCGGCTGGGTCAGCAAGAAGGTGGCGGTGAAGCGATGACTTCTGTCCTGTACGACGCCCCGGGACCGCGCGCGAAACGGCGCAACCTCCTGCTCACGCTGGTGTTCTTTGTCGCCCTCGCGGCATTGATCTGGTGGGTGCTCCGGACTCTTGCCGACAAGGATCAGCTCGAGTGGGTGAAGTGGGAGCCGTTCTTCACCGACACTCGAGCCTGGTCGACGTACCTCTGGCCGGGGCTGAAGAACACGCTCATCGCCGCCGCCCTCGCCATGGTCATCGCGCTGCCCCTCGGAGCGGTCTTCGGCATCGCGAGGCTCTCCGACCACTGGTGGGTGCGTGGCGTGGGTGGCGCCGTCGTGGAGTTCTTCCGCGCCATCCCGGTGCTGATCCTGATGCTCTTCGCCAACTCGGCGTACTCCGAGTTCACCGACGTCAGTCCCGACAACCGGCCGCTGTACGCAGTAGTCACCGGCCTGGTGCTCTACAACGCCTCCGTGCTCGCGGAGATCGTACGAGCCGGAATCCTGTCCCTGCCCAGGGGACAGACCGACGCGGCCAAGGCGATCGGCATGCGCAAAGGCCAGACCATGCGGTTTGTGCTGCTGCCCCAGTCGGTCACCGCGATGCTGCCGGCGATCGTCAGCCAACTGGTGGTCATCGTGAAGGACACCGCACTCGGTGGCGCGCTGCTCGGCTTCTCCGAACTGCTGGCCTCGGTCCGCCCGCTGAGCGCCAACTACGGCGCCAACACCATCGCCAGCTTCACCGTCGTCGCCGTGATCTTCGTCCTGCTGAACTTCGCGCTGACCACCTTCGCGAGCTGGCTGGAGGGCAGGCTGCGGCGCGGCAAGAAGTCCACCGGCGCGGTGGTGGGCGTCGACGCCGTCGAGAACCTCGCGAGACCCGGCGGACACATGGGCCCGGGCGGACCGGACAGATCGTAAAGCTGAGCTAACGGCTTGTCATGACCGGCAACAATGGCTGCCATGGTCGAGATACCTGCCGTACTCCGGCAACGCCTGATGACGCCCGCAGACGGTGAGCCGCCCGAGATTCTGGTGGTCGAGCACGAGGCGGAGTGCCCGCCCGGACTGTGGGGCGGGTGGCTGACCGAAGCCGGTCTGCGGCTGCGCGTCGTACGCCCTTATCTGGGTGAGCCCCTGCCCGAGGACGTCGACCACTTCGCCGGACTCCTCGTCCTGGGCGGATCCCCGGGCCCATGGGACGACGACCGCTTTTCGTGGCTGCCCGCCACCAGGGCCCTCCTGCGTACGGCCTTCGAGCACGGCACTCCCACCTTCGGCATCTGCCTCGGGGCCGAGCTGATGACGGCGGAGTTCGACGGCCGTACAGAACGCCGTGATGTGCCTCAAATCGGTGTGTACGACCTGAAGGTGCTCCCGGCAGCGGCCGAAGACGCCGTCTTCGCCGGACTGGCCGACTGCCCGCCGGCGATGCTCTGGCACCTGGAGGAAATGGCCGCCCTGCCGCCCGGCGCGGTCCTTCTCATAGGCGGCACCGACTCCCCGCACCAGGCCTTCCGCCTCGGCGATCAGGCGTGGGGAACCCAGTTCCACCCTGAGGCGACGCCGGAGATCGTCACGGGCTGGGCCCACGAAAGCGCCATGCTGCGCAAGGCCGGGGCCGACGCGGACGAGGTCGTCGCGCAGGTTGTGGCGGCAGCGGCCGAGACGACCCGGACCTGGCGCCCGGTCGCCCACCGCTGGGCCGCCCTGGTCCACCAGCGCCACAGGGATCGCCTCCCGCCCACCTGAGACGGCTGACCAGGCCGGCGAAGCAGTCACACCACGGCAGGCGATATTGTGCGGCCCGAGAGGTGGCTGACCACGGCGGCGCCGAGGAAGGGGGTGGAGTTTCGTCATGGCGATATCCATGAGCAGTGTGGATCTTTTCGACGAGGCGTACGCCCTTGACCCGTTTCCGGTGTGGGACGCGCTGCGCGAGAACGCGCCCGTGCACTACGAACCGGACACGGGCCTGTGGCTGGTGAGCCGGTACGACGACGTGCGAGCGGTATTGCTCGATACGGACACCTTCCTGCCGGACAACGCGATGGACGCGATCGGCCGCTTCTCGGTGCCGACCCTGCGCGTCCTCGCCAAAGCCAAGTTCGCCCTGCCGCCCACGCTCGCCAGCAACGGCGGCGAAAGCCACGCCGGCTACCGGCGCATCATGACCCGGCTGCTCAACGCCCAGGCCGTCACCGCCGCTGTGCCCATGGTCGAGCAGGTGACCAGGGAGTGCCTGGACCAGGTCGAGGAACGGCTCGACGCCGACGGCGTCTGCGACCTGGCCACTACGCTCGCCCGGGATGTCCCGTTGCGGGTGCTGCTGCGGCTGCTCGGCCTCGAAGAGGCCATGGACGTCGGCATCGACACGCTGGCCCGGTGGAGCGACGCCTCCCTGGAGCTCTTCTGGGGCCGTCCGGACGCCGGCCGGCAGCGCGAGCTGGCAGGGGAAGCCGCCGACTTCTACTCCTGGCTCAGGAGCCTGGTGACCGAGCCCCGCCCCGGTGAAGACACGCTGCTCGGCGCACTGGCGGCGCACCGGCTGCCGGGTGGCGAGCCACTGAGCGTGGCCGAGACCGCCGCGGTGCTCTACTTCATGATCATCGCCGGCCAGGCGACCACCCGGCAGATGCTGAGCATCATGTACCGCCGCGCACTGGCCCAACCCGGGCTGTGGCAGCGCTTCGCCGACGAGCCGGGCAGCGCGCAGCCGTGGACCGAGGAGGTGCTGCGGCGGGAGCCCCCGATCACCACCTGGCGCCGGGTCACCGGCCGACCGGTCACCCTCTGCGGAGTGGACATCCCGGCGGGGGCGCCGCTACTGCTGATGCTGGCCTCGACGGGGTCGGACCCCGAGGTGTTCGAAGACCCGGAACAGCTCTGTCCGTACCGGCCGAACCAGCGCAGGCATCTGGCCTTCGGCGTGGGGCGCCACAGGTGCTCCGGCGCCGAACTGGCCAGGATGGAGGCCGGCGTGATGATGCGGATGACCGCGTCGCGACTGCCCGGCCTGCGGCTCGCGGACATCTCCTCGCCCCCGGAGATGCTGGGGCTGCTGTCCTTCCGGGCGCCGCTGCACGTCCTCGTGGAACGAGGCTGACCGTACGCCGCACGCCGTGCCTCACCCTGACGAAGGGTGAGGCACGGCGGCTTCGGTGATCAGCCGGCGGACGGCAGGTCCTGCCGCACGGTGATCGCGTTCAGGCGGATCGCGTACCGCGCGGTGTTCCCGACGGTCAGGGAACGGACCTGCTCCGGGCCCAGCGCGACCGTCACATTGGCGCAGAAGGCGATGGCGTAGACAGAAGCCCCGGTCTCCTCGTCCTGGAGGGCGAACAGCAGGTTGTAGTAGTAGCTCGTACGGTCCGGCTCCTCCCGGTAGAAGGAGAGGTGCGTACCCTCCTGCTCGCCCAGGCCCACGAAGGCTTCGGTCAGCGCCCGCTCGACCTTGTCCCAGAAATCGGAATTGGCGGTCGGGAGCGGCAGGGCCTGGCGTACAGCCTCCTTGAGGGAGAGGACCATGACGCTGACGGGAGCGGTCTCCTGCAGACCCCAGCCACGGATGATCTTTACCGTCGAACAGTCCGGGATGCCGCTCGCCGCCCGGCTGATCTCACCGAAGTCGAAGTCCACGGTCGCCGGGGCGATCGCGTGCTGGAATCCGGCCTCAATGTCCCGCGCCCTGCCCATGAAGGACGACCCCACCTCGAAGACTGTCTTGAACGTTGTCTTCTCGGTGGCGATCTGGTCAGCCATCGCTGCTCCTAGCGTGTCGGAAGTGATCGCGCCCGGTCGGAGAGTATGCCGTCCGTATGCTCGCCTCCCGCACGGGGCACGGTTCGTCCCCCGGCTGTCAGAGCGGGTCGACGGGCAACCAGGACAGATCGTCCAGGGACGGCTCGGCCGACGGCTGCTGACCGTCGTTCAGTGACTGCTCGACCCACATGACCTTGCCGGTCGCCGTGTACCTGGTTCCCCACCGCCCGGCGAACTGGGAGACGAGGAACAGACCGCGCCCGCCTTCGTCGGTGGTGGCGGCGCGCCGCAGGTGCGGGGCGGTGCTGCTGCCGTCGGACACCTCGCAGATCAGACCGCGCTCGTACATCAGCCGCACGTGGATCGGCTCGGAGCCGTAGCGGATCGCGTTGGTGATGAGCTCGCTCAGCATGAGTTCGGTGGTGAACCCGATCTCCCCGAGCCCCCACGTCTCCAGCTGACGTCCGCACGCGGCGCGGACGGGAGCGACGGCCGCGGGGTCGGCGGGGACGTCCCAGTCGGCGACCCGGTCACGGTCCAGCAGATGCGTACGGGCCACCAGCAGCGCGATGTCGTCACTGCGGTGCGGCGGCAGCATCGCACTGAACACGGCCTGGCAGGTCTCCTCGGGCGTCGGGTTCGTGTCGCCGGCGAGGGTGTCGCGCAGGAGGCGCAGGCCGGTGTCGATGTCGCGGTCACGGTGCTCGATGAGGCCGTCGGTGTAGAGGACGAGCCGGCTGCCCTCGGGCAGGCGCAGTTCGGCGGTCTCGAAAGGCAGGCCGTGGAGGCCGAGCGGCGGAAAGACGGGCATGTCGAGAATTTCCACCGTGCCATCGGGGCGGACCAGCGCGGGGGCGAAGTGCCCGGCCGTAGCCATGCTGCACACGCCCGAGGCCGGATCGTAAATGGCGTACAGGCAGGTGGCGCCCGTGATGCCGTCGCCGCCGTTGTCCCCCTCCTCGTCGTCGATACGGGAGACCAGCTCGTCGAGGTGGCCCAGGAGCTCGTCCGGCGACAGGTCGAGGGCGGAGAAGTTGTGGACGGCGGTGCGCAGCCGGCCCATGGTGGCGGCGGCGTGCAGGCCGTGGCCGACGACATCACCAACGACCAGGGCGACCCGCGCCCCCGGCAGCGGGATGACGTCGAACCAGTCGCCACCCACCCCGGCCTGCGCGGGCAGATAGCGGTAGGCGACATCCACGGCGGCCTGCTCGGGCAGGACGCGGGGCAGCAGGCTGCGCTGGAGCGTTACGGCCATCGTGTGTTCACGGGTGAAGCGACGAGCGTTGTCGATGGCGACCGCGGCGCGGGCCGCCAGTTCCTCGGCGAAGGCCAGATCTTCCTCCCCGAAACGCTCAGTGGGCTCCGCGCGCCAGAAATTCGCCATGCCCAGAACGACACCACGGGCTTGCAACGGCACCGAGACCAGGGAGCGGATGCCGTAGGCGAGGGCCCGGTCGGCCCCCACCGGATCCTGGGACCGCCAGCCGTGGGCCACCGTCAGATCGGCCTCGAGCACCGCATGGCCGCTTGCCAGGGCCGCTGCCATCGGCGTCGTGGGGACGACGAACCTGATCAGGTCGCCCACCGGCTGGAAAGGCCGGCCTTCCTCGCGGCGGCCGCTCACAGCGGCGCGGCGCATTTCGGTGTACGCGCCCGTCGGCTCCTCGCCGTGCAGTACGGGGTCCAGCAGCTCCACCGTGGCGAAGTCCGCGAACCGGGGGACCGCCACCTCGGACAGTTCCTCGGCGGTACGCGTCACGTCCAGCGTGGTGCCGATCCGCACCCCGGCCTCGTACAGCAGCTTCAGGCGCTCCCTGGCCACTTCCGCCGCGCCGGACAGCGCGCGCAGCTCGGTGGTGTCGCGGAGCGTCGCGGCAGTGCCGGAGGGACCGCCGTACGGGGCGGTGGGCCGTGTGTTGACAGCCAGCAGGCGGTCCCCGGCCAGGTGCACCTCGTCGGTCACAGCGCGGCCCGAGGCCAGCAGCTCGGCAATGGGGGCATCAAGGCCCACCTCGGTGACGTGCCGGCCCTCCGCGCCCGCGGGCAGCTCCAGCAGCCTGCGTGCCTCGTCGTTGACCAGCGTCAGCCGGCCGTCGTCCCCGACGATGAGCACCCCTTCCCGGACCGCGTGCAAAACCGCGTCGTGGTGTTCGTACATCCGGGTCATCTCGGTGGGGCCGAGGCCGTGCGTCTGCCGGCGCAGCCTCCTGCTCACGAGCACGGAGCTGCCTGTGGCGAGAACGAGTGCGGCGGTGGCGGAGGCGAGGAGCATCGGCAGATGGCGGTCCACCGCGTCCCCGACGTTCTCGACAGTGACACCGGCGGCCACCAGGCCCACCACGGAACCGGCGGCGTCCACCACGGGCACGACGGCCCGGGCAGCGTCGTTCGGGGCGCCCGTGAAGATCTCCGTGAAGGTTTCTCCGGCCGAGGCGCGTTCGACACCCTCGGCGCGCTCGCCGACCAGCGTCGGATCGGTGTCGACGTACCGGGTGCCGTCCGGGGCCATCACCGCTATGAAGTCCAGGCCCGATCCCCGCCGGGCCTGCTCCGCATGAGCTTGCAGAGCGGCCGCCGGGTCGGGAGACCGCAGGGCCTCGACGGTGCCCGGGGCGTCCGCGAAGGCCGCCGCGGCGGCGAGCGAGCGGTTACGGGCGTTCCACTCGCTGTCTTGGCGCGTCTGGAACGCGAGCGCGAGCACCGCGGCGGTGATCAGCAGCACCGCGACCACGATCTGGAGGAAGAGGACCTGACCGGCGGCGCTGCGCACCTCCAGCCGGGAAAGCACTCCTCGCCGTGACGAGCGCGGTGACCCGACACGCCTGGGTCGTCCGAGACATCCGCTCATGCCCCATTTTTAGCATTACGTGACATTTTAGGGGCAGCCGCCGACGCCGACGACGCCGCCTAGAACGGGATCGAGCCGACCCCGGAAATCTTCAGCCGCCCGCTGCCGATGGCGGTGCGCTTCGCCAGGACACTCGCCTCCCGGCCGTCCGGCAGCCGCAGCGTGGCGCGGTCGCCGTCCATCGCCGCGAAGAACTCTTCCGTCACCGTGTCGGTCTGCGCGCTGCCGCCCCACTCGGCCAGCTCGGCCCGGCCTCCGCTGAGGGTGGCCACGACGTCGATCTCGACATCACCGGTGATGAGGACCGCGGGGCCCTGGTAGTTACTCATGGCCCCCAGTGTGCGCCCACCGGCCGCCGCGTCCTACCACATGGACGAGACGCTGGGTGTGCGACCGGCCGTGCTGCTCCAGCAGGGCGCCTGAGGGCACCCTGCTGGAGCAGCACGGCCGTGACTTTCTCAATTACTCGCTACGGGAAGGGCGTTCACCCACCCCGGAGGTCGCTCTAGTACGGGCCGTTGACGTTGTCGATCGAGCCGTACCGGTCCGCGGCGTAATTGCACGCGGCGGTGATGTTGGCGACCGGGTCGTAGCTGTCCATCGACGTACCGGGCACGTGGTAGGCCTGGAACGTCGGAGCGATGACCTGAAGGAGTCCCTTGGACGGCGTGCCGGCCACAGCGTTGGAGTCCCAGTTGTTGATGGCCATCGGGTTGCCCGAGGACTCGCGCATGATGTTGCGGTGGATGCCCTCGTACGTGCCGGGGATGCCGTGCTTGGCCATGACGGCCAGCGACTCCTTGATCCAGCCGTCCAGGTTGTTGGCGTACGTCGTGGTCTTCGCGACGGCGGTGCGGGTCTCGGAGCGGTCGGCCCGCTCGGCGGGGGCGGCCTTCGCAGGAGTCTTCGCCTTGGTCTTGGCCTTCTCGCCGATCGTCAGCTTGAGGCCGGGGTGAATCAGCGCCGGGTCATCGCCGATGACCTGCCGGTTGTCCTCGTACAGCTTCTTCCAGCCGCCGCTCACGGAGCGCGCGTCCGCGATCTTGAACAGCGAGTCACCCGCGACCACGGAATAGGTCGTGGGTCCGGACTTCTTCGCGGCGGCGGCGACGGCCGGTGCGGCCTTTTCGGCAGCGGCGGGCTGCGCGGCGGTGGCGGAGGTCGCCCCGATCAGCGGCAGGGCGAGTGCGGCGCCACCCGTGCTCGCGGCGATGAAACCGCGAGTGAGTGTTCTGGCCTTGGGACGACGGTGCTTACCCTTCGGGGGCATAACGAATTCCTCTCCGTCGCCTGCGAGGTGAGCTGTCGGGTTCGGGCTGGAGATGCCCGGTCGCACGGTCAATGCGACTTCACCCCAAGCCGTTCCGGATTCCGGATCGGCGGCTTACCTGGTTCCCCCGCTCCTGCCGTACGTGAGTGTGAGTGGGTGCGGTTTCCGGACGGCGGCAGGATTCGGCGGTCCACCCGGATTGACGGTGACGGTAAGCGAGACAGGCAGGGAAGAACAAGCCCCGGATTCCACGTCGCAATGAAGATGGCGTATCAGGACGTGGAAACTTCTGTCACTGTCCGTGGGCGGCAGGCGCAACTTTCCCTCTGTTGACGGGAACTGAGGTGTTGGCACTACCGCATTTCTCTGCCGACGTGACTCCTGTCACGGACGATGTCGAGCAGCCGACCATTCAGGCAAACCGCCCACATTGGTCATTCGTGGGGCGGAACGTGCGCTATTGGAGCGGCATTGGTCGAGAGTGCGTGGGCACGGCGCCGGAACTTCTTTACCTCTGCGGCCAGTTGAGCGCCCATTTCCGCAAGTCCACCGCACGGTGAGGGGAGTTGCTCCACGCCGACCGGCCGTGCTGGGCATTGGGCAAAACGGAACAAAGTGATACAAGCGGCCTTGTGTGGGTATTCATCCCTCATGAACCGAACCAGGCCTCTGGCCGTCGTCACCGGTGCCTCCAGCGGAATCGGTTTCGAGCTGGCCAAGCAATTCGCTGAAAATGGATTCGACCTTCTGCTGGCCGCCGAGAATTCCGGCCTCGGCATTGCGGCGGACGAAGTGCGGGCCCATGGAGCCGACGTACACATCGTGAAAGCCGATCTGGCCACACCGGACGGCGTGGAACGACTGCTCGGCGCCATCACGGCGACCGGGCGGCCGGTTGCCGCCGCCGCACTCAATGCCGGCGTCGGACAGGGCGGGGCCTTCCTCGACACGGACCTCGCCGACCAGCTGCGCGTCATCGACCTCAACATCACGTCCACCGTGCGGCTGGCGAGGGGCCTGCTGCCGGACATGGTCGCTCGCGACGAGGGCCGAATCCTGTTCACGTCGTCCATCGCCGCAACGATGCCGGGCTCGTTCCAGGCGGTGTACAACGCCTCTAAGTCCTTCATCCAGTCGTTCGCCCAGGCATTGCAGAACGAACTGAAAGACACCGCGGTGACGATCACGTCGGTCATGCCCGGCCCGACGGAGACCCACTTCTTCCACCGCGCCGGCATGGAGGACACCCAGGTCGGGCGGCAGAAGAAGGACGACCCTGAAGAGGTGGCGAGGCAGGGATTCGCGGCTCTGATGGCCGGCCGGAAGAAGATCGTGGCGGGCTCCGTGAAGACAAAAGCGCAAGAGCTCGTCAACAAGGTCGTCCCCGACAGCGTCAAGGCAGCCGCCCACCGGAAAATGGCAGAACCTGGATCCGGCGAACCGAAGTGAGCGCCGCCGTGCTCTTTTACGGCAGAGGTGTGCCCCCAGTGGCGTTGACAATCTCAGCCGTGATGTAGCTCGCCTGCCCAGAAGCGAGGAATGCATAGGCCGGGGCCATTTCGGCAGGCTGTGCGGGGCGGCCCAAAGGCGCCTGCTTTCCGAACTTCGTGGTGTCCGGCATGGTCGCCGGAATCAGCGGCGTCCATACCGGGCCGGGCGCGACAGCGTTGACGCGGATTCCCCTGGACGCCACCATTTGCGCCAGCCCCTGAGTGAAGGCGACGATGGCCGACTTCGTCATGGCGTAGTCGAGCAGATGAGGGCTGGGCTTGTACGCCTGGACGGAGGACGAGTTGATGATGGAGCCGCCCTCGGGGATGTGGGGGAGGGCCATCTTCGACAGCCAGAACATGCCGTAGAGGTTGGTCTTCATGACCCGGTCGAAT
Source organism: Streptomyces sp. ISL-100 (assembly GCF_018614615.1). Lineage (GTDB taxonomy): Bacteria > Actinomycetota > Actinomycetes > Streptomycetales > Streptomycetaceae > Streptomyces. The sequence continues at coordinate 93,402 of NZ_JAGGOK010000002.1, read as the reverse complement.
TGATCGGTCGTGATGGCACCGATGCCGTCCGGCTGGGACATTTGATAGGCGGCGTTGTTCACCAGAATGTTGATGTGGCCGAATTCGGTGACCGCGCGATCAATGAGCGCACGGCACTGGTCCTCGTCGCGGATGTCGCAGCTCACCGCGACAGCCCTGCGGCCCGCCTCCTCGACGAGGCGGGAGGTCTCGGCGGCCTCTTTCTCCTCCTCCGGAAGATGAGTGAGCAGAACATCGGCACCCTCACGCGCGAAGGCCAGGCACACCGCCCGGCCGATCCCGGAGTCCCCGCCGGTCACCACTGCCGCGAGGCCCTTCAAAAGCCCGCTTCCCCGATAGGACTCCTCGCCGTGATCGGGCGGAGGATCCATCGGGCCCGTCCAGCCGGGATGCTCCTGTTCCTGATCCGGGAGCTCCGGCTGGGGATGCTTCGTGACGGGGTTTTCCACCTCGCGGCTCTCTTCGCTCATTGCGGCCTCCTTGTTGATCGGATTTGGTCACATCTGGGTTCCCCAAAGCTCAGTGCTCGAATCCGGCAGGCTCTTCGTGCAGGCAAGGATGGTTGTCATGTCCATTACTACTCCGACCGGCCTGACCGGCGAGCGCGCGCCGCTCCCTGACCGCTGACGCCTGTCCCCGCCCGGCCGCCGTACCGGCCGGGCGGGGACAGGCCCATTTCCGGGCTTCTAGGCCACCGCGCACGCGGTTCCGTTGAGGCTGAACTGCGTCGGCTTGGTGAAGGTTCCCGTGTACGTGCCCTGGAAGCCGAAGGGCTGGCTGCCGTTGGCCGCGATCTGGGCGTTGGAGGAAGTGTTCGTCGCCGTCACCGTCCCGGAGGACGGGGCGATGACGGCGTTCCATGCGTGGGTGACGTTCTGGCCGGCAGGGAGGCCGAAGGCCACCTTCCAGCCGTTGACCGGTGTCGCGCTCGTGTTGGCGACGGTCACATTGGCGGTGAAGCCACCCGGCCAGGAGTTGGTGGCGTACGTGACCCGGCAGGCGGCCGGGGTTCCGGGGTCGCCCGGACCGCCGCCACCGCCGCCGTTCACCGTGGAGGAGAAGGACTCGACCTTCAGGCCGGCCCCGCTCTCCCAGGGCTCGAACCCGGCCTGCACGCTGGTGACGTACCACGACTCCTGTGCCAGCCCACGGGCCACGGCCTGGTCGACGAAGTCCATGACGTCGAAGTTCCAGCTCGCGATCGCCGAAGGCGCGACAAAGGAAATCACGTCATTGAGGCCGTTGTTGCCGCTCCAGACCTCCCAGGTACGGCCGGCGACCGTCGCCGTGCCGGTCCTGGAACCGATCGGGTTGATGGGGCCGACCCGGTTGAACCAGATCATGATCTCGGTCTCGCTCACGCCGTCTGTCTTGGGCGCCGGGTCGAGCCAGATGTCGTACGACGCGTTGTAGACCGCGTTGGCGACGTACCCGTAGGAGATGCTGCTCGGCGCGCTGCTGATCGAGTCGACCCGCATCGGCAGGTTGGTGCCGGGGGAGCAGTTCGTGTAGTGGCAGCCGTTGTAGACGGAGGGGTACGACTTGGGCGCCCCGTTGGTCGGTACGCCGCCGTCGGCGCGCGTGAGTTCGAAGCCGGTCGTGGTCGCGTTGACGCACTGTGCGGCGCCGGTGCCCCAGCGGTTGTTCTGGACGACGTAGCGGCCCTGGATGGTGGTGGAACCGAACTGATCGCATATCAGGGTGTCGGCCTGTGCGGGCCCTGCCGTCGTCACGAGAGCGGCCAGTGACGCCAAGGCCACCAGCATCGTCAGGAGGGCCGTGCGGACGGACCGGACACAGCGCGGTAGCGGTCTCATGTGGCTCCTTCGGTGAGAAGCGTCGCGGGTGGGATGGGAGCGCTCCCACCAAGAGCTCTGTGGGAGCGCTCCCACTAGTGCTTCGGGCAGGACTGTAGGGACCTCCCGAGGTGCTGGCAAGTGCCGTGACGCGCAAGGGAATTGGGCATAGGGCGCGGCGGTCGCCGCACTGCTCAGCCGCGGTAAATGCGAAGCACGTCAGGCCGAGGCGCGCACCACCAGCTTCGTACGCAGGATGTCCTCCAGGAGTACGCGTGCCATGGCGCGGCCCATCTCCTCCACCGGCTGGCGGACGGTGGTGAGTTGCGGATCGGTGTGCTGCGCGAGAGGGGAGTCGTCGAACCCCACGACGGCCACGTCCTCCGACACCCGCCGACCTGCCGCGCGCAGGGTGTGCACTGCGCCCGCGGCCATGATGTCCGACGCGGCGAACACCGCGTCCAGCTCCGGATGGCGCTCCAGGAGCTCGGCCATCGCCCGGCGACCGCTCTCCTCGATGAAGTCGCCCAGCGATGGCCCGCCGCCCCGCGTCCACCAGGTGGCGGACCGCCGACCGGGCCCCGCCGACGTTGTCGGAGTCGACGTACGACACCGACTCGTCGCTGGGGCGCCGGCCACCGAGGGCGGTCGGCAGTTCCAGCTCGGCGAGCATGTCGGGGAGCGGGTCGTCGCCGTGCAGGGACACCAGCAGCACCCCGTCAAGCCGTTGATCACATTGATCGGTGCGTCACCGCGTCCGCGCGGCCCGCTCAAGGGGATGATTCGAGCGGGAAAATGCTGTCGAGCGGGCGAATGGTGATCTCTGGCATGCGCGTCCTGTGTACTTCGGTTCTCTCCCCATCCCACACGCGCGAGGCGCTCCGCTTCGCGCGCCTGCTGTCCGGCGCGGGTCATGAAGTGCACATCGCCACCGAGGAGTACCTGCTCGGCTTCTACCTGGACCAGGGCGTTCCCGCGACGGCATGTCTGCCGAGCCTGTTCGGTGACGCGATGACGGCCGGTCAGGAAATCCGTGATGCTGTCAAGCACCTGCAGACCGGTACCGCGTCCCGCGGATCGGCGGCGCTCGCACTGGCGGGGCCGCACATGGCGGATCAGTTCAACGCGCTGGACGCGGTGGCCCACGACTTCAAGCCGGATCTGCTGCTGCGTGACGCGATGGACGTCAGTGCCTGCCTCGTGGCCGAGAAACTGGGAATCCCCCAGGTGGCGATGCCCTCCGGCGCGAAGGGCTTCACCGACCCCACGGCTCTGCTGCCGCATCTCAATCGCCGGCGCTCCACCGTCGGCCTGCCCGAGCAGGACGATCCGATGTCCCTGACACCCCACGGGCACCTGGACGATCTTCCGCCCTCCTGGACCTTCGCTCCACACCTCCCGCCCGCGCACGCGTACCGCCGGCCGGCGGTCGCCGACCCCCGCGCGAAACTCCCCAGCTGGGTGGTCGGCCTCCCCACCGACCGGCCACTGGTGTACGCCGGTATCGGCTGCGCTCTGCCGCTCTTCCCGCCCTCGCCGGACGGGCATCCGCCGCTGCCGGGGCAGCCGGATCCGGCGACGGTCCTGCGGTCCATGATCGAGGGACTGTCACGGGTCGACTGCACCGCGGTGGTGTCGACCAGCGGAGTGACCGTCGCCGGTCTCGATCCCGCCCCCCATGTGCATGTCGTCGACTCCGTACCGCAGCCGCTGCTGCTGGCAGCGGCCGACCTCTTCCTCACCCACGGCGGCTACACCAGCGTGTGGGACTCGATCACCACCGCAACTCCCATGGCGGTACTGCCCCAGACGGCGGACCAGCCGATGAACGCGCGGCGCGTCACCGAGCTGGGCCTCGGCAGCGTGGTCACCGACCCCACACCGTCCGGCATCGCGTCGACGTGCCGCCGGCTGCTCGACGACGGCTCCGTACTGCGGCGAGTGAAGCAGGCCCGGCTGGCCTGCCTGGCCCTGCCGACCGTCGAAACAGCGGTGGATGACTTGGAAAGCCTGGTCAATCACCACACGGCCCCACAATGAAAGGTCCGTGTGGTACCCACTGGTGACCGACGTCGACGTCGGAACCGGAACCGGCACCGGAACCGGAACCGGCACCGGAACCGGAACCGGCACCGGAACCGGCACCGGCACCAACGATCTGGAGGAGTGGGCAGATGGCGCACGAGCGAGCGGGACAGCAGGCCGCACCGGAAGATCTGACCGATGTGGCCCGGCTGGTGACCGCGTACTACGCCCTGCACCCCGATGTGCGGGAGCCGGGTCAGCGCGTCGCGTTCGGAACGTCCGGGCACCGGGGATCGTCCCTGGCCACCGCCTTCAACGAGGACCACATCGCCGCGACCAGCCAGGCGATCTGCGAGTACCGGAGCCAACAGGGCATCGACGGGCCGCTCTTCCTCGGCGCCGACACCCACGCGCTGTCCGAGCCGGCCCGGGTGACGGCGGTCGAGGTCTTCGCCGCCAACGACGTGACGGTGCTCATCGACACGACCGACGGCTACACCCCCACCCCGGCGGTGTCGCACGCCATCCTGGTCCACAACCGTGGCCGGACCTCGGGTCTCGCCGACGGTGTGGTCGTCACCCCGTCGCACAACCCGCCCGCCGACGGCGGCTTCAAGTACAACCCCCCCAGCGGCGGCCCCGCCGGTTCGCAGGCGACCGGCTGGATCCAGGACCGCGCCAACGAGATCATCGCGAACGGTATGAAGGACGTACGGCGCCTGACCTACACCCGGGCCCTCGCCGCACCCACCACCGGACGGTACGACTTCCTGAACAGCTACGTCGCCGACCTGCCGTCCGTCCTCGACCTGGACGCGGTCCGCGCCGCAGGCGTGCGCATCGGCGCCGATCCGCTGGGCGGGGCGTCCGTCGCGTACTGGGGCCGCATCGCCGAGCAGCACCGTCTCGACCTGACCGTCGTCAATCCGCGGACCGACCCCACCTGGCGCTTCATGACGCTGGACTGGGACGGCAAGATCCGGATGGACTGCTCGTCGCCGTACGCGATGGCCTCGCTGATCGAGGGGCGGAGCCGCTTCCAGATCGCGACGGGCAACGACGCCGACGCCGACCGGCACGGCATCGTCACCCCCGACGCCGGCCTGATGAACCCCAACCACTACCTCGCCACCGCCATCGGCTACCTCTACGCCCACCGCGACCAGTGGCCCGCCGACGCCGGAGTCGGCAAGACACTCGTATCGTCCGGGATGATCGACCGCGTCGCGGCCGGCCTCGGGCGCCAACTGGTCGAAGTGCCCGTGGGCTTCAAGTGGTTCGTGGACGGGCTGTCCGACGGATCACTCGGCTTCGGCGGCGAGGAATCGGCCGGGGCCTCCTTCCTGCGCCGCGACGGTTCGGTGTGGACCACCGACAAGGACGGCATCATCCTGGCGCTGCTCGCCTCCGAGATCCTCGCGGTCACCGGAAAGTCGCCCTCCGAGCACTACGCGGTGCTCACCGCCCGCTTCGGCGAGCCCGCCTACGCGCGCATCGACGCCCCGGCGAACCGGGAGGAGAAGGCGGTACTGGCACGCCTCTCGCCCGAGCAGGTCACAGCGGACACGCTGGCCGGGGAGCCGATCACCGCCGTACTGACCGAGGCCCCCGGCAACGGCGCTCCCATCGGCGGCATCAAGGTGACCACCGAGAGCGCCTGGTTCGCCGCCCGCCCGTCAGGCACGGAGGACGTCTACAAGGTGTACGCCGAGTCCTTCCTCGGCCCGGACCACCTCGCCCGCGTCCAGGAGGAGGCCAAGGCTGTCGTATCGGCGGCTCTGGCGGGCTGACCGACCCCTGTCGGGGGAGGTACGGTCTAGAGATATCTTGATGTCAAGCAATGTTGCAGACGTGGAGCGGAGCACCCGGTGACTGACTCGACCATCATCTACACACACACCGACGAGGCCCCGGCCCTGGCGACGTATTCGTTCTTGCCTGTGGTCGAGGCCTACGCCTCGACGGCCGGGGTCACGGTGGAGAGCCGCGACATCTCGCTGGCGGGGCGCATCATCGCCCTCTTCCCCGAGTACCTCCAGGAGGGCCAGCGCATCGAGGACGCGCTCGCCGAGCTCGGTGAGCTGGCCAAGACGCCCGGCGCGAACATCATCAAGCTTCCGAACATCTCGGCCTCGATCCCGCAGCTGAAGGCCGCGATCGCCGAGCTCCAGCAGCAGGGCTACGCGCTGCCGGACTACCCGGACGACCCGAAGACCGACGAGGACAAGGACGTCCGCGCGCGCTACGACAAGGTCAAGGGCAGCGCCGTCAACCCCGTGCTGCGCGAAGGCAATTCCGACCGCCGCGCCCCCGCGTCGGTCAAGAACTACGCCCGCAAGCACCCGCACCGCATGGGCGCGTGGACGGCCGACTCGAAGACCAACGTCGCGCACATGGACAACGACGACTTCCGCTCCACCGAGAAGTCCGCGGTCATCTCCGAGGCGGGCTCGCTGCGTATCGAGCTCGTGGGAGACGACGGCACCACCACCGTCCTGCGTGAGTCGGTGCCCGTCCTGGCCGGCGAGGTCGTCGACGCGGCGGTCATGCGCGTCGCGGCGCTGCGCGAGTTCTTCACGGCGCAGGTCGCCCGCGCCAAGGCCGAGGGTGTTCTCTTCTCCGTACACCTGAAGGCCACGATGATGAAGGTCTCCGACCCGGTCATCTTCGGCCACGTGGTGCGCGCCTTCTTCCCGAAGACCTTCGCGAAGTACGGCGAGGTACTCATCGCCGCCGGTCTGTCCCCCAACGACGGCCTCGGCGGCATCCTCAAGGGCCTGGACTCCGTGCCGCACATCGGCGCCGAGATCAAGGCGTCCTTCGAGGCCGAGCTTGCCGAGGGCCCGGCCCTCGCGATGGTCGACTCCGACAAGGGCATCACCAACCTGCACGTACCGAGCGACGTCATCGTCGACGCCTCCATGCCGGCCATGATCCGCACCTCCGGCCACATGTGGGGCCCGGACGGCCAGGAGGCCGACACCCTCGCGGTCCTCCCGGACAGCAGCTACGCCGGTATCTACCAGGTGGTCATCGACGACTGCCGCGCGAACGGCGCGTACGACCCGTCGACCATGGGTTCGGTGCCGAACGTCGGTCTGATGGCGCAGAAGGCCGAGGAGTACGGCAGCCACGACAAGACCTTCGAGATCCCGGCCACGGGCACGGTACGGGTCGTCGACGCGGCCGGCAACGCCGTGCTGGAGCAGGTCGTCGGCGCGGGCGACATCTTCCGCATGTGCCAGACCAAGGATCTGCCGGTCCAGGACTGGGTCAAGCTGGCCGTCACCCGCGCCCGCGCGACCGGCGTCCCGGCCGTCTTCTGGCTCGACGAGAGCCGCGCGCATGACGCGCAGCTGATCGCCAAGGTCAAGACGTACCTCGCGGAGCACGACACCGAGGGCCTGCAGATCGAGATCATGCCGCCGGTCGAGGCGACCGCGTTCTCCCTGGAGCGCATCCGCCGCGGCGAGGACACCATCTCGGTCACCGGCAACGTCCTGCGTGACTACCTCACCGACCTGTTCCCGATCCTTGAGCTCGGTACGAGCGCGAAGATGCTCTCGGTCGTCCCGCTCATGAACGGCGGCGGCCTGTTCGAGACCGGGGCCGGTGGCTCCGCGCCCAAGCACGTACAGCAGCTCGTCAAGGAGAACTACCTGCGCTGGGACAGCCTGGGTGAGTTCCTCGCGCTCGCGGTGAGCTTCGAGCACCTCGCGCAGACGACGGACAACGCGCGCGCCCAGGTGCTCGCCGATACCCTCGACCGTGCGACGGCGACCTTCCTGGAGGAGGACAAGTCGCCGAGCCGTCGCCTCGGTGGCATCGACAACCGGGGCAGCCACTTTTACCTGGCGCTGTACTGGGCCCAGGAGCTGGCGAAGCAGACCGAGGACGCCAAGCTCGCGGAGGCGTTCGCCGCTCTCGCCAAGACGCTGGCCGAGCAGGAGCAGACCATCGTCGGCGAGCTCATCGCGGTGCAGGGCTCGCCGGCCGACATCGGGGGTTACTACCGTCCCGACGCGGCCAAGGCGAAGGCCGTGATGCGCCCGTCGAACACCTTCAACCAGGCCATCGCGACGCTCGCCTGACGGCAGCACCTGTCCGGTTTTGCCGTACGTTCCGCCCCGGCCCCGCATCCACGCGGGCCGGGGCGGTCCCGTCTGCGGGGGAGTCAGGCGCCGGCACCGGCCGGCTTCAACCGCGGGATACGGGAGGCGAGTTCCCGCTGGTAGAAGTCGATGAAGCCGTCGGGATCGGGGCCGGCGTTCTGCATGACCAGCCGGTCGAAGCCCGCGTCGACGAACTGCTGCGCGACCTGGACGTACCGGGCGGGATCTGTGCCGCAGGCGAACTTTTCGAGGATGTCTTCCTCGCGCACGGTCGTGGTCGCCGCGTCGAAGTTGACCGGGTTCGGCAGCTCGCTCATGACTTTCCATCCGGTCACCGCCCAGCGAGACGTCTCCAGCGCGGCCTTCGCGGCGGTGTGCTCGTCGGGCGCCCAGGCCATCGGCACCTCCACGTAGAGCGGGCCGCTGCCGCCCGCGTCGCGGTACTGCTGGACGATCTCCGGCTTGTCCTCGGTGGCGAACAGAGCGTCCCCGAGCTCCGCGGCGATCCGCGTGGAGGCCGGGCCGCTCGCGGCCACCGCGATCAGCGGCAGTTCCTCCGGAAGATCGAACACCCGGGCGTCCTTGAGCCGCAGGTGCTTGCCGTCGTACGACTGGTAACCGCCGCGCCACAGCAGTCGGATGATCTCCAGGGCCTCCCTGAGCATCTCGTGCCGGGTGCTTACGGTGTCCGGGAAGCCCAGGCCGACGACGTGCTCGTTGAGCCGCTCCCCGGAGCCGATACCGAGGACGAAGCGGCCGTCCGACACCAGGGCCAGGGTCGCCGCGGCCTGGGCGACGATCGCCGGGTGGTAGCGCACCGTCGGGCACGTCACGCCGGTGGCCAGGCCGATCCGTGAGGTCTTCGCCGCGATGCTGCCCAGGACGGTCCAGGCGAACGGCGAATGGCCCTGGTTGTTGAGCCAGGGGTGGTAATGGTCGCTGATCTCGACGAAATCGAAGCCCGCCTGCTCCGCCAGAACCGCCTGCCGCACCAGTTCCGCCGGGCCGAACGCCTCGGCGGCAAGCTTGTAGCCGATCTGCATGTGCTCCTCTTTCCTGGTGTTCCCTGGTGTTCCCTTCCGCACCCAACCGTTCGTGCGCGCAGAGGTACCCCTTCTTTCAGGGGCGTGCTTCGCCTTTCACCCGGTCGGCCCCGGTGTGCGGCCCGGTGACCGGCGGCAGGGTGGAGCCGGGCAATCGGATGACGCCGGTCCGGTGACGTCGTGGCGTGTTGGCCGCTGTCCGGGGGCGGGCGTAGGAAGTGTGAGGGAGCCGGTCCGGGGTGGCGAAGCCCCGGGCGGCTCCCTTCGCCACGAGGATGGGAAGACGACACGTGACAACTGCCAGAGAGATCATGACCCCCGGCACCGAGTGCATCGGAGCGGACGAGACGGTGCTGGTCGCGGCCCGGAAGATGACGGAGCTGGGCGTCGGCGCGCTGCCGATCTGCGGGACCGACAACAAGCTCAAGGGCATGCTGACCGACCGGGACATCGTCGTGAAGGTTCTGGGCGCCGGCAAGGACCCCGCAAAGACGAATGCGGGCGAACTCGCGCAGGGCGAGGCGGTGACGATCGGCGCCGACGACGACGCCGGCGAGATCCTGCGCACGATGACCTCGCACAAGGTCCGCCGACTGCCCGTCATCGACGGTCACGACCTCGTCGGCATCGTGGCCCTGGCCGATGTCGCCCGGGCCCTGCCCGACCCGCAGGTGGGTGACCTTCTCGAAGCTCTTTCCACGGACTGACCGCAGCGGTCGCCAGAACAGTCCACTCATTCCGGATTGGACTTGGCGGGGCTTCTATTGGCATCGCTATGGTGCGGGCATGCGAATCTACGTTGTCGACGCCTTCACCGATCGTCCGTTCGCCGGGAACCCGGCGGGTGTGTGTCTCCTGCCCGCCGGGGAGTGGCCGGACGACGGCTGGATGCAGAAGGTCGCAGCCGAACTGAACCACTCGGAGACCGCCTTCGCACTCCCGCTGTCCGATACGGCCGAGGCCGACTGGGCGATCCGCTGGTTCGCCCCGCTCGTCGAGACCAATCTGTGCGGCCATGCCACATTGGCCACCACGCACGTGCTGCGCGCCGAGCGCGGACTCGTCGGTACGGTGCGCTTCAGCAGCCGGGAGAGCGGCGTCCTCCTCGCGCACACCGACGAGGAAGGCAGCATCACACTGGACTTCCCGGCCGCACCGGGCTCCGAAGTGCCCGTACCGGACGGACTGGCCGATGCCCTCGGGGCCAAGCCGGAGGCCACTTTCCGTACGGGCGCGCTGGGTGACCTGCTGACCGTCCTGCCCGACGAGGACGCCGTCCGCGCCGTGACCCCGGACCTGGACGCGGTAGCCGCCCTGACGCGCCGCGAGGGGCTGCGCGGAGTCGTCATCACCGCCCCGGCCGAGGCAGGCCGGGCGTACGACTTCGTCTCGCGCTTCTTCTCGCCGGCCGAGGGCATCCTGGAGGATCCCGTCACGGGCAGCGCCCACACCGCGCTCGCCCCGTATTGGTCCGGGCGTCTCGGCCGTGACGGGCTCACCGGCCTGCAGGCCTCTGTGCGCGGTGGCCTGGTCCGTACCGCCGTGCGCGGTAACCGCGTTCACCTCACCGGGAACGCCGTTACGGTGCTGGACGCCACCCTGCACGCCTAGAAGACTCCTGAAGATCTTGCTCGGACCGCCCGACTCACCCCGGATTGCCGGTAAATGTCAATCGGGCTGAACCGGTGCAAGCCGGGCGCGATTTCAAGATCTTCATCGGCCTTCTAGACGAGGGGGGCTGAACGCCACGGAGCCAGGACCCAGCTGGGTCCTGGCTCCGTGGCGTTCCCTGCGCAGGCGCTCCGGCGAGAGCGCCGAGTGCGGTGCGGACCTCGGGACTACTTCTTGCCCCGGCCCGACATCGCGTCGCGCATCCGGTCCACGAGTCCGGCTCCGGGGGCGAGCAGCTTGTTGGCCGGCGGCTTGTCGGGCGCGGAGGGGTGCGGCCGCGTCGGCGCCGTCTTCTTCGCCTGCCGGACCTTGTCACCGAGGTCGTTCAGCATCTCGGCGGAACAGGCTTCGCGCAGCCGGGGGAAGAGGTTGTTCTCCTCGTCCATGATGTGCGCCCTGATCTCCGTCATCAGTTTGCCCACCAGCATGTCGAACTGGGGGTCGTCCGCCTCGCAGCTCTCCATGTCCTTCATGGTGCGCTCCGCTTCGGCGTGGTCCTCCAGCTCCCGGTCCGCGAGTGCGTCACCGTCCGGGACGTGCTTGCGGACCGCCGGGTAGAGGTACGCCTCTTCCGCGACCGAGTGCCGGACCAATTCCATGGTGACCTGGTCCGCGTACACCTTCCGCTGCCGGTCTCCGGCCGGAAGTTCCTCGATATTGGTGAACAGCTCCTCCACTTCCTGATGGTCAGTGGTCAATTCCGTGATGACGTCCGCGCCGTTTCTCATGGTTTTGCTCCTCTGTATCGTTGATGTGGTCCAGGTCACTGCCGGCTCGTGACGCGCGCCATTTCCACGGCCGGTCCCGGGAGGTAGCGTTCCGGACTTCTCTCCCGATGAATTCGGACGGCCGGACATGCCCGCAGATCTCTCCCCGCTGATAGCGGCGACCGCTCAGTGGCTGACCCGCGCCTATCCGTCCGGCGGCGGCGTGATGGACTCCGCCCTCTGCGAGGCGCAGGCGCGGCAGGCGGTGACGGTCGCGGCCTGGCTGCGCTATCCGACGGCGATGGACGCCGGGCTGGTTTCCGTGGCGGGGCCCGGGGGCTCTGCCCGGCTCGACTGGGTCACCGGCGCCGACGGGGCCGCCGACGACCCGGACACGTACGCGTGGCGCACATGGGTCGACGAGGTCGTGGCGAGCTGGGCGGCATGCCTGCTCAGCGCCCCGGACCTGGCCGGAGCCGCGGTGACCGCGCTCGCCGGATCCCGGTACGCGCAGGGTTCACCGGCGGAATTCCCGCGCCTGGTCACGCCCGACGCTCGGGACCGGCAGGCCGCCGCACTCCTGCGCCACCCCGATCTCCTCGCGCCCGTGGCCGAACTCCACCACGACCGGCTTCTCGACCGCCTGAAGCCCGGGCCGGCGCTGACCGCCTGAAGCCCGGGCCGGCGCTGACCGGCTGAGCGAAACCGGTCCGGCTGGGGCAGGATTACTTGCCGACTTCCTTGTTGATGGCCGCCGGAGTGTCGTACTCCTTTTCCGGCAGAGCCTTGAGCGCCTCCTTGATCTCACGGCCGGCACCGTTCTTCTCCGCCTTCTCCATGATCTGCTTCTTGGAGGCGGGGTAACTCACGCCGCTGAGGGACTTCTGCATTTCGATCGGGTTCACATTCATGGGCCGATACATGCCCCGGCCCCTGTGTGCGAATACCTTGCGCGGATGCTGTCACCGCGATGGAGCAAAGCGCCGTTCTTCCGCTAAGCCTCACGCCGCAGAGTGCCCCAGACGCCTTCCTGCCGGGCGACTTCGCCGGCGGCTTCTTCGATCACCCGTACGTCGATCCAGCCGACCGGCTCGATGTCCCCGACCAGTGGCTCATTGTCGGGCCCGCGGCCCGTCTCCCGTCCGCGCAGCGCCCAGGGGTGCACGTCCGGGCCCTTCTCGCGCGGCAAGTGCGAGTAGTCGTGCAACCGGCGGGCCACCCACACCCGCACCGGCCGGTCCTCCCACCACGGCTCGACATCCAGGGCGTTCGCGGACAGGCCCGGCATGGCGACCCCCGTCAGGTCGTCCCTGCTCGACACCGATTTCAGGTCGGCCGCGGGGCCGCGTGACCAGCGTACGTACAGGTGATCGTGTCGCTCGACGAGACGGGTCAGGTTGTCGAGCGTGCGCAGGACAGGCAGGTCGTCCGGGGTACTCATGCCAGTACTCACTCCTCGACGCGTGCGCTTTGTCATCCATTGAGAACCGTAGGCATTCATGTGCTCAAAGGGGAATCCGGTAACCGGGTGTGCCCGCGTTGCGCGTCCGCTGCCGCTCCCCATGTGCCCCTCATGTGCCCCTCACTCCCCGTCAGTCACTCGGATGCTCTACATCACCGCGCCCGACGGCCCGCGGGGGCTGACCCTGATCGGAGGCTCAATGCTCGGGTCAGAGGAGATCGAAATGAACGCAGCTTTCTCACACGACTGGGAACACGCCGTCGTCACCGGCGGTGCGGGCTTCGTCGGCTCGCACCTGTGCACCGCGCTTCTGGACGCCGGCGCCGCCGTCACCTGCGTGGACGACTTCAGCACCGGCCGGCCCGAGAACATATCCGCGCTGCTCGACCGCCCCGGATTCACGCTCGTGCAGGCCAACGTCTCCGAGCCGTTCGACGTCGACCGGCCGCCCGACCTCGTGCTGCACTTCGCGTCCCCGGCGTCCCCCGCCGACTACCTGCGGCTGCCCCTGCACACGATGGAGGTCGGCAGTCTCGGTACGCGCAACGCCCTGGCCCTCGCCCACGGCGCCGGAGCCCGCTTCCTGCTCGCCTCCACCTCGGAGGTGTACGGCGACCCGCAGCAGCACCCGCAGAACGAGCGGTACTGGGGCAACGTGAACCCGGTCGGGCCGCGCAGCGTGTACGACGAGGCCAAGCGCTTCGGCGAGGCGCTGACCACCGCCGAGGCCGACGCCCAGGGCACCGACACCGGCATCGTGCGGCTGTTCAACACGTACGGCCCGCGGATGCGCGGCTACGACGGCCGCGCCGTACCGACGTTCATCCGTCAGGCACTCGCCGGCGAGCCGCTCACCGTCACCGGTGACGGACTCCAGACCCGGTCGCTGTGTTACGTCGACGACACCGTGCGCGGCATCCTCGCGGCGGCGGCGCACGGCATGCGCGGCCCCGTCAACATCGGCAATCCCACCGAGATCACCATGCTCGAACTGGCGGGGCTCGTCATCGAGCTGACCGAATCGAGCTCCGAGATCCGCTTCATCGAACGGCCGACGGACGACCCCGCTGTGCGCTGCCCGGACATCACGCTGGCCCGCGACAAGCTCGAATGGGAGCCGCGTGTGCCCGCCGAAGACGGCCTGCGTCGCACCATCGCCTGGTATCGCGCCCACGTGGACAGCTGATCCGGCCGAACGCCCTCCTGGCCGCGCCCCCGGCGCGGCCCGGCTTCGCCCCGATTCGCCGAAAGGCCTGGGACCCCCATGCGCATCCTCGGAATCAACGCCCTCTTCCACGACCCCGCCGCCGCGCTCGTCATCGACGGCCGGACCGTCGCCGCGGCGGAGGAGGAGCGGTTCTCCCGGCGCAAGCACGGCAAGCGGCCGGTGCCGTTCTCCGCCTGGGAGCTGCCTGAGAAGGCCGCCGCCTGGTGCCTGAAGCGCGCGAACCTGCGCCCGCAGGACCTCGACGCGGTGGCGTACTCCTTCGACCCCGAACTGGCCAGGGCCGCCGAGGCGATGGGCCTGGACGACCCCTGGGACCACCTGCGCCTGACGTACGCCCGGCAGGCCCCCGCGTTCCTCAAAGCCGCCCTGCCGGGACTGGACCCCGGCATCGTCCGGTTCGTACCGCACCACATGGCGCATGCCGCGTCGAGCGCGTTCGCGGCCTCCGACGCCGAGACGTGTTCGGTGCTGGTGCTCGACGGGCGCGGAGAACGCGCCTCGCACCTCGCGGCGCGCCGGATCCGTAACCGGCTGGAGGCGTTCCACGCGCAGGACCTGCCGCACTCGCTGGGGCTGGTCTACGAGGAGCTGACCGAGCACCTCGGATTCCTGCGCTCCTGCGACGAGTTCAAGGTCATGGCACTGGCCTCGCACGGCACACCGCGCATGCTGCCCGAGCTGCGCCGCCACGTGTATCCGACGGGGGACGGCGGGTTCCACGCCACGGCCGTGCCCTGGCACGAACTCTGCGCGCCGCGCGGGCCGGACGAGCCGTGGACGCAGGACCACGCGGATGTCGCGGCCAGTGCGCAGGCCGTCCTGGAGGAGACGCTGCTGGACCTCGTGCGCTGGCTGCACGGCAAGACGCACGACAGCGTTCTCACCCTCGCCGGGGGCGTCGCGCTCAACTGCGTCGCCAACTCCCGGATCGCCCGCGAAGGCCCCTTCTCCCGCGTGTGGGTACAGCCCGCCGCGGGTGACGCGGGGACCGCGCTGGGCAGCGCCCTGCTGCTCGCCGCCGACGGAGGGGACGAGCCGGAGCCCATGGCCGGCGCGGACCTCGGCCGCGACTGGTCGGACGCGGAACTCGGCGCCTGGCTGAAGACGGCGGCCGTGCCGTTCGACCGGCCGGCGGACATCGCCGCGACCGTGGCCCGGGCGTTGGCGGACAACGCCATCGTCGCGTGGTTCCAGGGCCGTTCGGAGTACGGGCCCAGGGCGCTCGGCCACCGCTCGCTGCTGGCCCATCCCGGTCACGCGGGCAATCTGGAACGGCTCAACGACGTCAAGGGCCGCGAGCAGTTCCGGCCGGTCGCGCCGATGGTGCTGGCCGACCGGGCCCCGGAGATCTTCGACGGGCCGATGCCCAGTCCGTACATGCTGTTCGTCCACGACGTGGCCGAGGCGTGGCGCGGCCGCATCCCGGCCGTCGTACATGTCGACGGGACCGCCCGCATCCAGACCGTCGACCCGGTGCAGGAGCCGCTGGTCGCCCGGATGCTCAGCGAATTCGAGCGGCTCACGGGTCTGCCGGTGGTCGTCAACACCAGCCTCAACACGGCGGGCCGGCCCATGGTGGACGACCCGCGCGACGCGCTGGAGTGCTTCGGTTCGTCGCCCGTCGACCTGCTGGCCATCGGCCCGTACGCGATCCGGCGCGGTGAGTTCTTCCACTCGTCGGACACGTACGACGACGGGGCGACGCGATGACACCGTACGGAGAGGAGACAGCGGCCCCCGCACCCGCTTACGCCGTGGTGATTCCGACGCTCGGACGCCGCAGCCTGAGCGCGTGCCTGCGGGCGCTGGCCGACGCCGCCGGTCCCAAGCCGGCGCAGGTGGTCCTCGTCGACGACCGCCGTGAGCCCGGCGGCGTGCCCCTGCCGGTCGGCATTCCGGAGGCTCTGCGCCCCGTCACCACCGTGGTGACAGGCCGCGCGAGGGGACCGGCAGCGGCACGCAACAGGGGGTGGCGGGAAGCCGGCCCGGTGCCGTGGGTGGTCTTCCTGGACGACGACGTCGTGCCGGGCCCGACGTGGGGCGACGACCTGGCCAGGGACCTGGCGGCGACGACGTACCGGACCGCCGCGGTCACCGCGCGCATCACGGTGCCGCTGCCGGTGCACCGGCGGCCCACGGACTGGGAACGCAACACCGCCGGGCTGGCCACGGCGCGGTGGATCACCGCCGACATGGCCTACCGCCGGGAGGCCCTCGAAGCCGTCGGCGGCTTCGACGAACGCTTCCGGCGGGCCTTCCGTGAGGACGCGGATCTCGCGCTGCGGGTGCTGGCGGCGGGCTGGACGGTGAGCGCCGGAAGGCGCAGCACGGTCCATCCGGTCCGTCGCGCCGACCGCATGGTTTCCGTACGCCTCCAGAGGGGCAACGCCGACGACGTACTGATGAACCGGCGGCACGGCCGGGACTGGTGGAGCCGGGCGGACGCGCCGAGAGGACGACTGCCGCGTCACCTGGTGGTGACGGCCGCCGCGCTGACGGCCCTTTCCTGCGCCGTCGCGGGCCGACGAGCCGCGGCCGCGGCCTGCGCCGCCGTATGGGTGGCCGGTACGGCCGAATTCGCCTGGGCGAGGATCGCGCCGGGTCCGCGAACCCGGGACGAGGTCGCGACCATGGCGCTGACCAGCGTCCTGATCCCACCGGCCGCCACCTGGCACTGGCTGCGCGGCCACGCCAAGTACCGCCGGGCGCTGCCGCTCGGCCCGCACGAGGCCGCGGCCCCGCCGCGCGCACCGCGCGAGCCGGTCCAGGTACGGGTGCGGCCATGACCTGCCGTCCCGCACCCCGGCCCACGAACGGCCCCTGGGTGTTCGAAGGCCCGCAGGACGGCCTCCAGACCGGCCCCGTGGCCGCCCGCCGAGACGGACGCCTGCAGGCCCGCGTCGACGGCTCCACGGACGCCGCCCCGGATGTGCCGTGGGCGCCGGACGGGCCGCCGGACCCGCTATCGAACGGCCGCTTTGGCGCTCGCGCGGGCGGAGGTCCGCAGGCCCGCGCGGACGGTTTCGCGTCCGCCGGCTCGGACGTGCCGTTGGAGTCGGGCGGGCCCTCGGGCCCTGGCTCGGGTGGACGCTTTGCTGATTGCGCGGGCGGGAGTCCGGAGGGTCGCGCGGGCGGCTTCGCGTCCGCCGGTTCGGACGTGTCGTTGGCGACGGCCGGTGCTCGGCCGGACGGTCCTGCGGGCGGGCGCCTGGATGTGCCGTTGGCGCAGGGCGGGTTCGCGGATGCCGGCGGTCTTGGAGGGGCCCGGGGCGCTCGCGTTGACAGGGCCCCGGGCGCGGTGTCGGCCACGAGGGTTCCGGAGGCGGTGCTCTTCGACCGGGACGGGACGCTCGTTGTTGACGTGCCCTACAACGGCGATCCGGCGCGGGTCGAGCTCATGCCGTCGGCGCGGGTAGCCGTTGCCGCCGTACGCTCCCTCGGGATCCCGGTGGGCGTGGTGAGCAATCAGTCGGGTGTGGCCCGTGGGATTTTGACGCGTCGGCAGGTCGAAGCCGTGCAGCGGCGGGTGGAGGCCCTGCTCGGGCCGTTCGCGGTCTGGGCGGTCTGCCCGCACGGGCCCGATGACGGGTGCGGCTGCCGCAAGCCCGCGCCGGGTCTCGTGCTGGCCGCCTGCGAACGGCTCGGGGTGCAGGCCGCGCGCTGCGTCGTCATCGGGGACATTGGCTCCGATGTGGCGGCAGCGCACGCCGCCGGCGCGCGCGGTGTGCTCGTACCGAACGCGATGACGCGCCCCGAGGAGACCGCGGCGGCCGACGAGACGGCCGCCGACCTGCTCGGGGCGGTGTGGCTCGTGCTGTCATCACCGGGGGGCCCGCGATGACCGCTCCGCGGACGCTCGTCGTCCGCCTCGACAGTGCCGGCGACGTACTGCTCGCCGGTCCCGCAGTACGGGCCGTCGCGGCCGGATCCTCGCACACCGCCCTCCTGTGCGGGCCGCTCGGCGTTCAGGCGGCCGGGCTGCTGCCCGGTGTCGACGAGGTGCTGGTGTACGACGCCCCCTGGGTGGGGATCGAACCGGCGCCGGTGACGAACGAAGCCACCCGGAACCTGCTGGAGGCGCTCTCCGCCCGCCACTTCGACCGCGCCCTGGTGCTCGTCTCGTACCACCAGAGCCCCCTCCCGGCCGCCCTGCTGCTGAAACTCGCCGGCGTGGGATGGACGGCCGCCGACAGCGAGGACTACCCCGGAGCCCTGCTCGACCTGCGGCACCACCGGCTGCCCCACCGTCATGAGGCCGAGGCGGCCCTGGATCTGGCGCGGGACGCCGGCTTCGCCCTGCCACCCGGCGATGACGGGACCCTGCGCATCAGCCCCCCGCCCGACACCGCCCACCTGACCGGCCCCGGCCCGTACGTCGTCCTGCACCCCGGCGCCGCCGTCCCGGCCCGCGCCTGGAGCGCCGCACGCGCCGCGCGGGCCGCCGCCGCGCTCTCCGCCGAGGGGCACCGCGTCGTGCTGACCGGGGGCGGGGCCGAAAAGGACCTGACCGCCGAAGTGGCCGGAAACCACGCCCTCGACCTCGGCGGGGCCACAGATCTTCACCAACTGGCGGGTGTCCTCGCCGGAGCGCGCGTCGCGGTGGTCGGCAACACCGGCCCCGCGCACCTCGCCGCCGCGGTGGGGACACCGGTCGCGTCGCTGTTCGCGCCGGTCGTACCGGCCGAGCGCTGGGGCCCGTACGGCGTACCGCATGTGCTGCTCGGTGACCAGGCCGCGCCGTGCGCCGGGACCAGGGCGCGGCGCTGTCCGGCTCCGGGGCACCCCTGCCTCGACGGGATCGGCGATGCGGAGGTGCTCGCCGCCGTGGCCGCGCTCGGAGGCCCTACGGGGACCGAAGCCGGCTGCCCGGCCGTACCGGGCGGCGTATCCGAAATGGCCGAAAAGGAACGAGGAGGAGCGACCGCATGAACATCCTGCTGTGGCACGTACACGGTTCCTGGACCACGGCGTTCGTCCAGGGGCCCCACACCTACCTCGTTCCCGTCACCCCCGCCCGCGATCCCGACGGGCTCGGCCGGGCGCGTACCTTCACCTGGCCCGACTCCGTACGGGAGATGACGCCCGAGCAGCTGCGCGAGGCGCCCGTCGATCTCGTCGTGCTGCAGCGGCCGCATGAGCTCGAACTCGCCGAACGGTGGCTGGGAGGACGCCGGCCCGGCCGCGACGTACCCGCCGTCTATCTGGAGCACAACGCACCGGACGGCGACGTTCCGAACACCCAGCACCCGTTCGCGGACCGCGACGACCTGACGCTCGTCCACGTCACCCACTTCAACCGGCTGTTCTGGGACAACGGTTCCACCCGCACCGAGATCATCGAGCACGGCATCGTCGACCCCGGGCACCAGTACACCGGCTGGCTCCCGCGCGCCGCCGTCGTCGTCAACGACCCGGTCCGCCGCGGCCGTTACACCGGTACGGACCTGCTGCCCGCCCTGTCCGAGTCGACGCCGCTGGACGTCTTCGGCATGCGTACGGAGGGCCTGGCCGCGCACCTCGGCATACCCGACGACCGGCTGCACGCCACCGACCTTCCCCAGCGCGAACTGCACTCGGCCCTGGCCGAGCGCCGGCTGTACCTGCACCCCGTGCGCTGGACATCACTCGGTCTGTCCCTGCTGGAGGCCATGCACCTGGGCATGCCCGTCGTGGCACTCGCCACCACCGAGGCGGTCGAGGCGATCCCGCCCGGCACCGGAACGCTGTCCACCCGGCCCGACGTACTCGCGCGGGCCGCCCGGCACTACCTGGAGGAACCGGAAGCCGCGGCCGAGGACGGCGCGCGCGGCCGCCAGGCAGCACTCGAACGGTACGGGCTCAAACGCTTCCTGAACGACTGGGAGCGCGTGATGACGGAGGTGCGCTCATGACATCCCTCGGCCCCACCAACATCGGCACCGGCTTCGGCCCCGGCACCAGCCCCGGCAACCCCGCCGCCCTGTCGATCGCGCTCGTCTCCGAGCACGCGAGCCCGCTCGCCGTCCTCGGCGGAGTGGACGCGGGTGGCCAGAACGTCCATGTCGCGCGCCTTGCGGGCGCACTCGCCGACCGAGGTCACAGCGTCACCGTCTACACCCGGCGGGACTCGCGCGACCTGCCGGACCGGGTGCCACTGCGAGCGGGCGTCGAGGTGCACCATGTGCCCGCGGGTCCGCCGGAGCAGATCCCCAAGGACGAACTCCTCCCGCACATGCTGGCGTTCGGCCGTTTCCTGGCCAGGGAATGGCAGATACGGCCGCCCGGTGTCGTCCACTCGCACTTCTGGATGTCGGGGCTCGCCGCGCTCCACGCGACGCGCGAACTG
This sequence comes from Streptomyces sp. ISL-100, assembly GCF_018614615.1. Lineage (GTDB taxonomy): Bacteria > Actinomycetota > Actinomycetes > Streptomycetales > Streptomycetaceae > Streptomyces. The sequence goes on along the minus strand of NZ_JAGGOK010000002.1, from coordinate 73,033 downwards.
CGGCTCCCGCTCCTGCACACCTTTCACGCGCTCGGAACGGTGAAGCGCCGGCACCAGCGGCGCGCCGACACCAGCCCGCCCGCCCGGATCGGCTGCGAGCGCGAAGTGGGCCTGGGCTGCGACCGGGTGATCGCCACCTGCCGTGACGAGGTCGTCGAACTGGGAAAAATGGGCATTGCCGCCGACAAGGTCAGCGTCGTGCCGTGCGGTGTCGACACCGGTGAGTTCACGCCGTACGGGCCGGTCGCCGACCGGGACGGCACCTACCGGCACCGGCTGATCCAGCTGGGCCGCCTGGTCCCCCGCAAGGGCGCCGCCATCTCCATCGCCGCGCTGGCCGGGCTCCCCGACGCGGAACTCCTGGTGGTCGGCGGCCCGGCGCCGGACCGGCTCGACGACGACCCCGAGGTACGCCGGCTGCGCGACATCGCCGGCGAGGCCAGGGTCGCCGACCGGGTCCGCTTCCTGGGCGGCGTACCCAGCGAGGACGTGGCGCCGCTCCTGAGGACCGCCGATGTGGTGCTGTGCCCCGGCGACTACGAGCCGTTCGGCATCGTGCCGCTGGAGGCGATGGCCTGCGGCAAGCCGGTCGTCGCCAGCGCGGTGGGCGGGCAGCTCGACACCGTCGCCGACCCGGCCACGGGACGGCTGGTGCCGCCCGGCGACCCCGAAGCCCTCGCTCACGCCGTCGGCGAACTGCTGGCCGATCCCGCTGCCCGCCAGGCGTGCGGGGAAGCCGGTCGCCGCCGGGTCCTCAGCCGTTACGGCTGGGCCAGAGTCGCGGCGGCCACCGAGTCCGTGTACTGCGAGGTACTTGCCCCACAGCCCGCCGTGACGGGAGCGATCTGACGCCCGCACCCCACAAAAGCGTTCGCGACCGCCCGCCGCGCAGCACCGATGTCCGAAGGAGGTGCGGGTCCGGCCGTCGTCCCCCGGACGCGGTACGCCCGACCAGCATGAACGAATCCCTTGTACTCGACGCCGCGCACCGGCACTGCCAGTCACTGCAGGACGCGCTCACCGGCTTCCGTCGCGAGAGCATCCACCGGCTCGCCGCATGGGGCGCCGAGCTCGCCGCCGTACTCCCCGTCGGCGGCCGGCTGCTGGCCGCGGGCAACGGCGGCAGCGCCGCCCAGGCCCAGCACCTGACCGCCGAGCTCGTGGGACGCTACCGGCAGGAGCGCCCCGCCTACTCGGCCATCGCCCTGCACGCCGAGACCTCCAGCGTGACGGCCATAGGCAACGACTACGGGTTCGACCAGGTGTACGCCCGGCAGGTGTCCGCCCACGGCCGCCCCGGCGACATCCTGGTCCTCCTGTCGACCTCGGGCCGCAGCGCCAACCTCATCACGGCCGCTGTCACGGGCCGGGCCGCAGGACTGCGCGTATGGGCGATGACAGGCCCGGGCCCCAACCCCCTGGCCGAGGCGTCCGACGAGGCACTGTGCGTCGACGCCGGAACCACGGCGACCGTGCAGGAGGCCCACCTGGTCGCCGTACACCTGCTGTGCGAATGCTTCGACGCGGCAGGCGGGGCGCCCGCTCCGGACCGGGCCGCGGCCCAGCCTGTCGCAGTCAACCGGAGGCTGTCATGACCGCGCGAAAGCCCCTGGTGGTCGTCGGCGACGTCCTGCTCGACGAGGACATCGAAGGCGTCTCCACCCGGCTGTCCCCGGACGCCCCCGCCCCCGTCGTGGACGTCACCGGCGACCAGAGCCACCCCGGCGGGGCCGGACTGGCCGCCGCGCTGGCCGCCCGGGGCGGCCGCGAAGTGATCCTGGTGACCGCACTGGGCGACGACCCGGCCAGCGAAGCCGTACGCCGTGCCCTGCGCGGCCGGGTCCAGCTCGTGGAGATCCCGCTGGACGGCACCCTGCCGGTCAAGACGCGGGTACTGGCGGGAGGCCGCCCACTCGTGCGGATCGACCGCGGCGGCGGGACGCCCGGCGAACCGGACGACGCGGTGCGTGAGGCGCTGGCCCAGGCCCACGCCGTACTCGTCGCCGACTACGGGCGCCACACCGCGAGCGCCGTACGGCCGCATCTGGAGGCCGTGGCCCGCCGCACGCCGCTGGTCTGGGATCCGCACCTCAAGGGCGACGACCCCGTGCCGGGGGCGCGGATCGTCACCCCGAACGGTGCGGAAGCCTGCGCGCTCAGCCCCGCCGAGGGCCAGTCACTGCGGGCCTACGCCCTGCGCGGAGGCGACCTGGCGGAGCGCTGGCGCGCGGCGGCCGTCGCCGTGACCCTGGGGGAGCGCGGCGTCCTGCTGACCCGCCCCGGTGCCGGTACGCCGATGCTCGTCCCGGCGCCGTACCGCGCCCAGGGCGACCCGTGCGGCGCGGGCGACTGCTTCGCCGCCGCGACGGCCGCGGCGCTGGCCGACGGGCTGCTCCCGGAGGAGGCCGTGCAGCGGGCCGTCGCCGAAGCCGCCGCGTTCGTGGCGGCCGGTGGCGCGGGCAACCCGGCGCTGTGGCGGACGGAGTCCGCGTCCGGTCCTGAGGAGGCCCCCGAGACGGACCCGTTCGCGCTCGCGGAGCGGGTCAGGGCGCGCGGCGGCACGGTGGTCGCCACCGGCGGCTGCTTCGACCTGCTGCACGCCGGCCATGTGGGGCTGCTGGAGAGTGCCCGGCGTATCGGCGACTGCCTCATCGTGTGCGTCAACTCCGACGCGTCGCTCACGCGCCGCAAGGGTCCCGGACGCCCGCTCAACCCGGTGGCGGACCGGCTGCGGGTCCTCGCCGCGCTCGGCAGCGTCGACGCCGTCGCGGTCTTCGAGGAGGACACACCGGCCGCGCTGCTCAGCCGGCTGCGGCCCGATGTCTGGGTGAAGGGCGGCGACTACTCCGTCGAGGACCTTCCCGAGGCGGAGGTGCTGCGCGCGTGGGGCGGACAGGCGGTCGTACTGCCTTACCTCGTCGGCCGTTCCACCACCCTGCTGGCCCACCGGGCGGCGCAGGCCGCCGTACGGGTGCGGCCGTCTTCGCCCTGACGCGGGAGAGGTATCCGTACAGCAGCCCATGACGCGCATGAGCGAATGAGGAGAGGCGTCGATCGAGATGAGTGCCGCGAAACGACCACAGCCGGTCACACGGGGCCCGGAGGCCGAGGCCATGGGGGAGGCCCGGCCGCGCGTGCTCGTACTGCGGGCGCTCGGGCTCGGCGATCTGCTGACCGCGGTGCCCGCTCTGCGGGCCCTGCGGCGCGGCCTGCCCGGGTACGAGGTGGTGCTGGCGGCGCCCGGGCGGCTGGCCGAGGCCGCCGCCGCGACCGGTCTGGTGGACCGGCTGCTGCCCGCGTACGCCGCCGGGCGCGCGGTGCCCGCCGAGCTGGCCTGGGCAGGCCCCGAGCCCGACATCGCCGTGGACCTGCACGGCAACGGCCCGCCGAGCCACCTGCTGCTCCAGCGGCTGCGACCGGGGCGGCTCTTCGCCTACGCGCACCCGCAAACTCCCGGCATCCCAGGCCCGGCATGGCGGCCCGACGAACACGAACGGGAGCGCTGGTGCCGGCTGCTCGACTGGTACGGCATCGCGGCGGACCCCGAGGACCTGCTGATCCCGCGACCCACGGTGCCATCACCGGCTCCGGGCGGGGTGGTGGTGCACCCCGGCGCCGACGCGGCGGCCCGCCGGTGGCCCAAGGAGAGGTTCGCGGCCGTGGCGCGCGCGCTGCGCGGCTCGGGCCACGAGGTCGTGGTGACCGCCGGTGCGGGGGAGGAGCCGCTGGCGCAGTATGTGGCGGCAGAGGCGGGGCTGGCGCCGGACGCGGTACTGGGCGGCGCGGACGATGTGCCGTTCGGCCGGCTCGCAGCGCTCGTCGCGCACGCCCGTTGCGTCGTCGTGGGCGACACCGGGCTCGCGCACCTCGCGACGGCGCTCGCGGCCCCGTCGGTCGTCCTGTTCGGCCCGGTCGCCCCCCGACTGTGGGGACCGCCCGCCCACGCGCGGCACCGCGTGTTGTGGCATCCCGGCGCCGACGACTCACCCCGGCCCGGCGACGCCCACGGCCACCTGCCGGACGAACGGCTGCTCCGGATCACCGTCGAGGAGGTCGTCGAGGCGGTACGCGCACTGCCGCGGCCGGAGCCGGACCTCGGTACGCCGGATGCGGGCCGGCCGCTGGTCCCGGAGGCCTCGCGGTGAGCGCGCAGCCCGCGGACGACCCGCGTACCGGCATCGTGGCGGACGGGCCGCCGGCGGACCAGCCGCGTACCGGCATCGTGGTGATCACCCGCAACCGCCGTACGAGCCTCCTGCGCACCCTGGACCGGCTTGCCAGGCTCCCCGAGCGGCCACCGGTCGCGGTGGTCGACAACGGCTCCACGGACGGCACCGCCGAAGCGGTGCGCGGGAAGCACCCCGGCGTACAACTGCTCACACCCGGCCGCAATCTGGCCGCGGCCGGGCGTACGTACGGCGCCGCCGCACTCAGCACGCCGTACATCGCGTTCAGCGACGACGACTCCTGGTGGGAGCCCGGCGCCCTCGACCGGGCCGCCGACGTGCTCGACACGCACCCCCGGCTGGGGCTGGTGGCCGCCACCACACTCGTGGGCCCGGACGGGACCCCCGATCCGCTCAACGAGGCGCTGCGCAGCTCGCCGCTGGGGCAGGAACCGGACCTGCCCGGCCGTTCCGTGCTCGGCTTCCTCGCGTGCGCGGCCGTGGTGCGGCGGGCGGCGTTCCTGGAGGTGGGCGGATTCCATCCGCTGCTGGGCGTCGGCGGTGAGGAGCAACTGCTCGCCATCGACCTCGACGCGCACGGCTGGGGGGTGGCCCACTGTCCCGGCGTCGTCGCCCGTCACGAGCCGGACGGGGAACCCCGCCCCGGCCGGGTGGCAAGGATGCGGCGCAACGAACTGCTCACCGCGTGGCTGCGGCGGCCCCTGCGACAGGCCGTGGCCCAGTCCGCGAGGCTGGCCCTGGACAGCCGTGACGATCCGCAGGCGCGCCTCGCCCTGGCCGACGCCGCCCGTCGGCTTCCCGCGGCGCTGGCCCGCCGGCGCCGGGTGCCGCCGCGGGTGGAGCGTCGTATCCGGCTGCTGGAGCTGTCGCCGTGAGCCGGTGACGGCCGACCGCCGCCGCCCCATGACTCGGGCGGCGGCGGTCGGCGGTCAGCGGGCGCGTATCAGGCGGCCGTGCTCAGGGACGGCTTCAGCTGCCCGGTCACGACACTCCGCTCCGTACGCACGATTACGGTCGTCGCTGTCCGGCGGCGGCGGAGCACGTAGCCGGCCCCGATCGCGCCGGCGATGATCAGTCCACCGGACACGAGGGCGCCCCGCGCGCCGGCCAGCTCCATGAGGAGACCGAGCGCCGGCGGTCCCGCGAGACCCCACGTCGTCTTGATGGTGCCCCAGACGCCGAGGACGCGGCCCCGCATATGGGCGGGCGGGTCGGTCTGGAGCACGGTCGTCCCGGCGGTGTCGGAAATCGACTCCACCACGGCCATGGGCAGGACGAGCACCAGCAGCACGGCGAGCGACGGCGAGAATCCCGCCACCACCTGGAGCAGGGCCCCGGCGGCCGCGAGCGTGCCCACGAGCCGCACCGACGGCTTGCGCAGCCGGGCGCCGAGGACCGCACCGACGATGCCCCCGACGGCGAGGACGGTGGAGACGGTGCCGAACGCTCCGGCGCCGCCGGCGAGCGGACCGGTGACGAGTACGGCCAGGGTGAGCCCGTAATTCCGTCCGAAGACCGCGCTGAGACCGGTGATCCCCGCGAGCGCGACCAGCCGGGGGCGGCGCATGAAGTACAGGACGCCCTGGCGCACGGTCATGTCGTCGTCCGTGCCCCCCGTGTCTCGCGTGTCCTTCTTCCCGAGCGGGGTACGCGGCGTCTTCGGGGAGGCCTTGGCGCCCCGGACAAACGTGTGCACCGGACGGAGGAAGGGGATGACGGAGGCCACGAAGAGGAAGGAGAGACCGTTGGCCGCGTACGCGGCGGCAGTGCCGAGGAAGCCCACCGTGATACCGGCCAGAGCGGCACCGGCGAGGCGGCCCGCGTTGTGGACCAGCGAGCCCACGCCGATGGCGGAGGGGACGTCTTCCGTACGAACGAGGTCGTTGCCCAGCAGCGCACAGGCCGGTCCGTCCACGGTGGCGATGAGACCCGTGACGGCGGCCAGCGCCATCAGGACCGCGAGGTTCAGCTGATCCGTCGCGACCAGGACGGCCGTCACGAACGCGACGGCGCCGAGAAGCCCTTGGCTGACGGCGGCGGTCAGCTTGCGGGGCCACCGGTCGACAGCGGCACCGCCCGCGACGCTCATGAGCAGACCGGGAGCCGCCTGGACGGACATGGACAGTCCTGTCGCGGCGGCGGACCCGGTGATCTGGAGCACGAGCAGGTTCTGGACCGTCAGCTGCATCCAGGTACCGGCGTTGGAGACGAAGTTCGCGACCGACCACCAGCGCATGCTGCGGTACTTCAGCGAACGCCACGGCGAGTGGTCGTCCGCCCCGCTCTTCGCGAGACGGCCGAAGCGCAGCCGGCGGGCGGGCGCGGCGGCGTCAGGGGCAAGGGCAGGGGCGGGCGCGGGGCCCGCGGGCAAAGAAGACACAGTGAGTCACTCGGAGACGAGCCGGGGGGCTCAAGCGGCGGAACGGCGGAAGCTCGAACACCGGCTGCTCTGCGCGGCCGCTCCACCGGATCTGGCTGGGCTGTGCCGCTCGTCGGGGACTCATGACGCCTGTTTGCGAGGCGCGGAGTCCTTCCGGGGAACGGCCTGGACCATCGTGGCAGACCGGTTCGGCCGGTGCTGGGAGGAGCGTCACGCGGGGGTGCCGCCGTGGACGGCGATTCCTTGGGGCGTAAGGGATCCGGCACTTCTGGTGTGCTTGCTCACAGGCCCCTGGAGCAGCCGCCCGTACGTTCGGCGGCGTGACCGCGACCACAGCCCGCGGGCGACGGCGCGACGGCGTAATCCGGCGTGCCGGACACGGTCGCCGGGCTCACAGTGAGACACGGAGCACAAAAGAGGCAACGAGAGGCAACCGGAAGGCAGCGGTATGGAAAGCGGAGTGCAGGTCGACCTTCACGGCAAGCAGGCATTGGTGACGGGCGGCGCGCGGGGGCTGGGGGCCTCGATCGTGCGGAGGATGGCCGGCGCCGGGGCGTCCGTACTGGTGGCGGACCTGCGCAAGGACTTGGCGCGGGACCTCTGCAACGAACTGGCAGCCGAAATGGGGCGTGGCGACGCGCGGTTCGTGGAGCTGGACGTCCGCGACGCAGCGGCGGTCGCGGAGGTCTTCAAGGACCTGGAGGCCGAAGGGCAGACGGTGGACATCCTGGTCAACAACGCGGCCGTGGACGTCTCCAAGCCCATCGAGCACCTGTCGGCCGACGAGGTGACGCGGGTCATCACGACGAACCTGCTGGGGCCCATGTATCTGTGCCTGGAGACCTACCGCCGCATGGTTGCCCGCGGCGGCGGCCACATCGTCAACATCCTCTCCACGGCGGCGAACCGCACCTGGACCGAGGCCGGCCCCTACGCGGCGGGCAAGACGGGCCTGCGCGCGTTCACCCACACCCTGTTCAAAGAGGCGCAGCGGGACTGCCCGGGGATCGGCGTCACCGGGATCATCGCGGGCGGCATGGAGACGCCGTTCATCCTCGAACGCTTCCCCGACGCCGATGTCTCCATGCTGCAGAGCCCGGACATCGTGGCCGACACGGTGCTGTACGCCCTGTCCGTCCCGGCCGGCAGCGCGGTGTCCGAGCTGGTCGTCGTACCGCGCAAGGAGCCTTCCTGGCCCTGATCCGTCCCGACCCGCCCCGCTCACGAGAGCACACGAGAGCACACGAGAGCACACGAGAGCACACGAGAAGGATCGTCTCCATGTCCAGCCCTGAGAACGGACAATCGCCAGTCGCCGTCATCACCGGCGCGGACTCGGGGATCGGGCGCGCCACGGCCGTCCGCCTCGCCGCGCAGGGCATGGACGTCGGCATCACTTTTCACACCGACCGGGAAGGCGCCGAAGCGACGGCGGCAGAGGTGCGCGAACACGGCCGCCGCGCGGCCCTCGCGGCCATGGATCTCACGGTGCTGCCCGACGCGGCCCAGGTGATCGACCGGCTGGCCGGGGAGCTCGGCCGTATCGACGTCCTCATCAACAACGCCGGAACCGGCACGGCCACGCCGTTCCTCGAACTTGATCTCGCGAAGATCCGCCAGGTCGTCGATGTCGACATGATCGGCCCGTTTCTGTGCAGCCAGCGGGCGGCGCGCCGCATGATCGAGCAGGGTGACGGTGGCCGGATCGTCAACGTCACCTCGGTCCACGAGACCCAGCCCCGCGTCGGCGCCGCGCCCTACTGCGCGGCGAAGGGGGGTCTTGGACTGATGACGCAGGTGATGGCACTCGAACTGGCCGAATACGGCATCACGGTCAACGCTGTCGCTCCCGGTGAGATCGCCACACCGATGACCGGCCAGGAGGATACGGACGTACGCACCGAGGTACGCCGCGGCATCCCCCTGGGGCGTCCCGGCGACGCGCGGGAAGTCGCCTCCGTCATCGCCTTCCTCGCGGGCCCCGACGCCTCATACGTCACGGGAGCGTCGTGGGCGGTGGACGGCGGCATGCTGCGCATGGGGCCCATGGCGGGCTCCCACCTCGACGACGACTCCTGGCGCCGTCCCTGAGATCTCGGCTGCCCGAGCACGCCGCTACATGATCACTGCGAACGCCAGGAAGAAGGCCGCGCACAGCACCACGACTATGCCGATGGCGATCAGCGGCCCCTTCGACCAGCCACGCGGCGGCTCTACGCGGGGACCGGCGCCGGAACTGGTACTCGCCTCGCCGGGCGGCGTCTCTCCGGGAGGCACTGCGCCGCCCGGTTCGAGGCCGGGAGTCCGGTCCAGCTCGGGATCTGGGTTGTGTGGTGTGTTCCTATCGAGCAAGTGCCCGAAATTGCCCGGATCAATTACGTCTGTTCCGTTACGTCCGGGCCTCGCGGGTCTTCGATCGGTTCGCCTTGCGAACGGCCTCCAGCAAGTCGGCCCTGCTCATCTTCGAACGCCCGTCGACGCCGAGCCGCTTGGCCAGGTCGTACAGATGCTGCTTCGACGCCTGCTCGTCGACGCCCTCGCCGCCGCGCCCGCCCACCTCTCGTGGCTGCGCCGCCTTGGGATCGGACGGGCCCTTGCGCCCCTTCTCCTTGCGCTCCCAGTGATCGCCGACCTTCTCGTACTTGTGCTTGAGCGCGCTGAAGGCCACGCGGTGGGCGCGTTCGCCTTCGCCGTACTCCTCGACGGCGGAGTCGTGCGCCTTGATCCAAGTGCGTTGTGCCTCCTTGGCGGACCGCTCCAGAGTCGACGGAAGCTCCTGCTCTCCCGGCACGGGATTCACCCCTTCTCCGAAATCGAACGAGAGAAATACGGGTGCCCTGCTGATGTCCGCAGAAACGACGACACGTGGGTGGTGCGTAATGGACGTCAGCCCTCCGGTTACGTCGGCCGGACGGGGGCACCCGCGAACGGAAAGGGACGTGTGAACACCGGCCGGACGCGGTTGCCGGAGAAGCAACTGGAGTGAGTGATGAACGATCACGGGCAGGACAAGAACATTCTCAGTGCCCTTGGGTGCGGCACGGGGAGCGGGTGACTCCGCCATGGCGCAGCAAGTTCGCGAGATCATGACGAGCGCCCCCGTCACCGTCGGCGTGCTCACGGCAGTGAGCGAGGTCGCGCACCGGATGCGTGAGGAGAACATCGGCGCGGTACTGGTCGCCGAGGGCGACGAACTGCGCGGGCTGGTCACCGACCGGGATCTGGTGGTCCGCGTGCTCGCCGAAGGAAAGGACCCCGGCGAAACGACGGTGCGGGACGTCTGCAGCCCCGACCTCGTCACCGTCACACCCGACGACGAGGTGGACCGCGCCATTCGGCTGATGCGAGAGCATTCGCTGCGCCGACTGCCGGTGGTCGAAGGCAACACCGCCGTGGGCATCGTCTCCCTGGGCGACCTGGCCATCGAGCGCGACCCCGATTCGGCCCTCGGCGACGTGAGCGCCGCCTCACCCAATACGTGAGGCCGAACGGGTGGAACTTCGACGGGCCGGAGTGTCGCTGCCGGGACCGTCTGCCCAGCGGACGCAGGGTGGGCCTGTTAACTCAGTAAGCGCCCCCGAAGCGGAGTTGCTGAGCCGAGCCCCCGGACGCCACCGGGGGCTCTGGCTTGTCCGGACTCGGCCCGACTCACGTCACGTGACGGGCTCCGGATGCGGCACCGGCCCGGGCAGCGGGCCCGGCTGAGGCTTCGGCTCCGGCGGTGGGACCGGCGCGGGCGGGTCCGGTTCGGGCTGGGGCGGTGCCGGTGGCACCGGGTCGGGCCCGCCGGGTGCGGGCACGGGACCGGGCGAGGGCCCTGGCGCCGGCCCGGGACCCGGCGCGGGGGTCGGGTTGGGCGGAACGGGATCGTTTGGAGGTGTGCCCATGAGAGAACCCCAGAATCTGAAGGAATCCGTGCTCCCGGCGAGTGCCCCCGGCTGTATGCGACAAACGGATCCGGTCCGTCGACCGGCCCGGCGTCAGCGTCGGCGCCCCCGGGCCGACCACCCGGCGCCCACACCCGCCACATGCAGGGCGAGAAGGGCGAGCCCGGCGAGCATGAGGCTCGTCGGTCCGAAGACCGTTTCCGTCGACGTCTCGGTCGCGTGAATGATGAAGGCGATGACGAACACCACCGCCGCCGCGAATGCCAGCATCTGACTCTCCTGCCGCTTGACGGCGAGCCACGCCCAGTTCCGGTGGCTGCGCGCCGCTGACAGCCTTTTTCCCCGCGGTCTGCCGGTCATTCCCCGCCGGCCGAGGCCGACAGATGCGACAGCAGCTTGTCCGGCGTCAGGGGCAGCTCCCGCAGCCGCACTCCCGCGGCATGGTGCACGGCATTGCCGATGGCCGCCGCCGTGCCGACAATGCCGATCTCACCAATGCCCTTGCTGCCCATCGGGTTCAGGTGCGGATCGTCCTCGTCGACCCAGTGCGCCTCGATCGCCGGCACGTCCGCGCACGCGGGCACGTGGTACGAGGCCAGATCGTGTTCCGCGAAGTCCCCGAAGGCAAGGTCCATGGTGCTTTCCTCCGTCAGCGCCATGCCGATCCCCATGGCCATCCCGCCGATGAACTGCGAGCGTGCGGTACGTGGATTGAGGATGCGGCCGGCGGCGTAGACGCCGAGGAGGCGGCGTACACGGACCTCTCCCGTCACCGTGTCGACCTGCACTTCCGCGAAGTGGGCGCCGAACGCATGCCGCGCGTACGGAGATTCCTCCGCCTCCACCACCTCCTGCCCGGTGCTCTCCGCCGCGGTGACCCCCTCGGCCGGCAGGCCGCCGGGACGATCCCGCAGACGCTCGGCCAGGAGCACGCACGCTTTGTGTACGGACCAGCCCCACGACGCCGTCCCCGACGAACCGCCCGCGAGCGGAGCCACCGGCAGATCGCTGCTGCCGATCTCGACACGCACCGATTCCAGGGGCGCGCCCAGCACATCGGCGGCGATCTGCGCGAGCACGGTGCGGGCCCCGGTGCCGATGTCCGTGGCGTTGACCCGGATCAGGTACGTGCCGTCGGGGGCGGCGTGCGCGGTGGCGGTGGACGGGCTGACGAGCACGGGATAAGTGGCCGCTGCCACCCCGGTGCCGAGCAGCAGGTCACCCTCGCGGCGGATGCCGGGCCGTGGGTCGCGCCGCTCCCAGCCGAAGCGCCGCGCTCCCTCGCGCAGGCACTCGGTCAGGTGCCGGCTGCTGAAAGGGTTGCCGCTGTCGGGTTCGGTGTCCGGTTCGTTGCGCAGCCGCAGCTCCACGGGGTCCACCCCGGCGGCGATGGCGAGTTCGTCCATGGCCGACTCCAGGGCGTACATCCCGGACGCCTCGCCCGGAGCACGCATCCACGAGGGAGACGGCACGTCCAGCGCGGCCACCTGGTGGCTCGTGCGGCTGTGGGGCGAGGTGTACATGACGCGGGCCGGAACAGCCGCCTGCTCCACGAACTCCTTGACCGTCGACGTCTGCGTGACGACTTCGTGGGCGAGCGCGGTGATGACCCCGTCGGCGCCGGCGCCCAGCCGCACGCGCTGCACGGTGGGCGCGCGGTGGCCGACGACCGCCGCGAGCTGGCGGCGGGGGAGCGCCAGTTTGACCGGGCGCCCGGTGTGCCGCGCGGCCATGGCGGCCAGCACCACCTGCGGGCGGGGGGTGCCCTTGGAACCGAACCCGCCGCCGACATGCTCGGAGACGACGGTGACCTGCCGCTGCTCCAGCCCGAAGACCTGGACCAGGGCGTCCCGTACCCTGCCGGAGCCCTGACTGGAATCGTGCACGGTCAGATGCCCGTCGTCCCACCGGGCGGTGGAGGCATGCGGCTCCATGGGGTGGTTGTGCAGCGCGCTCATGGTGTACGTCGCGTCGATCCGGACGGCAGCCGCCGGATACGCCGCGTCGAAGTCGCCGCGTTCCCGGACGGAGGGGTTCTCGCCGTTCGCCGCCTCCGGCGTATAGAGACCCGGATGGCTGGTGGTCAGCCGTACGTCGTGCTCGTCGCTCTCGTACTCGACGCGCAGCGCCTCGGCGGCGGCACTGGCGTTCTCCAGGGTGTCGGCGACCACCAGCGCGACGTACCAGCCGCGGTGGGGGACACGGGCGTTCTGCAACACCGCGAGGATCGGGTCGTCCGGCTCCTTGAGGCGGGGCGCGTTCTCGTGGCTGAGTACGGCGAGCACGCCGGGCAGGGCCAGCACCTCGTCGGCGTGGACGGCGGTGACCCGGCCGCGCGCGACGGCGGCGGGCACGGGCCAGGCGTACGCGCAGCCCGGCGGGGTGTGCTCGGCCGCGTAGCGTGCGGCACCGGTGACCTTGTCACGGGCCTCTCTGCGGACGGCCGGTGTGCCCAGCGGGGTCTGTGCATGCGTCATGACGGGTTGTCACGTCCTCAGGTACGGGAAGCGAGCTCGGCCAGCACGCTGATGGCGAGGTTCCGGGCGAGCGGCACTTTGAAGCCGTTGTCGCGCAGCGGCTCGGCCGCGGCGAGTTCGGCGTCGGCCGCCCGGGCGTACGTCTCCTCGGTGGCGGGCGCCCCGCGCAGCACCTCTTCGGCGGCGCGGGCACGCCAGGGCCGGTGCGCGAGCCCGCCGAAGGCGAGGGCGGCGTCCCGGACGACGCCTCCCTCGACCCGCAGAACGGCGGCGACGGAGGCGAGAGCGAAGGCGTACGACGCGCGGTCGCGAGCCTTGCGGTAGGCGCACTGCGTCCCGGGCACGACGGGAGGCAGGGTCACGCCGGTGATCAGTTCGCCCGTACGGATGACGGTGTCCTGATCGGGTCGGTCGCCGGGTAGCCGGTAGAAGTCCGTGACGGCGACGGTGCGTGCGCCCTGCGGGCCGCGCAGGTGGACGGCGGCGTCGAGGGCGGCCAGTGCGACGGCCATGTCGGAGGGGTTGGTGGCCACGCAGTGCGCGGAGTGGCCGAGCACCGCGAGATCGCGGTGGACGCCTTCGCGGGCGGGGCATCCGGTGCCGGGGGCCCGCTTGTTGCAGGGTTTGGAGGTGTCCTGGAAGTACGGGCAGCGGGTGCGCTGGAGCAGGTTTCCGCCGGTCGTCGCCGTGTTGCGCAGCTGTGCGGAGGCGCCGGAGAGCAGGGCCTGCGACAGGGCGGCGTAGCGCGTACGCACCGTCGGATGGGCGGCCAGATCGCTGTTGCGTACGGTCGCGCCGATGCGCAGCCCGCCGTCGGGCGTCTCGTCGATGCCGTCCAGCGGCAGGCGGCTGACGTCGATGAGGAGGTCCGGCGTCGCGACCCCGAGTTTCATCAGGTCGACGAGGTTGGTGCCGCCGCCGAGGTACTGCGCGCCGGGATGGCCGGCGAAGGCGCCGACAGCCTCCTCGGCGCTTTCGGCCCGGAAGTACGCGAAAGGCTTCATGACGCCGCCTCCCCGATCGCGTCCACGATGTTCGGATAGGCGCCGCAGCGGCAGATGTTGCCGCTCATGCGTTCCCGGATCTCGTCCGGGGTGAGAGCGGCGGGAGTGCCTGGAGAGTGCCGGTAGGAGGTGACGTACGAGGGGTGTCCTTCGGCGGCTTCGGCCAGCATCCCGACGGCCGAACAGATCTGGCCCGGCGTGCAGTAGCCGCACTGCAGGGCGTCCCGCGCGACGAACGCCTCCTGGACCGGATGAAGCCGCTCTCCGTCGGCGAGGCCTTCGACAGTGGTGATGTGCGCGCCGTTGTGGGCGGCGGCGAGCAGCAGGCAGCTGTTGGCGCGCCGGCCGTCGACGATCACGGTGCACGCACCGCACTGGCCGTGGTCGCACCCTTTTTTCGCGCCGGTGAGGTCGAGGTGCTCGCGAAGGGCGTCCAGGACGGTCGTCCGGTGGTCGAGCGACAGCGTGTGGGGGGTGCCGTTGATGTGAAGGGTGAGGACAGAGCTGTGTGCGTTCTCCTGCTGGCTGGTTGGCTCCACTACCCCTTCCTATCAAAATGTTGCGGTTTGCGCGGCTCGGTTCAGTCGGTCCTGGAGGGGTACTGGGGTGAGACGCGAAGCCCGAGCAAGAAGGAGGCCGGCATGGCCATCGCGAAGTACTGCCTCGTGGCCGTGGACTGTCCGGATCCGCAGGCACTCGCCGGTTTCTACGCCGCGGTGCTGGGCGGCGACGTGAAGAAGGACAGCGAGGACTGGTACGACCTGTACGTACCGGGCGGGGCGCGTATCGCCTTCCAGCGCGCGCCGGGGTTCCGGCCGCCGGAATGGCCGCGTGCCGACGAGAACTCGCAGCAGATGCATCTGGACTTCGACGTACCGGACATTGAGACGGCGCAGGCGCAGGTGCTCGCTCTTGGCGCCACCCCGCTCGACGTGGACGACGAGGGCGGGCAGCGCGGCTTTCGCGTGTACGCCGATCCGGCCGGCCACCCCTTCTGCCTCTGCCGCGCATAGGGAGGACCCATGAACGACCCGCGGACGCAAGACCCGGAAGAGTCCGGCAAGCCCGTGCCGAGGGACCTGCCCGACCAGCAGGCGCTGGACGGCGAGGACCCGGCGGACGAGGCCGGCACCGGCACCCGGGACGGACGCGAGCACGCGACCGACGCCGAGCAGGGGTCGGTACCGGACGAGCCGCCCGGCTGAAGGGGAGGGACGTAACGGGGCATTCCCCGGATTGCAGGCAGGCGGTGGCCGACGCAAGGTGGATGAGCCAAGTCCAGTCACGTCTGATCTCTGTGGAAGGAACACCCTCGTGAGCAAGGCAAAGGCGAAGGCGAAGCAGGTCAAGGGCAAGATGAAGGAAGCCGCGGGCAAGGCCGCCGACGACGGCCAGATGCAGGCGGAAGGCCGCGGTGAGCAGCTGAGGGGCAAGGCCCAGGAAACGGTCGAGAGGACCGGCGAGCGGGCCAAGAAATCGCCCAACAAGTGACCCAGCTGCTGAACAGGTACTGAAAACGGGCTGCGCCGCTCCGGCTGCGCGGCCCGTTCGGTTTGCCGGGCATGTGCCGGGCAAGGGAGGAACGGCGACATGGACCGCGCGGCCGTCTTCGATGTCGACGGAACGCTCGTCGACACCAACCATCTGCATGTGACGTCCTGGTGGGAGGCGTTCCGCCAGGCCGGGCACGACGTCGTGATGCACGACATCCACCGGGCCGTCGGCCTGTCGGGGCACGACCTCATCGCCCATCTGCTCGGAGACGGACGCGATACGAGCCAGGACGACACGATCAACGCCGCGCACAAGACCCTGTACGCCACCTACTCGGACCGGCTGCCCGCCCTGCCGCAGGCCGGCCGGCTGCTGCGGACCCTCGCCGGGCAGGGCTGGAGCGTCATCCTCGCCACTTCGGCGAGCGGTGCGGAACTCGACGCCCTGCGCCGTGCGATCGACGCCGATGACGCCATCACCGCCACCGCGAGCGCCGAGGACGTCGGCGAGGGCAAGCCGGCTCCGGAGCCGGTTCAGCGGGCACTGGAGCTGGCCGGTGTGCCTGCGGACCGCGCGCTGTTCGTCGGCGACACGGTGTGGGACATGGAGGCCGCCACCCGGGCGGGCGTACTGAGCGTGGCACTGCGATGCGGCGGCATTCCGCAGCGCGACCTCGAGGACGCGGGCGCGGCAGCGGTCTACCAGGACCCCGCGGACCTGCTCGATCAGCTCGACGACAGCCCGGTCGGTCTGCTGAAGACACGGTTGGACGGCGCCCATCCGGGAACGCGTGCGCCGTCGTAGACACCGGCCGGCGGAGGCGTCAGTGGCAGACAGCGAGGATGAGCGCCGGTCGCGTACCCGTGGTGCCGCACTCGGCCGTATGGGGCGGTGGCTGTCCTGGGAGGCGTCGGCGATCGGGCGCTCCGCCCGCCGCGCGCTCGCGAGTCCCGGCCCCGAGCGCGACGTAGTCACCCAGTCCCTGAAGGCGGCAGGCGCCGCGGCCGCGGCCTGGGCGCTGACCGGCTGGTGGTGGCAGGCGCCGATGGCACTGATGGCCCCCTGGACGGCGGTCGTACTCGTACAGAGCACTGTCTACCGGTCGCTGCGGTCCGGGGTGCAGCAGCTCATCGTCATCGCCCTGGGCACCGTACTGGCGGCGGGAGCGGCCAATGTAACCGGCAGCACCATGACCGCCATGCTGCTGGTGCTGCCCGTTACCGTCCTGCTCGGCAACTACGCGCGCTTCGGTGAGCACGGCCTGTACGCGCCGACCACCGCGCTCTTCGTGCTGGCGTACGGGTCGCACTCGGGCTTCGACGTCCTGCACCGGCTCTTCGAGTCGGCCATCGGCGCGGTCATCGGGATCGCGGTGAACGCGCTGATCCTTCCGCCGGTCCACCTGCGCAGCGTCCGGGAGTCCCTGCGCCGGCTGCCCTCGGAAAGCGCGGAACTCCTGCACACCATTGCCGACGGCCTGCGGGAGGGGTACGGGCAACAGCAGGCGGAAGCCTGGCACGACCGGGCGCGGCGGGTCACGGCCGTACTCGGGGACCTGCGCGACGCACGGCTGTGGACCCGCGAGAGCTACCGCCTGAACCCGGGCAGCCGGTTGCGCCGTACCGGCCCGGCACTGCCCACCACCGAGTGGGATCACGCCTGGGAACGGATCGCCGACCCGCTCGTGGCCCTCACACGCACCCTCGCCAGTACGGTCAGCGAGACGCCCAAGCTGAGGCCGCTGCCCGAACCGGTCCTGGCGCACCTGTCGGATCTCCTGCGGGCGGCGGGCGATGTGTGTGCGGCCGACCGGGCTGTCCTCGAAGAACGGGGCGGGAGTGGGAGTGCGCGGGAGGAACGGGCGCTCGCGCTGGAGGCCGCCTGGGCCGCGCACGGGCGGCTGAAGCGGCAACTGCTGGAGCAGGACAGCGAGACGGCCACGTCGCTGGGGGGCCTGGTCGCGGAGTCCCAGCAACTCCTTTACGAGCTCGCGCCGGTGGAGGGCGACGTCCGCGCGTCCCGCGACGGGGGCAGTGGGCAAAACCGGGGGTAAAACCAGACTTTTGGGGCACCCGGTGGCCAAAGGCTCAAAGAAACCAAGACACCAAGACATCAAGACCTCAACCAAGACCAGGGGGTGCGTCATGGTCCTGAGTGACGTCCTCCAGTCGCGGGGCCAGACGCGTCGCCTGACCCTGTGCGGCACCGAGGACGTTGTGGGTCGCTGCCGCGACTTCAGCCGGGAGGCGCTGGCCGACTGGCAGTGGATTCCCGCCGGCAGCGAAGAGGAGCGGGCGGTCGTCGACGATGTGCTTCTGCTGGTGTCCGAACTGGTCACCAACGCCTGTCTGCACGCCGGAGGGCCGCGGGAGTTCGTACTGAACTGCACAGCCGACCGGCTGCGCATCGAGGTCACCGACGGCAGCCCCGAGCATCCGAAGCCCCGGCCGTCGGGCGTGGCCGTGCCCGGCGGGCATGGCCTGATCGTGCTGCGGTGCCTCGCCCGGAGCTGGGGCTCGCTGCCTCGGGGCGGCGGCAAGACGGTGTGGGTGGAGGTGGCGGCCCCACGTGGCTCGGGGCGGCGGGGGGCGTAGCGGGCCGGCCGTCGTCCTCCGCGAGAAGCGCGTCGCGCAGTGTTGTCAGGATGCGGGTGAGCAGCCGGGACACCTGCATCTGGGAGATGCCCATCCGCTCGCCGATCTCCCGCTGTGTCAGCTCCTCCACGAACCGCATGGTGAGGATCCTCCGGTCCCGTTCGGGAAGGGCGGTCATCAGGGGCTTCAATGCCACAACACACTCGACGGTGTCGTACGCGCGGACCTCCTGACCGAGGCAGCACTGCGCGAAGCCGACAGGAGCGTCCTCGAACACCGCGTCGAGGGAGCGGGCGTTGTAGCCGTTCGCCGCCCGCCGGCCTTCACGGACCTCGCCCTCGTCCACGCCCAGGTGGGCGGCCAGCTCGGCGGCTGTGGGCTCCCGGCCCAGCCCCTGCTCCAGGATGTCGGACGCGCGCGCGATATCGATCCGGAGTTCCTGGAGCCGGCGCGGTACCCGGACGTCCCAGCTGTTGTCGCGGAAGAAGCGCTTGATCTCGCCCTCGATCGTCGGCAGCGCGAAGGAGGGGAACTCCACCTCGCGCCCGACGTCGAAACGGTTGATGGCCTTGATCAGCCCGATGGTGCCCACCTGGACGATGTCTTCCATGGGCTGGTTCCGGTTGCGGAACCGCGACGCGGCGTACTTCACCAGGCTGAGGTTGATCTCGACCAGGGTGTTGCGGACGTACGCGTACTCGGGTGTCCCCTCCTTCAGTGCCGCCAGGCGCTCGAACAAGGAGTCGGAGAGGGTGCGCGCGTCCTGCGTGCCGAGAGTGTGCGCATCCGGAATGTCCGGGAGATCGGCCAGCCCCGGGGGGCGGGAGCCGGATGCTGTGGAATCGGAGTCGGAGTCGGGTTCACGGGTACGCAGGCGGCTGGACATGAGGCTCCTTCGACGCGCTGGGGGAACCGTCGTACGAGCGTCCTGCCGACATCTTACCCAAATGGGCGTTTTGGTGCTCTTTGTCGTTCAGCTGTCGCCTGGCTGTCGTCTAGCTCGCCTTGCGGCCCGCGAGCGGCGCCGTCTCCTCGCCGCTCCCCTTGCGTACGCCGTCCAGGAACTCCCGGATCGCGTCGGTGGACGTACGCAGCGGCTGCCAGTCGAGCTCCCGGCGCGCCCGGGACGAGTCGAGGACGGGCAGGCGCAGCACCGCGTCGAACAGGTGCGGCGACGCCGGCGCGAGGTGAGCACTCCAGGCCGCCGCCAGCGCGGCGCGGACCACTCCCGTGGGCACCCGCACCACCTTCGCCTCCAGCAGTTCACCCAGTACCCGCGCGTCGACGACCGGGTCGGCGGCCAGATTGAACGCTCCCCCGACTTCGCGCAGTACGGCCTGCCGGTAGGCCTCGGCGGCGTCGTCGGTGTGCAGCGCCTGGAGGACGAGTCCCTTCAGGTCGGGGACCCAGGGCAGCAGGTCGGGCCGTACCAAGGGGCCCGGGAGGAAACGTCCGGCGAAGATACGCCGCTGCTCGCTCGCCGACGTCTCCTTGAACAGGAACGCGGGACGCATGCGTACGACGCGGACGTTCGGGTGCTCGTACTCGAAGGTGTCCAGCACCCGTTCGAGGTAGGCCTTCTCGCGGCAGTACGCGGCGTCCGGCCAGCCGTGGGTGGGCCAGGACTCGTCGACGCCCGGGGCCTCCTTCGGCCCGGGCGCGTACGCGCCGACCGACGAGGCGTGCACCAGAGCGGGCACTCCGGCGACCGCGACCGCCTTGAAGACCCTGATGGACCCGAGGACGTTCGTCTGCCAGGTGACCACCGGGTCGTGGGTCGGCTGGAAGCGCCAGGCGAGATGGACCACGGCATCGGCGCCGGCGAAGTGACCGGCGAGCCCGTCGCCGTTCTCTTCCTCGCCCAGGTCCACGGCGGCCCATTCGGCCCGCGGAACGGTCAGCTCGGGCACCCTGCGCGCGAGGCCCAGGATGGAGCCGACCTGTGGATCGTCCGCGAGTGCGCGCACCACGCTGGTGCCGACATTTCCGGTGGCTCCTGTGACGACCACCCGCAGCCCTGTTGTCTCGTTCATGAGGCACTCCGTGACGTTGCTCGTCGTTGCCGTGCTCCGGACCAGGTGGACCTAGCGGACCCCCTTCGGGTCCCCAGAACAGATCGGGTGAAACGAGGCGGCCGCGATGCCGGTCCGGGGCGGCCGGTCACACGCCCTCCCGCCGTCCGCCCGTTCTCCGTACGACCTTGAGCAGGTATTCCTTGCGGTTGAGCGGGTCGTAGTCCGTCCGGGGACGGACCGGGACCGGGCCCCGGACCGGCTCGTAGTGGTCGAAGGCGCATTCCAGGACGCCCTCGCCGCGTGTCAGCGACGGCAGCCGCTGATCGAGCTCGTGCATGCGAGCCGCCGGAATGTCCCCCTCCAGCAGGCATGACGAGCCCCGCATCTCCTGTGTGCGCGGAGCGGCCCGCAGCCGCGCCAGCACCGGCAGGATCGCTCCGAGCCCGTCTGCCGGTACGTCGAGGCGAAAGCGGTGCATCGGCTCGTGCACCAGGGTTCCGGCCTGCCGCAGCGCGCTCATCAGGACCAGCGGTGTCAGGTTGCGGAAGTCGGCGGTGGTACTCGACATGCTCTTGTCGAAAACGGCGTGGGAGTGGCTCTGCCGCGGCCAGTAACCGCAATGCGTCATGGTGACCACGCAGTCGGTGACCTGCCAGCCGTGGAGGCCCTGCCCGAGTGTCTGACTCACGGTGTCCTCGACCGCCTTGAAGAACGAGAACGGCATGGACCCCAGCTCGACCTCCAGCCGGAATTCCACGCCTGCGCCGGCCGGCGCCGGGTCGACACGCAGCCCGACCGTCGCCAGGAACGGATTGGGATCCTTGTCGATGATCTCGAAGGCCGCACCGCTGCCGACCGGCCGTTCCACGCAGATGGTCGTCGTCTCGCGGAACGTGACGTCCAGGCCGAAGTCGTCCGCCAGCGTCGCCTGGATGACCTCCTTCTGCACCTCGCCGTAGAGCGAGACGAAAACGTCCTGCCGGATGTCGTCCTGCCGCAGGTTGATCAGCGGATCCTGCTCGGCGAACTGCGCGAGCGCGAGGTGCAACGCGCCCTTGTCCGCCGGACGGCAGGGAACCACGACTGTTTCCAGCGTCGGCGGAGCGAAGTGGTGACGCGTCGACTTGTCCGGCGATACGCCGATCCAGTCGCCGATCCGGACTTCGCCGAGCCCCCGGAGCTTTCCGATCTGCCCGGCCGAGACCGACGCCGCGCGGACGGCGGAGCCGCGGTCGAACACGCTGATCGCGGTCACCTTGCCCTCTTGACCCTGGCCGAACCGCAGCCGTTCCCGCGTCCGCACCGTTCCCGAGAACATGCGGACGAACGCGGTCTTCTCTCCGGCGGGCCCGCGCTCGACCTTGAACACGGTGCCCGAGACCGGTCCTTCGGCATCGCCTTCGGCAGCGGGCAGCAGTTCCCTGACGCCGGCGATCAGTGACTCCACGCCCGCCCCCGTGATCGCCGAGCCGAAGAACACCGGATGTACCAGCCCCTGCTTGGTCTGCGCCGCCAGTTCGCCCCGCAGCCCGCGGTACGAAACCGCCGCCTCGTCGTCGACGTACGCGGCCAGGAACGCGTCGTTGTGCTCGGCCAGCAGATCGACCAGCCGGGTGGTGAAGCCGGTGTCAGTGGCGGTGAACGGCGTCTGGAAGGCGCCACGCGTGCCTTGCCCGCCGACCGACCCCAGGGCGACGGCCGACGGGGTCAGCTTCCCGGAAATGCTCCGCAGTACGCCTTCGTGATCGGCGCCACGGCGGTCGATCTTGTTCACGAAGACGATCGTGGGGATCCGCAGCCGCTGGAGCGTACGCATCAGCAACCGGGTTTGCGCCTGCACGCCCTCCACGGCGGAGACGACCAGCACAGCGCTGTCGAGCACGCTCAGGACCCGTTCCACCTCGGCGATGAAATCCGGGTGGCCCGGCGTATCAATGAGATTGACCGTGACGTCATCAATGACGAACGACACGACGGCGGATTTGATGGTGATGCCGCGTTGCCGTTCCAAAGCCAGGGAATCGGTCTGGGTACTTCCGGCGTCGACGCTGCCGATTTCGTCGACCACCCCGGCGGCGTGGAGCAGCCGCTCCGTCAGGCTCGTCTTACCGGCGTCTACATGCGCCAGAATTCCCAGGTTCAACGTGTGCACGAAGTGTCATGTCCTCTGAATGGGTGGTGATTCCTTTCCGGGTGGACATGAACGTTCCGCGCATTTCGGCTCCTTGGGCAATCGACTGGTGTGCGGCAGTACAACAGGCCGCGTTCTCGGGCCGCAACGGATTTTTACGTCGTACGGGCGCACGGCGGGGCATCTGAGGCATTACCGGATGAGCAGGGTGAGGGCGGCGCACGCCCCGCTCGCCGCACCGGCGCACACGACGGACACGGTCACGCAACGCGTCTTGAGCTGACGGTAGCGCTCTGTGTACTCGGCGCGCAGCGTGGTGCCGCGGGCCGAGACGCGAACCAGCATGGCGCGGGAGGCGGCCAGCCGCTCGGCCGTGTAGACCCGTTCGACGTCCTCGCGCTGCGCGGTGGTCAGCCACGGCAACTGCTCGGTGAAGCGGTCGGCATGGCGGCGCGCTTCCGCCACCTCTGCGCTCCACAGGAGGTAGCCCTCCAGTTGAGCCAGACCGCGGTCGCTCTCCATTTCGGGCTCCACGCTTCTCGCTCCTCCCTTCGTACCCGGACGGCGTCCTAACCCTGTTTGTCTCCCGGCGCCACTGTCACGGAAGCGTCGGGGCGGTTGTGAGCCTGGTCGATGGCGGCGATCAGAGGGTGGTGCAGGTCGAACGCCGGGGACTCGGAACGGATCCGGGGGAGCGTGACGAAGTTGTGGCGAGGCGGGGGGCAGGAGGTCGCCCACTCCAGCGAACGGCCGTAGCCCCAGGGGTCGTCGACCTTGATCGGCTCGCCGTACTTCGCGGTCTTCCAGACGTTGTAGAAGAACGGCAGCAGCGACATACCCAGCAGGAACGAGCTGAGCGACGAGATGGTGTTGAGAGCGGTGAAGCCGTCGGCGGCGAGGTAGTCCGCGTAACGGCGCGGCATGCCCTCGGCACCGAGCCAGTGCTGCACCAGGAACGTGCCGTGGAAGCCCACGAACAGTGTCCAGAAGGTGATCTTGCCCAGCCGCTCGTCCAGCATCTTGCCGGTGAACTTCGGCCACCAGAAGTGGAATCCGGCGAACATCGCGAAGACCACGGTGCCGAACACGACGTAATGGAAGTGCGCGACGACGAAGTACGAGTCGGTCACGTGGAAGTCCAGCGGCGGCGACGCCAGGATGATGCCGGTCAGACCGCCGAAGAGGAACGTGACGAGGAAGCCGGTCGCCCAGAGCATGGGCGTCTCGAAGCTGAGCAAGCCCTTCCACATGGTGCCGATCCAGTTGAAGAACTTCACCCCGGTCGGCACCGCGATCAGGAACGTCATGAACGAGAAGAACGGCAACAGCACCGCGCCCGTCGGGAACATGTGGTGCGCCCACACGGTCGCCGAGAGGCCGGCGATCGCGATGGTCGCGCCCACCAGGCCGATGTAACCGAAGATCGGCTTGCGGCTGAAGACCGGGATGATCTCGGTGACGATGCCGAAGAACGGCAGCGCGATGATGTACACCTCCGGGTGGCCGAAGAACCAGAAGAGGTGCTGCCACAGAAGCGATCCGCCAATGGCCGGGTCGAAGATGTGCGCTCCGAACTTGCGGTCCGCCTCCAGCGCGAGGAGAGCCGCGGCCAGCACCGGGAACGCGAGCAGGACCAGTACACCGGTCAGCAGGATGTTCCAGGTGAAGATCGGCATCCGGAACATCGTCATGCCGGGCGCGCGCATGCAGATGATCGTGGTGATGAAGTTGACCGAACCAAGGATCGTGCCGAAGCCGGAGAAGGCCAGACCCATGATCCACAGGTCGGCGCCGACGCCCGGCGAATGAACCGAGTCGTTCAGGGGGGAGTAGGCGAACCACCCGAAGTCCGGCGTGCCGTCCGGGGTGAGCAGGCCGCCCACCGCGATGGTCGAGCCGAAGAGGTACAGCCAGTACGCGAACATGTTCAGCCGCGGGAACGCCACGTCGGGCGCGCCGATCTGCAGCGGCATGATCCAGTTCGCGAAACCGGCGAACAGCGGCGTCGCGAACATCAGCAGCATGATCGTGCCGTGCATCGTGAACGCCTGGTTGAACTGCTCGTTCGACATGATCTGCGTGCCGGGACGGGCGAGTTCGGCGCGCATGAGCAGCGCCATGACCCCGCCGATGACGAAGAAGATGAACGACGTGGTCAGGTACAGCGAACCGATCGTCTTGTGGTCGGTGGTGGTCAGCCACTTGATGACGACGCTGCCCCGCCGGTGGGGGTGGACCGGAAGCTCGTCCTCGTAGCTCTCTTCTGGCTCCGGGCCGGCCGGTCCTGCGGTGTCCATCGTCGTCATTGCGACGTTCCTCCGGTCGACAATCGCGTGCGGCGGCCCGTCGGGCTCCTGCCCGGGAGCCAATCAGGCGCGCGGCGCGGATGTGCGACCGGCGGCTGGCACGTCGTCAATTTCACCCGTAGGGCCCCGGGCGCCGAAACCGTCAGGCGGGACCGGGCAGGGCGGAGCCGGTTCCCCCGGAGACCGGAGAGTCGGGACCCGGCGGCTCGGGCGCCGGGGACTCCGGCGCGGGCGACTCGGGGGCGGGGGACTCGGGGGCCGGCTCGGAGGTGGGCGGTTCGGGCGAAGGCGGCTCCTCCGTCGGCGGCTCCGACGCGGGGGACTCGGTCGACGGTGACTCGGTCGACGGTGACGACTCGTCCGGGGAAGGTGACGGGGAATCCGTCTCCTTGGCGGGCGGCGCGGTCTTCTTGTCCTTGCTGCCCGTGTCGCCCGTGTCGCGGGCGAACCAGTCCTCACTCTCCGGGTCGAACAGGACGAACTCGTCCACCGCCTTCGGCGCGGGCTGCACCGTCACGACGTTCGTGGGCCGGTACGCGGGCCACGGGTTGCCCATCCGCTTGGCCGTGCCCTCGATGCGGACCGGCGGCAGCAGCGGATTGCCGCACGCGCAGCGCACCCGCGGCACGCCGCGGTCGTCCACGAGAACGGCCGTGCCGGCCTGCAGTACGGCCTGATAGGGCGTGGCGGCGCCGTTCCGGTAGCCGTGGTTGGTGACCCGGGTGTCCATCCGCAACTGCACGGGAGTCAGCGACCGCAGATACGCGGGTACGCCGGTGGGCGCGATGTCCAGGACGGACGCGAACGCCTTGTTCTTGTCCTGCTGGGAGGTGAGTGCGGAGATCTGCTTCTCCACGTTGCAGCTGGCGACGTTCCGGGTCCCCCCGTACACACCGGGATCCGATCCCTCCACCGCCCGGGTGACGTTGGTCTGTGTCGGCGATACGGTCGGCCGCACGCTCGGCGGCGTGGTCGGCGGCTGTGACGCCGAGGTCTTGCGCGCTGTCGACTCGGTGTACGGATCGGGCCCGGACGAGCCCGCGGCCTCCAGGAAGACCTCGCCGCCCGCGACCGATCCGCTGTCGGGGCGCGTCAGGACGACGGTGACCACCACCGCGGCGACCAGGAGGGCGGCGATGGTCGCGACCCGCGGTACCGACCGCCACCAGGCGCGGCCCGGTCCCTCGGGTCCGCCCGTACCGCCCGTGCCGCCGGGGCCACCCGGGCCGCCGCCGCTCGGGGGGCCGGAAGGTGTTTCGGGCGGGGGCGGCGGACCCGGCTGGCTCGGTTGACCGGGCTGACCAGGTCGAGAAGGGCCCGAGAGCGGGCCGGAGGGGGGTCCTTTGGGGCGGCCGGACGGCGGCGGTTGGGCACTCACGGGCATTCTTCCCAACGTAGGGATTGGTCCCAGTTCGTAATCTTCTTACCACTCTGAGTGTCTATTGTGTGTCTTGTACTCGTACGGCCCGCAAGCCGGCGCAGTCGGCCCTCCCCGGCGGCGGACTGCCCGTCCCGTGCTTAGCGTGGCAGCGTGAGCCAGCAGGAGATCAGCGACCAAAAAGGCGCGACGCGCGCCGCACACCTCTGGCGTGACGCCCTTGTGGCGGCGCTCGCCGGCCTGGCGGCCATGGCCGTCACGGCGGCCCTCGGCCTGTGGGCCGCGGGCGCGACCGACCTGCCGGGTGGCGGGTTCTGGCGCGTCGTCGCGGCCGTCGTCGTGATGGCGGTCGGCGGTTCCGTCGACATCTCCGGAGGCGCCGGGGCGATCGCGGAGGCGCGAGCCGACCTGTCGGCGCTGCCGCTCTCGGTGACCCTCGCCGGGGCCCTGGTGACCGCCACCTGCTTCCTGCGGCCGCTGCGGCACCGGGCGGTCGCCAGTACCCGCGAACTCGCCGGACGAGCCGCCCGGTTGGCGGCCCTGTGGGCAGTCGCGCTCATCCTTGTCTCGCTGCTCGCGCGGCACACGTTCCGGATCCCGCTGGGGGATCCGACGGACGGTCTCCTCGACGACTTGCTGGACGACGCCGCACCGGAGGTCGGGTTCCGGACCGATATCCCCCTCACCCTCGTGTTCGGACTGCTGTGGCTGGCGGGCCTTCTCATCCTCGCCCTCCTCGTGTCGCGCCGGGCCCCGCTCCCCGCCCGCCTGGTGCGCTTCCAGGAGCCCGTACGCCCGGCCGCCTTCGCCGTGGTGGCGCTGCTGCTCTCGTACGTCGCGCTGGCGCTGGTCATCGCGCTCGTCGTCGTGGTGACGCACGGCCACCGCGCGGAGACGTTCGCCGTGATCCTCCTCGGACTGCCGAACCTCGCCTGGCTCGCCCTCACCGTGGGCATGGGCGCGTCCTGGGAGGGAAAGGTGGAGGGGCCCTTCGGGCTGCCGATGCCGCGCGTGCTGGACGAGGTGCTCCGTACGCGAGACATCTCCACCCTCAATCTCGGTACGCTCACCGAGCACGACGGACGGGCCTGGTGGCTGCTGGTCGCCGCCGTGGTCCTGGTGCCGGCCGCCGCGTTCCTCATGGTGGTCCGCTCACCCGCACGCGTGCGGCCCTGGCAGCACGCCGTACACATGGCCGTCGGCCTCACCCTCACGGTGCTGATGATCTGTCTGGTCGCCAGGCTCTCCGCGCACTACGGCCTGTCACTGCTGGGCATCGGAGATTTCCTGGACCTCGGCAGCGCCCTCGGGGGAGAGGTCTTGCTGCGGCCGCGACTGTGGACGGCGCTCGGCCTCGCGGTGCTGTGGGGGCTGCTGGCGGGCCTCCTGGGCAGCGGTCTCGCCGCCAGGGTGCACCGGCGGGGCGAGGTCGAGCCCAAGGCCTCCTGAGCCCTGCGCCGTCGTTTACCGGACGTACCCGCGGAAGACCGGTAGCGCCCAACGGGGCGGCGAGGGCGGCATTCGGGGCGTGGCGGACCGGCCGCCGAGGTGCGGGTCCGCGTGCGGTGGCGGACGGTCCTGCGGCCCGATGGCCGCCGCCGCGGCGCGCAGCGCGGCCACGAACTGCAGGCAGGAGCCGTACCGGTCGTCCGGGCTCTTGGCGAGCGCCTTCGCCAGTACGCCGTCGACCGCGGCCGGGAGGTCGGGGCGCTGCCCGGTCAGGGGCGGCGGCGGGTCGAACTGGTGGGCCCACAGCAGAGCCATGTCGTCGTCACGCTGGAAGGGCGGAGTCCCGGCCATGGTCTCGTGTACGACGCAGGCGAGGCTGTACACGTCACATCTGCCGTCCACCGGGCGTCCCGAAATCTGCTCCGGCGCCACGTAGTCGAGCGTGCCGACGAACTGGCCGACGGTGGTGAAGCCGGTCAGCGACAGCGACTTCTTCGTCAGGCCGAAGTCCGTCAGGTACACGTGCTCCGGGTGATCGCTGTCCGTGCCCTCCGCGACCAGGATGTTGCCGGGTTTCACGTCCCGGTGCACGAGGTCGTGGTCGTGGGCGGCGTCCAGCGCGGATGCCACCTGCGCGGCGATCCTGGTCGCGGTCGCCAGGGGCAGCGGCCCCTGCCGGTCGAGGAGGTGGCGCAGGTCCTGACCGGCGACGAAGCGCATGGCGATGTAGAGCACGCCGTCGGTCTCGCCGGCCTCGAACACCGGCACGATGTGCGGGTGGTCGATCGCGGCGGCCACCCTCGACTCGTGGGTGAACCGCCGGCGGAAGGTGTCGTTGCGCGCGAGTTCGGGCGCGAGCAGTTTGAGGGCGACCGTACGGTCCAGGCGCAGGTCTTTGGCGCGGTAGACCACGGCCATGCCGCCGCGGCCGATCTCGCTCTCCACGAGGTAATCGGCGATCTGGCTGCCGAGCAGCTCGGACGGCCTTCCGGCCATGCCGGATTCGCGCGGGGCGCGGGCCATTACCCGTCACCGGGCCGGGTGGGCGGATGCGGCGCTGCGCGCTCGCCGGGCTCAACAACCCGCGTCGGCTCGCCGCCACGGGCATCGTCGCCGCGGCCCTCGTCCGAACGCGCCGACCCGCCGTCCACGACCCGCGTGGGTTCGGGCGCCGCTGTGGGGCCGTTGTCCGACGGTTCGCCCGGGTCGTCGGCGACGACGCGCGTGGAGTCCGGTGGTGCTGCGCGGCCGTTGTGCGGCAATTCGCTCGGTTCGGCGGTGACGACGCGCGTCGGCTCGCCGCCACTTGCGTCGTCACCGCCGGCGTCGGCCGCATGCGCAGGCCGGCCACTGACCACCCGAGCGGGGTCGGGCGGCGCCGGTTCGCCGCTGCCCGGCGGTCCGTTGGGGGCGTCGGCTACGACCCGCGTGGGCTCCGGTGGTGTCGAGCTGCCGTTGTCCGGCGGTCGGTTCGGGTCGTCGGCGACGACGCGCGTGGGTTCCCGTGGTGTTGAGCTGCCGTTGTCCGGCGGTCGGTTCGGGTCGTCGGCGGCGACGCGCGTGGGTTCCCGTGGTGTTGAGCTGCCGTTGTCCGGCGGTCGGTTCGGGTCGTCAGCGACGACGCGTGTGGGGTCAGATGCTGCTGCGCGGCCGTTGTGGGGCGGTCCGTTCGGGGCGCGGCCGACGGCCTGTGTGGGGGCCGGTGGTGGTGCGTGGTCGTTGGTCGGTGGGGTGACGACCTGCGTGGGGTCCGGTGGGGTTGCTCGGGAGGCGTCCGGGGCGGCGGAGGCGACCACTTGGGTCGGTTCCGGTCCCGCCGCCGGGGGCTCCGGAGGGTCGGCGGGGGGACGGGCGGCCACCTGGGTCGGTTCGCGGGGCGGGGGGCCGCTATTGCCCGGGGACGACGAGGTCGCGTACGTGATGAGGTGCGTGCCGTCGCAGTACACCCACCGCTCGTGCTCCGCGTCGTACAGCCACACCGACTCGCCCTCGACCACCACCCCCACCCGCAGCCCCGGCGTGCGGCGCCGGAACCCCTCGCCGTCCGTGCGGCCCGCCGTCAGGTCCTCCACCGCTCGCCGGTACTGGCTCAGGGACTCCTCCACGCGGGCCAGCAGTGGCCGTGGGTCCGCCGTACGGGCGCCGGGTTGGCCGGCAACCGGAGGATCCTGCGGTACGGACACGAGCAGGCGGCCGTCGACCCACGCGGACCAGCCGTTGGCGCAGAGGATCTGCCCCCAGTCGCCGCGCCGGCCGATCAGCTGGACCGGAAGCAGCGGATCGAGCGGTTCGGTGGGACGGGACACGTCCGGCGCCTCCCAGGCGGGCAGTCCGCCCTGGGGGACGACATGCGTGGGACGGAAGTCGGGAGTCGTCATGGCGCCCCGTTCCTACTTCCGCATGATGGCGGGCTCGTGCCGCCGCAGCAGCTTCGCGACGGCGTACGCGAAGACGGCCGAGAGCACCACCAGCATCGCCAGGTTGAGCAGCCACACCCCCACGGAGTGCGCGAACAGCGGGTCCGCCGTCAGGTCGCCCGGAACGATCCGGCCCAGCCCGATGGTCCCGGCCATCGCTCCCAGCGCCCACCGGGACGGGACCAGCCACGCCAGCTGCTCGACCCCGGCGACGCCGTCCAGTTTCAGCAGCGCGCCGCAGAACACCACCTGGACGATGGCCAGGAGGACGAGCAGCGGCATAGTGACCTCCTCCTTGCGCACCAGCGCGGAAACGAGGAGACCGAGCATCATCGCCGTGAAGGACAGCATCGCCACTGCCACCGTGATTTCCGCCAGTGGCGGCATGAGCACCCCTTCGCCGCCCGGGGCGTTCAGGTCCACGCCGACCAGCGCCACCAGGGTCAGGACGACGGCCTGGAGGACCGTGATGGTGCCCAGCACCACCACCTTGGACATCAGGTACGCCGATCTGGAGAGCCCGACCGCGCGCTCCCGCTGGTAGATCACCCGTTCCTTGACCAGCTCACGCACCGCGTTGGCGGCGCCGGTCAGCACGCCGCCCACACAGAGGATGAGCAGGGCGTTCATCGCGGTTTCCTGCGTCAGTCGCGAGCCGGCCAGGGCGCGTGCCATCGCGCCCATGACGAATGGCAGGGCGATCATGATCGCCAGGAAGGTCCGGTCGGCGCTCAGCGCGGCCGCGTACCGCCGCACCAGCGTCCTCAGCTGCGCACCCCAGCTCCGGGGCCGCGCCGGTGGCGCGACAGCTTCCGGCGCCGAGGCCTGCGGCAGGAGCGGCTGCGCGGTGGCGTTCGCGACGTACTGCCGGTGGAAGGGGGAGCCTAGGTACTGCCCCGCCCAGTCGCGCTCGCGGTCGTTCTCGAAGGCCTCGAACGCCTCCGGCCACTGCTCGAACCCGAAGAAGGCGAGTGCGTCCTCCGGCGGCCCGTAGTAGGCGATCTTCCCGCCCGGCGCCAGCATCAGCAGCCGGTCGCACACATCCAGGCTCAGCACGCTGTGCGTGACGACGATGACCGTACGGCCGTCGTCGGCGAGGCCGCGCAGCATGTGCATGACCGAGCGGTCCATGCCGGGGTCGAGCCCGGAGGTCGGCTCGTCGAGGAAGAGGAGCGACGGCTTCGTCATCAGTTCCAGCGCCACGCTGACCCGCTTGCGCTGGCCGCCGGACAGGCTGTGGATCGGCTGGGAGGCGCGCTGCTCAAGGCCCAGCTCGCGGATGACCTCGGCCACCCGCTCCCGCCGTTCGCTCTTCGCGGTGTCCTCGGGGAAGCGCAGCTCGGCGGCGTAGCCGAGAGCCCGGCGCACGGTCAGCTGCGAGTGCAGGATGTCGTCCTGCGGTACGAGACCGATGCGCTGACGCAGCTCGGCGTAGTCCCGGTACAGGTCGCGGCCGTCGTACAGGACCGTGCCATGGTCGGCGGGCCGCAGCCCGGTCAGCGCGTTGAGGAGGGTGGACTTGCCCGCTCCGCTCGGCCCCACGACCGCGAGCAGGCACTTCTCGCCGACGGGGAAGGACACGTGGTCGAGGAGCGTCTTGCGGCCCTTGTCGACGGACACCGCCAGGTCCTGTACGTCGAGCGAGACCTCGCCGGTGTCGACGAACTCCTGCAGTGTGTCGCCGACCAGGCAGAACGCGGAGTGCCCGATGCCGACGATGTCACCGGGGGAGACCCGGGCGACGGTGACGGGCTGGCCGTTGAGGAAGGTCCCGTTGTGGCTGCCTAGGTCGGCGATCTCGTACGTACCGTCGGGATGCGCCCGCAGCTCGGCGTGTCGGCGGGAGACGATCAGGTCGTCGACGACGAGGTCGTTGTCGGTGGCGCGGCCGATGCGTACGGTCCGGGCCGGCAGCGGCCGTACGGTGGTCGGCTGCCGGAAGGTGCCGGTCGCCGACGGCATCGAGACGGCCGACGGGCGCTCGGGCGCGGAGGGCGCGGGCCCGTATCCCAGGAGAACCGCGCGGGGCCCGTCGGCGGGGCTTCCGAAGCGGATGACCGTGCCGGGGCCGACATCCCACTCGTGGATCCGTCTGCCCTCGGCGTACGTGCCGTTGGTGCTGTGCTCGTCCTCCAGCGTCCAGTGGTCCGCCTCGGGACGCAGCACCGCGTGATGCCACGACACGCGCGCGTCGTCGATGACGATGTCACTCGTGGGGTCGCGCCCGACGTGGTAGTCCCGGCTCGGGCTGATCAGCGTGGAGCCCGCCTCAGTTTCGAGGACGAGCTCGGGCGGAGTCGGCGCGACAGGCGGCTTTCCCATGTTCGAATTCTATCTTTTGGTCCTGATTTCTGCCCGGCCGGACGGGTTGGGCCCCGGCCGTGTACCGGCCGGGGCCCAGGTGGTGGGTTCGGGCTGTCGGGCATCAGCCCACCGGGCCGACGTCCGGGGACCGGCGGCCGCGGCCGCGGCCACGGGCGACGCCGGTGCGGTCGGAGGCGCCGGTGTTCATGGCCGCCATGGCCAGGCCGAGCAGCAGGGCCACGCATCCGACGATCACATTGCTGACGATGCTGCGAGTGGTGTCGACATTGCCTGACACGACCCATGGAGCGACGATCGTCCATGCGCCGATGGCGGTGGCGGCCCATGCCATGGCGTGAGTCCGCTCGTACGCCGAGCCGAACCCGCCCATACACAGGGCGTAGGCAACACCGGTGATCAGGTTGCAGACGGCCAGGGTGGTGAGGCCGTTGAACCCGACAATCCACGGAGACGCCGCGAGGAACACACCCGTCAGGACGGCAAGTGTCTCGATCGCCTGAGCGCGGGGAGTGGTGGTCGCCCGCTCGAACCGGGAACGCATCTCGGCGACGTCGGGGTGCTGCTCAATGCTGGGATGAGTGGTCATGACCGGCTGCCTCCCATAGAAGCCTTTATCCAGCCTTTACCCCCATATATAATGCTTAATCGCCCATTCTGGTCAACGGGTCGGGGGGCTGGGATTGGGGCCCTGGCTACTCTGGGGTCCGTGTTCACCTCCCAGGGACCCACCTTCCGCGAACTGACCGTGCAGGCTCTCTCCTCCATCGAACGGGGCTACGACCTGCTGGCCCCGAAGTTCGACCACACCCCCTTCCGCACCCCCGACCGGTTCCTGGACGCGGTCGCCGGCGCCCTGGACCCGCTCGGCCCCTTCGACGCGGGGCTCGACGTCTGCTGCGGCACGGGGGCGGGGACGCGCATGCTGCGCCCGCTGTGCCGGGAGCGCGTCACCGGGGTCGACTTCAGCGCCGGGATGCTGGCCGCCGCCCGGGAAGCGTCCGACGACGGGGAAACACCTGCTGTGGAGTGGGCGCGGGCCGACGCCCGCGCCCTGCCGTTCCGTCGGGAATTCGATCTGGCGGTGAGCTTCGGGGCGTTCGGGCACTTCCTGCCCGCCGAGCGGCCCGTGCTGTTCGCGGGAGTCCACCGGGCGCTGCGGCCCGGCGGGCTCTTCGCCTTCCCCATCGGCGCGCCGCAGCCCATCGGTTCGCGGCTGTACTGGACGCTGCTCGGCTTCGACGCCGTCATGCGCGTACGCAACGCGCTGTGGCGGCCGCGATTCGTCATGTACTACCGGACGTTCCCGCTGAGTGGCGTGCGGGACGACCTGGTCAGGGCCGGATTCACGGTGCGGCTGCAGCCCCTGGAGGAGTTCGGCCGCCGCAGCGACGGGAGCCCCAACTGCCGCCTGGTGGTGGCCCGGAAGGCGTGACCGGGCCAGGGGTGGCAGCTCAGTAGCCCTTGGACGGCCGGCTCGGGTCGGCCTGCTGGACCCGCTCCGCGAAGTTCGACCCGGACCGGTTGACGCCGTATCTCGCGCGTACGTAGTTGATCGTGGCGCACATGCAGGCCACCACGTCGTAGGGCGTGGTGGCGGTGCCCTCCTGGTGGTGCTCGGCGAAGGTCGGCGGGATGCACTGCGTGGCGCCGCGCGAGCAGTTCTGCGGTTGCCCGTCGGCCACGACCGGGCCGTGCGCGTTGGAATCGGTGGTGTTCACCCGCCAGCGCGGGTGGTTGGACGCGGACTCGCGCAGCGCGATGGTGGCCAGCGCGGGCACGCCGTACTCCGGGTCCATGCCGGTCAGTTCACAGGCCCGCTGCGCGTACGTACGCATGGCGGACTCGCCGGATTCGTCGTCAGGATCCTGATAGGTGACTTCAGTCAGCTCCATGCTGGTTTCCTACCCATGTCGCTGATGACCTAGGCAGACCCCATATGGCGAAGTGGCATTGTGTAATGGCCGTGTTACACCAGCGAATCTCCACATCGAATACGCACGCGGCACACCATCTCCCAATTGGCCTGGCAGTGCTGACCTGCGGATACGCCCCTCTGAACGGGAATGTCCCATTCGGTGTCACCGGAGCCGCCGGGCCTTCGCTATTCACGTCGGGCGATCCCGTGAAGATGCTGTCACCAAGTCATGAACGGACGTGCACGCCACGGTAATTCCGTGCGGGGATGGGCACGGTCGGGCAATGACTTGATTGGCTGTCCAACGCGCATACGTGCTTTGATCCTTCGCACTGAGGGCCTATCCGTCAGGTTCGGTCCCGGTTATTTCGAAATATCCACGCGAAGGGAAACTCGCATCATGAACTTCTCCCAGGTAGCGACCCAGGAAATCTCCGACAACGACCTGGACAACGTGTCCGGCGGCCTCCTCGGCGGCGTGGTCGGCAACGCCACCGGCGTCCTGAACTCCGTCGTCCCCGTCTCGGGCATCGCGGGCTCCGCCATCGGCACCGTCGAGGGCGTCACCGGCCTCAACACGGGCGCTGTCACGGGCCTCGCCACCGCCACGGTCGCCGGCGTCTGATCCCCTCCTGTGCCGGTGAGCGGCACGGGACATCAGAGGTGACTTACGGCCCGTCGGCCGCCCCTCCTTGTCGACAGGCCCGGTCGTACGCCCCCGGATCCACCCAGGGTCCGGGGCGTACGGCCGTCCGGAAATACCTGACAGCCCATTGCAGTTGAGGGAAGAGTGTCGTGCAGTTTCGCCAACAGGCGCTTTCCAAGCTGCAATCGCCCGAAGAAATTGATCTGCCGGTGCGATTCGCCCGGCCACAGGGCCTGCTTGTTCTGATCGTCACGGTCATCGTCATGACCGCCTCGGCCGTCTGGGCCGTGACCGGCACCGTGTCGTCCACACTCGGCGCCCCCGGAATCCTCACCCACGCCCAGGGCAGTTACGTCCTGCAGAGTCCCGTCGCCGGCCAGGTCACCGCCGTACTCGCCCAGGAAGGCGAGCGCGTCTCCGCCAATGCCGCCCTCCTGAAGGTCCGTACCGCGCAGGGGGACACCGTCGTACGCACCATCGCCGCAGGCCGGCTGACGACGCTCGTCGCCGCTATCGGCTCCGTGGTGACCACCGGGGCGGATGTGGCGGCCGTGGAACGGGTGCGGAACGCGGACGACCCCCTCATGGCGACGCTGTACGTACCGGCCGAGCGCGGGTCCACCGTGCCCGTCGGGGCAGCGGTGGATCTGACCGTCCAGTCGGTCGCGACCCAGCAGTACGGCGTACTGCGCGGCCGGGTCAAATCCGTCGGCAGGACCGCCCAGACCCAACAGCGCATCACCGGCTATCTCGGCAGCAGCCAGCTCGGCGAGGAGTTCTCGAAGCAGGGCCAGCCCGTGTCCGTACTCGTCCAGCTTGACCGCTCGGGCGCCTCCAAGTCCGGCTACTCCTGGTCGAGGCCGGACGGACCGCCGTACGCCGTCGAGTCCATGACCCTCGCCTCCGGCGCCATCCACCTCGCCGAGCAGCATCCGATCGATTGGCTGCTTCCGTGACCCCACCGAACAACTCCGCGGCGCCGCCGCAGCAGCAGTTGCCGCCGGCGGGCCGCCGTCGGCAGGCTCCGGCGGGCGGGCGCCGCCGTGCGAAGCCCGTACAGGTCAAGAAGCGCAAGGCCGTCCGTACGCCCACGGTCCTCCAGATGGAGGCGGTGGAGTGCGGCGCCGCCGCGCTGGCCATGGTCCTCGCCCACTACGGCCGTCATGTGCCCCTCGAAGAGCTGCGCATCGCGTGCGGAGTGTCGCGCGACGGCTCGCGGGCCAGCAACCTGCTCAAGGCAGCGCGTAGTTACGGTCTACAGGCCAAGGGCATGCAGATGGAGGCGACGGCGCTCGCCGAGGTCCAGGCGCCCGCCATTCTCTTCTGGGAGTTCAACCACTACGTCGTCTATGACGGCATGGGGCGTCGGTTCGGGCGTCGGGGCTTCCACATCAACGACCCCGACAAGGGCCGCCGCTTCGTCGCGACGGAGGACTTCGACACCAGCTTCACCGGGGTCGTCCTCGTCTTCGAACCCTCCCAATCCTTCCGCCGTGGTGGCCGCAAGCCCGGCGTCATGGGCGCCGTCCCCGCGCGCATGCGCGGGACCACCGGCACCCTGCTCGCCGCGCTGCTCGCCAGCCTGCTGCTGGTCGCCGTCGGCGCGGCGGTGCCCGCGCTGAGCCGTACGTACATCGACATGTTCCTGATCGGCGAGCAGACGTCGATGCTGGGCCCGCTCTTCGCGTCGATGGCCGCGATGGTGGCGCTCACCGCCGTACTCACCGGTCTGCAACAGGCGAACCTGCTGCGCGGACGCATCATCTCCTCCACGCTCAGCAGCGCCCGGTTCCTGCGCCACCTGCTGCGCCTGCCCGTCACCTTCTTCGCGCAGCGCAGCCCG
Source organism: Streptomyces sp. ISL-100 (assembly GCF_018614615.1). Classification (GTDB taxonomy): domain Bacteria; phylum Actinomycetota; class Actinomycetes; order Streptomycetales; family Streptomycetaceae; genus Streptomyces. The sequence continues at coordinate 36,585 of NZ_JAGGOK010000002.1, read as the reverse complement.
GCCGACCTCGTCCAGCGCCTCCAGTCCAACGACGCGGTGGCCGAGACGCTGGCACGGGACCTGGCGGCTGCCGGGGTGGACGGGGTGGTCGTGATCCTCTACGCCCTCCTGATGTGGTCGTACGACCCCCAGCTGACGTTCGTCGGAGTGATCGTCGCCCTGCTCAATGTGGTCGCGATGCGCATCGTCATCCGGCTGCGGGCCACGCACACCCAGAAGCTGCGCGCGGACAGCGCCCGGCTGACCAACACGTCGTACACCGGTCTTCAGCTGATCGAGACGATGAAGGCCACCGGCGGCGAGAACGGGTTCTTCCGCCGCTGGGCGGGCCAGCACGCGACCACGCTGGACGTGCAGCAGCGGCTCGGCGTACCGAGCGCGTTCCTGGCCGTCGTCGCGCCGACCCTCGCGACGCTCAACAGCGCGCTGATCCTGTGGATCGGCGGACTGCGGGCCGTTGAGGGGCATATCTCGATCGGTCTGCTCGTCGCCTTCCAGGCGCTGGTGGCGCGCTTCACCGCGCCCATCAGCCGCCTCAACGGCGTCGCGGGCCGTATCCAGGACTTCGCCGCCGATGTGGCCAGGCTGAAGGACGTCGAGAGCTTCCCGGTCGATGTCCTGTACTCGCGGCGCGAGCCGGACGAGAGCACGCGCAGGCTCAAGGGCCATGTGACGCTCGAAGAGATCACCTTCGGCTACAGCCCACTCGACAAGCCGCTGCTCACCGGCTTCTCGCTGGCCGTGGGACCCGGTCAGCAGGTCGCCCTCGTCGGCGGATCGGGCAGCGGCAAGTCGACCGTGTCGCGGCTGATCTCCGGTCTTTACACCCCCTGGGAGGGGACGATCCGTATCGACGGACAGCGCCTGGAGGACATCTCCCGCAGCGCGCTGGCCGCCTCGGTCTCCTTCGTCGACCAGGACGTCTTCCTCTTCGAGGGCACGGTCCGCGACAACGTGGCGCTGTGGGACCCCTCGATACCCGACGAGGCGGTCGTCGCCGCCCTCCAGGACGCCGCCCTGTACGACGTGATCGCGCGGCGCCCCGACGGCATCCACAGCCGCGTCGAGCAGGACGGCCGCAACTTCTCCGGCGGCCAGCGGCAGCGGCTGGAGATCGCCCGCGCGCTGGTCAGGCGGCCGAGCATCCTCGTACTGGATGAAGTGACGAGCGCCCTCGACGCCGAGACCGAGCGGATCATCATCGACAATCTGCGGCGGCGCGGCTGCGCGTGCGTCGTCATCGCCCACCGGCTGAGCACGGTGCGCGACAGCGACGAGATCGTCGTACTCGACCACGGGTCGGTCGTCGAACGTGGCCGCCACGAAGAGCTGGTCGCCGCCGGCGGAGCGTACGCCGAGCTGGTCAAGGAGCACTGACATGTCGTCCGTACACCCGACCGCCGTCGGCCCGACGGAGGGGAGCCCCGCCGAACTCGATGCGGTGACCTACGCGCTGGGCGGCCTCGGCGCGCCTGTCGACTGCGCCGGTCTGCGCAGCCTGGCGCTGGAGGGGCCGCAGGTGCTGTGGCTCGTGGTGGGCGGGGCGCTGGACCTGTTCGCGGTCGACGCCGTGCAGCAGGGGCACTGGCACTTCCTCGGCCGCCTCGAAGCGGGAGCGCTGCTGCTCGGTCCGGTCGAAGGCCCCCAGCACACGCTGATCGGCCGGCCGTCGCAGGACTGCCTGCTGCGGCGGATCCCGCTGCGCGAGCTCTACCGGCCGCCCGAGTACGCCAATGGCTACGCCGATCCGTACACCGACACCTATGCCGGGTACGAGAGCCCGCTCGACCACGCCTTCGCCCTCGGCATCGGACGCAGCCTGGGCGTGCTCTTCCAGGCCCCGCTTGACGGCCGTCCCGACATCGAAGGACCCGTGACCGACGACGACATCCTGTGGATGCCGGTGTCCCCCGGCAGCGTGCAGTACGGCGCCTCCTACAGCGCGGACGCCGTCGGAGACCTGCTGATCGAAACGGCGATGTGGCAGCAGTTGGTGAACCAGCAGTACCGCCTGCTGTCCGCCGTCGACCACTGGATCGAAGACCTCGAACGCGCCCACGAGGACCGTACGGCCGCCGGCATCAAGGCGGGCGCGGCCGTCCGCGCGCGGGCCGACGAGGCCCTGGTGGCCTCCATCGGCCGCCCGGACCGGTCCGGGCGCGCCGCGACGGGCACGGACCGCGCCACTGACGACGCCACCTTCGCCGTCTGCCGCCGGGTCGCGGAGGCGGCCGGGATCACCCTCACCGAGCCCCCGAAGGGCGGCGCGGTCAACGACCGCGTCACCCCCGTCGACCGCATCGCCCTGGTCTCCCGTGTCCGTACCCGCCCGGTGCGGCTCGACGGGCGCTGGTGGCGGGCCAACTCCGGCCCGCTGGTGGGCCACCGCGCCAAGTCGGGCGCGCCGGTCGCGCTGCTGTGGCGGCGCGGCCGGTACGAGGCGGTGAACCCGGCCTCGGGCATGCGGATACGCATCGGCAAGGACAACGCGGACGACTTCGAGCCGCGCGCGGTCATGTTCTACCGCCCCCTTCCCGAGCGGCCCCTGACCCTGTGGGGCCTGCTGCGCTTCAGCCTGCGCGACACCCGCGTCGATCTGCGGAACCTACTCCTCAGCGGTCTGGTGACCGTCGGCCTCGGCGGTCTCGTACCGATCGCGACCGGCCAGGTGCTCGGCGTGTACGTACCGAACGCCGAGACCGGCCTCATCGTCCAGGTCTCCCTGGCCGTCATGATCACCAGCATCGTCACCGCGTCCTTCATGCTGCTGCAGAACCTCACCATCCTCCGTATGGAAGGCCGCATCGAGGCCGGCCTCCAGCCCGCCGTCTGGGACCGGCTGCTGCGGCTGCCGACTAAGTTCTTCACCGAGCGGTCCACCGGTGAGCTCGCCAGCGCGGCCATGGGCATCAGCGCCATCCGCAGGGTGCTGTCCGGGCTCGGTCCGGTGGCCGTACAGGCGAGCACGGTCGGCGCGATGAACGTCGTTCTGCTGTTCTGGTTCAGCGTGCCGCTGGCCCTGGCGGCGATCGCCATGCTCGTAGTCATCGGCGGCGTGTTCCTGGGGATGGGCCTGTGGCAGGTGCGCTGGCAGCGCAAGCTCGTCGAGCTCGGCAACAAGCTCAACAACCAGGCGTTCCAGACCCTGCGGGGACTGCCCAAACTGCGGGTCGCGGCCGCGGAGAGTTTCGCGTACGCCGCCTGGGCCCGCGAGTTCGCCCGCTCGCGGGAACTTCAGCAGCGCGCGGGCCGCATCAAGAACCTGACCACGGTCCTTGACGCCATCTATCTGCCGCTGTGCTCGCTCATCATGTTCATGTTGCTGGCGGGACCGGCTCGCGGCAGCATGTCGGCCGGAGCGTTCCTGACCTTCAGCACGGCCGTCACCATGCTGCTGACGTCGGTCACCCAGCTCAGCGGCGCGCTCATCTCGGTCGCTGCCGTGCTGCCCATGTTCGAACAGATCAAGCCGGTTCTGGACGAGGCCCCGGAGGTACGCGGCGCCAGCGCGCAGCCCGGCACGCTGTCCGGCTCCATCGAGGCCAGGAAGCTGTCGTTCCGCTACACCGACGACGGCCCGCTGGTGCTCGACGACGTGTCGCTCGAAGTGCGCCCGGGCGAGTTCGTGGCGATCGTCGGACCCAGCGGCTGCGGCAAGTCGACCCTGCTGCGGCTGCTCATCGGCTTCGACAAGCCGCTCTCGGGCAGCGTGCTGTACGACGGCCAGGACTTGGCGGCGCTGGACCAGTCGGCCGTACGCCGTCAGTGCGGTGTCGTCCTCCAGAACGCGCAGCCGCTGACGGGATCGATCCTGGACTGCATCAGCGGCGCCGAGGTCTTCTCCCAGGAGGAGGTGTGGGAGGCCGCCGAGATGGCAGGCCTGGCCGAGGACATCCGGCGCATGCCGATGGGGCTGCATACGATGATCGCCGGCGGCGGCGCGATCTCGGGCGGGCAGCGCCAGCGCCTGATGATCGCTCAGGCGCTCGTACGCCGCCCCCGCATCCTCTTCTTCGACGAGGCCACCAGCGCGCTCGACAACGAGACCCAGCGCATCGTCATGGCCAGCACGCGCAGGCTGAGCGCCGGCCGCCTGGTCATCGCCCACCGGCTGTCCACGGTCATGGACGCCGACCGGGTGATCGTCATGGCGGACGGCAGGATTGTCGAACAGGGACCGCCCGCGCAGCTGCTCGCCGACACGGGCGGCCGGCTGCATGAACTCGTGCGGCGCCAGCTGGCGTGAGGCTCGCGTGAGGCCGACCGCTCAGCGCAGCGCCTTGAGCATCTCCTCGGCCAGCGGGCCGGCCGAGGCCGGATTCTGGCCGGTGTACAGATTGCGGTCGACGACGGTGTGCGGCGCCCACGGCTCGCCCTCGCGGAAGTCGGCCCCGAGCTCCACGAGGCGGTCCTGGAGCAGCCAGTTCGCCTTTTCCGCGAGGCCCGCCTGGGTCTCCTCGGCGTTGGTGAAGCCGGTCAGCCGGTAGCCCGCGAACGGCGAGCCGCCGACGGCGTTCCCCGTGGCCAGCAGGGCGGCGGGCGCGTGGCATACGACACCCAGCGGCTTGCCCGAGGCGAGAGCGCCGGTCAGCACCCTGGCGGAGTCGGCGCTGACCGCCAGGTCCTCCATCGGGCCGTGGCCGCCCGGGTAGAACACGGCGTCGTAGTCAGCCGGATCCACCTCCTCCAGCTTCAGCGGCTGCTGAAGCTGCGTGAACGACGCCACGGCCCTCACGACCCGGTCCGCGCCCTCCGGGCCACCGTTGACCTCCGGGGCGAGACTGGCCCGGTCCACGGTCGGCACGACGCCGCCGGGGGTGGCGACCACAACCTCGTGGCCGGCGCCGGTGAACGCCTCATAGGGGGCGACGACCTCCTCGGCCCAGAAGCCGGTGGGGTGGCGGGTGCCGTCGGCCAGGGTCCAGTGGTCGGCGCCGGTCACTACGAACAGGATGTTCGACATGGAGCTCTCCCAAAGTTAGTCGTCGATCTTGAGTTCACCCATCGCGCTCCACCCGTCGGCGCCTTCGATGGTCGTGCTCACGATTTCGGGCGTACGCCGTACGAGCGGGCGCATCGTGTCCAACGCGGCCTTGAAATGGCTGGAATTGACGTGCGCCGCGGCCGCGTCGTCCTGGAACGCCTCGACGAGCACGTACGTGTTCGGGTCCTCGATGCTGCGCGACCATTCGAACCACAGGTTGCCCGGCTCGCCCCTGGTCGCCTTGGTGAAGGCATCGACGTGCTGCGGCCACTCTTCGGCGTACTCGGGCTTTACGGGAAACTTGACAACAATGAAGATCATCCGGTCATTCTATGCGGCACCCGCCCAAGCCGCTGCGCGGGCTTTTCCCCACCCCGCCCCTGCCCGGCACCCTCCAGCCCCTCCGGCGTTTGAGGAGCGGGGTCTGGGGCGGAGCCCCCCACGCGGCGGAGCCGCAAAATGTCACAGCGGGAAGGGGCGGGGTGGGGAAACGGCCCGCCGCAGGCGCATCCGTGCCCAGACTCAGTGGCCCGTCACCGGGCACTTGGCCGGGGGCGGGGTCGGGACCGTGGTGTCGCGCGGCACCGCCGTGCGCGGATGCGGCGCCATGGACAGCTTGTCCGGCTTCACCGTCACGATCGCCTGCGGACGCGGCGGAGCCGAAGCCGGCGTCAGACGCCAGCGCTGGGTGATCGTGGCGAGGATGATGAGGAGTTCGGTCCAGGCGAACTCCTCGCCGATGCACTTGCGCCGCCCGTCGCCGAAGGCGAGGAAGGAACTCCGGCCGATCCCCTTGGCCCGTTCGGGGTCCCACCGGTCCGGATCAAAGGCGGCGGGCTCGGAGTAGACCTCCGGATCGCGCTGGTGAATGTAGGGGCTGTAGATGACGTCCGCGCCCTCGGGAACAGGATGCCCGTCGAGCGTGACAGGGCGCGTGGTGGTGCGCGTGACGAGCCAGGCGGGCCCGTACTTCCGCATCGACTCCTTCAGCACGCTGCGCATATAGGTGAGCGAGCCCAAGTCGTCGTAACGCAGCGGCCGGCCGCCGCACACGGCGTCGAGCTCCTCGTGCAGCCGCCGTTCGACCTCCGGGTTCACACTTATCTCGTACAGCGACCAGGCGAGTGTGGTCCCTGTCGTCTCGATCGCGCCGGTGAGCAGGGTGATCGCTTCGTCCTGGAGCTGCTGGCGCGACAGCGGCTGCCCGGTGACAGGGTCGGTCGCCGTCAGCAGCGTGGAGAAGAGCCCTTCGCCCGCGCTGTCGGGCGCCTCGGCCAGTTTGCTCTGGTGGTGATCGATGGCGTGGTCGATGAGCTCCCGCAGCCGCGCGACGCGCCGCGCGTGCTGCCGGTTCGCGGGCAGGGGCAGCTTCGTCACCCACGAGGGGAGGATGGTCTGCCTGATCGTGCCCTTCATGATCGCGGGCATGAGACCGGCGAACTCTTCTTCCACATGAGCGGGCAGAGCCGGCCCGAAGAGGGCGATGAGGAACGTCGAGAGCGTGAGCGCGTTCATGTCCTCGTACGTGTCACGGACGGCGTCGCCCTCTGCCCAGGCCGCGGTGGCGGCGCGCACGTGGTCGATCATGACGTCGCCCCGGGTGGCGATGTGCGCCTTGTTGAACATCGGCTGCATCAGGCGCCGGTGCTTCATGTGTACGTCGCCGTCCGCCACGGTGGCGAGACCGTCACCGAAGAACACCCGCAGCGCGTCGATGATCTTTCCTCCCTTGGCGAAGGCCTCAGCCTCGCTCACCAGCACCGTGCGCGTGATCGCGGGATCGGTGACGACGTACGCCGGGGTGGGGCCGATCAGAATCCGTACGACACTGCCGTGTTCGCGCAGGGAATCCATGAAGTCCAGGGGCCGCCTGGCCAGCTGGTGGCCGTGCCCGATCAGGGGGAGGCGGCCGGGCGCGGTGGGCGGAGTGGCACCAGTACCTGACAGGGAATTCATCTCTACTTCTCCTCGCAGCGGGCCCTCCTTGTGTAGGGCATGACATTCATGCCCCATGATCCGTGGTGTACCCATCCGTTGCGGAAGGCGGTTGATCACTTCCCATTCCGACCCGCTAAGCTCCCTTGAAGTGCTGCCAGTTGACGTGACCCTGACCCTGTCGTGTCCTGACGAGGCCGCTCATTTCTCCCCTGTTCGATCGCGTTGGTTTAGAGGATGCAGATGGAACTTGCCACTACGCCGCAGGCGGCCCGGGCCCCGGCCGCCTGGCACACCTGGTGGCTTCTGCCACTCGGAATAGGCGTCGCCTCCGTCGTCGCCGTGACCACAGGACCCGACGGCACCCGAATACCCGTCGGCATATCCGCTCTTGCCGCGACAGCGGCGACCGCCTTATGCGTCCGGTTGCTGATCCGGTCCCAGCTGCGACTGCGCCACTCCGTCGCCGACTTCCGGGCGAGGCAGGCGCAGTACTCCCAGGAGTGGCAGCAGCACATGATCACCCTGGAGGGGCAGCGAGCCGCCGAGCGTTCCCTCCACGAGTCGCGTCTCGCCGAAGAGGCCCGGGCGTGGCAGGGGCGGCTCGAATACCAGCAGGCGCTCGTCGCCCGGCTCGGGAACGAATTCCTCCCCGACGCGCTGAAGCGGCTGCGCGACGGCGAATCGATCGACGACGTACTCGCACCCCTCGCCCAGGACCCGGACGTATCACCGGAGTTCCGGCGTGAACTGCGCAAGGTCCTGCGGACCGCGCTGATCGCAGTCGAGGAGGAATTCAACCGCAGCACCTCCGCGGAACAGGCCGTCATCAGCATCGGCAGCCGGATCCACGTCCTCACCAGCAAGCTCCGTGGCCGGTTGCACGAAATGCAGGGCGAACACGGCCGGCTCCCGGCCGTCGCCCGGGGCCTGATGGAGCTGGACCAGGAGATCGGCCCCGCGGACTGTCTGGCCGCGAGCATCGGCGTACTGGGCGGCTCCGACCGTCCCGGGCGGCAGTGGCAGGAGCCGCAGCGCCTGCTCAGCGTGGTGCGCGGCGGCGTCGGACGTATCAAGGACTTCGACCGCGTACAACTGCGCCACCTGCCCGAACTCGGCGTGGACGGCGGTCTGGTCGACCACCTGACGCTCGTCTTCGCCCACCTCCTGGACAACGCCACACGGTACTCACCACCCACCGAGCCCGTGGTCGTGTCCGGCAAGGAGGTGCCCAACGGTGTCGGCATCGAGATCCAGGACGCCGGCAAGGGACTGACCGAGGAGAAGAAGCGCCAGGCCCTGGAAGCGCTGGAAGGCGTGGCGGCGGGACCTGGTATCGGCGGCTTGTCGGAGGACGCGAACCTGGGCCTGCGCGTCGTGGGGAAGCTCACCCGCAAGTACGGGATCAGAGTGACCTTCGCCGACTCGCCCTGGCTCGGCACCTCCGTGGTCGTGGTCGTCCCCCACAAGTACTTCAGCCCGCTCCCCGCCGGCCCGGTCGCCGACAGCCCGACCGGATCGGTCGCGATACCGGCACCGATGGGCGAGCCCGCCCCGAACGGGGCAGGACCTTCCGCCGTTCCCGCCACCGCGGTCGCCACCGAAGCCGGAACCGCCGACGGCACCCGGCCCGGCATCGAAACCACCCCCGGCGGCCTGCCCAGGCGCCGGAGCCGGCGCGGTGACGCGGCGAACGCCGCAGCACCCGCGGCCGGCCCGGCCGCGCCCGTCGCCGCCGCGCCCACCGCGTCGACCTCCGCCGCCGACGCCGCCGCCGACGCCGCCGCCGTGCCGCCGGATTCGTCCTTCTCCGGCCTGGCCGCGTTCGCCACCACCGCCGGACGTGACACCGACGAGAAGTCCCGTACCGAAGAGAGCGACTAGCCCCATGACGCAGCAGTACACCGATGTGAGCTGGGCGCTCCGCGACCTGACGGAGAGTATCCAGGAGATCCGCTTCGCCCTCGTGGCCTCCAGCGACGGCAAGGCCATCACCTCGTACGGCGCCGAAGACCCCGACGACGTGGACAGGTTCGCCGCCGTCGTCGCGGGCCTCCAGGCGCTCGCGCAGCCGGTCGCCGCGCAATTCCCCAAGTACAGCGGGCAGTTGCGCCTGGCGATGATCGAGGTGGACGGCGGGCACCTCTTCGTGGTGCGGGCGGGGGTGGAGACGTACCTCGGAGTCCTCGCCAAGGAAGGGCTTGACCAGGGCCTGCTCGGCCACCAGATGAGGGACCTGGCCCGCAGGATGGGCGAGCTCCTGGGAACCACACCGCGGCTGGAGGAGCACTCTGAATGAGTGATCCGCACCGGCCCACGGAACCGTCCGGTCTCGAGCGCTACTACGTCCTCACCGGCGGCCGCAGCGGACCGGGCGGTGCCGCGCTCGGCCTCGACGTGGCGACCCTCATTGTCTCCCGCTCCGCGCCCGTCGCGGGCATGCAGCACGAGCACGAGCAGATAGTCCGGTGGTGCCGCGATCCGCTGTCGGTCGCCGAGCTCGGCGCCCACCTCGGACTGCCCTTCAACATTCTCGCGGTGCTGGTGGCCGACCTGCTGGAAGCGGGCCGGGTGGAAGCCCGTGACCCCATCCCGGCATCCGCCGGCCACGGGCCGGACTTCGCCCTCCTGGAGGAGGTACTCAGTGGACTACAAAGGCTTTGACCGCCCGGACTGGCCCCAGTCGTCCGGATCACTGCCGGCCGAAAGCCGTTCGGTCAAGGTGATGATCGCCGGTGGCTTCGGCACCGGCAAAACCACCATGGTGCGCTCGGTGAGCGACATCAAGCCGCTCACCACCGAGGAGACCCTCACCCAGGCCACCGTCGGCGTCGACGACCTCGTCGGCGTGGCGGACAAGGAGAAGACCACGGTCAGCCTCGACTTCGGCCGGATCGGCCTGAGCGAGCAGCTCGTGCTGTACCTCTTCGGTACGCCCGGCCAGGAGCGCTTCTGGTTCCTGTGGAACGGCCTGTTCAAGGGGGCTCTGGGCGCCATCGTCCTGGTGGACACCCGCCGCCTGGAGTCCAGCTTCCTGGCCATCGAGGAGATGGAGCGGCTCGACGTACCCTTCGTCATCGCGCTCAACGTCTTCCCGGACTCCAAGGACCACCCCATCGAGGAGATCAGGGACGCCCTGGACATCACCGACCGCATACCGGTCGTCGCGTGCGACGCGCGAGACCGGGCATCGAGCCGTGACGTGCTCATCACTCTGATACGTCATCTCAAGGAACGCTCTGCCGCCGCTCTGGAGCCCCGATGAACTCCCCGTCCTCATACGGTTCGTACGCCGACACACCGGGGGAGACGGCGCCGGCCTCCGGCTGCCCCGTACGCTCCGCCGCACCCGGCGGGATCACGCGGCTGTACGGGCCCGACGCGTCGACCGACCCGCACGGCATCTACGCCGGGCTGCGCAAGCAGTACGGCGCCGTGGCACCCGTACTGCTCGAAGGCGACGTGCCCGCCTGGCTGGTGCTCGGCTACCGGGAGAACCGGCGCGTACTGGACAACCCGCGCCAGTTCAGCCGCGACTCCCGGATCTGGCGCGACTGGGAGGAGGGCCGGATCGAGCCGACCTCGCCCCTCATCCCGATGCTGGCCTGGCGCCCCGACTGCGTCTCCCAGGACGGCGAGCCGCACCGGCGGCTGCGCGGGGCGGTCACGGACAATCTGCAGGCGTTGGCAGGGCGTGGCATCCGCCGTCACGTCACGCATTTCGCGAACAAGCAGATCGACGCGTTCGCTGACGCGGGGCGGGCCGACCTGGTGGCTGATTACGCCGAGTACCTGCCGATGCTCGTACTGACGCGGCTCTTCGGTCTCGCGGAGGGGGAGGGGCGCCGGCTGGCCACATCCTGCGCGCAGCTCATCAAGGGCGGTGAGGACGCCGTCCACCACAACGACGTCATCATGGAGGTCCTGGCGGAACTCGCCGAGCGCAAGCGCGACGAGCCGGGATCCGACTTCACCACCGGGCTGCTGGAACACCAGGCAGGCCTGGACGACGAAGAGATCCTCAGCCACCTGCGCCTGGTCCTGATCACCGCGCACACCACGACCAGCAACCTGCTGGCGCGCGTCCTGCAACTGGTCCTCACCCACCGCTCCCACCTGTCCGGTTTGATCAGCGGGCAGCTGAACATCTCGGCGGTGGTGGAGGAAGTCATGTGGAACACGCCGCCGCTGGCCGTGTGCCCGGGGCGGTTCGCGACGGCCGATCTGGAGCTGGGCGGCCAGCGCATCAAGGCCGGCGACCTGCTGGTACTCGGCCTGACGGCCGGGAATCTGGACCCGGAGATCCGGCCCGACGCGGGCGTCTCCATCCAGGGGAACCAGGCGCACCTCGCGTTCAGCAGCGGTCCGCACGAGTGCCCCGGCCAGAACGTCGGCCAGGCCATCATCGAGACAGCCGTCGACGTCCTGCTGCACCGGCTGCCGGGGCTGCGGCTGGCCACCCCGGCCGAGGAGCTGACCTCCACCGCGTCGACGTGGGAGGAGCGACTGGACCGTATCCCGGTCGAGTTCGTACCGCAGGGCGCGGGGATCTGACCGCTCTTGCCGGCCGACCGCCCTTGTGGCGGCCGGCCGGCAGCGGTGTGTCGGTGCGTCAGACCGTGAGCAGGTCGTCGAGTGAGCCGCGTCCCTCCAATTCGGCGGCGGCCGCGGGCCCTTGCTTCGCGGCGGCGTAGCGGCCGGTCGTCAGCGCCCACTCGTAGTTGCCGTTGATCCAGTGCCGGATGGCCTCTATGCCCATCCACACGCGGTCGCGCTCGTCGTCGTCAAGGCCGAGCTCGTCACACATCGCGGGCACCCGCGCCTCCAGCTCCACGTACTCGTCGAGGCTCTCGCCGGTTATTCGGAACGCCTCGTCCGCGGCCTTCTCCCACGAGTACCCGCGCTCACGGTGCAGTACGGCGATCAGGTTGTGGCCGTCGCCCCGGCGCTTCTCCCGCTCGAAGGAGTGGATGTCGTTCATGAAGCCGATGGTGTCCGCGGCGGCGTCCCGCAGCCCCTCCATGACCGGGTGCGCCTGTACCTGTGCGGGAACCTCGAAGCGGCGGCTGCGCTCGCCCGCGTCGATGCTGTGGTGGATGCCGACTGTCCGCCTTCGGAAGGCCTTGTAGGGTCCGACGCCGAGCAGGGTGGTGCTGCGGGCGGCCAGGTCGACCTCCTCCGCGTGCGCGGCCAGGAATCGCCCCCAGGACGCGGCGAAACGCGTGCACCACGTCAGCGACATGCCGTCGGACAGCTGCTCCCAGACCTCGACCCAGGCGAGTGTGATGGGGCAGACGACGCGGGGGCGGGTGCCGGCGGGGCGCAGCGGAGTCACGATGAGTTCCCTGGCGACCTCCGCGATCCGGTCGGCCCGGTCGGGGCTCGCCGCGTCGAACTGGTCGTCGAAGAGGAAGGCGAGCGAGAACCAGTTCATCAGGACGACCATGTCGTCGGGCGAGGCGTGCGGGTAGGTGCGTATCGCGGCCTGCGGCAGGTCCCAGGACTGATATTCCTCGAAACCGGCCACGCTCCTTACGAGGCCCATGTCCCAGACCCAGCGCAGATGTTGCTCCTTCGCGTACTCCAGGTGTGTGCTTACCGGGGTGGTGAAGGGGAGATCGAAACGGACGTCCTGCGGCACTCGGGTGCTCCTTGTGGGGAAGGGCACGCAGGACCCCCCTGCCTGCGAGCGGATGAGTTGTCATGTTCATTGGTCGAATTGCGCTAGCAGCCTGCCCCGCGCGTAAACGATCTATGCCGACAAGATCGATTCTGTGGTCCGGCAGGATGGGCCGACGACCACGGGGGAGACTCCCCGGCCGCCTGGGGGTGCGCCTGGAGCGCGAGTCCGTGGACCCGACCTGCGGGCGCCGGGTCCACGTTTCACGCGTTCACCAGGGGCCGAGTGGGCTCAGCGGTCCTGAGACAGCGCGTACAGCTCGGCGAAGAGGCCGCCTTCGGCGCGCACCAGCTCCTCGAAGCTGCCCTCCTCCCGGATACGCCCCTTGTCGAGTACGAGGATGCGGTCCGCCATGCGGACGTTCTCCAGCCGGTGGGTGACGACGAGGGTGATACGGCCGGGCGCCATCTCCCGCAGTGCGTTGAAGATCCGGTGCTCACCGCGGGCGTCCATCTCGCTCGTCGGCTCGTCCAGGATCAGGAAACCCGGCCGCCGGTAGAGCGCACGTCCGCACGCGAGCCGCTGCCACTGCCCGCCGGACAGCTCATGGCCGCCCCACAGCGACCTGGCCAGCAACGTGTCCATCCCGTCGGGGAATTCGGCCACCGCCTCCCGCATGCCGACCTGCTCGGCGGCCTCCCAGACCAGCTCGTCGCCGTGCCGGCGGGGCTGGCCCAGCGTGATGTTCTCCCGTACCGCCAGCGGCCAGTGTCCGTTCGTCTGGGGTACCAGCCCGATGTGGCCCCACACCGACTCGGCGTCCGCCGCGGCCAGATCGGTGGCGTCCCACAGGACACGGCCGTCAGTGGGCAGGGTGAGTCCGGTCAGCAGGCGTACGAGCGTGGACTTGCCGGCGCCGTTCTCCCCGACCAGAGCGACCACCTCGCCCCGGCGGAGAGTGAGCGACACCGGGTGCAGCGCCGGGGTGGTCTTCTTCGGATACGTGAACGACGCCTCGTCGAGCCGGATCTCCACCGGAGCCTGCACGGAGACGCTGCCGCGCATGGTCGTCATCTCCCGGGCCTGAGCCAGGAATTGGTGGTAGTCGTCCAGATAGAGACCGTGGTGGAACATCGCCGCCCCGTACCTGACGATCTGGTTGAGCGCCCGGCCGGCGGTCTGCGAGGCCACGATCGCCGTGCCGGCGATGGCGAGCCCCATCTGCCCCGACAGCACCAGCGCGGCGAGCGAGGCCCACATGCCCACGATGAATACGCCGCTCAGCGCGGCGGCGGCCAGGTTGACGCGCAGGTACTGCGGCGCCGCCGCGAGCGCCCTGCCCTCGATGCGGTCGCACATCGTGCGATACCAGAAGTGAAGGTAGGGGCGCATGGTGTTGGCGCGCAGCTCGTCCGCGAGCGTCGGCGTGGTGAGGTACCAGCGCATCATCCCCCGGACATTGCGAGCCGAGACCGACGCGTCGAACACGCGGTAGTCGATACGGGCCGCGATCACGCCGCCCAGACCGCGCGGGACGACCGACAGCATCAGCACCACGAGCAGAAGGGGATGCAGCACGGTAAGGACGGAGGCGGCGGACACGAGCTGCACGAAGCCGTTCGTCAGCGTCTTGGCGTCCTCGGCGATGTCGACGGCCCGCAGCGCACCGATCTCGGCGGCCTGGCTCCGGTCGGTGAAACCCTCCTGGTCGTACGTCGACAGCTCGACCTTCATATGGAGGTCCACCATGGTCAGATCCGCCGCGGACGCCACCTGGGGGTTGAGGCGGCGCGTCGCCCAGTCGGCCAGGATCCAGGACAGCGCCCCGACCGCCAGTGCGGCGGCCGCGAGGATCAGTGCGGGGCGGGCCTCGTTGAGCCCGGCCCGGGCGTCGTCGGAGCCGAAGAGCGGCCCCATCGCCCTGGCCACCGCTGTGAGCATCACGGCCGTACCGATCCCCGACATGAGCTGGCACACCAGAACGGTCACCACCATGCGCCGGTCCACCGACCAGGCGAGCCGGAAGGTCTGGGCGAGTGCGCCGGGGATACGCCGCGCCATTTCCCACAGCGTGGCGCCCTGCATGGCGTTTCCGTGTACGCGGCCGTTGTAGTTGAGCTCGGGCGGCGCGGACGGCTGGGGCTTGTCCTGCCGCTGCGGGGGGATGCTGCTCAACGCGGCCTCCTCGGGTGGGCGATGTTGGCGTACAACGAGCCGCCGACGACGAACTGGCGCAGGACGGCGGTTGAGTACGCGTGGCAGTCGGGCGGCGGATTGCCGGGCTCCGCCCACACGAGGGCCGTGTGTTTGTGAGGTTCCCGGTTGTACGGTTCGCCGAGCCAGCGCTGGGCGGTGAAGGCGAAGCAGATACGTCGCTCGTCTTCGGGGCCCAGGTAGTGGGCCGCGCCGCAGAATTCCGTGTCCGCCGGGTCGATTTCGACGCCGACCTCCTCGTGCGCCTCACGCCGTGCCCCGTCGTCGGCGAACTCGCCGCGCTCCAGGTGGCCCCCGACGATGCTGAGCAGCCCGCCGGCGTACTCGGTCTCGGCGCGGCGCACGAGCAGAACGCGGCCGTCCGCACGCTGGAGCAGGATGAGGACATCGACGACGCTCGTGTAGCGCGTCGCGGTCATGCGAGGGCGTCCGTCGCGTCAACCAAGCGCACGCGGCGGGTGAGCGCGGCGGGGCCGCACTCGAACGCAGGATGTCCGCCAACTACACGAACGGGAGCGGGTACGGGATACATGATTCCTCCTGGATCGCAGTGCACGCGGACTGGCGGTCGGACAACGCGCCTGATCAAAGGCGCGAAACGGGAGACGCCGGGCGAACTCTCGGCCAGAGATTCGATTCCGGCGTGCCAGCCGGTGCGCACCGGGACGCCCGGCTGTTATCCGGCGTTCGATCACCCGGAAGAGGGCCGCCACCCGATCAGGCGATTGCTTTGCAATCGGGAGCACGCGGCTTCTGTACGTCGTCCTGGCGGGCCCGGGGTTCCAGGGGCTCCGCGCCCCGCCCGGGACGCCGACGGGCTCCCGGACTTCGCAGATGCTTCCCCACGGCACCGCGCGCACCGCACCGACCCCTCTGACGTGTCCACCGCACCCGCGACTTGGCGTGTGGACCCATGACTCCCGAAGACGCGAACTCGGCCGGGAGTTGATGAACGACTGCTTGCACTGTGCCGCCGAGCTCTGGGCGCCCGGTCTGAGCGCTCGCGTCGACGAGGTGGTGGCATGGACCTGGGACGCGGATCTTTCGGCGTTCCTGGATGAGCTCGCCGCAGACTCCAGAGGCTGGGGCTGACCCCGCCCGGTGGCGTCGACGCGCTCCGGGATGCGGCGGCGACGTAAAAGACAAAAAGGGACATAAGGTCGCGCCGAGGGAATGGATGTGCGCATCGTTGTCTTGTTTGAGACACTGACGTCTCAGGCGAGACCGTGAGGTGTCACCTGGCACCCTCCGGCACGACCCTGAACAGGAACCCAATGCACCCCGCCCCCGCCCGGCCAGACACCCGGGCCCAGCTCGATCCCCGGCGCTGGGCCGTCCTCGCGATCCTCTCCGGCAGCCTGCTGCTGATCGCGATGGACACCACGATCCTCAACGTCGCCTTCCCCTCCCTCGTCGCCGATCTGCAGCCCAGCTCCGTGCAGCAGCTGTGGATCATCGACGTGTACGCGCTCGCGCTGTCCGGTGTGCTGGTCACCGCCGGTGCGCTCGGCGACCGCTGGGGACGCAAGCGCATCCTGCTCATCGGCTTCAGCGTCTTCGCGCTCGCCTCGCTGATCGCCGTCTTCGCCACCGCGCCGTGGCAGGTCATCGCCTCCCGCGCGCTGCTCGGCGTCGGCGGCGCGGCCATCATGCCGACGACCCTGTCGATCCTGCGGCATGTCTTCGTCGACGCCCGCGAGCGCGCCTTCGCGTACGCCGTCTGGGCCGCGGTCTTCGGCGGCGGCATGGCGCTCGGCCCGGTGGTGGGCGGTCTGCTCGTCGAGAAGAACGGCTGGCAGTCCGCGTTCCTGCTCAATGTGCCGGTCGCGCTGGCCGTCATCGCGTTCGGCCTGTGGCTGCTGCCCGAATCACGCCAGCCGCGCGAGGGACGCTGGGACTGGTGGGGCGTCGGGCAGTCGATCGTCGGCATGCTCGCCCTCGCGGGCGGCATCAAGCAGCTCGGCAAGGGCGGCCCCGCCGACCCGGTCGCCTGGGCGCTGCTGGTCGTGGCCGCGGTCGCGCTGACCGTGTTCGTACGCCGCCAGCTGAGGCTGAGCCAGCCGCTGTTGCAGGTACGGCTGTTCGCGAGCCGGTCGTTCAGCATCGCCGCCGCCGCGATCTTCCTCGGGATGATCGCGCTCGGTTCGGCGCTGTTCCTGATCACCCAGTGGTTCCAGTACGGCGAGGGCTACACGCCGCTGGAGGCCGGCATCCGGTTGCTTCCCGCGCCCCTCGGACTGGTCGTCACCTCGCTGGTGACGCCTGCCCTGATGCACCGGCTCCCGATCCGCCACGTCCTGGGCAGCGGGCTGCTGCTGATGACCGCGGGCCTCGCGCTGCCCTGGATCCTCCAGCAGACCGGCACCCTCGGCTACTCGTCGATAGCCTTCGCGCTGGCCGTACTCGGCTGCGGTGTGGGCATCGCGACCACGGTCGCCTCGGTGACCCTGATGGCCTCGGCCCCGGCGCACGACGTCAGTGGCGCCGCCGCCATCGAGGAGACGTGTTACGAGCTCGGCGCGGCGATGGGCGTGGCCATCCTGGGCAGCATCGCGTCCGCCCTCTACCGGGCGCACCTGCCCGAACTCGGCCTGGACGGCGCGGCGACGGCGTCCGTACGCGATTCCGTGGGCGAGGCCGCGCACCTGGCCGGACAGACCGGCGGTCCGGCAGGCGCCGCACTGCTCGAAAAGGTCTCCGCGGCCTTCACCGCCGGCATGACCCCGACCTTCCTCCTCGCCGCGGTGCTGCCGCTCGTGGCGGCGGCGCTGACGTGGGCGAAGATCCCCAAGGACCTCCGCCCGACGGAGAACGCGCACTGACGGACCTGCGGCCCCCTACCCGTAGTACTTGAGAGCTACGGGGAAGGTGGGCTCTGCGGCGGGACGCCGACCACAGGGCATGGTCCGTAGCTTCCGTACTGGAAGCACGAAAGTCATCCGGTACGGAAGGATCACGCTCCATGGCGTCCCGCCCACGCAGCAGCCCGCGCCGCGCCCTGTGCGAGGGGCGGCCCGCCCGAGAGCCGGCGGTGCTGCGTGCTTAGGGTGGATCTGGTGAAGAAGATGGACGGGCGCCGGCTCGTGGCCGCGCTGCGAGGGGTGCCGCGCGCCCTGCGCGAAGACCTGTGGACGGCCCCCGCCGATCCGCTGCCGCCCATGGGGTCGCCGGGCTGGCCGGTCTGGCGGCCGGTGTTCGGGGTGCTGCTCGTGCTGGTGGCGGCGGCCATCGCCGTGGTTCATGTGAGCGATCTGGTTTCGCCGGGCGCCGGCATTCCCGGGTACGTGGTGCTGCTCGCCGTGCTTCAGTCGGCGGTGCTCGTAGCGGGTATGTCCCGGCCCTTGTCGGCCTGGTGGGCCTCGACGGTCCTCATGGTCGTCACGGTGCGGATCTCCGAGCCCGTGATGAGCCAGGACACGCTGTTCCCGTGGTCCATCTCCGGGATCGCCCTGCAGAGCGGGGCGTTGTTCCTGCTCGCGCTGCGGGTCCGCCCCCGACGCGCGGCCGAAGCGCTGGCGATCAGTGTTCTGGCGGGAGTGGCCTGCACCGCCTTCACCACCCAGCCTCACAACCTCGACGTCGACCGCGCGGCCCCGGTGCTCATCGCCGCGGTGGTGGTCGGGGCGATGCTGCGCGGCCTTCGGGTAGCCCGCACCGAGCTGGGCGTCCAGGAGGAACTCACCGCCGAGGAACGGGCCCGGCGAACGCTCCTGGAGGAGCGCAACCGGATCGCCCGCGAGCTGCATGACGTCGTGGCCCACCACATGTCGGTCATCTCCATCCAGGCGCAGGTCGCCCCGCACCTGGTCGACAACCCCTCTGAGGAGCTGAACGAGAACCTCGCCGGCATACGGGAGAACGCCGTCCGGGCGCTCACCGAACTGAGGCGCGTGCTCGGCGTACTGCGCTCCGAGGATTCCCCGTCGCAAGAGGTACGGCATGCCCCGCAGCCGACGCTCGACCAGCTGGACGAGATGGTCGGCAATGTGCGGGGCGCCGGGCTCACGGTCACCACCCGGACCACCGGAGATCCGCACCCGCTGCCGCCCGGCGTCGAGTTGTCGGCGTTTCGAATCGTGCAGGAGGCGCTGAGCAACGTGATGCGGCACGCGCCGGGAGCGCGGGCGCGGGTGGAGATCGGGTACCACGCGGCCGCTCTCACCGTCCGGGTCACCAACACCGCGCCGGCCAGGCCGGCCGAGCCCTCTCGGGGCGCCGGCCACGGTCTGCTCGGCATGCGGGAACGCACCGCCATGCTGGGCGGTGAGTTCGCCAAGGGCCCCATCCCCGGCGGCGGTTACGAAGTATTCGCGACGCTTCCCCTGGAGGCCACGCCCTCGGTGCGCGCGGCCGGCTGCTGAGCTACTGAGCTACCGAGCTGTCCCGGGCGGGATCAGCCGGGCGGCCGCCGATCTCGCCGCCGTCAGGGCCCGGGGGCGGCCGCTGCCGCGCTGGCCCAGTACGACGCGCGTACTCAGGCCGTCGAGCAGCGCCAGCAGTTCGGAGGCGTGCGCCGGTATGTCCATCGGCGCGAAGCGTGAGCGTGCCACGCCCTTGGCGAGCAGCGCCTCCAGGTCCTCCTGCCAGGCCTGGTCCATCTCCTCCTGGGCCTGGCGCAGGGCTTCGTTCGCGGGCGTACGGGCCCAGAGCTCGATCCACAGCATCCAGCGCGGGTCGCGCGGTCCCCGCGGCAGATACAGCTCCAGGAACTGGTCGAGCTTGCGCTCCGCCGTCGTCCGCCGGGACAGCAGAACGCGGCGTTCCGCCGCCAGGTCGGTCTCACTCCAGCGCAGCGCCTCCAGCAGCAGCCGGTCCTTGCTGCCGAAGTAGTACAGG
The DNA here is from genome assembly GCF_018614615.1 of Streptomyces sp. ISL-100. GTDB lineage: Bacteria > Actinomycetota > Actinomycetes > Streptomycetales > Streptomycetaceae > Streptomyces. Next base: position 16,996 of record NZ_JAGGOK010000002.1, on the reverse strand, counting down.
ATGTGGCCGCCACTGGTGTCCAGCCGCTCGGCCAGCGCCGACATGGTGAGCGCGGCCAGGCCGTTCTCGGCGATCAGCGCCATGGCCTCTTCGAGCATCCGCTCCTGGGCGATGTGCCCGTCCCGCCGTCGCGCCGCTCCTGCCACCGGTTTCGCCTCCACCGCTTCCACCGTTCGTACCCGATGTGACGACCTTAGCCGCGGATTCACGCCGGGGTCTTGACGGGTGGGGGACCGGCACCGCATCTTGAATGCCGTTCTAACTCTTAGAACGGCATTCAAGGTCTGGCTGGGGAGTGGCATGGCAACGCACACGGCGGAGCGGCAACCAAAGAGCGACGAGGTCTTCCACGTCGAGACCCATGGCATCGATCCCATCCCCGACGACGAGCGGCACGGCAGCGCCAAGGACCTCTTCTGGCTCTGGTTCGGCTCGAACCTCACCTTCACCTACGTCATCAACGGCGCGCTCGCGGTCGCCTTCGGCCTGTCGTTCTGGCAGGCGACCGCCGTCGTGGTCGTCGGCGGCCTGGCCTTCTTCGTCATCAGCGCCGCAGGCCTCAGCGGCATCCGTACCGGAACCGCCACCCTCGTGATCTCCCGCGCCGCCTTCGGTACACGCGGCAACTGGCCCGCCGGAGTGCTCAACTGGATCGTCAGCATCGGCTACACCATCGTCAACACGGTGGTCGGCACCCTCGCGCTGGAAGTCTTCTTCGCCGAAATCGGCTGGCAGGGCGGCAACACCGCCCGCGCCCTCGCCCTCCTGATCACCCTCACCCTGACCTTCGCGGTCGCCATGTGGGGTCACGCCACCGTGCAGTTCGCCGAACGCTGGATGGCGTACGCCCTGGCCGCAGGCTTCGCCGCACTGCTCGTCTTCGTCCTGCCCGGCGCGGACACCACCGTCCCCGCCGTCGGACCGGGCGCGGCCGGCTGGAGCCTCGCCTTCGTCGTCATGCTGTCCAGCCCCTTCTCGTACGTGCCGATGCCCGCCGACTACACCCGCTACCTCCCCAGGACCACGACGCTGCGCTCGATCACCTGGAGCGGAGCCCTCGGCGGATTCCTCTCCTCGGTCGCGCTCGGTGTCGCCGGAGTCGCGGCCGCCACCCAGACCGACATGACCGACGCCGTGGCGGGCACCGAGAAGCTCCTGCCCGGCTGGTTCCAGCCGGTCTTCCTGGCCCTGGTCCTCCTCGGCTCCGTCACCAACTCGATCATCACGCTCTACTCCTCCAGCCTGAACCTCCAGGTGCTCGGCATCCCCTGGAGCCGGTCGAGGGCCATCCTCATCAGCGCCGCCGTCACCGCCGTCGGCTCCCTCTGGGCCCTCTTCTTCGCCGACTTCACCGAGTCGCTGCTGTCCTTCCTCTCCCTGCTGATCATCGTCTTCGCCCCGTGGAGCGGTGTCTTCCTCACCGACATGGTGCTGCGCCGCTGCCGTTACGACGCCGAGGCCCTGCACGCCGGACCGGGCGGCGCGTACTGGTACCGGGCGGGCTACCACCCGGCGGGCATGGCCGCCCTCGTCACCGGCATCGTCTTCGCCGGCCTCACCTGCGACTCGGAGCTGTGGACCGGCCCCCTGGTCGCGCCGCTCGGCGGCGCCGACCTCACCCTCCTCGGCTCCGTCGTCTCCGCACTCACCTACTGGGCGCTGACCGCCCGTACGCCCGCCCGCACCGCCTGACCGCGCCCGACGCCGCCTGACGAGTCACGGTGCCGGGAGGGGACGTGTCGGGGCGCTCCCCGCAGGGCGTTGAACGCAACCGGCCCGAAGAGATCCCAGCGCCTCGGTGTTCGACGTCCGAGGAGACGCCCCGGCGCGGCACCGACCCCGCAGCGCCGGGCCACCGGCACCCCCGAGAAGCTCAGCCTGGGGTGCCGGCACGGCCCCGCGCTCGGGTTCGGGCTTCCGCCAAGTGCGCCAGGTGCTTCGCGTAGCCCAGCGTGTAGTGCTCCGCCCGCCCCGGGTCCGGCTCGGCCACCGTCGTCGGGCGGGTCCATGACGCCACGTCCAGCTCCACCCCGTACCGCTCCGCCGCCGCCAGCACCGCGCCCCGCGCGCCCACCTCGCCCTCGACCACGCGCAACGGCCGGCCCAGTACGTCGGCGAACAGCCGCAGCCAGGCCGGGGAGCGCGTCCCGCCCCCGCAGACCGCCAGATCACCCGTGAGGCCCGCCGCCTCCAGGCAGTGCCGGGCGGCGAAGGCGATGCCCTCGCACGTCGCCCGTACCAGGTCGCCCTTCGTCGTCTCCAGTGATACGCCGGTCATCTCCGCCCGCAGCCGCGGCTCGACGAACGGGGCGCGCTCGCCCGACGGCGCGAAGTAGGGCAGCACCTGCACCCCGTTCGCCCCCGGCGGCGTCGCGTCCAGGAGCGCGTCCACCTCCTCGTGCCGTACGCCCGCCGTCTTCAGCACCCAGTCCAGCGCCGCAGTGCCGACCATCGCCGGCATGGCGCGCAGCCACTGCCCCTGGCGGTCGGTGGAGATGTAGAGCCCGGCCGGCTCGCCCGCCTCCAGGTCGAGGACATCCGTCGCGACCAGCGACGCCAGGCACGTGCCGATGATGAGCAGCCCGTCCCCCGGCCGCGTCACCCCCGCGCCGAGCGCGCACGCGGGCAGGTCGTACGGCCCGTTGGCGATCCGCGTACCGCCCGGCAGGCCCGCGCCGCGCGTCTCGCCGACCGCGACCGGGTCACTGACCGGGGCGAGCAGGCGGCGCCGGTGGCCGAGGCCCAGCAGGGCCAGGGACTCGTCGTCGTACGTCCGTGTCCGCGGATCCAGGAAGGGCATGGACGCGTCCGAGACGTCCGTCGCCCGGACCCCCGTCAGGCGCTGGAAGACCATGTCCTTGCAGTACAGGGCGGTGGCAGCCGCATCCAGCGCCTTCGGCTCGTGCCGGTCCAGCCATGCCAGAACCGGCCCCGGACACCCCGGGAACATCGCGCTGCCGGTGCGCCGGAACACGGAGGTGAAGACGTCCGAAGCCATCCACGCGTCGAGGAGTTCGTGCGCCCGGCCGTCCATCCAGGAGATCGCGGGCCGCACCGGGCGCCCCTCCGCGTCCACCAGCCACACCCCGTCGCCCTGCCCCGTCAGCCCGGCCAGGGAAACAGGGCTGTCCAGCCCCGATGTCAGCGTCGTCAGGACGTCCACGACCGCCCCGTACACCTCGTCCATGTCCTGCTCGACGCAGCCGTCGCGGATGTCGAGCCCGACCGGGCGGGACTCGACCGCGACCTCCCGCCCGGACGCGTCGAAGGCCGCCGCCTTCACCATGGACGTGCCCACATCGATACCGACGTACAACATTCCTCAGGACTCCTCAGGTCAGGCTGTGCGCCAGTGGTGTTCCAGCGGCGTACCTCGCCACCTCGGCCGCCGCGATCCGCGCCGCCTTCTCGGCCACCTGGCGGCTCGCCCCGCCCAGATGCGGCGTCATCACGACCCCGGGTACGCCCCGCAACCGCGCACCGGCAGGCAGCGGCTCCTGCTCGTACGTGTCGAGGGCGGCGGCCGCCAGCTGCCCGCTCTCCAGCGCGTCGCACAGCGCGTCCGTCTCGACGAGCGGCCCCCGCGCCACATTGACCAGCACGGAAGCGCGCGGCAGCAGGCTCAGTTCCCGCGCGCCGATCAGACCCCGCGTCTCGTCCGTGAGGCGCGCGTGCAGGGTGACGACCCGCGACCTGGACAGCAGCGCGTCCAGCGAGGCGACCCGTACGCCGTGCACATCACCGCGCACGTACGGGTCGTACACCTCCACCTCCGCACCGAACGCGCACAGCACCCGCGCCACCCGGCTGCCGACAGCTCCGTAGCCGATCAGCCCGACGCGCATGTCCTCCAGCTCCGGACCGCACCGGTCGTAGGTGAAGTACGAGCCGTCCCATACGCCCCGCCGCGCCAGCGAGTCGTGGGCGTCCGGGATGCGGCGCATCGCGGCCAGCATCATCCCAATCGTGAACTCGGCGGTGGCCGCCGCATTGCGGCCCGGCGCGAAGCACACCTGCACGCCGCGCGCCCGCGCCGCCTCCACGTTGACGTTGACCGGGCCGCCGCGGCAGACGACGACGAGCCGCAGCGCGGGGGAGGCCTCCAGCACGCGCTCAGTGAACGGCGCCATCTGCGTCACGCACACCTCGACGTCCCGCAGCGCCTCGATCAGCTCGTCCTCGCAGTCGCTGGCCTCGTCGACCTCGGCGACTTTCGTGAACGGTTCGAGCGGCCAGGGGAGGGTCAGTTCGGTCAGTTCGAAGGGTGATGCGGTGACGGCGGCCTCTACGGCATCCCCGATCAGTGAGTTGAGAACGAAGTGGTCACCGGCTGCCAGGATTTTCATCGCAGAGCCTCCCCTGTCTCGGCATCGAATACATGAGTGAGCTGCGGGTCCGCGGTCACCCGCACGGTTTCGTCCCGGCTGAGGCGCACCTCGGGACCGGTTTGTACGACGAGGGGCTTGGCCACTCCGTCGAGTGCGAGCGTGGCGATGCCGGCCTCCAGGAGCGGCTCGTGTGCGCTCACACGCGCCCGTAACCCGTGGTCGCCCTCGCCCGACGCCAGCCCCAGATCCTCCGGCCTGATCCCCAGCACCACCTCCCGCCCCACCCCCACCCCCAGCCGCACCGGAACAGCCAGCCGCACGCTGTCCGAGAGCCGCACCCGGCCGTCGGCTTCGGCCACTCCCGGCAGGAGGTTGATCGCGGGCTCCCCGACGAAGTCGGCCACGAAGAGATTCGCCGGGCTGTCGTAGATCTCGTACGGCGTGCCGAGCTGCTGGATGACGCCGTCCTTCATCACGGCGATACGGTCGGCGAGCGACAGCGCCTCCTCCTGGTCGTGCGTGACCAGGATGGTGGTGTGCCCCAAGTCCTGCTGGATACGTTTCAGTTCGCGCCGGGTCGTGTCGCGTTGCGCCGCGTCCAGGTGTGAGAGCGGCTCGTCGAGCAGCAGTACGTCCGGCTCGCGGATCAGCGCCCGCGCCAGCGCCACCCGCTGCTTCTGGCCGCTGGAGAGCCCGCCCGGCCGCGCGTCGAGCAGCTCCCTCAGGCCGATCCGCTCGGCCATGTCCCGTACGCGCGACGCCACTTCCCTGCGCGGCCTGCCCCGCGCCGCCAGCCCGAACCCGAGGTTGTCGGCGACGGTGAGCGGCGGATAGAGCGCGTAGTTCTCGAAGGCGACGCCGATATTGCGCTGCTGGGCTGGAACCTTCACCACCGAGTCGCCGCCGACGAGAATGTCGCCGCCGGTCACCGCCTCCAGGCCGGCGATCATCCGCAGGGTGGTGGATTTGCCGCAGCCGGAGGGGCCGAGCAGGCCCAGCAGCTCACCGGAGCGCAGCTCCAGGTCGATGCCGCGTACGGCCTCCACCGGGGGGCGGCCCCGCGACGCGTAGGTCTTGCGCAGCTCGCGCAGCGCCAGCTCAGTCATCGCCATCGACTCCCCTCGCCGTCGGACACACCTCGTACGGGACCTTGTGCTCGTCGAGGTCGCGCAGCAGCTCCGCCGACGCCCCGTCGTCGACCAGCACCAGGTCGAAACGGGAGAGCGGGGCGAGCCGGTGGAGGGCGACGCGACCGAGCTTGGAGTGGTCGAGCAGCAGCACGTTCTTCGCGGCGGAGTCGAGCATGGCCCGCTTGACGGAGACGATGTGCTGCTCCTGGTGGTAGGCGAAACCGCCGGAGACGGCGGACGTCGACGTGAAGCAGATGTCGACCTGGAGGAGCTGGACGGCTTCCATGCAGGAGACGCCCAGGAAGGACGAGTGGAGGGGATCGTAGTCGCCGCCGAGCGCCATCAGGTGGATGCCGCGCTCGCTCGACAGCAGAGTCAGCGCTTCGAGGAAGTTGGTGACCACGGTCAGCGGAGTGATGGAGCTCGAACCGAGCCGGCGCGCTATCTCCAGGGTGGAGGTCGAGTCGTCGAGCATCACCGCCATGCCGGGCTCGATAAGCTTCAGCGCGTGCTCGGCGACGGCGGCCTTCTCCGCGCGCATCGTCTTCAGCCGGTACGCGACGTTCGACTCGAAGACGCCGGAGGGCTGGGCGGTGACCCCGCCCCTGAACTTCCGCACCAGCCCCTGGCGTTCCAGTTCGTCGAGGTCCCGGTGGATGGTCATCAGGCTGACGTCGAAGCGCTCGGCCAGCTCGGCGGCGGTGGCCGAGCCCGCCGCGAGTACCCGCTCGGCGATGGCCGCCTGGCGGGGTGCGGGGCCGCGCTCCCGCTGGTCGCCGCCGCTCATGCGCCGATCCTCCGTCCCGGCAGGTCCGGCCCGTCGGCCTCGAACAGCAGCAGGCTCTCCGGCCGTACGCTCAGCCTCACCGGCGCGTCGGGCCGCAGCCCGGCGGCGTCCGCGCGCGGCACGACCAGCGAGAGGTGCTGCCCGCCGAGCCGTACGGTGACCTCGGTGGCGCGCCCCAGGACTTCGGTGATGTAGACGGTGCCCGTGAGCTCGATGCTGCCGGGTCCGAGGGCGGAGGAGCCCAGCGACAGGTCGCGCGGCCTGACCCCGATCTGCACGGCGGTGCCGGGTACGGCGGACCGTACCGCGTCTGAAGTCACCGAAGTCAGCGGAATCTCGAAGAAGCGGTCGGCGGACAGGAAGGTGCCGTGGCCGGTGACGGTCCCCGGCAGCAGATTGATGCGGGGCCTGCCGAAGGAGCGGGCGACGAAGGTGTCGGACGGCTGGTGCCAGATCTCCTCGCGGGTGCCTGTCTGGACGATCCTGCCCTCTCGGATCACGCCGATACGGTCGCCGAGCGCCAGCGCCTCCACCGAGTCGTGCGTGACGTACAGGGTCGTGGTGCGCTGGACCGCGCCGATCGCCTTCAGCTCGGCGCGCATCGCCTGGCGGAGCTTGGCGTCGAGGTGGGACAGCGGCTCGTCGAGCAGGAACGCGCGGGCGGGGCGCACCAGGACGCGGCCGAGCGCGACGCGCTGGCGCTGCCCGTTGGACAGCCGGCCCACTGGGCGGTCCAGGAGCGCCCCGATGCCGAGGAGGTCGGCGATGGCGCCGATGCGCTCGCGCGCCTGGGTGGCGGGCAGCTTGTAGCGGGGGGAGCGGAGTGGGGACGCGAGATTGTCGTACGCGCTGCGGTGCGGGTAGAGGGCGTACGACTCGAAGCACATCGCGACGCCCCGGTCGTACGGCTCGACGCCCGTCATGTCGGCGCCGTCGAGCGAGACCGTCCCCGACTGGGGCTCCTCCAGCCCGGCGACCGTCTTCAGCGTCGTGGTCTTCCCGGCGCCGGACGGGCCGAGCAGGCAGAAGAACTCCCCCTCCCCGACGTCGAGATCGAGTCCGTCGAGGGCCTTGTTCTTGCCGTACGACTTATGAATCCCGCGCAGCGAGATGGCAGCGGTCGGAGCAGACGGCATCAGGACTTCACCGCCCCGAAGGAGAGTCCGCGCACCAGATACCTCTGGATGGTGAGCGCCAGCAGCAGCGGCGGGATCACCGAGACCAGCGCCGCCGCAGCCGTCAGGTTGTACTTGGGGCGGTCGCCGCCGAGGAAGGACAGCGCGCCGACCGTCACCGTCTGGGCTTCGGACGACGTCAGGATCAGCGGGAAGACGAAGTTGTTCCAGGCGAAGATGAAGGCGAGCAGCGAGACGGCGGCGATGCCCGGCTTGACCAGCGGCAGCGCGACCTTGAAGAAGGCCTGTTTCCTCGTGTAGCCGTCGAGCAGCGCGGCCTGTTCCAGCTCCGGCGAGAGGTCGGAGAAGTACGAGCGCATGATCCAGACGATCAGCGGCAGCGTGACGAGCTGGAGCACCCAGATCATGCCGACGTACGTGTCGAAGAGCCCGAGCTGCTGGTAGAGCACGAACAGCGGGATGATCACCGTGAGTTCGGGCGCGAACCGGAAGGAGAGCAGCGTGAACATCAGGTTCTCCGAGCCCCGGAACCGCCACCGGGCCGCCGCGTAGGCGGCAGGCAGCCCGATCACCAGCGACAGCCCCACAGCCCCCAGCGACACCACGAGACTGTTGACGAAGAACCGCAGGAACGGCACGCCCTCGTCGTTCCCGGCCCCGAGCACCGTCTTGTACGAGTCGAAGGTGGGCGTGAACGAGAAGTACGTACTGAACAGCTCGTTCGCCGGCTTCAGCGACAGAATGATCATCCAGGCGATGGGAAAGAGCGCGAAGACGAAGTACAGAATCAGCGCTCCGTCGGCGGCGACAGCAAGCAGCTTGCGCTTCACTTGGGCACCTCCGCCGCCCGGTTCTGGATCTTGCCGAGATAGCGCACCAGCACCATCGTCACCAGGTACACCACCGCCCACAGCACGATCATGTAGCTGATCCCGAACGAGTACCGCTGGAAGCGGATCGCCTCCAGGTACGCCCGGATCTGGAGCACCACGGTCGAGTCACCTGGCCCGCCCTCCGTCAGGGCGTAGATGATGTCGAAGACCTTCAGCGAGTCCATGAACCGGAAGATCACCGCCACCAGGACGTACGGCCACAGCATCGGCAGCGTCAGCTTCCGGAACGTGAACCACCAGCCGGCCCCGTCCACCGCCGCCGCCTCGAACGGCGACGCGGGCAGCGACCGCAGCCCCGCCAGCGCCAGGATCGCCACGAACGGCGTGTAGACCCACACGTCCACGGCAATCGACGAAAGCAGCGCGCCGGTAGGGGTGTCCGTCCACTGAACACCCCCCATCCCGAAAGGTTTCAGCAGATAGTTGATGACCCCGACGCTCGGCTGCAGCATCAGCTTCCACATGATCGCGGCGATCACGGGCGCGATCATCAGCGGCAGGATGAGGATCTTCTCCAGTACGCGCCCGACGGCCGTAGCGCGGTGCAGCAGCAGCGCCACTCCCACCCCCAGGACCGTCTCGACGGCCGCCGCCCCCACCGCGTACAGCACCGTCACCCACGCCGAATCCCAGAACGACGACTCGCTGAAAATCCGCCGGTAGTTCTCCAGCCCGACCATGTCCGGCTGCGGCTTGCTCGCCGCGAAGTCGAAGAGCGTGTAGTACAGCCCGAGCCCGAAGGGGTAGAGGATCCCGCCGGTGAGCAGCAGAGCGGGCACGATCAGCAGATACGGCCGCAGCCCACGCCGCCAGCGCGGTACCACGCGCGCCGACGGCCCACCTCCCTCGCGTGAGGCCGCCCCGTGGTCGGTCTCGGTGAGGGACGACGACATCGAGCCGTCACCCGACCTTCGAAGCCAGGTCGCTCGCCAGCCCGTTCAGCACCGACTTGGCGTTCTTGCCGCCGTAGATCTCCTGGAGTGAGGCCGCCCAGCTCGTCGTCGCGTCGAAGAACTGCTCCTGCGGCGTGAACTGGATCTTCGTCTGGTCGACGACCGTCTCGAAGGTCTCGATGAAGCCTTCAAGCCCCTTCATCTTGTCCTTGTACGCCGCGTCCTGACTGACGGACTTGCGCACCGGGTCGATGTGGTTGCCCTCGATCGCCGCCTTGCGCAGATGCTCCTTGCCGGTCGCCCACTGCAGGAACAGCCACGCCGCGTGCTTGTTCTTGCTCTTGGCGTTCATGCCGAGCGACCAGATCCACATGTTCGTGGCGAGCGAGCCGTCCGGCCCCTTCGGCCCCGGATGGAAGGCGATCTTCCCGGAGGCGGGCGACGCGCCCTTCACCGCCTGGAAGTACGCCGCCGTATCGGCGTCGAAGAGCATCCCGGCCTTCTTCGCGCCGAGGTCGCTGGAGCACTGGTACCAGGTGTACGAGGTCCAGGACGGCGGCCCGCCCTTCCTCACCATCTCGGCCCAGTCCTGGGTGAAGGCGACGGCTTCGGGCGTATTCATGGCGGGCTTGACCTGCCCGCCGTCAACCGTGAAGTCCTTGAGCCCGTACCGCGAGTACATGGTCATGAAGCCGGGATGGATCGTCGCCCAGCTCCGCGACCCGCGCACCGCGACGCCGTACATCCCGTCGAAGCCCGCACCCGGCGCCTTGCGCTTGATGGCGCCGGATATCTCGCGCAGCTCGTCGAAGGTCTCGGCGGGCTTGAGCCCGAGCTTCTTGAAGACCTCGGTGTTGTACGCCACGACGTTCGTTTCCCACCCCCAAGGCAGCGCGTACTGCCCGCCCTGCCCGAGCGGCGCACCGGCTTTGAGCGACCACTGGTCGGCCTGAAGCAGATTGGGGAAGAAGTCCCCTTGGTCCCACTCCCCACCGGTCGCCGAGGAGTTGCTCATCCATGGCCCCAGGTCCTCCAGCCATCCGGGCGGCCCGTACTGCCAGACCATGTAGGCACCGAGCATGAAGATGTCGTAAGACGCACGCCCGCTGGACAGATCGACAGTGAGCTTGTCGAAGTAGTTGTCCTCGGGAAAGACGTCGTACTCGACTTTGATGCCGGTCTTCTCGGTGAAGGACTTGAGATCGGCGATCAGCGCATCCGTGTACGGGTGCTTGTTGAGCAGCGCCTTGACGGTTTTCCCCTTCGCCTTCTTCCAGTCGAAGGAGCCGGTGACGTCGTCGGCGGCAGAACCGCCGCCCTTCGTGTTCTCGTCGCCGCCGAAGCCGGCGCCGCAGGCGCTCAGCAGCGGGGTGGCGGAAGCAGCCGCCGTGAGGGCGAGGAACCGCCGCCGGTCATGTACGCGCATGTCCATCCCGACCTCCGCTAACACGTGCAGTCGACTGGTTAACAGAGCTTGGAACAGCGGAAGTTGGGCGTCAATCCCTCGCGCAACGGAAAATCTCGGTGCACAGTGAGAACTTCACAGACGGCGCCGATATGCGCGGGAGGATCGTGTGCGGTCCGACGAGTCCCACGACGACACAGCTTGGCTCGGCATCGACCTCGGTACGCAGAGCGTCCGGGCGGTGGTAGCGACCACCCGCGGACACCTGCTGGGCAGCGGCTCGGCCCCACTGACCGGCCGGCGCACCGGCGTGCGCCACGAACAGGACCCCGCCGACTGGTGGTCCGCCGTCTGCGCCGCGACCCGGGCCGCGCTCACGGGCGTACAGGCGCGCAGACTCCGCGCGCTGGCGGTGTGCTCGACCTCGGGCACGGTCCTGCTCACCCACGCGTACGGCAGCCCGCTCACCCCCGGCCTGATGTACGACGACGGACGCGCCGCACCCGAGGCGGACGAGGCGGGAGTGCCGCCGAGCTGGGGCCTGCCGAAGGCGCTCTGGCTGGCCCGGCGGCGTAACGGAACGACCGTCCGGCTGTCCCACCAGGCCGACACGGTGACCGCCCGGCTGACCGGCGGGCCGGTCGCCACCGACTCCAGCCATGCCCTGAAGACCGGCTACGACCTGGAACGCGACACCTGGCCGGAGGAGGCTCTGGCCCAACTCGGCCTGTCCGTCGACCTCTTCCCAGAAGTCGTACGCCCCGGAACCTGCCTGGGCAAGGTCACCGAAGCGGCATCGACCGAGACCGGCATCCCCGCCGGGACCCTGGTCATCGCCGGCATGACGGACGGCTGCGCCGCGCAGATCGCCTCGGGCGCCTTACGCCCCGGCTCCTGGAACTCCGTACTCGGCACCACGCTGGTCCTCAAGGGCGTCTCGACCGTCCCCGTCCGCGACAGCACAGGCATCGTCTACAACCACCGCTCCCCGGACGGCAACTGGCTCCCCGGCGGCGCGTCCAGCGTCGGCGCGGGCGCACTGACCACGGCCTTCCCGGGCGCGGACCCGGCCCGCCTGGACCGCCTGGCCGCCCACCACGAGCCGTCGGTCGCTCTCGCCTACCCCCTGACCTCACGCGGCGAGCGCTTCCCGTTCCGGGCCCCCGACGCCACTGCCTTCGTCCTCAACGGCGGTACGTCGGAGGGTGACCGGTGGGCGGCGATGCTCCAGGGGATCGGCTACGCGGAACGCCTGTGCCTGGACTACCTGAACTACCTGGGCGCGCCGGTCGAGGGCCCTCTGACCTTCACGGGCGGCGCGGCCCGCAGCCCGTACTGGAACCAACTCCGCGCCGACATCCTGGGCCGCCCGGCCCGAATCCCCGAACAGACGGAACCAGCACTGGGCATGGCGATCCTGGCGGCGCACGGAGCGGGGGAGGGGGCAGGCCCGGGCCTGGCTGACACGGCGGAAGCCATGGTCCGCATCCGCGAGACTCTGCACCCCCGCCCGGACCGCACGGCGGCCTTCGCGGCCCCGTACGCCCGGCTGATCACCGAACTGACCGACCGATCCTGGCTGCCACCCCCCGTGGCAGCACACGCCCTAACCCACCTGCCCCCCTGACCCTGCGGGCCTTTTCCCCCACCCCGCCCTTCCCGCAGTGACACTTT
>NZ_JAGGOK010000002.1:0-4711 GCF_018614615.1 Streptomyces sp. ISL-100 | reverse complement strand
CGCGTGGGGGCGCTGCCCCAGCCCCCGGTCCTCAAACGCCAGACGGGCTGAAGGGAGCGGGTGTGTAGCTGGGGCTCCGCCCCGGACCCCGCTCCTCAAGCGCCGGAGGGGCTGAAGGGTGCCGGGGGTGGCTGGGGCTCGGCCTCAGACCCCGCTCGCCGGAGGGGCTGGGCTCGGCCAAGGGGCTCGTCCGAGCTGAGGGCTTCGCCCCAGTTCGAGGTTGCCGCACTCTGCGGGTCCAGCGCAGCCAATTCCAGCCTGTCCGGCGTTTGAGGACACGCCCGCAGGGCGTCCCGGGGGCCTGGGGGCTTGCCCCCAGTTCGGGAAGGGGCGGGTAGGGGAAAGAAACCATCAATACGCGCAGAACCCCCCGGCGATGGCGGCCAGGGGGTCCAACGCACTGCGACAGATCGCTCAGTCTTGCTTGCTGCCGCCGCTGCTCGCGACGGCTTCCGCGACCGCATCCGCCGCAGCCTTGGCGACAACCTTCGTCGCAGCTTCCGCAGCAGGCTTGGCAACAGCCTCGGTGACCGCCTTCGTAACGGCATCCGCAACGGCCTTCGTCACGGCCACGGTGACGGCCTCCGTGATGGCCGTCGTAAGGGCCTCCGTAACGACCACCGGCTCAGGCTCGGTAACCGCCTCGGCCTCGGCTTCCGCGTCGGCCTCCGCGTCAGCCTCCGCCTCGGCCTCCGGCACAGTCTTCGTGACGACCACCGGCGCAGCCTCGGCGTCGGCCACCGCACCAGGCTCGGCCACCGGACCAGGTTCGGCCACCGCCACCGCCACCGGCTCAGCCACCGGCGTCCGCACCATCTGCAGCACGAACCCAACAACCGCCAGCAAGCCCGTCAGCCCGCCACTCCAGTACAGCTGAACCCGCGTGCCCTCCTCACGGGCCATCAGGACGAAAACGGCCGCCATGCCCGCGAGCGCCACCCACGTCAGCACCGGGTACGCCCACATCTTCACGACCAGCGTCTCCGGCGCCTCGCGCTCAGTGCGCCGGCGCAGCACCAGCTGCGAAACGGCGATGAAGAACCAGACGACCAGGATCAGCGCGCCGATCGTGTTGAGCAGCCACACGAAGATGTCGTTCGGCCGCCAGTAGCTCAGCAGCACACAAGCAAAACCGAACACGGACGAAACCAGCACGGCGATGCGCGGCACGCCACCGTAGACAGCGCCGAGCGCCTTCGGGCCCTGCCGGCGCGAGACCAGCGAGCACGCCATGCGCGAGGCGCCGTAGATGTTGGCGTTCATCGCCGAAAGCAGGGCGATCAGCACAACCACATTCATGATCTGACCGGCGGCGGGGATACCCAGGTGGTCCAGAGTCGCGACGTACGGCCCCTTCTCGGCGACCGCCTTGTCGTTCCACGGCACCAGCGTGACGATGACCGCCATCGAGCCGATGTAGAAGATCGCGATGCGCCACATCGCCGTACGCACAGCCTTCGCGACACCCTGCACCGGCCGCTCGGACTCGGCCGCCGCGATGGTGACCGTCTCCAGGCCGCCGTACGCGAACACCGACGCCAGCAGACCGACGATCAGCCCCTCGGAGCCGTTCGGCATGAACCCGCCGAGCCCCGTGAGGTTTCCGGTACCGGGCGCGGGGTTGTCGGAGCCCGGCAGGAAGCCGAGGATCGCGAGGACGCCGATGCCGAGGAACAGCACAATCGCGCCGACCTTGAGCGCGGCGAACCAGAACTCGAACTCACCGAAGTTCTTTACGGCCGCCAGGTTCGTGCAGCAGAACACGAGCATGAAGAGGGCGACCCAGGCCCACTCGGGCGTATCCGGGAACCAGCCGACCATGATCTTCGCGGCGCCGATGCCTTCGAGGCCGACAGCCACGCAGAGCAGGAACCAGAACGCCCATCCCGCCGTGAAGCCGGCCCACGGGCCGATCGCCCGCTCGGCGTGCACGGAGAAGGAACCGGAGGCCGGATTGGCGGCCGACATCTCGCCGAGCATGCGCATCACGAGCATGACCAGCAGCCCGGATATCGCATACGCGACGATGATCGAAGGGCCGGCGGCTGCGATGCCCGCACCCGACCCGACGAAGAGCCCGGCGCCGATGACGCCGCCGAGGGCGATCATCGACAGATGGCGTTGCTTGAGTCCGTGCGTGAGCGGCGAGTCGACCTTGTTGCCGATGTCGGCAGTGCCGACATCTTCGACGGGCGCCGGCGCGGAAGTCCGAGACATGGGTGTGCCCTGTTCGGTAGCTGAGACGGGGGAACAGACGCCACAGTCTGAGTACGCGCACCGCTCGCTGGGAACACTTGCCCGCTATACGGACACCATGCTCACACTTCGTGAACGATTACACACGCCGCGCACGCAACTCTCTCACCGCGGCCACCATCAGCACCGCACCGGTAGCGGCGCCCGACCACAGCACCTGCGGCCGCGCCGCGTCATCCGTGAGCATCAGCAGCAGTACGCCGCCGAGCGCGGCCAGCGTGACCCAGGTGAGCCAGGGGAAGCCCCACATCTTCAGCGTCAGCGTCTCGGGAGCCTCGCGCTCGATGGTTCGCCGCAGCCTCAACTGCGAGGCGGCGATGAGCCCCCACACAAACAGCAGCACCGCACCCACCGCGTTGAGCATGTAAAGAAAGACGGTGTCGGGCCACATCAGATTCAGCAGTACGGAGACGAACCCGAAGGCGACCGAGGCCAGCACGGCCCGACGAGGCACTCCACCACCATCGCCACCGACGCCACCATCGCCACCCGACACCTTGAGTAGCCCCTTGGGCGCCTCACCGCGCTCCGCCAGCGAGAACATCATCCGCGAGGACCCGTACAGATTGGCGTTGAGCGCCGAAAGCAGCGCGACGAACACCACAACGTTCATGATCTGCCCGGCTGACGGAACGCCGATCGCGTCAAGCACGGTGACGTACGGGCTGAGCCCCGCCTTCTGCGCGGTCCAGGGCAGGACGGTCACGATGACCACCATCGACCCCACGTAAAAGAAGAGAATCCGCCACACGGCGGCACGCACCGCGCGGGCGACATTGCGGGCCGGGTCCTCGGTCTCGGCGGCGGCGATCGTAACGACCTCAAGCCCCCCGAAGGCGAAGACGACGGTCAGCACACCCGACACGACGCCCTCCCACCCATTCGGCAGGAAGCCGCCCTGCCCCGCGAGATTGCTGAACCCCACAGGCTCGGTCTCCGGCAGCACCCCGGAAATGGCCAGCACCCCGAGCCCAAGAAACAGCACAATCGCGCCGACCTTGAGCGCGGCGAACCAGAACTCGAACTCGCCGAAGTTCTTGACGGCCGCGAGGTTGGCGCAGGTGAACACCACCATGAAGATCAGCACCCACGCCCACTGCGCGATCCCCGGCACCCAGCCGTTCGCGATCTGCGCCGCCGCCGTGGCCTCCACCGCCAGCACCACGACCAGCAGGAACCAGTACAGCCACCCCACGCTGAATCCGGCCCAGCGACCCAGCGCGCGCTCGGCGTGCACCGAGAACGACCCGGAAGCGGGCATCGCCGCGGACATCTCCCCGAGCATCCGCATCACAAGCGTCGCGAGCGCGCCCGCGATCAGATACGAGACGACGATGCCGGGGCCCGCGACCGCGATCCCGGCACCCGAGCCCACGAACAGTCCGGCGCCGATCACCCCGCCGAGGCCGAGCATGGTCAGGTGGCGCTGCTTGAGCCCATGGGCGAGGGGCTCGGCATTGGCGTCGTGCATGTGGCTCGCAGCTCTGAAGAAACGTTGAAAGGGCAAGGGGCATTTGGCAAGAACCTACAGTCTCGCCGAGCCCGCCCCATCTCCGCAAAACAGCCCTCCACGCCCCTGACCTCAGTGACGAGCATCACGCGATCGCGGGATTACGTTCCGCTCTTTGTCCGAACTCCACCACGCCCCCAACCTCCCCTTTGTCGGCGGCTGATGGTGATCGCTCGTTAACCCTTGGGCTACGGTCACGGAGTCCTTTCCTGCCCGAGCCCTTTTCCTCCCGCGGAGTCCCGATGAGCACTGCTGCCGCCCCCGCCCGTTCCGGAGCGGTCCTCGCCGACCTGCTGCCGTCCACCACCACCGCCGCCCGGGCCTTCGCCCGCGACGCGGCCCTGGTGCTCGGCGGCGCCGCGCTCACCGGCATAGCGGCCCAGATCGCCGTTCCGGTCCCGGGCTCCCCGGTGCCCGTCACCGGCCAGACCTTCGCGGCGCTGCTCGTCGGCACGGCCGTCGGCGCCCGCCGCGGATTCCTCTCCCTCGCCTTGTACGCCCTGGTCGGCATGGCCGGCGTGCCGTGGTTCGCGGGCGGCACCTCGGGCGCGGGCGGCGCGTCCTTCGGCTACGTACTCGGCATGCTGCTGGCCGCCACCGTGGTCGGCGCGCTGGCCCGCCGCGGCGGTGACCGCTCGGTGCTGCGCACCGCGGGCACGATGGTGCTGGGCTCGGCGGTCATCTACGCGGTCGGCGTTCCGTACCTGGCCGTTTCGACCGGCATGTCCCTGAGCACAGCCGTGGCCGTAGGCCTGGTCCCCTTCCTCCTCGGCGACGCGCTCAAGGCAGCCCTCGCGATGGGCGCGCTGCCGACGGCATGGAAGCTGATGGGCGACCGCGGCTGAGTCCGCCCGTACCGACAAGGAAGGGCCCGCACCTCACAATCTCGAGGTGCGGGCCCTTCCTTATGTCCATACAGGTCCGAGCTAGAAGACTCATGAAGAT
>NZ_JAGGOK010000019.1 GCF_018614615.1 Streptomyces sp. ISL-100 | reverse complement strand
ATCTCCGAACCAGATCACTAGGCATCCCCCAGCGCGTCCGCGACCATCGCCGCGAACTCGTCGGGGGTGGCGGTGCGTACGCCGAGATCTTCCGCCTTCGCGCGCTTCGAGCCCGCGTTCTCCCCCGCCACCAGCAACGCCGTACGCTTCGAAACGCTCGACGACGCCTTGCCGCCCGCGCGCTCGATGACCTCGTTCATCTGGTTGCGGCTCAGCTTCTCCAGGGGGCCGGTCATCGCACCGGTGACAACGACCGTCATGCCGTCGAGCGGCCCCGCGGACCGCTCGGCCACCTCCGCATCCTCCTCCACCGGAGGCGTCGCCCCCGGCTCCGTCATGTTCACCCCGGCCGCGACGAGCTTGGCGATCAGCGGCCCCAGTTCAGCCAGCTCAGCCACGATCACCGGCGCCTTCTCCACGCCGATGCCCTCCACCCGCTGCACCGCCTCCGCGTCCGCCGCCCGCAGGTGGTCCATCGTCGCGAAGTGCCGGGCGATACGGCGGGACATGGAGCGGCCCGTGCCCCGCACGCCGAGTGCTGCCAGGACTCGGGACAGCGGCCGGGTCCTCGCGAGCTCGATGCCGGCCAGCAGATTGTCCGCGCTGGTCTCCCCCATCCGGTCCAGCGTCAGGAGTTGCTCACGGGTGAGGGTGAAAAGGTCGGCGAAGTCGCTTACCAGGCCAGCGTCGACGAGCTGGACGACGCGCGTCGTGCCGAGGCCCTCGATGTCGAGCTGGTCGCGCCCGACGGCGTACGCGATGGACGCCACCACCCGGCAGTTGCGCCCCCGCACACAGCGCCAGCGCTGCTCGCTCGCGTCGATCTCCGAACCACACTGCGGGCAGGCCTCGGGGAAGGCGATCGGCTGCTCCTCCCCCGTCCGCAGATGGGCGACCGGCGCCTCGATGCGGGGAATGATGTCGCCGGCCTTGTAGACCATCACCTGGTCGCCCAGGCGCAGGTCGCGGCGGGTGATGTCGGCCGGGTTGTGCAGTGTGGCGTACGTGACCGTGGACCCGTCGATCTCCACCGGTTCGAGGACGGCGCGCGGCGCGATGATCCCGGTACGCCCGACGTTCCACTCCACGGCGACGAGCCGCGTGACCTTCTCGACGGCGGGGAGCTTGTACGCGATGGCCCAGCGCGGCGCACGCGAACCCGCCCCCGCCTCGCGCTGGTCCGCGGCCGAGTCGGCCTTGATGACGATCCCGTCGATACCGAACGGCAGCTCGGCGCGCAGGGCGGCGATCTCCTCGATCCGGGCCTGCACCTCGTCGGCCGTGGCCGCCGTACGCGGCGGCACTGCGGTGTCCGCCGCGGTGTGCACGCCGAGCGCGTCGACCCGCCGCAGGATGTCGCTGTGCGGCCACTGCGCGAGCCCTTCGCCGAGGTCGCCGGACCCGGGCAACGGCAGTGCGCCGTACGCGAAGAACGTCATCTCCACTGTGTACGGGCGTTCCTTGGCGCGCAGCGTGCCCGCCGCGCCGTTGCGCGGATTGGCGAACGGCTCGCCGCCGTGCTCCGTGCGCACCGCGTTCGCCTTCTCGAACTGCGCGGTTGTCATGAGGACTTCGCCGCGCACCTCGAAGGTGGCCGGCTCGGTCAGCTCGCCGGGCAGCCCGACGATGGTGCCCATCGCGTGCGAGACGTCCTCGCCCGCCGTGCCGTCCCCGCGCGTGATGAGCTGGACGAGCTTGCCGTGCCGGTAGCGGGCGGCGATGGCGAGGCCGTCGAGTTTGGGTTCGACGCTCCACTGCTCCACCGGCCGGCCGAGTCTGCGCTCCAGGGAGGCCGTCCAGGTGGCGAACTGCTCGGCGGAGAACACATTGTCCAGCGACAGCATCGCCACGGTGTGCGGCACGTCCCCGACCGCCGCGCCGCCGGCCACCTTCCCGGTCGGGGAGTCGGGCAGCACTTCGTCCGGGTGCGCCTGCTCGTACCCCTCGATCGCCCGCACCAGCCGGTCGTACGCGTCGTCGTCCAGGGCGCTGTCACCCTGGACGTAGTAGGCGGCGGCCGCGCGGGTCGCGGTCTCGACCGCCTCGGCGTATGCGGTGGTGTTTGCGAGAACGGCAGGTGTGTTCGTCATGCTCTTCATCCTGCCTCCCACCACTGACAACGCCCTTGAACGGCCAGTGACGACAAGTGGCGGCCGGTGGCGGCCGGTGGCGGCCGGGCGGTATCGCCTTCGTATCGAAGGACAGTCGGCCGTTCGTACCACTGGACCTTCTGTTAATCTGCCCGCTCCTGGATGTTCGTCCACCCGTCCGTCTCCCCCCAAGCGCCCAACCCCCGCAGGGTGCAGCGAGGTGTCTCGTCCGTGTACAGCACTCCGTTTTCCCCCGCAGAAGCCAGAGCCGCGCGCGCCCGGATGGGCCTGACCACGGCTCAGGTCGCCCATTCCATGGCAGCGTGCGGTGCCCCGGCCCATCCCGACCTGATCGCCGCCTGGGAGCAGGGCACCCACGTGCCGTCGGAGCCGCAGCTCTTCGCCCTGGCCGATGTCCTGTGGTGTACGTCGACCACGCTGATGGGCATCGAACCGCGCACGCTGGCCGAGCACCGGCTGGCCAAGCTGCTGAGCGTGGAGCGGCTGGCGTACCGCATCGGCATGGACGCGACCGAGTACCGGGCCGCGGAGGCGGCGCAGCGCTGGGACGGGGACCCACGCCAGACCAGGGCCCTGGTGGACGCATTGGGGCTCTCCCTGCGGAAGCTGATCGGGATCATGGGCCGGGTCGACGAGCTGGCCGGGCATCTGCGGACGGCCATCGACGGGCGCTGGAAGGTGCATGTCACACCGGTGGCGGAGATTGTCTGTGTCGACGAGACGCTGGTGGGCGACGCGCTGCGCGCGATGCACGCGGAGTTCGCGGCGTTCTCCGAGCGCTATATGGGCCACCTGGTGGCCCGGAACGACGATGCCCGCCTCAAGGAGATCGCGGCCGAGCGAGCCGCGTATCTGCGCCGGCTGGTCGACCATTTCTGGGAGCTGATCGGTGAGGCGGGCGACGTGCCGCCGTTCAACGCGGTGGGCCGCTGAACCGGCGACGTACGCCGGTTGTGGGCCGGTGAGGGCATGGACTGCCCCTCCCGGCCCACAACCGATGGCGCGGCTCAGCGTCCGGCGGCGGCGCCGACGTAGGGCTCCGCCGGGCCGTCGGTCTCCTCCATGTCGTCCCAGTCGATCTCCATCGCCTTGCGACGCGTGAAGACGTTGAAGAACAGGTTCAGCGTGATGGCGGTGAGGCCGCCCAGCGTGATGCCGCTGTCGAGGACCGCCTGTACGTCGTCCGGCAGCCGGTCGAAGAACGTCGGGACCGTGGTGGGCAGCAGGGCGGCGCCGAGGCTGACGGCGAGAATCAGTGCGTTGCGCTCCTCTCGCAGGTCCACCTTCCCCAGAATCTGGATGCCGACGGCGGCGACCATGCCGAACATCGAGATCGCCGCACCGCCGAGCACGGGGTGGGGAATCGCGGCGACCAGGCTGCCGGCCTTCGGCAGCAGGCCCAGGACGATCATGAAGACGCCGGCCGCGACGACGACGTACCGGCTCATGACTTTGGACATCCGTACCAGGCCGATGTTCTCGGCGAACGCCACGTACGGGAACGAGTTCAGAACGCCCCCGAGAACGGTCGCGACGCCGTCGGCCCGCAGCGCCCTGGCGACCGTGTCGCCGTCGACCTTCTTCCGGGTGATCTCCCCGATGGCGTATACGTCGCCGGTGGTCTCCACCATCGTGATCAGCATGACGACGGTCATGGCGATGATCGGAAGGAGTTCGAACTTCGGCATGCCGTAGTGGAACGGCGTACTGACGCCGAACCAGTCGGCCTGGGTCACCGCGCCGAAGTGCGCATCGCCGAAGAGCCAGGCGACGGTGGTGCCGAGGACGAGACCGAGGAGCACGGCGAGGCTGCTCAGGAACGGCTTGCCGACCCGGACCAGGGCCAGGATGAACAGGAGCGTGCCCAGCGCGTACGCGAGGTTCACCGGATCGCCGTACTCGGGCGTGCCGATCAGCTGCGAGCCGCCGGCCGCGTCCTGCAGGCCCACCGGGATCAGCGTGAGGCCGATGATGGTGAGGATCGTGCCGATGACGATGGGCGGGAAGTACTTCACCAGCTTGCTGAAGAACGGCGCGAAGAGGAACGTCGCTATGCCCGCCGTGATGACCGCGCCGTAGACGACGAGCAGTCCGGCGGTTCCGCCGCCCGCGCCGAGGCCGATGGCGATCATGGGAGATACGGCGGTGAACGTGACGCCCTGGACCAGAGGCAGCCTGGCGCCGACCTTCCAGATGCCGAGGGCCTGGATGATCGAGGCGACACCGCAGGTCAGCAGGTCGGCGTTGATCAGGTAGACGAGCTCCTCCTGGGACAGGCCCAGAGCGTTTCCGAGGAGGATCGGGACGATCACCGCTGCCGCGTAGAACGCGAGGACGTGCTGGAAGCCGTAGAGGGTGAGCTTGGGGAGGGGGAGCAAATGGTCGACCGGATGCACCTGCTGTCGGGCGGACTGCCGTGCTGACTGGCGGGCGGGCTGTCGGGAGACTCGTGCCATCTCTGCCTTGCCTTCGCGAGGTAGGTGAATGAGAGAAGACCGCCGCCGTCGAGTCCCGGATGGCGGGAGGGAGGGCGGATCGGCTCGTAAGGAAGCCGACGTCTGGCGGAGTTGCCGACACCACGTCGCCCTGCACTACACATTGCGTCCTGGATTGACAGGACTTCCTTCGATTGACACAGCAAAGCCCGGTTCACTCATGGGATCCGCAGGCGGTGTCGATCGGAGCGCTCACCTTAGAGCAACCTTGTCGTTCCTCGCGAGTAACCGGCGCACAGGCCGGGCGGCCGGCCGGCGAACGACGTCGCTTAGGCTCTCGGTGCCATGAAAAGCAACCCCGCGCGCCTGGAACCCAAGGCCGACAAAGACACCGTACGCAGGCACAACCTGAGCCTGGTGCTGCGCGCCGTCCACGACGGGGGCGAGGCGACGCGCGCCGGAGTCGCGGCCCGGGTGGGACTGACGCGGGCTGCCGTCTCCTCGCTGGTCGAGCAGTTGCTGGAGAGCGGATTCGTCACCGAGTCGGGGAAGACGTTCAGCGGGCAGGCGGGGCGGCCCGGCACCGTCCTGAAGGTGGCACGTACAGGCGTGGCGGGGCTGGGCGTCGAGGTCAATGTCGACTATGTGTCGGTATGCGTGACGGACCTGTCGGGAGACGACCGGGTACGGCTCACCGAGCACACCGACAACCGCGGCGACCGGCCCGCCGACGTGCTGGCACGCGCCGCCGCGATCGCGTCGCACGCCCTGGAGTCGGCGGCCGAACTCGACCTGCGGCCCGTCGGCGTACAACTGGCCCTGCCCGGTCTGGTGTCCGGCGGTACGGTCCGCCAGGCGCCCAACCTGGGGTGGAACGGGGTCGCGGCGCAGGACATCTTCGCGCGGGCGTTGGCGGAACGTTTGCCGGTCGGTTCGGACAACGAGGCGAATCTGGCCGCGCTGGCCGAGCTGTGGTTCGGCGACCTCGGCCGGGAGCGTACGTTCCTCTATCTCAGCGGCGAGATCGGCGTCGGCGGCGCGCTCGTCCTGGGCGGTGAACTGCTGCGCGGCGCGCACGGTTTCGCCGGCGAGATCGGGCATGTGGTGGTCGACCCGGACGGGCCCGAGTGCCGCTGCGGATCACGCGGCTGCCTGGAGCAGTACGCCGGCCAGCGGGCGGTGCTGCGGGCAGCGGGCATCGACGAGAACGCCGGGCTGCCGGGAATGGCGCAGCTCGAATCCCGGGCGCGCGCGGAGGACGCGCAGGCCGTCGCGGCGATTCGGCAGGCGGGCGCGAAGCTGGGGCTCGTACTGTCCGGCGCGGTGAACCTCCTGGATCCGGACACGGTGGTCCTCGGCGGGATCTACCGGACACTGATGCCGTGGCTGTCGCCACCCGCCGACCGGGAGCTGAGCCACCGCGTGGTGTCAGGCCTGTGGCTGGCCGGCAGCGGCCGGCTCCGCGCCTCGTCACTGACGGGGGACGCGGCGCGCGGCGGGGCGGCACTGGTCGTACGGGACGTACTGGCGGATCCGGTGGCGTACGCGTAGGTGCGGCCGGCCCCTCAACCGGAGGTGACGCCATGGGACGAGGCGAAGTCCGCGAGGGCCGTGAAGTCGTGCGTACGCAATCCGATCCGTGGATTGATGTGGTGGAGAAGGGCGGGGGCGTTGTGACCGACGGCCACATGCGCATGGTCGATGTCGCTCTGCTCGTCGTCGACCCAGGCGAAGGGCCGGCCCTTGGCGTACGCCACCAGCGGCTCCGTCTTCCAGTGAACCCCGTCCGGACGTTCTGCGAGCAAGGCATCACCGAAGTCGACGAACGGCAGTTCCGGCAGGCCGAGCGCGGGACCGATCCACCTGTTCGCGTCGCCCATCCAGGTAGTGGCCCAGCACAGCTCGTAGCCGAGACCGAGTAGTGCTGGTCCGTGTTCGGGGTTGAGCCACACCCGAAGGGGCTTCAGGCGAGTCCGCAGCCTTCCCGGCTCCCATGCGGCCCGGTTCTCCAAGGGAACCCGAAGGGTGATGTAGCCGTCGGGCCGCCTCTCCGGTTGGGCTGCGTACGGGTTGAGCGGTCCGTCCACGTCGAGGAACAACAGTGGTTGATTCACACAGTCTCCTCGTCGTAGGGGAAGCGGGCGAGCGAGGCCTCCCGCTGGAAGAACGTCTTGGCCCGGATCATCGCCCGCTCGTCGTTCCGCACCTGACCCGGCCTGGAACCGTTGCCGAACAGCACCCCGCCGAATCGCATCCGCAGGTACGCCGCCGTGTGGTTGAGGGTGGTGAGCAGCCCGTCGGCGACGACCTCGTCGTCGTGCGCCATGACCGTCACGCCCCACAGGGTCCGCCCCGCCATCCGCTCCTTGAAGTCCGAGCCGGGCACCGAGAGCCAGCCCGACCAGTAGTCGAGGTAGCGCTTGGTGTGCGCGGAGAGGGTGTACCAGTACAGGGGTGAGGCTATGACGATGTCGGTGGCCTCCAGCGTGGCCCTGCGCAGCATCTCCTCGCTCTCCCCGGCCGGCCAGCCGTCGGTCTCGTGCCTCCCGTCCTGGAAGTCGGGCAACGGCAGCTGGGCCAGGTCCACCCAGCGCTGCGGAACGCCGGCGGGCAACTGCTCGGCCGCTGCCCGCGCGAGGGTCTCGGTGTTGCCGTCGGGCCGGGAGCTGCCGAGGACGAAGAGGAACGAGCGGTCCGTGGCACGGGGCGTGTCGGTGGTCATGTCTGCTCCGGTCTCGGGCCCCCGGGCAGCGGCCGCCGAGTGGCGTGACGCCGGCCGCTGCCCGGGGGAGTCGGTGAGTTCCTCGCTTCCAACTCCCCCGTCCCCCGGGGATATTCCGACCGCTGACCCGATCCGTCAGGTGCCTTACGGGCGTACGCCCAGCAGGTGGTCCAGCGCCAGTTGGTCCAGTACCTCGAAGGCCATGCTCCGCTCGGCGGCCGCCGCAACGTCGAACTCCTCGTACGAGCCCCGGTCCGCGAGCAGCGCCGCGAGGCCGTCGTCGGCGGTCGGGCGGGCCAGGTCGTCGAGCCTGGAGGCGCGCAGGGCGTCCCGGACCGCCGGGTCGGCGCGGAAGCCCGCGGCGCGCTCCTTGAGGATCAGGTAGTTGCGCATGCAGCCTGCGGCGGAGGCCCACACTCCGTCCATGCCGTCGGTGCGTACGGGCTTGAAGTCGAAGTGCCGGGGGCCTTCGTAGCCGGCGGTCTCCAGCAGGTCGACGAGCCAGAAGGCCTGGCGCAGGTCGCCGGCGCCGAAGCGGAAGTCCTGGTCGTACTTGATGCCGGTCTGGCCGTTGAGGTCGATGTGGAAGAGCTTGCCCGCCCACAGGGCCTGGGCGATGCCGTGCGGGAAGTTGAGCCCGGCCATCTGCTCGTGACCCGTCTCGGGGTTCACACCGACCAATTCGGGGCGTTCCAGGCGCTCGATGAAGGCGAGCGCGTGGCCGATGGTGGGGAGCAGGATGTCGCCGCGCGGCTCGTTCGGCTTCGGTTCGATGGCGAAGCGCAGGTCGTAGCCCTGTTCGGTGACGTACTCACCGAGGAGGTCGAAGGCCTCCTTCATACGGTCGAGTGCTACGCGCACGTCCTTCGCGGCGCCGGACTCGGCGCCCTCCCGGCCGCCCCAGGCGACGTAGGTGGTGGCTCCGAGTTCGACGGCGAGGTCGATGTTGCGGACCGTCTTGCGCAGGGCGTAGCGGCGTACGTCGCGGTCGTTGGCGGTGAACGCGCCGTCCTTGAAGACCGGGTGGGTGAAGAGGTTGGTGGTGGCCATCGGCACCTTCATGCCGGTGGCGTCCAGTGCCTGGCGGAACCGCTTGACGCACGCCTCCCGCTCGGCGTCCGAGGAGCCGAAGGGGATGAGGTCATCGTCGTGGAAGGTGACGCCGTGCGCGCCCAGCTCGGCCAGGCGCTGGACGGACTCGACCGGGTCGAGGGCCGGGCGGGTCGCCGTACCGAACGGATCGACGCCCTGCCAGCCGACGGTCCACAGACCGAAAGTGAACTTGTCGTCGGGGGTGGGGGTGAAGCGCTCCGACATGTGACTCGGCCTCCATCGGGATTTGTTTGTTGACATGACTAATACTGCACGACCAATCTGTTCCGCAGAAGGCACGACGCCGAGGAAATGAGGAATCCCATGCCGCCGAGCACGGTCGTCATCGGTGTGGACAGTTCCACGCAGTCCACGAAAGCGGCGTTCGTCGACGCCACGAGCGGCCGGCTGCTGGCCCTGGGGCGCGCGCCGCACCGGGTCACGGGCGGGTCGGGTGCGCGCGAGAGTGACCCCGAGGTGTGGTGGCAGGCGCTGGGCGAGGCCGTGGCCGACGGACTGCGGGACTCGGGCGTAGCGGCTTCCGCCGTCGCCGGTATCGCGGTCGCGGGCCAGCAGCACGGCCTGGTCGTCCTCGACCGCGCGGGACGGCCCCTGCGCCCCGCCCTGCTGTGGAACGACACCCGTTCGGCCCCGCAGGCCGCCGCCCTCACCCGGGCGCTTGGCGGCCCGGCCGCGTGGACGGCGCGTACCGGATCGGTCCCTGTCGCCTCCATGACGGCCGCGAAGTGGCAGTGGCTGCGCGAGAACGAGCCGTACGCCGCCGAGTCGGCCGCCGCCGTACGCCTCCCCCACGACTTCCTCACCGAGCGGCTGGCCGGGGTGGCCGCGACCGACCCGGGCGACGCCTCGGGCACCTGCTGGTACTCCACCGCCACCGGCGCGTACGACGCCGAACTCCTCGGCCTGGTCGGCCTGGACGAGAAACTGCTGCCGCCCGTCGCCCCGACTGGCGCCACCCGCATCGGCTCCCTCACCCGGGCGGCGGCCGCGCTGCTCAGCCTGCCCGCCGGGATCGCTGTCGCGGCGGGTACGGGCGACAACATGGCCGCAGCGGTGGGGCTCGGGCTGGGCGGCGCCGGACTCCTGGACCACCCGGTGCTCAGCCTGGGCACCTCCGGCACGGTGTTCGCGGCGACCCGCACGCGGCCGGCGTCGGCCGCGCTGGCCGGTTTCGCCGCCGCCGACGGTACGTATCTGCCGCTCGCCTGCACCTTGAACTGCACACTGGCCGTCGACAAGGTCGCGGCCCTGCTGGGCCTGGACCGCGACGACGCGGCGCCGGGCGGTGAGGCGGTGCTTCTCCCGTACCTCGACGGGGAACGCACCCCCGACCTGCCCGCCGCCTCCGGCCTCCTGACCGGCCTGCGCCACGACACCACCCCGCAGCAGGTCCTGGGCGCGGCGTACGAGGGCGCGGCGGTGACGGTGCTGCGGGCCCTCGACGAGGTACTCCTCGCGTGCGGCCTGGATCCCGCCGACCCCGCGATCGCGTCGCGTCCGCTGCGGCTGGTCGGGGGCGGGGCGCGGGGGCGTACGTGGGTGGAGACGGTACGCCGCCTCTCCGGCCGCCCGCTGCTGATCCCCGAAGCGGGCGAGTTGGTCGCACTGGGGGCGGCGGCGCTTGCCGCGGGGGCGGCGGGCCGGGCGGACGCGGTGACGGTTTCCACCGGCTGGGGCGTGAGTGGGGGCACGGATGTCCCGCCGATGGAACGCGACTTGGCCACTTGGCACCGCGTCACGTCGGTACTCGACGGCCTCACGCCCGGCGGATCCCCCGGCTAGGGCGGACGGACCCCGCGGGGCTTGTTCCGCCGGACGGGCTGGAAATCCAGCCCGTCCGGCGTTTGAGGACACGCCCGCAGGGCGTCAGTGTTGTCTGGGGGCTGGGGGCTTGCCCCCAGTTTCGGGAAGGGGCGGGTAGGGGAAAGCGCCGCAGGCACCCGCACCCGCACCCGCACCCGCACCCGCACGCCGCCCCCAACCCACCGCCGCGTCAGACCTTTCGGGCCACGCCCGTGTAGCCCGGGATCGGGTCGTCGCCCGCGACCGGTACCACTTCGCCCAGCTCCGGCCGCCAGTCCGCGGCCAATGAGACTCCCGGGTCGACGAGCTCGAGGCCGGTGAAGAACTCGGCGAACTCCTCGCGCGAGCGCGGCCGCAGGGTGAGCCCCTTGGCGGCGTACAGCGCGGCCGCCTTCGCCGCGCCCTCCGGGTCGAAGTCCCCGGTGACGTGGGACAGGACGAGGTAGCTGCCGGACGCCAGCCGGTCCATCAGCCGGTTCACCAGCGCCTGCGCACCGTCCTCGTCGCCCACGAAGTGCAGCAGCGCGACAAGCGAGAGCGCGACCGGCTTCGTGAAGTCGAGCGTCTTGCCGGCCCGCTCCAGGATGACGTCGGGTTCACGGGCGTCCGCCTGGATGTACTCGGTGGCACCCTCCGGCGTGGAGCGCAGCAGTGCCTCCGCGTGAGCGAGCACGATCGGGTCGTTGTCGCAGTACACGATGCGCGCGTCGGGAGCGGTCCGCTGGGCGATCTGATGAAGGTTCGGCTCGGTCGGTATGCCCGTACCGATGTCGAGGAACTGTAATACGCCGTTCTCGGCGAGCCAGCGCGTGGCACGGTGCATGAACGCCCGATTGACGCGCGCCATGTCGCGCCCCCGGGAGTCGAGGGTGAGGAGCTGGCGCGCCATCTCCTCGTCGACCGGGTAGTTGTCCTTGCCGCCCAGAAACCAGTCGTACATGCGCGCCGGGTGCGGCTTGCTGGTGTCGATCTCGACGGCGGGGTGGTCTTGCCCGGTCATACGGCGCTCCATGGGTCGCGGGTGAACGGTGAACGGTGAGCTGTGAACGTGGCTCAGGTGAGGAGGAAGTCCGCCTGGCCGGCCTTCGCTCCCCGGATGAAGGCGGCGATCTCGCCGGGCGTGTAGATGAGCGCGGGACCTTCGGGATCGGCGGACTGGCGGACGGCGACC
Organism: Streptomyces sp. ISL-100; assembly: GCF_018614615.1. GTDB lineage: Bacteria > Actinomycetota > Actinomycetes > Streptomycetales > Streptomycetaceae > Streptomyces. The sequence goes on along the minus strand of NZ_JAGGOK010000019.1, from coordinate 12,152 downwards.
CTGCCGTCCGCCAGCTTCATCGCTTCGATGCAGTTGCCGCCATTGCCGCCGCTCCACGGCTTGTACCAGCCCTCGGCGGGCAGGTCATTCGCGGGCATGCCGTTGTATATCCGGTCCATCTCATAGCTCCTTGCGGAGATTTTTGAGGATCTCCTTTGTGCGTTGTGCAGTCGCGGCCTGAGCCGCCATGCGGTCCATGACCTCGAGGTGGGCCGCCACCTCGGGGCGCGCGTCGAGATAGACGGCGCCGGTCAGGTACTCGCTGTAGACCATGTCCGGGAGTTCCGGTACGGCGAAGCGGAAGAGGACGAACGGGCCGTAGGTCCCGGGGTGGTGCCCCGTCGCGAACTCGACGACCTGCAGGGTGACATTCGGCATTTCGGCGGCCTCCAGGAGACGGTCGATCTGCTCCCCCAGCACATCCGGGCTGCCGACCGGCCGGCGCAGTACCGTCTCGTCCATGACGACCCAGAACTTCGGGGCGTCGGGGCGGGTGAGGAGGCTCTGGCGCTCCATGCGCAGGGCGACATGCCGCTCGATGGCGTCGGCGGCCCCGGCACTGGTCTGGCCGATGGCTCCGCCGCGCATGATGGCGCGGGCGTAACTCTCGGTCTGCAGAAGACCCGGCACGAACTGCGGCTCGTACGCCCTGATGAGCGACGCGGCGCCCTCCAGGCTGACGTACATGCTGAACCAGTCGGGCAGGATGCCGTGGAACCGCTGCCACCAGCCGGGCTTGTTCGCCTCCTCGGCCAGCTCGACGAAGGAGTCGATGTCGTGCGCCGAGTGCCCGTACGCCTGCAGCAGGAGCTGCACGTAGGGGATCTTGAGCGCGACCTCGGCCGTCTCCATCCTGCGGATGGTGGCCGGCGTGACGCGGAGGACCTTGGCGGCCTGTTCGCGGCTCAGGCCGGCTCTCTCGCGCAGGTCCAGCAGGCGCTTCCCGAGAACGACCTGACCCACCGTCGGGGCGGACCTCGGTTCACTCACTTCAGACCTCCCCATGGGCTGTTGCGAGCAGTGTGCCACGCGGTCGCGACCAAAGAAACGACACTCTGAAATTTTCATAGTGACCCTTGCCAAGTGTCGCATTCAGAGGGAGAGTTGGGTTGTGAACCAGTTCACGCGGATGCCGCGCACTGCCCACCGAGGGGGAAGCAGCTGCCCGGCGCTGCCCCCACCGTGAGGAAACGCTCGTGGCACCAGGCACTGCGCTCGTCCCCCAGCTCATGGACCGATGCCGTGGAACGGCCATACGGCGGTACGGGTTCGAGCTGCCGGCACGAGCGGAATTCGTCGCTGCCGCCAGGCGCCTGACCAGGCAACAGCTGGCGCAGTGGGGCGTCGGCGAGGATGCCTGTGACACGGCCGCACTGATCGTCTCCGAACTGTTCACCAATGCCGTACTGCACACCGCGAGCGAACAGGTCGTCTGCGAACTGCGTGACAGTGACGGCCGCTTGCGTGTCGCCGTGAAGGACCAGGGACTGCGCCCCACCGGCCCGCAACTGCGCCAGGCCGGCGACGAGGAACACGGGCGCGGGCTGCAACTCGTCGACACCCTGAGCAGCTTCTGGGGAACGCGCGATGCGGCGGACGGTCCCGGGCGCATCGTCTGGGCGGAGCTTCCTTGCTGAGGTCCGTGATGACCAGCCTGCCGGCGGGGCGACTGTCGCGCGCCCGGCGGCAAGGGAGCGGCGTACAGAGCGTCGATCAGGACGGCGGGCAGGGCAACGGACGGGTCCGTCTGCCCGTGCCGCCCGGGCTGTCGGCGCCGCTCGGCTGTGACGCGGTGGGGCTTCCCGCGCGGCACGGGTTCCGGATGATGGCGCATCTGTCCCGGCCGGGGTGCGTCTTCGCCGACGCCGACTGGTGGTGGTGGATCGTGCCGGCCGAGTCGGACCTGGGACTCGTCTGGCCGCAGCCCGCCCGTTACGTCCCCGGGGCGTACGTACCCGCGACGCGTCCGCGCCTGATTCACTCACCGGAAGGCGGCGCGCCGTACACACCGCCGATTCCGCTCTACCTGATGGTCTGCCGGGTCGCGGGCACCGCTCCGGCGTGGTCCACTGTGCCGCGTCAGGGGTCCTGACCCGCTTCCGCGCGAACAGCCGTTCCAGTTTCGCACCCTGGACAACGCACGGCGGGCCGCGAGTCAATTCCCTGAGTGCCGGTTCTGGCATGCCCAGCTCAGGGGAGGAATCTCCGCGCCATGAACAGACCCACGTTACGCAGACACACCAAGCACGCCACCAAGCACACCACCCTGCACGCCGCCCTGACCGCCGTCACCGCCGTCGCCGTCGCGATCGGAACGGTTCTCGCCTCGGGGCCGCCCGCCGCCGCCGAGCCCACGCCCCCGCCCGGGACCGCGACCGTCGAGGCGGGCAGAACGCCCGTCGTCACGTGGGCCGCCAGCACGGACCGGCTGTCCACCGCAGGCGCCGCCCCTGAGCGTACGTACCGGCTCGTCGTACGCACCAGCGCGGGCGGCAGCGGGCTGCGCGTCCGGCTCTCCAACGCGTTCGGCACCCAGCCGGTGACCTTCGGCCGCGCGTACGCCGGTCTGCGGTCCACCGGCGCCGCGCTGGTGCCGGGCACCAATCGGCCACTGTCCTTCGCCGGATCGCCGTCGGTGACCGTCCCGCCCGGCGGATCGGTCTACAGCGACCCGCTGCCCGGCACCGTACGGCCGCAGTCCGACCTGGCCGTCAGCCTGTACGTACAGAGCGCGGGCGGCGCCGCGACCGGCCACAAGATGGCCCTGCAGACGTCGTACATCGCACCCGTCGGCGACCACGCCGCCGACGACTCCGCCGCGCCCTACACCCAGAAGATCACCTCGTGGTTCTACCTCGACGCCGTGACCGTGGGCGCCCGGCGCGGCACGGGCGCCGTGGCCACGCTCGGCGACTCGATCACCGACGGTGCGATCTCCACCCGCGACACCAACCGCCGCTGGCCGGACTTCCTGGCCCGCAGGCTGGACGCGGACCCCGGCTCGCGCGTCAAGGGCGTTGCCAACGAGGGCATCTCGGGCAATAAGGTCCTCAAGGACGGCTCCGGCGAGAGCGCGCTCAAGCGCCTCGACCGGGACGTGCTCTCGCAGCACGGCGTGCGCACCATGGTGCTGCTCGAAGGGGTCAACGACATCAAGGCCGTCCCCGCGCCGACAGCCGCCGAACTGATCGCCGGCTACCGGCAGATCGTCGACAGGTCGCACGCTGCCGGCGTGTGCGTCGTCGGGGCGACGGTCATGCCGTACGAGGGCTGGCGGGAGTGGACGCCGGCAGGAGAGGCCGTACGGCAGGAGGTCAATGCTTTCATCCGTGACAGCGGCGCGTTCGACGCGGTCGTCGACTTCGACAAGGCGGTCATGGACCCGGCCGCGCCGACCCGTATCCTTCCGGCGTACAACAGCGGCGACCATCTGCACCCCAACGACCTGGGGATGCGGACGATGGCGGACACGGTCGATCTGAAGAGCCTGCGCTGTTCCAGGCGTTAGACCACTGGTGATTGGGGGCGTTCGCACCGGGGGAGGGTCGTGATCATGACACAGACCCTCGCCGCCGCGCGCCGCCCCGTCCGGCAGCTGCTCGCGGCCTCTGTCGGCAATGCCGTGGAGTGGTACGACTGGTACGCGTACACCTTCCTCGCGACCTATATCGCCGGCCAGATATTTCCCAGGGGCTCCGGGAATTCCCTCGTCCCCCTGCTCTCCACCTTCGCCGTCTTCGCCGTCGGCTTCTTCATGCGGCCGGTCGGCGGGCTGTTGATGGGCGCCGTGGCGGACCGGCGCGGGCGGCGTGCCGCGCTCACCGTCACCATTCTCCTGATGGGCGGCAGCAGTCTGCTGGTCGGCCTGACACCGACGTACGCTTCCGCGGGTGTCCTCGCTCCCGTGGTGCTGGTCGTCGCGCGCCTGCTCCAGGGACTGTCCGTGGGTGGTGAGTTCGCCGCTTCGACCACCTTCCTGGTCGAGTCCGCCGGCCCGGGCCGGCGGGGTCTCTTCTCGAGCTTCCAGTACGTGTCCACGACGGCGGGGCAGCTCGCCGTGTCCGGGATCGCCGCCGCGCTCGTCGCGGGCCTCAGTGAAGGGGCGATGGAGGGGTGGGGGTGGCGCGTTCCGTTCGTCGTGGGCGCGGCGCTCAGCCTCGTCGGGTTCTGGATCCGGCGCGGAGCCGAGGAGACGCTCGCCACCGAGGACGGGCACAAGCCGCGCCCGGGGCTCTTCGACGCCCTGCGGCACCACCCGCGCCAGTCGCTGCTGATCTGCGGCATCACGGCGGGCGGCACCATCGCGTACTACACCTGGACGTCCTATCTGCCGACGTACGCCGAACTCAACGCGGGCATCGCGAAGTCCGACGCACTGCTCGCCGGCACCATCTCGCTGGCCTTCTTCGCGCTGCTCCAGCCGGTCGGCGGGCTGCTGTCCGACCGTTACGGGCGCAAGCCGCTGCTGCTGTTCTTCGGTATCGGGTTCGCGCTGCTGAGCGTGCCGCTGCTGCGCTCCATCAACGGTTCGTTCACATCGCTGCTGCTGGTGCAGTGCGCCGGAATGGTCCTGCTCACCGGTTTCACCTCGATCTCGGCGGCGGTCAACGCGGAGATCTTCCCGGCCAGGGTCCGCGCCGCCGGCATCGGTTTCCCGTACTCCCTCACGGTCGCGCTCTTCGGCGGTACGGCGCCCTATGTGGGCACGCTGTTCAAGGAGCTGGGCCGCCCGGGGCTGTTCCCGTGGTACGTCGCAGCCCTCTGCCTGGTGTCCACGGCGGTGTACTCGCGGCTTCCCGAGAGCGCGCACAAGGAGCTGGAGCGCTGATCCCGGGAACGGTCTTTGAACGTTCCCGGGAACGTTCTTCAAAGCGTCCCGGGAACGTTCAATAGGCGTTCCCGGGCACGCTCTTCAGCCGTTCCTCAGAGCGAACGCAGCGCTCCCCGGGCACGCTTGACCAGTCCGTCGGCGCTGCACTGCTCGGCGAGGGCCAGACCCCGGGTCAGCTCGCCCTCGGACCGCGCTGCGATGCCGTACTCGACGCGTGCCAGGGCGTGCTCGTACGCACAGGGGGACCCTTCGAGGAACGCGACCGCCTTCGCCAGCAGCTCCACCGCCTTTTCACCCTCCTCCAGGGCAGCCGCACAGCGCAGTGATTCCCCGATGGCGGTATCCGTGCCGAAGCGCTCCGCGCGGTCCCGCACATAGGCGGCGAGGGCGGCGGCGCGACCCGGGTCGTCGGCGGCCACCGCCTGGGCGAGATCGCTCGCCCAGGGGGCCATGACACCGTTGTGCCGACCGCGCGCGGTCAACGCCTCTCCCGCGGCTTCGAGTTCGACGACGGCTTCCTTGGTGCGGCCCTGGGCGAGCAGCAGCCTTCCGCGTACGCACTGCGCGTCGGGAATGACGATCGACGACGGATACGGCGGCGCGAACTCGTGGCGGTCGGCCGCCTCCTGGGCGGCGTCGACCCTGCCCCGTGCGAGCAGCGTGTCGATGAGCATGCAGGCTGCGTCCCAGTGAATGGGCAGGCCGTTACCGACGCGCTCGGCGAGGCGCAGGCTCTCGCGCAGATACATCTCCGCCTGGGCGAGCCTGCCGCGCCTGCGTTGCAAGTAGCCGACGAGGGCGTGGGCGAAGGCGAGATGGCCGCCGCTCCAGCCGGAGATCTCGAAGGCGCGCAGTGCCTCGTCGAAGAGGCGCTCGGCCCGGTCGAGCCGGTCCGCGAAGGCGTACGTGAGGCCGAGCAGCGCCGGCGGCTCGAAGCCCCAGGCGGTGTTGGTCCAGCCGAGGCCGGGCGCGAGCCTGCCGTCCACCAGGGCGCGGTCGGAGATCTGCACGATCTCCTCTGCGCTTTCCCCGCGTGCGGTTCCGTCGAAAGCCCTGAGTATGAGCAGCGCGCGTTCGGAGTTGTCGCGGCCCTGAAGGCCGTCGGTCATCGCGGCGAGGCGCCGGGAGCGGCCGGGCCCGTCGTCCTCGACCGCCTGGACGCCCTCCCACAGGAAGTACACGGCCTGGAGCCGCATCCGGTCCGGGCCGGGGGCGGTCCTGGCGACCTCGGCGGCCACGACCTGCGCCGCTTCCCGTGTCTGGTTGTTGTGGGTGAGTGCCTGGGACAGCCGGAAGACCGCGTCCACACGCTGAGCGGCGTCCAGGCCCGGCATGCCGAGGGCGGCCCGCAGGTGGCCCACCGTGGTGGCGGGCGAGGTCAGGAGGGTGGCGCAGCCCAGTTCGTACAGCACCGAAGCATGCTCTTGCGGCAGCGGAGGCTCCTTGACGGCGCGCTCCAGACAGCGCCTCGCGGCGTCCGGAGCACCGACGGCGAGGTGCTCGGACGCGGCTTCGCGCAGCTGGGCCACCAGTTCCGGGTCGTCGTCCGGGTGGACTTCGAGGAGGTGCCTGGCGGCGGCCGCCGCGCCCCTGCCCGCCTGCGTGACGGCCCAGGCGGCCTGGCCGTGCATAGCGGTGCGGGTGGCCGGTGGAATGGCACGGTAGACGGCGCCCGCGATGAGCGGGTGGACGAACTCCATCGGGTCCATGCCCGCGAGGATGCGTGCCGCGCGCAGCCGTTCGGCGCAGTCGGCTGCATTTGCCCGCCCCAGCCCGGCGAGCGATGCGGCCAGGTCCAGCGAAATCTCCGTGCCGAGAATGGCGGCCGCCCAGGCGAACCTGGTGGTGGCGGTGCCCAGTTCTTCGAGCCGGGCGATCAGGCCGGTGCCGCGCGCGGACGCGCCGAGGGCGCGCAGGGCGCCCGCGGAACCCTCGACGGGGTCCAGACGTTCGTCGCACACCTTGGCGATGAGCTCCACGGTCTCGTAAAGGTTGCCGCCGGTGACGGCCCACACCTCACGGCAGAACGGATCGTCCGCGTGCTCGCCGAGGGCGGCCCGTGCGAGGTTCGCCACGGCGTCGGGGGTGAGCGCCCGCAGGGAGACGCAATGCCGGGCGGCGGCTTCCATCGCGCGGATGAACTCCGCGGTGTCGCCGGTGGGTTCCTCGGTGCGGTACGCGATGACGACGAGCACGGGAAGGTCCTCGCGCTGGACGAACGACGCCAGCCAGCCGAGCGTCTCCAGGTCGCTCCAGTGCGCGTCGTCGACGATCAGGACCAGCGGCCGGTGCGCGGCTGCCAGGCGCAGAAGCAGGGCGTCCAGGCCGTCACGGACGCCCTGGGGGTCGGCCCGGCCGTCGGGCGGCGCCACGCCGAGCGCGGGGCCGATGATCTCGTACCCGTCGCCGAGCAGCTCCCTGGCGTCCACCGCGCCGGGCAGCGCGATCGCGGGCTGCAGGAGTTGCCGTACGACGTGGAAGGGGACGGAGGTGACGGTCGCGCCACCTCGCGCGGACCACACCGCGCACCGTCCCTCGGCGAGTCGCCGAATCTCGGACAGCAGCGCTGTCTTGCCCAGGCCGGCCTCGCCGCTGAAGACGAGAACTCCACCGGCAGGCACGTCCGCGCACAGCGCTTCGACGGCGTGTGCGGCGGCGGCGAGTTCCGTCTCGCGTTCCAGCAGCGGGACGGTGACCGGGTGCTCCGGGCCGGACACCATCATCCCTCCCCAAAACCTTGGCGGATCTCGAGCGTAGCTGGGCAGGGCGGCGGGTGGAATCTATCCGCGCACTTTGGTCCGGTACGAGTGAACGACCGTTACCTGGTGCTCCGTCACTGGTCCGCCCGGATTCCGGATTCTGGGCCTCCGGTCAGTGTGCGGTCGGTCCGGGTCGTATACAACCGGCACAGAAAGACCACCGCCACGGAGATGCCCCTCCTCCCGCGCGTTCCCGCGCGTGTCAATGGGTCTGCCGCTCGTCACCCGGCTCGTACACGCGGCGGACGCTCGTGCCGAGGCGTGACAGGTCCGCGCCGTACACATGCAGGGAAATCGCCACGTCCGTGCCCGCGTTCCACACCCGGTGGATGTCACTGGGCGGTGCGAACCCGCACACCGTTCCCTGCGGGTTGACGATGTCGGCCGTGGGGACCAGCCGCGCCGCGGTGCCGTCACAGGACGGGACGAGCCGGTAGCGCCGCTCGTGTTCGGCGCCCGCGTGGACGCCGGTCGTGCACCACGCCACATGGTCGTGCACCGGAGTGCGCTGGCCGGGCAGCCAGACGAGTGCGACGACCGAGAAGCTCCCGTCACGCTCCGCGTGCAGCAGATGCTGGCGGTAGCGCTCCGGATCGCTCGCGCGCTGCCCCGCGGTGAGCAGGTCGTCGGCGCCGAGGTGCGGCGCGAGCCGCTCGCCGACGAGGTACGCCGTCGGGTCGGGCGGCAGGCCGAGGCCGACGGCCTCGCGGACTTCGGAGATCAGGACGGCGAGGCGGGCGGTCGTACGCCCTGCCGTGACTGAGGGAGCTGAGGTCACTGCGGTCGAAAAAGCCGAAGAGGTCATACCCGCACCCTCGCGGCGCCCGGCCCGCGACGTCCAAGGAGGGCTTGTGCGGCATCGGCCAAGCTCCGCTTATGAATTGGGGGCGTTGTCAGCAGCCGATCTTGTTCTCCGCGACCGCCTTGAGCTCTCCGAGGACCAGCGACGTGGCCGGAATCCGCAGGTGCTCGCGCAGGACGTACGCCGAAATCTGCCGCCGGGACGCCGGCTGCAACGCACGCCCCGCCACTTTCGGGTGGCGGAGGAAGTCGAGCACCAGGCCCGGCATCATGGCGACGCCGAGCCCCTCCGCGACAAGACTCTGCACCACAAGGTTGTCGTCCGTGGTGAAGGCGATGTCGGGCGCGAAGCCCTGTTCGGCGCACTCGTGCAGGAAGTGGACGCGGCAGCGCGGGCAGCCCGCGATCCAGCGCTCGTCCGCGCAGTCGGCCAGCCGCACGGCACGGCGCCGCGCCAGCGGGTGACCGGTTGGCAGCAGCACCAGCAACTGGTCTTCCATCAGCGGTACTTCCATCACCTCGTCCGGTACGTCTTCGCGCAGCCCCGGATAGGTGAAGGCGAGCGTAATGTCGCATTCACCGCTCACCAGGCGCCGCAGCGACTCGGGCGGCTCGTCCTCCAGGAGTTCCACGCCGATCCCCGGGTGGCCGACGGCCAGCAGGGCCATGGCCTCGGGGACGAGGGTGGCGTTGGCGCTGGGGAAGGCGCAGACGCGCACGCGCCCGGCGCGCAGCCGGGTGAGGGAGCTCACCTGCTGCCGCGCGGCGGACATGTCGTCGAGGATGACGGTCGCGTGCCGCGACAGTGTCTCCCCGGCTTCGGTCAGCCGCAGGCCGCGCCCGAAGCGGGTGAACAAGGGCGTACCGACGTCGCGTTCGAGCGCCTTCATCTGCTGGGTGATCGCGGGTTGCGTGTATCCGAGGGCGCGGGCGGCCGCGGAGTAGGAGCCGGTCCTGACCACTTCATGGAATGTCTTGATGTGCCGCGTATCGAACACCCGTGGAGCATAAGCAGAATTTGGGATGCGCGAACATCACTTCTTCGGCCGTGATGGACGGCCAAATCGACTCAGTCGGTGACGTGGACGGTGATGCGTATGCGGCTGGGGCCCGGGTGTCCGGTGGTGCGGATTTCGGCGTCGCCCGGGCGGACCGCCCGGACCTCCCATTCACGGAAGCCCGGGTCGGTTTCGTAGTCGACCGGTACGAGCACCACGGCGGCGCCGCCGCCTTCGACCGCGGGGGACGTCCAGCGCCGGCGGCTGTCGAGCCGGAGGTGCGCCGTTACGCCGCTGCTGAGGGTCACCGTGCGGCCGCTGTCGTCCTCGGTGAGGACGAGCGACGAGGCGGACGGAACTGGCGACGACGGCAGCGACGAGGACGGCTGCGAGGGCGACGGCTGTGACGGCGACGGCGACGGCAGCTCGGCCGTCCTGGAGGGCGAGGGACGGGCAGTCGCGGTGGTCGGGGCAGTCGCGGCGGTCGTGGCGGCCGTGGTCCTGCCACCGCCGGACGGCTCGGGCAGGTCCGTGCACGCGGCTGCCGCCACCCCCAGGATCAGGGTGACGGCAGCCGCGCGGAACGGGCGTACCCGCGTCAGAACTCGTGTCATACGAGCGGGACGTTGATGCACGTCAAAATCTTCGCCTGCGCGGCGAGTTCCTTCCGTGTCGTATCCGGGTCGAGCCGTACCTTCTCAGCCTGCTGGACCGCCTCCAGGAACGGCGTGTCCGCCTTCAGGTCACCATCAGTGTCGACCTTTTCGCCCGCTTCGAAGGACCCGTTCGCGAAGTTCAGCCAGGCAGCCAGCAGTTGGCGGTCGAAGGCACGCTTCGGGTCGAGCAGGGCGAGGAAGAGCGTGTCCGCCGCCTTCTCCCGCGTGGACACGTCGACGGTCTCGGAGAAGACCGCACTGGCGTGCTGCACGGTCTTCACATAGCAGTCGAGCCGCTCCTTCCCGAGTCCCGTCAGATCCCCGGTCAGGTACTTGACGTACCAGACGTCGGCCAGGAGCGACAAATGCGCGTTCCCCTGAACGATCACCGGCACGCGATCGGACGCGGTGCCGCCGTCGTCGTCACGGGCGGTGAAGGACACGCCGTACAGGCACGGCTTGTCGTACGTGTGCCCCTGCGCGTCGGTCACATCACGCGGCTGGACGCTCGGGCTGCGGGCCGGGTCAGGGTCCGGCGGGTTGACGAGCGAAGTGGTCGAGGTGGCGGGCGTACCATCGCCCCACGCCCACGTCATGGTCTCGTCGTCGCTCCCGGGATCGCTCACGCGCGCGTCGAAGGTGCGCTCCTTCCCCGCATGTACGACGATCGTCCGACCTCCGGCCAGTTCGACCGCTCCCGACGTGTCGATCGCGGCGGTCGGATCCACGTTCGCGACGGTGATCTCGGCGTCGCGGCACGTGGACGTGTCGTCGTCGCTTCCGCAGACCTTCACAGTGAAGGTGCCGTTGTCGCCGAACACCAGCTCCTTGCTGAAGCTGAGCGTCGCATCAGGCCGTCCGTTCTCCAACTTCCCGCCCAGCGGTACGGGCTTGCCGTCACCGGGGTCGATGGTGGCGGTGAGCGGGTCCAGCCAGCCGGGGTCGGTGACCGTGCCCGTGGCCATGAGCCTGCCGCCCTCCTCACGCGGGCCGGCGACCGTGAAGCTGATAGCGGGCGCGACATTGGTGACGGTCACGGTCGCGGTGTCGGTACTCGATCCGGCGGCGTTCCCGACCCGCAGCCCGACCGTGTACGTACCGTCCTGCCCGACCCGGTCGAAGAGCGGGGAGGCCCCTGTCGCGTCGTCGTACGCTCCGTCGCCGTCGAAGTCCCAGGCGTACGAGCCGCCGCCACCCGGACTCGTGCTGCCGCTCGCGTCCAGCCGTACGTCGGCGCCTTCCTCGGTGGTGTACGGGCCGCCCGCGTCGGCGGTCGGCCGGCAGCTCGCGGGGTAGTCGGTCGCCGGGTGCACCTCGCGCTGGCTGGGCGAGGTGGCGCTCGCGCCCATACCGCGCGCGGCGAAGGCGCCCCACAGCAGGCACTGGTTCGCACTGCCGTAGTTGGCGCGGTCGGCGGCGAGGATGCCGTCGCGGGCGTCCAGGAAGTCCGGCGTGGACGGCGTCAGCTTCATCCCGTCGACCATCAGCTGCTCGTGCCGCTGCTTGCCCGTCGCGCTGCCGTGCGCGCCGACGAGCGCGCTGCGCACGTCCCACATCGTGCTGGCCCAGATCTCACCGTCCTGGTGGACGGAACACGTGCCGTCGTCGCAGAGGTCGGCGTACGTGAGCGGGCTGTTGTTGTACGCGAAGCGGCGAATGCCGGTGGCGGAGCCGTTGCTATACTCGCCGTACACCGGGTCGTTCCACATCGTCGTGGCGACCGCGTCGCTCCAGCCCTCGCCGAGCGCTCCGGTCTGCACACCGCCGCCCAGGTCGCCGCCACCGACGAGCCGGTGGGACAGCCCGTGGCTGTACTCGTGCGCGACGGTGTCGCCGTTCATTCCGCGGTGGGTGTTGAGCTGCCCGCAGGAGGTGCGGCCGACGAAGAGCCGCATGGTGGGGTTCTGGCCGTCGGGCGGGGTGCCGAAGTTGGCGTTGCAGGCGCTCGACCCGTTGGCGTTGTAGTCGACGTACACCTGCACGCGGTCCCCGCCGGCGCCGCCGTTCCCGAGGTTGTCCTCCTGGAAATTGCCGGAAGCCTCGTCGAAACCGAGCCCGTACAGGAAGTCGTGCAAGCGGTTCGTGTATTGAAGTGCTCTCCCGGCTG
>NZ_JAGGOK010000018.1 GCF_018614615.1 Streptomyces sp. ISL-100 | reverse complement strand
TCTTCATGAGTCTTCTAGGCGCCTGTTGTTGCTGGTCATCGAGATTTCATCGGTCCTCCTTAGCGTGGCCGCGTTCAGACGACGGCCCGTACGACAGGGGGAAGGACGGCGATGGCACGGAGGAGATACAGAGCGAGGCTGCCGATGGCGGTCATGGCCGCTGTGGCGGTCATGAGCTCGCTGGCGGCCACCGGGTCGACGGCCACGAGGGCGGCCGCCGACGGACCGGGGCCGGACAAGCCGACGATCCGCTACACCGAGTACGGAATCCCGCACATCATCGCGTCGAACTGGGAGGGGCTGGGAACGGGCTACGGATACGCGGCGGCCAAGGACAACATCTGCACCCTGGCCGACACCTATCTGATGGTCAACGCCCAGAGGTCCCGCCACCTGGGGCCCGAGGGCAAGACGAGTCCCGGCCAGAACCAGAACACCACCACCAACCTCAACAGCGATCTGTACTTCCAGCGGATCAAGGACAATCAGGTGGTGGAGCGGCTCCTCGACAAGCCCGCTCCCGACGGGCCGGAGCCGGAGGTCAGAGAAGCCATTCGCGGCTATGTCCAGGGATACAACAGGTACCTGACCGAGACCGGCGTGAACAACATCACCGACCCGGCCTGCCGCGGTGCCGCCTGGGTGCGGCCGATCACGGAACTGGACGTCTACCGGCACGCGCATGCCGAGATCATCATGGGCAGCGCCGACGCGCTGCTGGACGGCCAGATGAACGCCGCACCCCCGGGGGCCTCGCCCGCCGCGCAGCCGGCGTCCTCACCCGCGAAGACCGCCGCGAAGATCCGCGACGCGATGGCGGCCAGCCGCCAACAGAGCATGGGCAGCAACGCGTTGGCCGTCGGCTCGCAGGGCGTGTCCGGCGGCACCAGCATGCTGCTGGCCAACCCGCACTTCCCGTGGCAAGGCAAGAACCGGATGTGGCAGAGCCAGCTGACGATCCCGGGCAAGACCAACGTCTCCGGGGCCAGCCTGCTGGGATTCCCCGCGGTGAACATCGGCTACAACGAGAACGTGGCCTGGAGCCATACGATCGCCACGGTGGCCCCGTTCGGGCTGTTCGACGTACAGGTGGATCCGCTGAACCCCACCAAGTACCTGGTGGACGGCGTCTGGGAGCAGATGACCTCGCAGCGGGTCGGGGTCGACGTGCTGAAGCCGGACGGCTCCGTCTCCAAGGTCACCAGGACGTTGTGGTCCACCCGCTACGGCCCGATCACCACCTCGATGCAGGGCGTCGCGCTGCCCTGGGTGGTCAGCGCGCACGCGGTACGCGACGTGAACATGGACAACCTGCGGGCGCTGAACAGCTGGTTCCGGCTCAACCAGGCCAAGGACGTCCATGACGTGGTGAACACCCTGGAGACCACGCAGGGCGTCCCCTTCTTCAACACCGTCGCCTCCGACCGCAAGGGCAACGCGCTGTACGCGGACATCCAGGCCACCCCGAACATCACCGACGAGCACGCGCGATCGTGCCTCACCCAGACCGGTCAGCTGCTGTTCAACCAGTCACTACGGCTGCCGAACGTGCCGCCGATCTCCATCCTCGACGGCAAACGCAGCGCGTGCGACTGGCCCGAAGACCCGAACGCGGCCGCGCCGGGACTGCTGGACCCGCACAAGCAACCACGCCTGATCCGTTCCGACTTCGTGGGCAACGCCAACGACAGCGCCTGGCTGGCCAACCCCGAGCAACCGCTGACCTTCCCCCGGGTGATGGGCGACACCTCGGCGCCCCGATCGCTGCGTACCCAGGAACTCATCCTGACCGCGCAGAACCGGATCAACGGCACCGACGGCCTGCCTGGCAAGGGCTTCACACCGGAGACCATGAGGCAGTTGCTGTTCGCCGACAACAGCAGGGCGGCCGACCTGGCCCTCAACGCCACGGTGACGATGTGCCAGAACGCCCCCTTCGGGCTCATTCTGGTGGACGGCAACCTGGTCAACGTGAGCGAGGCATGTCCGATCCTGGCGGCCTGGAAGAACCACGACTACACGGCGGACAGCCGGGGGTCCTGGCTCTTCGCGAACTACTGGTCCCTCCTGCTCAATGGACAGGGAATCGAGAAGCTGCCGTGGCGGGTGCCTTTCGACCCCAAGGACCCGGTGCACACGCCCAATTCGCTGGACTCCGGTAGCTCCGCCGTCCGTGAGGCGTTCGGGCGTGCCGTGCTCGCACTGCGCAAGGCGAACATTCCACTGAACGCCCCGCTGTCGGACATCCAGAAGGTCACCCGCGGTGGTGAGCAGATCCCGATCCACGGCTCGATCAGCCAACTCGGTGTGCTGAACGTGATCACTCCCGGCCAGGTCGACGGAAAACTGGACATCGTCTACGGGTCCAGCTTCATCCAGCAGGTGCGGTTCACCGCCGACGGTCCGCCGCAGGCGTCCTCCGTCATGGCCTACTCCCAGTCGGCCAACCCGAATTCGCCGCACTACGCCGACCAGACCAAGCTTTTCTCGGCCGGCAAGTGGGTGACCGAGCGGTTCACGGAGGATCAGATCGCGGCTTCACCGGAATTGCAGACCAAGGTTCTGAACTGAGAATGCCGACAACCTCACAAAGGGGAACGCAGTGACAAGGAGAGCGCATTGGCGGCGACTGGCGGTGGCGTGGATGCTCGCCGCCGTGGCCGTGGTCGCGCCGACGGGTTCGGTACAGGCCGCTGACGGAATCACCGCGCCGCCGCCGATGTCGAACGGTTTCGGCCTGACCCAGGTCGGCGCGGCGACAGGAAATGCCACCAACTTCTACCTCACCGTGACCACACCCGAGGTCGCGGGCGAGCAGCACATCAAGATAGTTCTGCCGAGCGGCTACTACGACGCCCCGGACCGGCGCTACCCGGTGCTGTACTTCCTGCACGGTTCGCCCGACGATCCGGTCCAGCAGACGTATCCGGCGCTGTCGATGTCGGACCAGATGATCACCGTCATACCGGACGGTGGCGCTCGGGGCTGGTACGCCAACTGGCTCAACCAGAAGACCGCGGCCGGTGCCCAGAACTGGCAGAACTTCCACCTCAAGCAGGTGGTTCCGTTCATCGACGCGAACCTGCGGACCATCGCCACCAAGAAGGCCAGGGCCATCGCCGGCGTCTCCATGGGTGGGTTCGGCGCCTTCCACTACGCCCAGGCCCGTCCCGACCTGTTCAGCCACACCGCGTCCCTGTCAGGAGACATCGATCTGTCGGCCAGGTCCATGGACCTCCGGCTGGCCGTCGTCGCCACGCTCATCGACGCGTCGGGCGCGATGTGCGCATCGGCATCCGGAGTCTGCGACCCCAACGACTCTCCCTACAAGCCCGGTGTGGACAGCGACGCCGCGTTCGGCTCGCCCTACCCGGTGTTCAACGCCGACTGGCGGTGGAACGAGGTCGACCCGTCGCAGCACATGGACCGACTGGCCAAGGCCGGAGTCGGGGTTTCCGTCTACGTGGGCGACGGAGGCGGCTCGCCCCTCGAGATGGAGTTCTGGGTCGCGGGCGCGGCCAAGAACGTCAAGGCCGCCATGGACGCTCTGGGTATGTCCTACTACTACGTCAACTACGGCGACGGGGCCGCCTGGGGCACCCAGTGCAACGGCGGCCACAACGCCGGCTGCTGGGAACAGGATCTACGGGACCTGATCCCCAGGCTGGAGAGGGAATTCGCCGCCTGACGGCAAGCGCCCGCCGTCGTCCCGCCCGCCGCTGGTGCGGTCTGCGGGACGACGGCGGGCGCGCGTTCCGGAGCTCTCCTTCCCGGATCGGGTCCCCAGCCGCGACGGCTAGGTGATCGCAGGGCCGGCATCGTTCAGCCAGGCCCATTCCGACCAGGTGGCGAAGCCGGTCTGCCACCGGTGATAGACGCCGGCGTGGCTGGTGCCGAACACCTCGATGCGACCGTCGGCGTTGTTGCTCGCACCGACCGACGTGCCACCGCCCCCGAAGTTCTCCCACTGCGAGAACGCCGCGTTCGGGCCGGTCTGCCAGGCATGGCTCGCGGTGGTGGCGTTGATCGCGAACACTTCGACCCGCCCGTCGACCGTCCGCGACGTGGCCAGCTCGGCATTGGGGATCCCGCCGGTGCCGGCCCACGCCGACCATGAGGTCGGGCCGGTCTGCCAGCGATGGAACACACCCTCGGCGTTGGATGCGAACACCTCGAGCCTGCCGTCCTGGTTGTAGCTGGCGGTGACGGCGCGTCCTCCGGTGCCGAAGTTCTCCCAGGCGGACCACCCGCCGTTGACGCCGGTCTGGTTCAGATGCTCGAACGTCGAGTCGGACAGCGCGAAGACCTCGAGTCGCCCATCGGGCGCGTTCTCCATGGCGAGTCGCGCGTTGGCCGGGCCGCCGTGGGTGCCTTCCCAGCCGGCCCAACCGCCGCTGGGCGCGGTCTGCCAGCGGTGGAACACACCGTCGGCGTTGGAGGCGAACACCTCGATCCGGCCGTCGGCGTTGTTGCCCGCCACCAGCCGGTGCCCCCCGGTGCCGAAGTTCTCCCAGCCGGACCACCCGGCACTGGGCCCGGTCTGCCACATGTGATCGAACGTACTGTCCGACAGCGCGAACACTTCCAGCCGGCCGTCCGCGTTGGACGCCACCGCCAGCTGGGCGTTGCGCGGACCACCCGCCAACCGCCACGGCGACCAAGCGCCGTTCACCGCGGTCTGCCACGCGTGATACACGCCGTCGGAACCGGCGGCGAAAGCCTCAAGGCGTCCGTCCACGGACCGCCCGGACACGACCCGACCGGAGCCGTACGGGTGCTTGGGGCCGCCGCCCGTACCGGACCACAACGCGTTGGCGATCAGGGTGGCGTCGCCCGCCTCGATCCCGTACAGGTAGCGCAGGTCCTCTCTCGGTTGCTGCACCCGCCAGCACACCTCGCCGATCGGCGCGTCGTTCCACGAGCCGCCCGGATACAGCTGTTCCATCGCGTCGAGGAAGGCGTTGGTGGCGTAGGCCGGGTTCAGACGCTGCTCCCGGGTGCCCCACCAGTCCTGCTGCTGGAACAGCCCGATGCTGGTGTGATCGACGGCCTGGGAGTAGTTGTTCATGCTGGTTTCCACGATGATCGTGGCGATGGCGATCGCCGCGGCTCTCGGGTTGAGCCCGCGGTCCTTCACCGCCTGCGTGACCATCCGCGCGCACGACATCTTGTACGCGTTCAGATAGCCGGCCATCTTCGCGTTGAGCTGCGGGTTGAGCTGGTCGGCCATGATGCCGTCGGTGGCTGAGGGACCGGCCGGATCACACGGTGCGGTCGCAATGGCCATGCCTTGTGGGCCACTGAAATACCGGGAGACGCCGGAACGGTCGTCGCCCGGCCCTGGAACAGGTCCGGGTTGGGCGACGGCGACCGAGGCGGTCATCTCGATGACCAACGCCCAGATACCGGCTATCAAGGCCAGTCTGGTGAGTACGCGGTATAAGCCGCTTCTTGCCATGGTGTGCCTTTCCGTCGTGAACTCCGGTCGTTGGCGGCCGACAGTAGAAAGCACCGATGAAATACCGATGGAATCGGCCTCCCCTCGCGTTGCATCGGGACGCGTTTCATCGGGATGTCATCGGCCACTGCCAATGTCGTGACGCACAGGCAGACCACATGGGGAGGATCGAATGCGAGCAAAGAGGATGACGGCCGCGTTGGCCGGACTTCTGCTGACGGCAGGGCTTTCGGTGACACAGGCGTCCACAGCGCAAGCGGCAGCGGCTCCGTGCGAGGGCACCTACACGATCGTCGTCGGCGGCACGGGAAGCTCATGGAACAACGACGGCTTCACCGGCAACATCCAGCAGCACGTCGGGTACCCCACTCAGATTCCCAACGGCGCGAGCGCCCGGGCGGGCGTCAACGAGCTGAACCGGCTGGTGCGCGACCAACGTGCCGCGTGCCCGGGCCAGCACGTCAAGATGGGCGGCTACTCCTTGGGCGCCGCGGTGGTGCACATCTGGGTCACCGAGAACTGGCAGACCTTCGACAACGTCAACGCCATTCTCATCGCAGACCCCAAGCGCCAGGGCGGCCCCGGCGCCAACGGGGGATCCGTGCCGTTCGGCGGTATCGTCGGCGCTCCGCTCGCCGGCGCCGACAGGTTCTTCGGCAACGTACCGGTCAAGACGATCTGCCACTGGGACTACGTCTGCGACGAGTCCGCCGGCATCTGGACGTACCCGGGCAACCACATCAGGAACTACCCCCACGACTTCAACATGGATCACCACAACGACAGCGCCAACGAGCAGTGGTACAACGGCGCTTGGCATCCCGCCGCCTGGTGATCACGGGCCGGTGGTGGACCCGGCCAAGGGGGTGAGGCCGAGGCCGGCTTCGTCACCGCACAGAATCATTTGGTGCGCCCGCCGCAGCATCCGGCTCGGAGGAACCCCGAGGTCGTCAGCGAGACGGCGGCGGGCGCGCTCGAACACCGTCAAGGCGTCGGCCTGGCGTCCGTTCCGGTACAGCGCCCGCATCAGCATCGCGGCCAACGGCTCATTGAGGGGGTGTGCCGCCGACAGGGCGAACAACTCGGCGATCGCCTCCGCATCCTGGCCAAGGCGCAGCTGCCACTCCAACTTCCGCTGTACGATGGCAATCTTGCGGTCGGTGAGCCGCAGCCGTTCCAGTTCGGCAAGCGTCCCCGGCAAACCGGCCAGGGGCTCCCCGCGAAACAGCTCCAGCGCCTGGGCACAGAGGCGGACTGCCTCGAGCGGTTCGCCCGCTCGATCGGCCTTCCCGATGCCGGTGACCAGCTCCTCCATGCGTGCGACGTCCACGTCGACCGCGCCGGAGACCAGCTGGTAACCACGGAGCCCGCGTTCGATGACCGAGTCCGGACCGTCCCCGACGCGCAGGACCTTGCGTAATCGGTAGATGTACACCGGCACCACGTTCGCGACCGGCGGCTCCATTCCCCATACGCCATCGAGTAGTTCCTGCTGACTGAGGGACCGCCCCGCGCCCAGCGCCAGGGCCGCCAGGACGGCTTGCTGGCGCAGATGCCCCAGGTTCAGGGGCCGCCCGTCCCGCCATGCCTGCAGCGGCCCGAGCAGGGAGATCCGTACCTTCGGTCCCGCCGCTCGCACGGCGATGGTCCGTGGAACCGATCTCACCGACCGCGTGCGGGGGCCACGTCCGGCGACGACCAGACCGCAGTCGAAGGCGTGAACGATGGCGGCGGCCCTGTCGCGCAGACCGAGCTTCACCAGGATTCGCGCGAGGTGCTCGGCCACGGCGCCCTCGGGGATGGCGAGGGCGGCGGCGATCTCGTCGTCCCGCAGGCCGCAGCCGACCGCCGAGAGCACCTGGCACTCCTGATGCCTGAGCACGGTGGCGGTGGGGCGGTCGGTGGTGACGGTCGTCGGCATCGCTGCTCCCCGGGCTCTGGACGGGTCGGTCTTGCGGGCGCCGTCGACAAGGTAGTGGGGGGAGCGTCGGGCAAGGCATCCGGAACGATCCGGAGTGACACACGCGACCGCATGTCATCCTCAAGCGCGCGTCGGCTAGTGGCGGGCCTGGGGCGTCCGCACGGTGGGTGAGTGTGTGAGCGCGTGAGGCGACGCCGCGTCCGGCCGGACCAGGGGAGTGACTGTCCATGGTGACACCCGCGCGTGAGGTGACCCCCGGAGTGTGGACACAGGGGTTCATGCTGCGAATGAGGTGATCCCTGTGGTGTGGACACACCTGACAATGGACCTTGGTCCAGGAAGGTGTAGATCCACGTGGCACGGCCCTCGAAGTACAGTGCGGAGTTCCGGTCCGACGCGATCGCGTTGTGGCGGCCCTCGGCCGGCAGGCGGACGTTCAAGGACGTAGCGGCCGATCTGAATGTCAACCCCGAGACGCTACGGACCTGGGTGCGTGACGCCGACGGTCGTCCAGTCGCCGCCGGAGCGTCGCAGGACACCGAGGCCGAATTGGCCCGGCTGCGGGCGGAGAACGCGCGGCTGGCCAAGGCGGAGAAGGAATGGCAGCTCGAGCGGGAGATCCTGCGCCGGGCAGCGGCGTATTTCGCCCGGGAGATGAAGTGAAGACCGCCGCTTGGGACTTCGTCTCCGCCCACGCCGAGATGTTCGGCATCAAGCGGATATGCCGGATGCTGGAGATCTCCCGCTCGGGCTACTACCGGTGGATCGCCGGCACCAAGGCGCGGGCGGAGCGGCAGGCCGCCGAGGACGCCCTGGTCGAGGAGATCCGTGAAATCCACGCCGAACACCGCGGGAACTATGGCGCGCGTCGAGTCCATGCCGAACTGCGCTGCTTCGGCCACACGGTCAACCGCAAGCGAGTCGCGAGGCTGATGCGCAAGCACGGCATCGTCGGCCGTCACCTACGCAAGAAGAAGCGCACCACGATCCCGGACCGGCTCGCGCCGCCGGTGGCGGACCTGGTCCAGCGGGACTTCAGCGCCGGGGCTCTGGACGAGAAGTGGTGCGGTGACATCACATACGTGCGGGTCGGAACCACCTGGCTCTACCTCGCCTGCGCCATCGACATCCGCTCACGCCGGGTGCTCGGCTACTCGATGGCCCCGCACACGCGAGCTGGGCTCGTCATCGACGCGCTCCAGGCCGCGGTCGCGGCCCGCGGCGGTGACGTCACCGGGGTGATCTTCCACGCGGACCGTGGATCGCAATATACGTCGGCCGCGTTCGCGCAGGTCTGTGACCGGTACGGCATCCGCAGGAGCATGGGCAGGGTCGGCTCGAGCTATGACAACGCCCTGGCCGAGAGTTTCTGGCAGGGACTGAAGCGAGAAGCAATGCAAGGGAAGCTGTTCGTGACGATGCGACAGGCCAGGCTGGAGATCTTCCAGTGGCTCACCTACTACAACGCCCGCCGACGCCACAGCGCGCTGGGCTACCTCTCTCCGATGGACTTCGAACAGCAGCACCACAAGACAGCTAAACTCTCACTCGCAGCATGAACCCCTGTGTCTACACTCCGGGGGTCACCTCAGTCGCTGTCCAACCTCACCAAACAGACCATCGACCAGCTCACCGTGCTGGTGAAGACCCGGCTCAAACGGATGCAGTACCGCCCCGGCCTCATAGACGGCCTCATCGCCAAGACCGGCCTCGACCTCCAACCGCCGTAACCCCAGCCATTGAAGATCTCTAGTTGGAGGTCCGCTGCTCGAACGCGCGTGCCGCCTTGCGGCGTGTCGAGGCGAAGGCATCGGTTGCACCAGCCCCCTTGCCGGGCTCCTCGCTCCAGCCGCGGATCTTGGCTGCGACCCGCTTCAGCTTCGGGTGTCCCGGCTTGAGCGCGATCTGGAAATGAGATTCCTTTGGAACGGCCGGCTCGTCACCACCCCAGGAAACAACGCCGTCGAGTTCGGCGAGGATGTCTCGGATCACGATCAGCTCGTGCGGGAACAACCCACCTGTGAGGCCAGCGGGATAGGCGCCTGGCCGGATGGCTATGGCAGTGCCCGACAGATAGTTGGACTCGTAGTCGTTCTTTACCACTGGATTGGTGGAGTGACCACTTATATCGCCCACCCGCAATGCGTCCACTTCGTAGTGAAAACGACGGGCGACGTGCAGGAGAACAACGGCCACCTCGCCACCGGCAAGGGTGACTGAGGCGCGGCTGCCTTCGATCGGGTATCTGATGCCCTTGTCGATCACAGGCCAGCCGTTGGCTGACTTCTTGCCGTTCCAGGTGGCGACTTCATCTGCGGGCATGGCTGCAGCAGGGGCGGCGGATCCCGTACCAAAGAGAACTACGCCACTCGCGGCACCGGCGGATGTGATGAACCAGCGCCGCGGCAGGTTCCGTACGGAGGGCTTCATGTGGTTGCTTCCTTGTCATCCGTGTGGGTGCCGTTGGCGCCGTGCTTGCGCTTGACAGCGATGGCCATTGCTGTGA
This sequence comes from Streptomyces sp. ISL-100, assembly GCF_018614615.1. Lineage (GTDB taxonomy): Bacteria > Actinomycetota > Actinomycetes > Streptomycetales > Streptomycetaceae > Streptomyces. Next base: position 65,393 of record NZ_JAGGOK010000018.1, on the reverse strand, counting down.
CGACGCATGCCAAGGCGATCCCGGCCAACGCGAGGACACCCGAGTTGACGTACGGGGGAACGAGGTCGTAGGTGGCGTTGCACTTCTGCGACAGCGGAAACCACTGCTCCGGTATGTACGCGTATTCCGGGTCAAACTTCTGATGTTTCGTCAGCGTGCAGAACTCTTCTATATCGAGCGTTCCGAACAGGGAAATAAACCCCCATACGTACAGGCCGCTCGCGCCTAGCGCCGCTGCGACCGCGGCGTAAGACCAGGCGCGGGGGCTGCTGCGGGGCCATTTCACGTTGGGTACCCCATAGTTGCTGTATGCCACGGTGTTACTCCCTCGTTCGACATTCAGCTGTTCTTGGCGAAGAAAGCGCTCCTACGCTTTGACTCTTGATCAACGACGCTCTTAAGGATATCCGCGTAGCCGGACAGGAACGGGTTGAGCTTGTCGTCGGGCAAGTAGCCGGGCATCATCGTGTCAACGCCTGCATTCTTACGGATCAGCAAGGTGCGGATGGCGTCGAGTTCATCGTCGGCACCGACATCGACGAGCATGGTCCGGGCCGCGCCTACGACCGTGTTGATCTGACCGTTGTAGCGTTCGCTGAAGAATTTTGTGAACCGGGACAGGTGACCGGATCCTCCGAGGTGGGAGCGGAACCAGTCGGTGATCTTTGTGCCGTTCTTCACTGCTTTTCCGAGGAGATATCCGTCGGCGTCCTCGATAAGGTCACCGAAACCGAACGAGGAGGCCACGTTTATTTTTGCCAGCCGGTCCTTCGCGAAGAGGTATCCGGACGCGTAGGAGTCGGCGTGATTGCGCCAGTCGGCATAGAAGGTAGTGAGGTCGCCCCCCCAGCCGGCGAAGTCACCGCGGTTGGCTGCCGTCCCACTCGGAACGCCTCGCAGGTAGTAAGCGTCGGCGCAGGCAGCCAGATGGTCTGCGTTGACGGTGACACCATAGGAAGGATCAGTATAATACTTGACGCGCGTGGGCCCGTTTGCTGCGCAGTAGTTGATCCACTTCATGTCGATCTCGCCGATCAGTGTTTCCCAACCCTGCCCATAGGAGTAATAGGCGGGGTAGCGGAGCCACTCGAGAACCTTGTGCGAGGCATTACCGCTGTTGTACTTGACTGCCGTTTGATATACGCCGTCGATGTACTTCAGGAAGGCATCGACGGGTGAACCGGTTGCGCCGACGCCGTCGCGTCCCACGCCCGGGTCGGTGCCTCGCATCACATCGCGGTCGAGGTCAAATTTGTCGCCGTTGGTATCGAATTCGTATTCCTTGATCTGAGTGAACGACCAGTTCTCTGGCATGGGGAACCCCAGGTTTCCGGAGAAGCCCCACGACATGCCGGATACAAACGAATGCCGAGCGTGAGCGTCTGCGCTGACGCGAGAGCATACATTGCGGGATCCATAAACACCCGCTATGTATTTCTTTCCCTTGTGGTTCAGTCCCGCCTGGATGCCTGTGAAGTAGGGGACAATGTTGGACGTTATCTGTTCGGTAGTTGCATCGTAGTCCACAGCGAAGTAAATGGCTGTTCCGCGATTGAACTTGTAACCCTCAGCGCGGTCATGAGCCTTTACCGCGTGGTTGAAGCCCTGATCGAAGGTAAAATTCGAGAGGTAGCGGCCGATGTACTGGGAGATAGGGAACACCTTCATTCCCCCGTCAAAGATCGCATCGAGTTCGCCTGGCATCAGTTCCTTATTGAGGTCGTGCTTCGGGTCGAGCACTTCCTCATCAAGGTAGCGTCCGACGACCTCGTACCCTGACGCTTTGAGTGCCTTGGCACGTGACAGCGAAATGGTGAAGCGGGTATCGCAGGCGGTGGCCTTGCGGTCTGGGTTCCCCATGGATACCAACAGTTGACACCACGTGTCGTAGTCTGCTCGCCCGTCGGTGCTGGCGAGCTTGGAGAACGATTGGAACGCTGAGACGTACTGAGCCAGCTTGGCGTCGTAGGTGGACTTGAATGATGTGATGAGATTGTTTACTTTGCCGTTGAATACGCACGCGGCGGAAAAAAGCTGAACGAAGATTCCTGTCGAGCCTTCGCTGAGAGTACGGTTCTTCAGCCCTGCTTGGGTGCCTGGCCCGAAGTTACCGGTGACGGAGGATTCCTCGAGGCCCATTTCCAGCTGTAGGGCCTTCATCACGGCTTGCTGTACATCGCGGGTGTAGTGACCGTCGCAAGGGATGATGAAGAACGGGGATTTCTTCCAGTACCGGCTGTTGAACCACTGCTGGATCGTTCGCACTTCTTCCGTACCGCCAGACACGACGGTATAAGCATCCATGGTGAGCATGGCCTTGAACACCTTCGGATCCAGGTACCCCTTCGTCATGTCGAATTCTGAGCCGATGCCCATCTTCGTCATCATGGCTGAGATGGCGCTTCGGGTAGTCATTCCGTACGTGCCATTGATGCCGCCGGGATCGAATCCCTTGCAGTAGCAAGCGCTCTGGATAACCTTGACGATGTTTTCGTTCTTTTCTCCTTCCTTAACCCCGCCCCGCTGTGTGAGTGAATTGAGTGTCGTGGGGCCGAAGCTGTTGGACAGGTTGGTAATGCCGAGTTCGTACTGAAGGGCGTGAGTCAGGGAGTACATTGTGCCCCATCCCGTTTTGCCGTCTTCGGGGCACTTCTTGTAGCCAAGGACGTTGCTGTAAGTGGAGTTGACCCACTTCTGAGCCTCGAGAACGCGCTCGTCTGCCATCTTGGATCTTCTCTCTTTTCGTTGTTCACAGCACCGCGCTCCCCATCGGCAGGGACGGTTGATCAGCACCGGGGCGTCGTATGCAGAACGCCACGAACCGGGGCGGCAGCTTCGCCCGCGCAGGTGGCTGCTCTTGGTGGCAGCCCTCCTGGGCAGGGCGGCTGCCGCCCCGGTCAATTGCTGGTGGTCGCGGTACCGAGCGCGCTGGCGGCCAAGGTGATGCCGGTAATGCACGCCGGCGCGAACCCGGTGGCGCTTTGGCTACTGGGCGCGGTGGCCTTGTTCTGCTTCTGTCGTTCAGCTGACGAGCGGAGATCCGGTGAGCTGCCAGGTGATGGCGCCCTTGCCGTCTGCTTCGATGTCGTAGACGACGGTCGCGTCGCCCGACCACCACAGATCCGGGTTGAAGACGGCGGCCGGCGAGGAACATGTCAGCCCGGTTGCGTTGGCGTAGTTCTGGTTGAGCTTGTCTGTGAAGTCGCACGTGGTGCTGGTCACCACGCTGTCGGTGCCGGAAGACGTCGGACGGTTTTCCAAACGAGTGGTCACCTTGAACGACGTGAATCGCTTACCGGTGTCCTGTACTTGGTCATCCAGGATGCCCCAGTTGAGCGTGGTGTTGGCCTTTATCTTTCCGTCGGAAGAGGGGTCGGCACAGACTTCGGCACCGATCTGGGTATCCGGCTTGAGCCCGGGCAGGTCGATGGCTCGTACGTTGCCGTTGGCCGTCGAGCAGGTCTCAGCTGCGCTCGCGGAGTGCGACGTCAGCATGACTGCGCTCAGGGCGGCAGCCGTCGCGGTAAACGTGGACAGGCGCATGATGGTGCGGTTCACAGCAAATCCTCTAGCGTTAGTGGCGCATGAGCGCGGGGCATGGCCGAGCCAGTACCCGGTGTTATGGAGCTGGAGTGCAGCACCGGTGCGTTGGTGCTGCACTTACGGCGACGGTCTAGCCTCGATCTTTCGTGACGGGTCGTCGGATTCTCCGGCGGCCCGTTTCCGCATGTCGGATCGGTGACGGGTAGGCCGATGGCCCGGCTGTCGCGTCGGGTGTGCGCCGGTTTCCACGGTTCCGGGGTGGGTGGTGCTGCTCGTTGGGGCGGGTGGTTGTTGCTGGTCAGCCGGGGTTTGGAAGGGCCTCGAGTCGCTCGATCGCGCCTGTGATCACGTCGGTCCAGGGCCAGTGGCGGGTGAATCTCAGATGCCGGCGGCGGGCGGTGGTGACGAGCTGGGCGGCGGCGGAGAACAGTCGTAGCCGCAGGCGGCGTGGTTCCCAGAGGCGGGGTTTGCCGGTCAGGGCGAGCATTGGCAGCCAGGCCAGCAGGTCGAGCGCGAGCTGGACGATCTCCAGCCAGATCTGGTTCTGCGTGGTGTCGTGCAGGGGCAGGTTCCGCAGGCCGGTGGCGCGCGCATTGCGGATGCGGTCCTCGGCTCGTGCGCGTTGGCGGTGCCGCAGTTCCAGTGCGGCGATCGGGACGTCGGTGGTGTTGGTGGCGAAGCAGGTCAGCCGCAGTCCATCGGCATCGGTGAACCGCAACTGGGCGCCCGGGTGCGGACGTTCCTTGCGAACGATCAGCCGCATCCCTCTTGGCCAGCCTTTCAGGACGTCACCGTCGAGCTCGGCGGTCCAGGCGCCGTCGCGGATCTCGCCGCCTGGTTCGACGGCGGGCGTCCAGGCGGAGGCGGGCACGCGCTGGACGGCCTGGTGAATCTGCTCCGTGATGGTCATCCCGACCGAGTACGACAGCCACCTCCCGCGTTTCGCGAGCCAGGCCACGAACTCATGCGTCCCGCCGCCGGAGTCGGTGCGGATCAAAGTGGAGCGGCCTCGCCGATATCGCTTCGGGAGCTGGGCCAAGGCGAGCTGGGTGGCGGTGATGTGATCGGCGGCGGTGTTGCTGCCCGCGTTCCCGGGCCGCAACAGCGCGGCCACCGGCTCTCCGGTGCCGCCGCGTCCGTGGTCGACGAAGCCCATCAGCGGATGATGTCCGTAGGTCTTCTTCCAGGTCGCGGCCGCGTCCTGCTTGTCGGAGTGAGCCAGGACCAGCACCCCGTCCACGTCCACGATCACCTGACCGGTGGCGTCCGGCGACGAGGCGCCGCCCAACTTCCAGACCCGCTCGCGCACTTCGGCCCGCGCCGACCGGATCGCGGTCAGAGTCTTCGGACCGCCCGCGGCAAGCTTGTCGATGAGCCGGGAGACGGTCGGGTCGGAGGCAACCGGCCCGAACACGGCCGGCTCGGCCCGCAGCACCGCGACATCCGCGAGGCAGTCCCCGCCGAGCGCGACCGAGAGAGCTACATCGAGCAGGATCTTCCCCGGATCGTGCACCGCCCGTGGCCGCCGCCACGGCGCGAGCGCCGCCGATATCGCGGTGTCCAGTCCGCTCTTGCGGACGGTCTCGACCAGCAGCACCCCTCCGGCCTGGGAGACCGCTGCCCGGCCACCGCCCTCGATGCGGACACGCGGATAGGACCCGATACGCTTCTTCACCTGAGGAGTGCTTCTTTCATGCGACGACCTGGACCCTAGACAAGTCCCATCGTTGCAGGTCAGGAGCACTCTTCGCGTTTCCGATCATGCATCGGACACCGAGCCACGTGAAAGCCCGAGGCTAGCTACCGAGGCGTCGCACGTCAGAAGTGGGCCTGCTTGGCTTACGCTGACGGCGTCCTACGGTGGTGGCCCACGATCTCTGGGAGCTGTCGGCGGCGTGCCGACACCCCTGGGCATAGTCGCGCCCAAGGCCCGTCCTGCGGGCAGTCGGCGGTTGGTCTCCGAGACGCCGGCAGGAGAGTCAAATACCAGGGGCCCGCAGCGCGTTGGCGGGCGGGCCCCCTCCCACTGGGTCAGCTACGGAGTTCCTGCTTAGCGTTCTTCTCGATCGTCACGATCGGATGCTCCGGCACCGGCTTGCCAGGGTCCTCAGCGGTGAGTTCAGTCGGCCACGATGTGCCCGGGTAGAGGCCGACTACCGCAGTCTCGATGTGAGCCGTCGCCTGGAACCCACCTGGACCAGTGACGCGAAAGTCCACTCGATAAATAGCCCGCCGGTCACCCTTGTTCGTGATCTTCACTGGGATGATCAGCCCGGACCTGGTTCGGGTGGGCGTATAGACCACGACATCCCCATCGGTGGCGACGGGACGACCAAAGGACTCGCTGCCCGAGGCCACACCGCTGGGCGTGGACGACGCGATCGGGTCCCCGCTGGGCGCGCCCGCGACTCGCTCCGCAGGAGCCTCGTCCGCCGCCTCTTGGTTCGGGTCTACGGTCGCTGAGAGGGACGGAGGCGCCGCAACAACTGAGGGTTTGGCCGACGCTGGCTCGCTCGGGGCTGGAAGCGACGCTGAATCGGGGCGAGACGATTTCGAGGCCGCCGCAGCACTGTCGACTGCATGCTTACCGTCCCCATTGGTCCCGCTGCAGGAGACAATGAATAGGCAAGCCGTGAGCCCCGCAGCGCTCAGCGCCAGTGTCCTGACCCGCCTGCCAAGCGGGCTCGACGGTGAAACGCGCCGAGGCGCATCTGCTCTCAGTTGCATGGCGTGGCGTAGTCGACCCGGTCGATCAGCGCTGCCGTGGAGGTCTTGGTGCTCTTCATGATCGCGGTCGACTTGGAGCAGAAGATCTCGCTGTGTGTGCCCGTGATGGTGACAGGACCCGCGTACTGGCTAAAGGTGCCCTCATCGGTGTCACACCTAGGCTCGGTCCTGTTGGTGCACAGCTTGAGCTTCATGTACTTCGCCGTGCCAGTGTTGTTGTCGAAGACCGCACAGGCTCCTGTGTACCCAGCGTTTCCCCGGGTGTAGGTGAACAGGGTGCCGAAACGCCGTGCATCCGGCAGGCGTTCAGCGGACTGCAGCACATAAGTAGAGCCACAGAGGTTCGACGTCGCCCGTACCGCCTCGGTCTGGGCGGCGGCAATAGTGCGCGTGGCCTTGGACGCGGTGGGCGATATCGCCACACCGGATGCCGAGGGGCCTTCGGCAGCAGAGACCTGAGGAGCCGTCAGGCCGATCGCGGCAAGCGTAGTTGCGGCCACTACGGAGCGTAGGACGTACCTCAGATGAGTAGTGACGGGCATGGGTGCCCCCCTTGTAGTGCATGTGACGTGGTCGAGATCGCAAGAGGAGCCCTCGCACTGATAGATCCCCCGGTGCGAACGCTGCCTTGGTCGTCTCGCGATCAGGCAAGAATCTAAACGCAAAAGGGCTCCACGGGAAGGGTCTAGACCTGTCGGCGCCTTTCATTGGCGCAAGGCTGGTGACTGACCGTCATTAACCTGACTCGGAATCAGGCCTGGCTCTCACTCGTGAGCCACCACCAGCCCGCGAGATGTCACAATAAGTTACCGTGTGTTGCTCATCACTGGAAGACCTCACTGTTGTTATCAGCAGGGGGCATGTCCGTCGGAAGTCAGCCGTCAAGCGGCGGGCCCCCAGGTCGTGCTCGGCGATGAGACTGCGCTGGCCACGCTCGGTGTGGTTGTCGTCGTCATGCGGTGCTCATACCGCCGACCCGTTCCATGACCGGAATGAACTGCGGAGCGTCGCCCCACTGCCCCGGGGTGATCAGCAGGGGCCAGTGGGCGGCGTCGGGTGGATTAACCGGAGTGGAGCGACGTCTACCAACAGCGTCTGCCTCACCGTTGCGTTGGGGCCAGCCGGACCATGCTCCAGGGCAAGGACACGGAACCCGGCCCGAAGAACGGAGCGTGGCTGTCCTCCCACCACCAGCCGACAGCCGTGTGTTCGCAGGGAAGTTGGCCCCCGATCTGGGGAGACGGGGCCGGCGCGCGGGAACGGAAATCCGTCGCACGTAACGGCCTTCCCCGGCGGCCTGGGGCTCGGCCGCTAACCCGAAGTCTCCGACACCGTCCGCGGCGGTCACCTGATGACCTATGCCCAGTTGTTCACGGTGTAGGGGCCGGGTAGACAGGGCCGTCGCGACTGGTGGATCCATCCGCTCGTCCAACGAACCGTGGTGCAGGAACAGCATGCTTTGGCGGCTTCGAGTGGGGCTCTTCGAGCAAGCGAGAAGGGTCTGCTCCCGCCTCCCGTACACATGGGAATGATCGCGAGCAGGCCCTTCCGACGCCCCCTCTGTCGCCTACTTCTTGAAGGCGTAATCCATCATCTTCTTCGCGTCCGCCGTACGATTGGCCACCGAAGACGAGGTCAGCGCCGTACCGATGACCGTCTTGCCGTTACGGGTGGCCGCGAATACCAGGCAGTACTTGGCCTCCGGGCCCGAACCGGTCTTGACGCCGATGGCACCCGGGTAGCTGCCGAGCAAGGTATTGGTGTTCGTCCACGGCATATAGCGGTAACCGCCGGTCTTCGTGGTGACTTTCTGCTTGGTCGCCTTGGTCTTGACGACCGTGCGGAACGTCGAGTACTTCATCGCGCTGCTCGCAAGCTTCGTCAGGTCGCGCGGTGTCGAGTAGTTCGCGCCTCTGCCGATGCCGTCGAACGAATCGAAGTGCGTGTTGGTGAGGCCGAGGTTCTTGGCGGTAGTGATGACAATCGCGGACGCTCGACGAGTACGCTGTATGCGGCTTATCAAGATGAGTGCTCCAAATGCCCTGGATGCGGCCGCTGAGAAGGCCGCTGACTGTGAGACGAATGAGCCAACCGGACGGGTGTGCGCTGATGGCAATTTTTCTGCCGCGTTTCCCGTTCTCACCAGAAAGCCCCACGTCGACCCAACGAGTGACTTTATCGATCAGTACTTGGGGTTCTGGATCAACTACTGTGATGGCCTCCACCTTGTTGCCCGCACAACCCGTCGGCTCAATGCTGGCCAGCCGCACCAGCTGCCAGGACTTGCGGATGCCGACGACCGCCCCCGCAAGGGCAGCTACCGTGAAGAAGAAGCAAAACGAACTCGCGCACCTGGCCGCAGTCACAACCTTGTAGACGAAGAGGGCCAGTCCACCCAAGCTTCAGGGGCCGACCGGGGATCTGCAGCGCCCCCGCCCTTCCTTTTGGTCCACGGCAGGCAGACTCGGCCGTGCCCTATAGCCAGAGCGAAACACTCACCCGGGCATTACGCATCGCCGGCGGACTGGCCACCCTGGGGCCTGTCGAAGACGCCGGCCACATGCTCGCTCGGGGCGGACATAGCCCCGAGCGTGACCGAGAGCGTCGCCTTCCTCGCTCGGCAGATGCGCGGCCGAACCCGACGGACGGGTACGCCCTCTCATGACTGCGCCCTGTCCTTCGACAACGTCGCCCATCTCCGCTCCCACCGGCGCTACAGCACCCGCAGGCCCTGGGTGCATGGATCAGAAGCCGTCACGGGCTGCTCACACCCGGTGATAAGCTCCCTAATGCGCTTGGAGGTTGAGAGCTTCAGCGCCAGAGCCCTGGTCAGTCGTGCCGACATGCGACCTCGCAGGGCCTGAAAGGTAAGCCGATCTACCTCAGCAACCGACCCTGCAGGCCGCTGACGACAGCGCGCTCCTGAGGCAAGGGAACCCGACGGAGATCGCCGAGTTTTGCTGAGTCGGCCAGCAGCGCTCAACCCATCGCCCGCACTTGTGAACAAGGGCGATGCGCAGCCATCCCCAAAAAGGGCGGCTCGGTTGAGCCTGCCCTCCCGCTCTCCTGGCCGCCCTTCCTGAATCGGAAGGAAATCCCGTTGAGCGGCTCGCATGACATGGCCATTTGGGTAGTTTTGGCCACTCTGTTCTCCGCGCTCGTCGGCATCATCGCAGGACTATTTGCTGCGCAACTCGGGGCAAGCCCCCTCGCCTGCTGGGGTGGAGGAGGCGCTGCCTTCCTCTCGGTTGCGACGATCGCCGTGACGGTCATCGGACTGTTTGCCGCGTAGCTCCGGCCCTGTGACGAACGACAGCGCCCAGCCGGGCGGCTGGGCGCTGTCTACCGAGTGGCCCGTGCCCCTTCGGGAGCCGCTGGCTAACGGGGATTGGCCCATCGTGCCCAAAGGACGGCCGCTCCCCGGCGCAGCTGGCTGCTCTTCACCGATGCCAGGCCGCCATCAAGCAACTCAGGCGCATCGATAGATGCCGTACTCACCGCACTCGATCCGGCAGTCCCAGGTCACCGACGTGGTGGAATTCATACACCGAAGCGGAACTCCACCACGTCGCCGTCCTGCATCACGCAGTCCTTGCCCTCCTTACGGACCTTGTCCGCCGCGCGGGCCTCGGCGACCGAGCCGGTTTCGACGAGGTCGGCGAAGGGGGTGCCCTCATGGGGGCTGGTGGCGCTTCCTGGGGTACTGCGGCGCGGGCGACGGCTCACTGCCTGACGGGGTGTGCGATCGGCGAGATCCCGGGCATGGCCATCGGCACCGCCCTGCTCTGGGGCAACGTCCCCACCATGGTGCTGGCGATCGCCCTGGCTTTCCTGTTCGCCTACTCCTTCACCATGTACGCCGTGCACAAGGCGGGCCTCGGACTCGAGGCAGCCATCCGCGTCGACCTGGCTGCCGACGCACTTCCGCGTCGCGACATCACCAACCCGTGCGGCCGTTGTCATGTCACGGTTCGTCAGTGGTACCGAGCGGCGTGGGACTTGACCACCAGTTCCTCCACCAGAGCGTTCTTCGCCGTCGAGTAGTTCTGCCTGCCCTCGCTGTTGGCAGCGAATCGCTGTGCCAAGGCCCTCTTCAACGCGCTGTAGCGCCGGACTTCATCGGGCCGCTGACGCAGGTAGTCACGGAGCAAGATGTGATCAAGATGGGGCTTAGAGCCTGCGACCACGCCATACAGGTGATGTTCGGGAGCCGCAGGAGGGGCTTGGAAAGCCTCCCGGCCAGGAATCCCCAGATCGCCTTCGTGCCGGTAGCCCTGCCCGGCCAGCCGGGAGATCAGCTCGGGCACGGAAGCCTCCTCGGCCACCACAATGTCGACGTCTATGATCGGCTTCGCGGCACATCCGGCCACGGCTGTACTTCCGACATGCTCGATGGATACAGCCAGATCCGCGACGCAAAGTGCAAGTCGCCACCGAAGATCCTGGAATTGCTTATCCCAACGGGGGTCGTAGTCGCAGACCACGATCATGCCAGTCATACAGGCAGTCTCGCAGGATCGTGCTGGCCCATCGAATCGATCCGAGGGCCCGACCTCAATCGTGTATCGAATCGCTATTGGTCCGGCCCGTCTGCGACGGGGTACGGCACGAAGGTACTGCTGTTCTCGTCGATGGTGAGCGTCCGGCCGAGAGGTGGCACTGCGCGTTGTGGGCAGTCGAGGCGTTCGCAGATCCGGCAGCCCATGCCGATCGGGGTGGCTGCGGAGGTGTTGTCGAGGTTGAGTCCGTCGGAGTAGACGAGCCGGGAGGCGTGGCGGACCTCGCAGCCGAGGCCGATGGCGAACGTCTTGCCGGGCTCGCCCCAGCCGCCGCGGTGGCGGGTGACGGCGCGGGCGGTCCAGAGGTAGCGCTGTCCGTCCGGCATGGCGGCGATCTGGACGTGGATCCGGCCGGGCGCGGCGAACGACTCGTACACGTTCCACAGTGGACACGTGCCGCCGGCTCGGGAGAAGTGGAAGCCAGTGGCGGACTGGCGCTTGGACATGTTGCCGGCGCGGTCTACCCGGACGAAGGAGAACGGCACACCGCGCAGGCGTGGCCGCTGGAGGGTACTGAGGCGATGGCAGACGGTCTCGTAGCCGAGGCCGAAGATGTCTGTGAGCCGTTCGATGTCGTAGCGGACCTCCTCCGCGGCGGTGTGGAAGGCGCTGTACGGCAGGACGAGCGCGGCGGCGAAGTAGTTCGCCACACCGATCCTGGCAAGCGACCAGGTGGTGGAGCCCTCGGCGTAGTCCTCCGACGCGAGTGCGGACAGTTGGTCGCCGTACTCGAGCAGGGCGAGCTGGGTAGCCATGCGGAACGCTTGCTGGCCGGGGCGCAGCCGGTTGGACAGATGCAGGACTCGGGCGGCGGGGTCGAAGTGATGCAGCTGGTCGGAGTCCGTGGCCAAGCGCACTCCGTGTCGTTCGATGAGACGGGCGGAGAGCGCCCGCACCACCTCACCGGGCCGGACGCCGACGTGACGGGCCAGTTCTTCCGCAGCTAGGTCGGTGTCATGGAGGTAGTTCTGCCGCCGGTAGAAGAACTCGCGAATCTCCTCGTGTGGGGAGCGCGGCAGGGTGGGGTCATCGTTGTCGCGGCCTTCCGCCGCTTCGGCCAGCCGCTCCGCCAGGGCGTAGTTGCGCCGGCCGAGGTCGAGCAGGACTGAGGCAACGGCCGGCATACGGGATGCCAGTTCCGCGAGGTCGGACGCTGACACCCGGGCGGCGGTGACCTCGTTCGCGAGCACTTCGCGCAGGTCGGCCACGAGTCGGCTGGTGTCACGCTCCGAGAAGAACCCAGGGTCGACGCCGAACGCCTCGGTCAGCCTCAGCAGCACCGGCACGGTGAGGGGCCGGGAGTCGTGCTCCATCTGGTTGAGGTAGCTGGGCGAGATCGCCAGCATGCGCGCCAGCTCTGCCTGGCTGAGCCGCCGCTCCTCGCGCAACCGCCGCAGCCGCGCTCCCGCGTATGTCTTGCTCACCGCTTCCCCTTTGGTCTGCGTGCCCACACGCCGGCTGTCACTGGACGTGCCTGGTACGGGCGACGCGCTCCAGCTTATGCACGGGGATGGAGTGGCCGGTCTTGGCAAGGTTGGCAAACAGGGTTCGGAAGATTCGCAGAAGTTGGCAATGATCCACGGTTGATGGCACTGAGTGCCGCTGTCAGAGTCGTGGTGCGGCCCGCCGAGCCCGGCAGCCGAGCCGGAAAGTCCGAGCACGATTTTCAAGCCCTGACGTCGTGCATATCGGCTTCTGTCCCGGCGCCCCAGGCGCATTGCTTACCGCTTCACACGCTGGGAGGGGGCGGCGGGCCGTACCAATGGCATGTCACCCAGTGACATGCCTTACGCACACTTCACAAGAACCGTGTGATTTCACGCGACCCCAGGAGACGGTCATGGCGCAGGCAGGGACAACGACGGCGACGGCCGAAGAGCTGGCACAGCGGTGGGCGACGGATCCGCGGTGGAAGGGCGTCGAGCGCACCTACACCGCGGAGGAGGTTGTGCGGCTGTCGGGCAGCGTCCGTGAGGAGCACACCCTCGCCCGGCGCGGTGCCGAGCGGCTGTGGCGGCAGCTGCACGAGCAGGACTACATCCACGCGCTGGGCGCGCTGACCGGCGGCCAGGCCGTGCAGCAGGTGAAGGCCGGGCTCCAGGCCATCTACCTCTCCGGCTGGCAGGTCGCCGCTGACGCCAACCAGGCCGGGCACACCTACCCCGACCAGAGCCTGTACCCCGTGAACTCCGTTCCGCAGGTGGTGCGCAGGATCAATAACGCGCTGCTGCGCGCAGACCAGATCGCCACCGCCGAGGGCGGCACGGCTGGTTCGACAGAGGAGGGCACCGACTGGCTCGCACCGATCGTCGCCGACGCCGAGGCAGGCTTCGGCGGCCCGCTCAACGCCTTCGAGCTCACCAAGGCGATGATTGCCGCAGGCGCGGCCGGCATCCACTACGAGGACCAGCTCGCCTCAGAGAAGAAGTGCGGCCACCTGGGCGGCAAGGTCCTCGTCCCCACCGCCCAGCACATCCGCACTCTCAACGCCGCCCGCCTCGCCGCCGACATCGCCGATGTGCCGACCCTGATCGTCGCCCGCACGGACGCGCTGGCCGCGAACCTGCTGACCAGCGACGTCGATGAGCGCGACGCCCGGTTCGTGACGGGAGAGCGCACCCCGGAGGGCTTCTACCGGGTGCAGAACGGCATGGATCCGGTGATCGCGCGTGGTCTCGCCTACGCTCCGTACGCCGATCTGATCTGGGTCGAGACGGGCACCCCCGACCTGGCACAGGCCCGCGAGTTCGCCGAGGCCATCCACACCCAGTACCCGGACCAGATGCTGGCGTACAACTGCTCGCCGTCCTTCAACTGGAAGGCCGCACTGGACGACGACCAGATCGCCAAGTTCCAGCGCGAGCTGGGCGCGATGGGCTACCGCTTCCACTCCCTCAACCACGGCATGTTCGACCTGGCCAAGGGCTACGCCGAGCACGGCATGACGGCGTACGTCGACCTGCAGGAGCGCGAGTTCGCCGCCCAGGCCGACGGCTTCACCGCCGTCAAGCACCAGCGAGAGGTCGGCACCGGCTACTTCGACCTGGTCTCCACCGCCGTCAACCCCGCCTCCTCGACCACCGCGCTGAGCGGCTCCACCGAGGAAGAGCAGTTCCACTAAGCAGCACCGGGAGGGCCGAGCCGGACCTTCGGCCCCGGCTCGCCCCTCCCCGTCCAGTCAGCCCGTGCCCGGGTGAGAGCAACCGTCTCCGTCGGTCCTCACCCCTCCGCTGAGGAGACCTGCATGTCAACCACTGCTCTGACCAGCACAGTCCAGGTCCTCGGCGCACCGGGTGACCGCCACGACGAGATCCTCACCCCTGCGGCCCTGGAGTTCATCGGCCGCCTCGACGCTGCCTTCGCCGGCCGTCGCTTCGACCTCCTCGCCGAGCGCCGCCGCCGCGCCGAGCGGCTCGCCTCCGGCGTCCCGCTCGACTTCTCGCGCGCCACCCCGGCCGTCCGCACCAACCCCGACTGGCGGGTCGCCCAGCCGGCGCCGGGCCTGACCGATCGCCGGGTAGAGATCACCGGCCCGCCCGAGCGGCGCATGACCGTCAACGCCCTCAACTCCGGCGCGAACGTGTGGATGGCGGACTTCGAGGACGCCACCTCGCCCACCTGGGACAACATCGTCGGCGGCCAGCTCAGCCTGCTCGACGCCATCGAACGCCGCATCGACTTCACGACGCCTGACGGCAAGCAGTACCGGCTCGGCGATGATCCGGCGACCATCATGGTCCGTCCACGGGGCTGGCACCTCACCGAGAAACACCTCGTCGTCGACGGCCGCCCCGTTTCCGCCTCGCTCGTCGACTTCGGCCTGTACTTCTTCCACTGCGCCCAGCGGCAGATCGACGCCGGCCACGGCCCGTACTTCTACCTGCCCAAGCTGGAGAACCACTACGAAGCCCGCCTGTGGAACGACGTCTTCGTCCTCGCGCAGGAGCTGCTCGGCATCCCCCGCGGCACCGTCCGCGCGACCGTCCTCATCGAGACGATCAGCGCCGCGTACGAGATGGAGGAGATCCTCCATGAGCTCCGCGAACACAGCGCCGGGCTCAACGCGGGCCGTTGGGACTATCTCTTCAGCCTGATCAAGAACTTCGCGCACCGTCCCGACTTCGTCCTCCCGGACCGGGCGAAGGTCACCATGACCGCGCCGTTCATGCGGGCCTACACCGAGTTGCTGGTACGCACCTGCCACAAGCGCGGCGCGCACGCCATCGGCGGCATGGCCGCCCAGGTCCCCAGCCGCGATGCGCAGGCCAACGAAACTGTGCTGGCCGCGGTCCGGCTCGACAAGGAACGCGAGGCCGAGGACGGCTTCGACGGTTCGTGGGTCGCCCACCCCGGTCTCGTGCCCGTCTGCCGGGGCGTCTTCGACGGCGTACTGGGGGAGCGGCCCCACCAGATCGAGCGCACCCGCGACGACGTCCACGTCACCGCCGAGGACCTCGTCGCCGTACGCCGCACCGCAGGTCCGCCCACCATCGAGGGCATTCGCGCCAACATCGCTGTCGCCGTCCGCTACTTCGCGGCCTGGCTGCGCGGCAGTGGCGCCGTCGCCCTGGACGGGCTGATGGAGGACGCGGCCACCGCCGAGATCGCCCGCTGCCAGATCTGGCAGTGGATACGCCACCGCGCCGTCGAGCGCGACGCGGTGGTCGAATTGCTGGACGACGAGATCGCCGCCCTGGGAGCGGAGTACCCATGGGCACGATTGGACGAAGTCCGAGCCCTGTTCGAACGCACGGCGATGGCACGCGACTTGCCTGCGTTCTTCACCCCCGACGCCTACGCCCGCTACCTCGTCCACCGTCCGGCGGTGCAGTCATGAGCGCGTTGCGTATCCAGCGGGTCGGTGTGGTCGGCGGCGGCCAGATGGGGGCCGGCATCGCAGAGGTGTGCGCCAGAGCCGGGATTGACACTGTGGTCTGCGAGGCAGATGCCACGGCGGCCCGCGGAGCCCGGGAACGTGTGGCGACCTCCCTCGAACGAGCTGTCCAGCGCGGCAAGCTGGACCGTGTCTCCGCCGAGGACGCCTTGGCCCGCCTCGTTTTCACTGGCAGTCTCGACGACCTGGCCGACCGGCAGCTCGTCGTCGAGGCCGTCGTCGAGAACGCCGCCGCCAAGGCCGAGATATTCGCCGTCCTGGACAAGATCGTGGAGGACCCGGACGCGATTCTGGCCACCAACACCTCGTCCATCCCGATCATGCGCCTGGGCATGGCCACGCACCGCGCGGACCGCGTCGTCGGACTTCACTTCTTCAACCCGGTGCCCGTCCTGCCGCTCGTCGAAGTCGTTGCCTCCCTCCACACCGCGCCGGAGACCGTCGCGGCCGTCGAGGAGTTCGCGAGCACCGCGCTGGGCAAGACCGCGATCCGCTCCCAGGACCGGGCCGGCTTCGTCGTCAACGCCCTGCTCATTCCGTACCTTCTCTCCGCGATCCGCATGGCCGAATCCGGCTTCGCCACCGCAGCCGACGTGGACGCGGGCATGGAGCTCGGCTGCGCCCACCCCATGGGACCGCTCAAACTCGCAGACCTGATTGGCCTCGACACCGTCGCGGCCATCGCGAAGTCGCTGTACGAGGAGTTCAAGGAACCCCTCTACGCCCCGCCCCCGCTGCTCCAGCGGATGGTGGAAGCGGGCCTGCTCGGCCGCAAGACCGGCAGAGGCTTCCACACCTACTACCAGGGCTGAGGGGCCCGGGTTCGGCGCCGGGGGCTGAGGGGCCCGCGGCTGCTGTGGAGCGGGGCGTGGAGCAGTTGACTGAGCTGCTCCACGCCCCCGTTGCGTGGGCCTGGCCGTCTCTCTGTGTCTCGCATCACGGTCCGGAATGTGAACAGCGACGTCCGCGAGACGGGGCACCGCCTACGCTGGCTGCTGCAGCTGGTTCGCCCTGTCCTCCAGGCAGGCGCGTCGTAAGAGGGAACCCGGTGAGAATCCGGGACTGCCCCGCAGCGGTGAGCGGGAACGACCGCCGTCATACGCACTGGGCCCGGCCGGGTCTGGGAAGCGACGGCCAGTAGGTGTCCGCCGGGAAACCGGCAGACGTGCCCGCGAGTCCGAAGACCTGCCCGTTGCCCGCGCGCGATCAATCGTGTGCGGAGATCCCGGTGACCCCGAGGGCGGGTCGGCGTACATATCAGGCGAATGCACACGCTCCGCGTCGGTGCTGTTCGCCTGGTTGCCAATCCCTTCGCGCTCTCGACCCGTCCCGGGGTCAGTCAGAGACAAGCTCGCGAAGGAGAGTTCCGTGACAAGCAAGTCCGCAGCCGCGGCAGCACAGGCAACCGTGTACGGCTACCCCCGCCAGGGCCAGAACCGGGAACTGAAGAAGGCCATCGAGGGATACTGGAAGGGCCGCGTCACTGCTGACGCCCTCCGGGAGACCGCCACCAACCTGCGCCGGGCCAGCTGGCGGCAGTTGGCCGACGCCGGCATCCACGAGGTGCCCACCGGCGACTTCTCGTATTACGACCATGTCCTGGACACCAGTGTGATGGTCGGGGCGATTCCTGCCCGCTATCGTGCCGCCGTCGAGGCGGATGCGCTCGGCGGCTACTTCGCGATGGCCCGCGGCACCCAGGACGTGGCGCCGCTGGAGATGACCAAGTGGTTCGACACCAACTACCACTACCTGGTGCCGGAGCTCGGCCCGGACAGCGTCTTCACCGCGGATTCGACCAAGCAGGTCGCCGAGCTGAAGGAAGCTCTCGAGCTCGGCCACACCGCTCGCCCTGTGCTGGTCGGCCCGGTCACCTACCTCCTGCTGGCCAAGCCCGCCCCCGGCGTCACCACCGACTTCGATCCCCTGACCCTGCTGGACCGGCTGCTGCCGGTATACGCCGAGGTGCTCGCCGACCTGCGCGCCGCCGGTGCTGAGTGGGTGCAGCTGGACGAGCCCGCGCTCGTCCAGGACCGCACCCCGGCCGAACTGAACGCCGCCGCCCGCGTCTACCGGGATCTCGGCGCTCTCACCGACCGGCCCAAGCTGCTCGTCGCGTCGTACTTCGACCGCCTCGGCGAAGCCCTGCCCGTCCTGGCCAAGGCCCCGGTGGACGGTCTCGTGCTCGACTTCACGGGGCCCGCCGCCGGGAACCTCGACGACCTCGCCGCCGTCGGCGGCCTGCCGGGCAAGCGACTCGTCGCGGGGGTCGTCAACGGCCGTAACGTCTGGATCAATGACTTCGAGAAGTCCCTGTCCACCCTCGGCACCCTGCTCGGCCTCGCCGGCCGGGTCGACGTCTCCGCCTCCTGCTCTCTGCTGCACGCCCCGCTCGACGCCACCGCCGAGCGAGACATCGATCCGCAGATCGCCCGCTGGCTGGCCTTCGCCCGTCAGAAGGCCACCGAAGTCGTCACCCTTGCGCGCGGTCTGGCCCAGGGCACGGAGACCATCGCTGCCGAACTCGCCGCGAACCGTGCCGACCTCGCCTCGCGCGCGGGCTCGGCGATCACCCAAGCCCCTGCCGTACGCACCCGGGCAGCCGCGGTCACCGACGCGGACAACCGCCGCTCCCAGCCCTACCCGGAACGTGCCGCCGCCCAGCGGACGCATCTCCGCCTGCCACTGCTGCCCACGACGACCATCGGTTCGTTCCCGCAGACCACCGAACTGCGCGCCGCCCGCGCCGACCTGCGCGCGGGCCGGATGGACGCCACGGGCTACGAGGCACGCATCGAGGCTGAGATCCGTGAGGTCATCTCCTTCCAGGAGAAGGCCGGCATCGACGTTCTGGTGCACGGTGAACCCGAACGCAACGACATGGTGCAGTACTTCGCCGAACAACTCACCGGCTACCTCGCCACCCAGCACGGCTGGGTCCAGTCCTACGGCACCCGTTACGTCCGCCCGCCGATCCTTGCCGGTGACATCTCCCGCCCCGAGCCGATGACCGTCCGGTGGACCCGCTACGCCCAGTCGCTCACCGACCGCCCGGTCAAGGGCATGCTCACCGGCCCGGTCACCATGCTCGCCTGGTCGTTCGTACGCGACGACCAGCCGCTCGCCGAGACCGCACGCCAGGTCGCCCTCGCCCTGCGGGACGAGGTGACCGACCTCGAGGCCGCAGGCACCTCTGTCATCCAGGTGGACGAGCCGGCGCTGCGCGAGACCCTCCCGCTTCGTGCCGCAGACCGCGCGGACTATCTGACCTGGGCGACCGAGGCATTCCGCCTGGCCACCAGCGGGGTGCGGCCGGACACGCAGATCCACACCCACATGTGCTACGCCGAGTTCGGCGACATCCTCCAGGCCATCGACGACCTCGACGCCGACGTCATCAGTCTGGAAGCCGCCCGCTCCCACATGCAGGTCGCGCGCGAACTCGCCACCGTCGGCTATCCCCGCGAAGTCGGCCCCGGCGTCTACGACATCCACTCTCCGCGTGTCCCGAGCGCCGACGAAGCAGCCGCGCTGCTCCGCAAGGGACTTGAGGCCATCCCCGCAGAACGGCTCTGGGTCAATCCCGACTGCGGCTTGAAGACCCGCGGCTGGCCCGAGACCGCGGCCTCGCTGGAGAACCTCGTCGCCGCCGCCCGCGCGATCCGGGGAGAGCTCCCCAGTCACGCCTCCTGATCACACGCGGGGCCGGACGGGCACGGGTGTGCCAGTCCGGCCCCGCGTACAACGGCCTCCACCTCATCAGCTCCGGCACGTGTCACGTCGTCGTAGGCATCGATGCCGGCAACCCGGCCCACCTGACGCCGGCGTCGGTGAGAGCCGTGCGCACGGGGCTCCGTGTGCTTGGATCGGTTCCCAACTTGCCGAAGGGAGACAACAGGTGACGAAGGCAGACCCACGGCACGTACTGATTGACGGCCAGCCCATGGTCGTGCTGACCGCACATGACTTTGAACGCCTGTCAGCCAGTCGGCGACAGCTGGGTGGACAAAGTGCTCGCTTACGGGCCTTACGCGCAGCACTCATCGACTTGGCGGATTCCGTCGAAGAGCTCGGCTTCGCGTGGCAGGCTGAGCAGTGTGTCGTGACCGAGGGCTCATCAGAAGCAAGCCGAGACGTCGGACTCCTTGAGCCCCTGCTTGCCACCTTGCAACTCAAGGCGCGTCATGCCCGCTCCGTAGCCGGCCTGCGGACCGGGACTCCCTCCGACGAGAGGTCCTCTTGCCTTCCGAACCGCCGGGAGCCCGAGGTCGACCAGTGAGAAGCGATGCATGCGGGACGCTGGGGCCTCCAACGAACTGACCGCCATCTGGCCGCATTTCCTGCCAGCAAGCCGCGCTTTTGGATCACACGTCACAGTGCATCGTCGCGGTCGGAAAAGAGCGCTGGCCGGTCCCGCTGCCCGCGCCTTCGACCGCTTGACGCCGCGATGTCCGGTGGGAGAGTCTCGCGCACGGGCCGGGGGACAGCGAGAGGCCGGAGAGGTGCGTGGGGTTTGTGGAGTCGGGGACGACGGTCTATCCGGGAGAGTCGGCGCTGACGGTCGTCGATGACCTGGTTCATCTTCATCTGCAGGACTTCCGGGAGCGTTCGTCAATGGTGGACGAAGAGCGGGAGCTGTTGTTCCGGGAGCGGCTTGCCCGAGACGCCCTGATGCCGGGGTTTCTGGCCGTTACCGCACGAGTAGGAAGCCTGCTCTGCGGCTTCGGGACGACCGTGCGAACGCCCGACCTGTATCCCCCGAGTCCGTGGGCGGTCACATTCCCCGAAGCGCTGGACGAGGAGCGATTCCAGGAGTGGTTCGCGGGAGCCTTGCGGATAACTGATCTGGTCGTTGCCCCGGTTGCCCGGGGGCGAGGTATCGGCACCCGGTTGCTCGACGTGCTTACGCTGCCCGCACTCGACGACCGGGCCTGGGTGGTGGCGGCCGCGGCGGATGCTCCGACGCTGAACTTCTTCCGGTGCCGTGGCTGGATACAGACGGAGTATGCGCCGCCGAGGCACAAGGCTCGGCCTGTCGTCCTGCTGGCGCCTGAGCATCCTGCCTTTGTGAGGGGGTGAAGGCGGACTGAAGCAGCGGCCGGGGGAGGGCAAGGTCACAGCCGTAGCCTCTGCTGCTCATCCGTATGCCTGTCCTAGCATCCGAGCATGACGGTTCTCCCTGATGACGGGCTTTCGCTCGCTGCCGAGTTCCCGGACGCCACCCACGAGCAGTGGCAGCGCCTCGTCGAGGGCGTGCTGCGCAAGTCGGGCAAGGACGTGTCCGGCGCGGCTGCTGAGGAGTCGCTGGCTACGGCGCTGGACGACGGGCTCGTCGCCCGCCCCCTGTACGACGCGCGCGACGCCGTGCCCGAGACCGGGTACCCGGGCTTCGCGCCGTATGTGCGCGGTGGCCGGCCGGTGGGAGGCTGGGACGTACGTCAGCGGCATGAGATCGCGGAACCCGGGCCGGCCAACGAGGCGGTGCTCGCAGACCTCGAGAACGGAGTCACGTCGCTGTGGCTCTCCGTGGGCGGCAGCGGAGTGCCCGTGACCGGTCTGGCCCAAGCCCTGGAGGGCGTCTACCTGGATCTGGCCCCGGTGGTGCTCGACGCAGGCAACGAATCCGGCTCGGCAGCAACGGAGTTGCTGCGGCTGTACGAGGAGCGAGGCGTCGCCCCCGACGTGGCACGGGGCAACCTCGGTGCGGACCCGATCGGGCACTCGGCCCGCACGGGGGAGCCGACGAACCCGGACGACGCCGTGGAGCTGGCGCGGCGGTGTCATGAGGAGTACCCGGGGCTGCGGGCGCTCACCGTGGACGCCCTGCCCTACCACGAGGCCGGAGCCTCGGCCGCGCAGGAGCTGGGCTGCTCGCTGGCCACCGCAGTGGCGTACCTGCGGCACCTCACCGCAGCTCGGCTCCCGGTCGAGGCTGCTTGCCGGCAGCTGGAGTTCCGGTACGCGGCGACCGCCGACCAGTTCCTGACCATCGCCAAGCTGCGGGCGGCCCGCCGCCTGTGGGCCAGGGTCGCGGATGTGTGCGGGGCAGGCTCCGGGGACGCGGGGGCGCAGAGGCAGCACGCGGTGACCTCGCCGGTGATGATGACCCGCCGGGACCCGTACGTGAACATGCTGCGGACGACGATCGCCACGATGGGTGCGGGTGTCGGCGGGGCCGACGCCGTGACGGTGCTGCCCTTCGACCACGAGCTGGGCCTGCCGGACGCCTTCGCCCGCCGGATCGCGCGGAACACCTCCTCGATCCTGTTGGAGGAGTCGCATTTGGGCAGGGTCGCCGATCCTGCGGGCGGCTCCTGGTACGTGGAGCGGCTGACGGGCGAACTCGCCGCGTCCGCCTGGGCGTTCTTCCAGGAACTGGAGCAGGCGGGTGGCCAGGCAGCCGCCCTGGACTCCGGCCTCGTCGGTGACCGGATCGCCGCCACCTGGGAGGCGCGCAAGCGCGCACTCGCCAAGCGCCGTGAACCCATTACCGGAGTCAGTGAGTTCCCGAACCTGGGCGAGAAACCAGTCGAGCGCGTGCCGAAACCGGCGCCCCTGCGGAGCGCCGGTGGTCTGCCGCGCGTCCGCCGCGACGAGGCATATGAGGTGCTGCGCGCCCGCTCGGACGCCCATCGGGCCGCCACCGGCTCCCGGCCGCGCGTCTTCCTCGCCGCCCTCGGCCCCGCCTCGGCGCACACTGCTCGAGTCGCCTTCGCCTCGAACCTCTTCCAGGCCGGTGGGGTTGAACCGGTGCACGACCCCGTTTCGGTGGACGCCGCCACGGCCGCTGCCGCGTTCGCGCGCAGCGGGGCGACCGCCGCCTGCCTGTGCTCCAGCGACGCGCTCTACGCGGAGCAGGCCGGGGCGGTCGCCGAGGCACTGAAGACGGCCGGCGCCCAGCAGGTGTTCCTCGCGGGCCGTCCCGCCGAACACCCCGGAATCGACGAGTACATCTTCGCGGGATGCGACGCAGTGGCCGTCCTGTCCTCCGTCCTGGACCGCATGGGAGTGGCGGCGTAATGCAGATTCCTGACTTCTCACAGGTGTCCCTGGGCACCGGCCCGCTCCCCGAGGCGACGGAGGAGCAGTGGCGCGCGGCGGTGAAGGAGACGACGGGCAGCAGCGTCGACGACTTGCTCTGGGAGACCCCGGAGGGCATCGCCGTCAAGCCGCTCTACACCGGCCGTGACGTGGAGGGCCTGGACTTCCTGGAGACGTACCCCGGCGTGGCGCCGTACCTTCGCGGGCCCTACCCGACGATGTACGTCAACCAGCCGTGGACCATCCGGCAGTACGCGGGCTTCTCCACCGCCGAGGAGTCCAACGCCTTCTACCGGCGCAACCTCGCCGCCGGCCAGAAGGGCCTGTCGGTCGCCTTCGACCTGCCCACCCACCGCGGTTACGACAGCGACCACCCGCGCGTCACCGGCGACGTCGGCATGGCGGGCGTCGCCATCGACTCCATCTACGACATGCGCCAGCTCTTCGACGGCATCCCGCTGGACCGGATGACCGTGTCGATGACGATGAACGGTGCCGTGCTGCCGGTGCTGGCGCTGTACATCGTGGCGGCCGAGGAGCAGGGCGTACCGCCCGAGAAACTGGCCGGGACCATCCAGAACGACATCCTCAAGGAGTTCATGGTCCGCAACACCTACATCTATCCGCCCAAGCCCTCGATGCGGATCATCTCCGACATCTTCGCATACACCTCGCAGAAGATGCCGCGCTACAACTCCATCTCCATCTCCGGTTACCACATCCAGGAAGCGGGAGCCACGGCCGACCTGGAGCTGGCCTACACCCTCGCCGACGGAGTGGAGTACCTCCGCGCCGGGCGGGACGCCGGACTGGACGTCGACGCCTTCGCGCCGCGGCTGTCCTTCTTCTGGGCGATCGGCATGAACTTCTTCATGGAGATCGCCAAGATGCGCGCGGCCCGGCTGCTGTGGGCCAAGCTGGTCAAGCAGTTCGACCCGCAGAACGCCAAGTCGCTTTCATTGCGCACGCATTCGCAGACCTCCGGCTGGTCCCTGACCGCGCAGGACGTCTTCAACAACGTGACTAGGACCTGCGTCGAGGCCATGGCCGCGACCCAGGGCCACACCCAGTCGCTGCACACCAACGCCCTCGACGAGGCTCTGGCGCTGCCGACCGACTTCTCCGCCCGGATCGCCCGCAACACCCAGCTGTTGCTCCAGCAGGAGTCGGGCACCTGCCGCGTCATCGACCCCTGGGGCGGCAGCGCGTACGTCGAGCGCCTCACCTACGACCTGGCCCGCCGCGCCTGGCAGCACATCCAGGAGGTCGAGGCGGCCGGCGGGATGGCGCAGGCCATCGACGCCGGTATCCCGAAGCTGCGCGTGGAGGAGGCCGCGGCCCGTACCCAGGCCCGGATCGACTCCGGCCGTCAGCCGGTCATCGGCGTCAACAAGTACCGCGTCGAGACCGACGAACAGATCGATGTCCTCAAGGTCGACAACTCCTCCGTACGCGCCCAGCAGATCGCCAAGCTGCGACGCCTGCGCGAGGAACGGGACGAGACGGCCTGCCAGGACTCGCTGCGCGCACTCACCGAGGCCGCCGGACGGGACTCCGGGCCCGGCCTGGAGAGCAACCTGCTGGCGCTCGCGGTGAACGCCGCCCGCGCGAAGGCCACCGTCGGCGAGATCTCCGACGCCCTGGAGAAGGTGTACGGGCGGCACGCGGGCCAGATCCGTACCATCGCCGGTGTCTACCGCAACGAGGCAGGAGAGTCCCCTTCCGTGGAACGCACCCGCACCCTGGTCGACCGCTTCGAGGAGGCGGAGGGCCGGCGCCCGCGCATCCTCGTCGCCAAGATGGGCCAAGACGGGCACGACCGCGGCCAGAAGGTCATCGCCACCGCCTTCGCCGACCTTGGCTTCGACGTCGACGTCGGCCCGCTGTTCCAGACCCCGGCGGAGGTGGCCCGCCAAGCCGTCGAGGCGGACGTCCACATCGTCGGAGTGTCGTCGCTCGCCGCCGGACACCTCACCCTCGTACCAGCGCTCCGCGAGGAACTGGCCGCCGAAGGCCGGGAGGACATCATGATCGTCGTCGGCGGTGTGATCCCGCCACAGGACGTGCCCACCCTCCTGGAGATGGGCGCGTCGGCGGTCTTCCCGCCCGGCACAGTGATCCCTGACGCGGCGTACGACCTGGTGACGCGGCTCGGCGCGGCACTCGGCCACGACGAGCTGTAGCCGCGGATGCCCATCGATCTCGACAGCTACGTCAAGGGCGTACTCGACGGGAAACGGGCCTTCATCGCCCGCGCGATCACGCTCGTCGAGTCCACCCGTCCCGACCACCGGGCGCTGGCGCAACGCCTGCTGACGGAGCTTCTGCCACACACCGGCAACGCCCGGCGAATCGGCATCAGCGGTGTGCCCGGCGTGGGCAAGTCGACGTTCATCGACGCCTTCGGCACCCTGCTCACCGGAGTCGGCCACCAGGTGGCGGTGCTCGCCGTCGACCCGTCCTCCACCCGCACCGGCGGCTCCATCCTCGGCGACAAGACCAGGATGGAGCGCCTTGCTGTCGACCCCGCCGCCTTCGTGCGGCCGTCACCGAGCGCGGGCACCCTGGGCGGAGTCGCCAAGGCCACCCGCGAGTCGATGGTGGTGATGGAGGCGGCGGGCTACGACGTGGTGCTGGTGGAGACCGTCGGCGTCGGCCAGTCCGAGACCACGGTCGCGAACATGGTCGACTCCTTCCTGCTGCTCACTCTGGCCCGGACCGGTGACCAGCTCCAGGGCATCAAGAAGGGCGTCCTGGAACTGGCCGACGTCATCGCCGTCAACAAGGCCGACGGCCCGCACGAGCGTGACGCCCTGGCTGCCGCCCGTGAACTCGCCGGCGCTCTGCGCCTCATGCACCCGGCGGACGCGGCGTGGACCCCGCCGGTGCTCAGCTGCAGCGCCCGTGAGTCCTCGGGGCTCGACACGGTCTGGGACCGCCTGGAGCAGCACCGGGCACTCCTGGACGCGGGCGGCCGACTCGCCGCCAAGCGCCGCGGCCAGCAGGTCGACTGGGCCTGGGCCATGGTCCACGACGAGCTTCTCGGCCGCCTGCGCGCCCACCCCTCGGTACGAGCCCTCGCCCCCGACCTCGAGCAGCAGGTCCGTGACGGTGAGCTGACCGCCACGCTCGCGGCAGAACGGATCCTGGAGGCTTTCGGCAGCGACGGGCGGTGAAGCCTGGCACATCGGCCCCGGAAAGGAGAGCCTCACGCATGTACGGGTGCGCGACCGTGACGTCAGCGGTGGGAGGAGACCTCGCCGTTCCGTGGCCGCAGAGCATAGCCATTGAGGAGATTCCACCGCTGGGCGCGGCCGCTGAGTTCCGTGGCCGTGAGCGGGCGGACGTCCAAGCGCCAAACTGCCTGGTCGGGAGCGGAAAGGGCGTGGAGCACGGCGGCGCGGACGACGTCCGGTTCGGCGACGGCCACAATGCGTCCCGTCAGGCTGTGTTGCACGGTGTCGAGCCATGCGCCGACCCGGATGCGTACGTCCCGCAATGCCTCGCCGCCATGGGGCGCGGCGGTCGGGTCGTCGAGCCAGAGGGCGACGGCTTCTGCCTCGGCGGCCGCGACGGCGTCCAAGGTCTGTCCCCGCCAACGGCCCATGTCGCAGGCGGCGAGGCCGGCCAGCGGTTCGGCGTTCAGCCCGAGGGCCTGGGCGGTTTGGCGGCAGCGCTGAGACGGCGACGTATAGACGTGAAGGGCCGGGGGGAGTGCGCCGGCGGCGGCCTCGGCGCGTGCGAGCCCGGCCGGGGCCAGAGAGCTGTCGTCATCGAACCGGACGTCGCTCAGCGCTTTGCTCATCGCGGGTGAGACCAGCGTCACCCGTACTGTCATCGGCCCCTCCGGTGCGCTCATGGGCGGAAGTTGTCACGGCGCACCCTATCGATGGGGGGCGTGCGGGAGTGATGTGGGACTCACGCCCTTGGCGGGATGTCGGGCGCGCGGTACCGTCACGGCGATATTTCAACAGAACGCGACGACGGCGAGACGGAAGTCCGGTGCGAATCCGGCACGGTCGCGCCACTGTAAGCCGTAGCGGCATCCCGAAGGGGTGCAGCCGCGGTGAGTCAGACCCGTGGACCGTCGTCCTGCACCACCGTATGGGACGCGTGTTCCCCGAGGAGGTTCCACCATGGCCGAGGCTGTCGTCTCCGCTGCTGTTTCCACCCATTCCGTTCCTGTGCCGACTTCGCTGCCCGTGCGCGCGGTCCTGCCCTGGGCGGTGTTCGTCGGCCTCCTGGCACTGATCGCCCTGTACTTCGTCGGCGCCGAACAAGGAGCCACCTCCGTCTTCGCCGGTGCCGAGGTGCACGAATGGGTCCACGACGGACGCCATCTGCTCGGCTTCCCCTGCCACTGAGAGGCGACCGAGCACATGTATGCCTCAACTGTCAGAGGTCTGCTGGTCCGCGGCATGCTCGCGGGCCTGATCGCAGGACTGTTCGCCTTCGCCGTCGCCTACACGGTCGGTGAGCCGCCCGTGGACGGCTCCATCGCGGTGGAGGAGGCCCAGGCCGCTCAGGAGACTCACGCCGGGCACGGCGCCGCGTCCGCGGAAGCCGCCGAGGAAGAGGAGCTGGTCAGCCGCTCGGTGCAGTCGACCGCCGGTCTGGCCACTGGCGTTCTGGTGTACGGGGTCGCGCTGGGCGGCATCGCGTCCCTGACGTTCTCCTTCGCACTGGGCCGTCTGGGTCGGTTCAGCCCGCGGGCAACCGCCGCGTTCACGGCGGCTGCTGCCTTCATCACCGTCTACCTGGTGCCGTTCCTGAAGTACCCGGCCACGCCGCCGGCAGTCGGAAACCCGGACACGATCGGGAAGCGCACGACGCTGTTCTTCCTGATGGTTCTGCTCAGTGTGCTGCTCGGGGTCGCCGCGGTCATCGTTGGGCGTCGATTGGCGCCGCGTCTGGGCAATTGGAACGCGACGCTGGTCGCCGGGGTGGGCTTCATCGCCGTGCTGGCTGTCGCATTCGTGTTCCTGCCCGCGAACGACGACGCGGTCAAGGCCGGTTTCCCCGCAGCCCTGTTGTGGGAGTTCAGGGTCGCTTCCCTGGCGATCCAGGTCGTGCTGTGGGCGGTCTTCGGGATCGTCTTCGGCGTCCTGGCCCAACGGCTGCTCGAACCGCGCACGGCCGGAGCGGCAGCGGCAGTGAAGCAGGCGGCAGCAGCTACTGGCTGAGCCCCACGCCCCTGCGGTTGCGGTGTGGCGCACCAGGCTCCCGCCACCCTTTCGGGTCGGCGGGGCCCGGTCGCACCATGGCCCGGTACGAGGTCGTACCCCTCATTCACCGGTCTGCCCACCCAAGATCTGCATCACGGCTGAGGGCTCGACGTTCAGGCGGTGACGCGTGCCGCACGGAGGCGGCGAAGACCCTGCGCGACGACTCCCCTTCCGAGGGTACGACTTGGTTTTCGCTGCGTACGTGCACCGCGCTCAGTCCGTCGGCCTCTGTGAGAGGTGCGCCGCAAGTGAACTCACACGCGGGGTAAGGCATTCGAGCAGCGCAAGTCGCTTGCCTTTGGACCGCTGAGCATGAAGCGAGCATGGCTGACCGTCGGCGCGGTCGTATTCGGCGGTTCAGGGGCGGACGCTTGTGGTGACTGCGGCTGACAAGATGCGCGCTGGTACAGACTTCTCGCAGAGCGCCTCCGTCCACGCCAGCTGTTGGCTTTGGCCGCAATTTGGGCGTCAGGCAGTCACCACGGGTCTGCTCTTCCCGCCGATCGACATGCTGCAGGGGCCCGTGTAGCGGGACGCTCAACCCGTTTCCGATGACGCACCATGTGGAGTGCGTGGCGATCCTCGAACCGGCCGCTAAGGGCTCCTGACCTGCGGTTTTGCGCGTGCGCATTATGTGCGGTGTGGGCGTTACGGGCGATATCTTGACGCTGAAATGACGCTCGTGACGCTCATTTGACGCTCGTTCTGATGGAGTGTCAGGTGGCTTTGGGTTGCAGAGTGAGGGGCCACGGTGTGGGCTGATGCTCGTGCATCGGTGGTCCGCCCTGAACGAACGGCAGCGCGCGCTTCTCGAGCGGCTCGCGGCCGGTGAAGAACCTGGAGCCTGGGCGCCGGGGGATTGGCGCTCGGCGTATGCCCTGCATGACCGTGGGCTTCTGATGGTGGACAAGGGTGGCGGTGCTGCCCGTGTGGAGGTCACCGAGGCCGGCCGGTTCTATCTTCGGCATGGTCATCATCCCGACGACCCGGCGTTGGCCGACGGCGGTGAGCCGTCGGTGCCCTCCGGGTCTCCGGCACCGTACAGTGAGCGGCCCGTCGCCCGTGCGCGGCGGGCGAAGGCGCGGGAGCTGGTCGAGCGGCTCACCTCCGAGGGGCATGTCCGGTTTGCTGATCCTGATGACGACGAAGTCGCGGAATGGCGGCGCGTCGTCAATTACGCGAAGCGGCATGGCCTTGAACCGGAAGGCAAGCGCATCGAGAAGGTTCAGTACGGTGGGCGTGGGCTGGAGTTCTTCCTCACGGAGGGCCCACATCCCAATTCGCGGAGCCAGCGGCCGAAGACGGGCGTGCCGGTGGTCCCGGTCCCCTCGCGGCTGGCATCCCTTCATCCGGTTGTAGCTGCGCTCAGGGACGACGAGGGGCCGTTGGTTATGCCGCCTGTGCTGCGCCGTAGGTCGCTCCTGATGCTGCAGGGACTGGCCGCCGAGGCGGTGTGGCGAGGGTACGAGGTGCGGAAAGTCTCGTCCTACTCCTGGCGCGAGGGCGGAGTGGACGTCGTTGTCGACGGCTTCGCGTATGCCGTCACCTTCAGGCAGGAGTTTCCGCAGTCCACGAATCCGGAGCGCTCCGCGCGTCTCGTCATAGAGGTTGCCCATGGTCTGACCAGTCGGCCGGGCCGCTGGCGGGATCGGAAGGGCCGGACGCTTGAGCAGACCCTGGGCGTGATTCTCGGGGAGATCGAGGCGCGAGCGGTGGAGGACGCTCGGCGCAGGGAGAGCGAGGAGCGCGCAAGAGAAAAGCGTGAGGTCCGCTGGCGGGCGGCCGTGGAGGAGGCGAAGGAACGCGCTGTCCGGGAGCAACTCGCCGAGGTGCTGCGCGAGGGGGCCGGGCGCTGGCGGGAGGCTGTCGTGATCGGCGAGTACTGCGATGCCCTGGAACCTCGTCTTGCTGAGCTGGGCGGGGACTTGGACGAGCAGGCCGTGGAATCAGCCCGACGTTGGCTGGAGTGGGCACGCGAGTACATGCGGGGCATCGCCCCCCTGCGGCATCCTCAGGACATGCCGACTCCGCGTGATCCGACACCGGATGAACTCCAGCCGTATCTGAAGGGCTGGAGTCCTTACGCACCCGAACGACACGGCGGCCGGTGACGCGCGAGCCCGAGCGGTCCTCTGTTGGTGCTCCGGCTCTGGTACTGGTCGCCACAGCGGTCTCGGTCGATGCTTCAGCGCAGGTGGTTGTGGCCGTCGACCGGAAGCATGCATTCACTCGTCTCGGCGCTGTGGAGTTCCGATATCCGTCGGTGTGTCCAGGACAGTAGCCATCAAGGAGGGGTCGGGCCCGAAGTCGTCCACCTCCATCGTGGCCTGGCCGCCCGGCGGGCTGGTGAGGGACCCCTAGACGCGGACGGGGATGCCGGTGTCGTCCACTCCCACGTCGATCCGGTCCTGGCCGGGGGAGTAGACGTCCTCGGGGGCGCGGGCCTGGCTGATGATGGGCACGATGTACGAGCCGCGCCGGGTCTGTCCGAGGCGGACGTCCCGGGCCTGTTCCCTCGCCCGTGTCGGGAAGTTGCGGAAGTGGCCTGGCGGCGGATGGTCGCCGCGGCGGAGGCCACGCGCAGGCGCTTTGCGGAGATGAAGAGCTCGTAGCCGGACTCCAGAGGGATGGACCCGTCGCTCAAGGTGGGGTGGGAGGCTTGGAGGTCGGTGACGTCGTTGAACACGGTGGCGACCGCGTCCTGGACCGTGCGGATGTCGCGTGACTCGACGCGAGACAGGTCCCCGAGCAGGATCTGGGCCCGTTTGGTGAAGTCCGGGGCGCCCGGCTTCCTGGGGACCAGGACGACCTCGTCAGCGGGACCAGGCAGGCGCCACAGTTCGGCGACGGCGCCACCGGAGATTGGGGTCCAGCCGGTGACCTTGAGGTAGCTGCGGATCTCTTCGGGACCGAAGTCCGGCTCTGGGTGCACCACGTCAGTTCACCCCCGGGTCGGCGTGGTTGAGCAGCTGACGCGCCGTTTCGAACATGGCCCCCATTGACTTGGCGGTGAGGGGCTGGTGTTCGGGAAGACTGATCGCTGTGGTGCCCTTGCTGCGCGCCTTGCCCGCGCCGTGCAGAGAGGCCCAGTAACCGTGACAGGCCAGGATGATCGACTCGGCGTGGTGGGTCACCCATCGACCTATGTCCGGGGGCACGATCAGTAAGGCGAGGTGGCCGGGGGCGGAACGGTCGGGGTCACGGAGCTTGTCGTACGTCTCGATGTCGAGGTCGAAGCTGTAGCCCCCTCGGACGACGCGCGGGCTCTGCGTGCACTTCAGCTGTACGTCGACCATCAGCCCGCGTTGACGCAGGGTGACATCGACGCCGTCCTTGTCGACGTTCCAATCGCAGATGGTGTAACCACCCTGGGTGGCCAGCACGTGATCGTAGGCCCGACTCACTTGCTCCTTCTGCCAGCTCGTCGCCTCCGTAGCCACTGGTCCCCCTCCCCTGGCGTGGACGTGAGGATAAGGGGAGGTGGACGGCGCGGGGAATAGGGCGTCGATGGTCAGGGTGCGGTGGCGCCGAGGTAGGCGTGCCAGCTGCCGTGATGGGTGATGTCGGTGCCGGAAGGCGTGGAGCACGGATCGCGCTGGAAGCCGAGTACCAGGTGCCGTCGGTGAATTGGATGCTGTCGAGGGACACGAAGGCGGGGAGCATGGCCAGGAAGTGGTCGAGGGCGGTGGAGGAGAAGCGCCAGCGTTTCTTGGTGGTCTCGATCCGCCCGATTCTCTCGCCAAGTGAGCGCCGACAAGCCCGCTTGAAATCCTCGTTCGGACTGTTCTTTCAAGCGGAGCCGCTTGGCGGCATGGCCAATTTCTCTACGGGTTACAGCGGAATGGTCGTGGGCTGCTGTTGGGGCATGGTTGGCCGGCCTTGAATAGGCCAAGCGCTTAGAAGGCGCCTGCTCTGTTCTTTGGCACCGGCAGCCCGAGCGTGCGCTGGTAAGGGCGCTCCTCTGTAACGCTGGGGGCGTGCTGATTCGCCGACGGCAGACACATTGGGTGCGCAACGGACTGGAATAGCGCGGCGAAGCAAGCAAACCTAGAGCGGTCTAGAGAAGCGCGGTGACGTCCTGCTATTCCCGCAGGCACCTGGATGCCGGAGCGCGTAGGCGGGCGCAACATAGCCGACGATCGCCGGTTAGCAAAACCGGCGATTCTCCAGACCATTGGAGATGTTCGGTTGCTGCGCGCGGCGAGCCGACTGCTGTGCCCACCCCAACGCCTTATCCAAAGGACCTTGCTCATGACCGCAGTTACTGGCGATGGAACGTTTCTTCTGGACGATCGGCAGTGTTTTTCGATGCTGGACTGGGTTGCCGAACAGCCCCAGAGCGGACTCGTGCTGAGGGCCTTCCTGGCGTCCATCGCTCTCGCGGCGCTGAGGCCGACGGAAGCACTGGCGCTGCGCGTCCGAGACGCGGAACTTCCTGACGAGGGCAATGGCGTCCTGCTGATCCACCCTCAGGGGCAGGAGGGCCACGTGGAGGGAGCCGACGGTGCGGGTGATGTGCGGCGTGTTCCCGCATGCCCGGAGTTGGTGGCAATCTTGAAGACTGAGGTCACCCGGCGCGATCTCGGCCACGATGACGCGATATTCGTCCTCGACGACGGGCGACCGCTGACCGGCTCGGTCTACCGGGAGGTCTGGAGGCAGGCGCGGGCGGCGTTGCTGGAAGCAAACGAAATCGACTCGCCGCTTGGCAGGAACGTCTCCGCTCTGCGTGACGCGTGCATCGCGGCATGGCTGCGGAATGGCGACCAGACCGCAGCGCATATCGTTACGGTGGCTGAGTGCGCCGGCGTGAGCGTCCCTCGGCTCGCCGAACGCTTCGCGCATTGTCTCCGGAAGCCGACGCCGGCTGAGATCCCCTGGGACCGCCTCGAAGCCGCTTTCCGCCTTTCTGCCTTGCGGAGCGAGCCAATGGCCGCTGCGCGCCGCCCGTAGCGCGGCGCCGCGCTACGGCTTGTCCGCGAAATCTCCTGCTGCTTCATCACAAGCCATGGGTGGGCGGAGAACCGGTTCTCCGCCCACCCGGTCCCGCTCCCTTTCGCACCCCCCACAGAGAACCTCCCATGCCTGCACAACCGCTACTTGTTCCTTCCGCCGCTCCAACTCCCGCGAGTGCCGCACGCACGGCGTTCTTGACCGTGAAGGACGCCGCCGAGTATCTCGGCCTCTCACCGCACACCCTCTACGTCTGGCGCCACCGGCGGCAGGGACCTCCGAGCTTCCGCATGGGTCCACGCGGCCGCGTCATGTACCGGCTGGAAGCCCTCGACGCCTGGGTCCGTGAGCAGGAGCAGGCCGACTCGCGGTCCAACATGGCTCTGAACCCGCTGGACGCCCGTCCCCAGGAGCGGTCCACCCGCTTCCCCAGCGCCTGACGCTCCAGGCGTCGTAGAGCGCCGTCTCCATCCCCTTCGTCAAGGAGTTCGACCTGGCCGGCTACATAGAAGACCGATGGCTGAAGAAGCGCCCCAACCCGAAGACCGGCAAGCGCGAACGCACGGCCATGTACGGCAAGTGCACCCGCTACCGCGTCAAGGGCATCCCCGGTGTCAAAGACCGCTCGTTCGATGCCCTCCAGGACGCCAAGACCTGGCTCGCCCAAGCTCAGACCGACGCGCGTCGAGGAGAGTTCGTCGATCCACGAGACGGGGCCATCTCCCTCAAGGACTACATCGAGACGCACTGGTGGCCCACCCAGAGCGGGGACCCGTCCACGATCGAGCGCATCGAGCAGAGGGTGCGCCGACACATTCTTCCGCATCTCGGATCCCAGCCGCTGAACGGCGTCGGCACGGAAACGCTGCGCAACTGGAAGAAGCGGCTCGAGAAGGACCTCGGGCCGACCTCGATCCGCCTCGTCTGGGCGACGCTGTCCAGCGTCCTCCAGGCCGCCGTCGAGGACCGCCGACTCGCACGCAATCCGTGCCGCTCCAGCACGGTCGGTCCGCCGGCCGCCGCACCCGGCAGAGTTGAGGCGTGGGCTCCCGAGCGCGTGCTGGCCGTACGCGCGGCAATGCCGGAACGCTACCGGGTTCTCGTCGAGATCGGAGCGGGCCTGGGCCTCCGACAAGGAGAGGCACTCGGATTGAGCGTGGAGGACATCGACTTCGCCAAGGAAGTCGTCCATGTCCGGCGCCAGGTCAAGATGGTACGGGCGAAGCTGTGCTTTGCGCTCCCCAAGGGCCGCAAGGTCCGAGACGTCCCTCTGCCTTCAAGCGTGGCCCGGGCCATTCAGCGGCATATGGAGCTCTTCGCGCCAGTGCCGGTCACGCTGCCCTGGGATGACCCGCGTCCCCCTGAGACGCCTGTGGAAGCCAAACACCGGCGGCCGAGGACGTACAGCCTCTTGGTGACAGGACGCGAGCGGAAGGCGATCAACCGGAACTTCTTCAATTCCTATGTCTGGAAGCCGGCCCTGGCCGGAGCGGGCGTGATCGCTCTGCTGCAGGAAAGCACCCCGCGTGGGTCCCGAGTGTGGGAGCCGTCCCGGGAACACGGCTTCCATGCCCTGCGACACTTCTACGCCTCCGAGGAACTGGAGGCCGGCGAATCTGTCGTCTCCCTGGCACGCTGGCTGGGCCACTCCGACCCCGGGTTCACCCTGCGGAAGTATTCCCACTTCCTGCCCCGCGCGGGCGCACGGGGCACCGCCGCCATCGACGCGATCTTCGCGTAGCCTCGGCCCGGACGGCGTGGGGCCCGGACAGCGGGCCGCAGGGGCCCCGGCTCAGGCGCAAAGTCCCAGAGAAGTCCCACGGGTGCCGCCGCACCCCCTCTTGACCCGCGTTCTTGCTGGTCAGGCAGGGTGCGGCGGCATTCGTCGTTCAGATGTCGCGGAAGATTTCGATCTGCGCGCCCACCGAGTTGAGGCGCTCCGCCAGGTCCTCGTAACCCCGGTTGATGACGTAGACGTTGCGGAGTACGGACGTGCCTTCGGCCGCCATCATCGCCAGCAGGACGACCACCGCGGGCCGCAGCGCCGGCGGGCACATCATCTCGGCGGCGCGCCACCGGGTCGGGCCCTCCACCAGTACCCGGTGCGGGTCCAGGAGCTGGAGGCGGCCGCCGAGGCGGTTGAGGTCCGTCAGGTAGATCGCGCGGTTGTCGTAGACCCAGTCGTGGATCAGGGTCTGGCCCACGGCGACCGCCGCGATCGCCGCGAAGAACGGCACATTGTCGATGTTGAGGCCGGGGAACGGCATCGGGTGGATCTTGTCGATCGGCGCCTCGAGCTTCGAGGGCCGTACGGTCAGGTCCACCAGCCGGGTACGCCCGTTGTCGGCCTCGTACTCGCCCGTGCGGTCGTGGTCGAGGCCCATCTCCTCCAGCACCGCGAGCTCGATCTCCAGGAACTCGATCGGGACCCGCCGGATCGTCAGTTCGGAACCCGTCACGACAGCGGCCGCGAGCAGGCTCATCGCCTCGACCGGGTCCTCGGACGGCGAGTAGTCGACGTCCACGTCGATGTTCGGTACGCCGTGCACGGTCAGCGTCGTCGTACCGACGCCGTCGACCCGTACGCCCAGCGCCTCCAGGAAGAAGCACAGGTCCTGGACCATGTAGTTGGACGAGGCGTTGCGGATGACGCTCACGCCGTCGTGGCGGGCAGCGGCGAGCAGCGCGTTCTCGGTCACCGTGTCGCCGCGCTCGGTCAGTACGATCGGACGGCTCGGCCCGGTCGAAGGCTCCACCACCGCGTGGTAAATGCCCTCGGTCGCGGTGATGTCCAGACCGAAGCGGCGCAGCGCGATCATGTGCGGCTCGATGGTGCGCGTGCCGAGGTCGCAGCCGCCCGCGTACGGGAGCCTGAAGCGGTCCAGGCGGTGCAGCAGCGGGCCGAGGAACATGATGATGCTCCGCGTCCGGCGCGCCGCCTCCGCGTCCATGGAGTCCATGTCGAGCTGCGCGGGCGGGACGATCTCCAGGTCCTTCCCGTCGTTGATCCAACGGGTGCGTACGCCGATCGAGTTGAGCACTTCCAGCAGGCGGTAGACCTCCTCGATGCGCGCGACACGCCTCAGCACGGTGCGGCCCTTGTTGAGCAATGAGGCGCAAAGCAGCGCCACACACGCGTTCTTGCTCGTCTTCACGTCGATCGAGCCGGAAAGACGCCGTCCGCCGACCACTCGCAGATGCATCGGTCCCGCGTACCCCAGGGAGACGATTTCACTGTCGAGAGCCTCGCCGATGCGCGCGATCATCTCAAGGCTGATGTTCTGGTTCCCGCGCTCGATGCGGTTCACGGCACTCTGGCTGGTGCCCAGCGCTTCGGCGAGCTGCGTCTGTGTCCAGCCCCGGTGCTGACGGGCGTCACGGATGAGCTTGCCGATACGTACGAGGTAGTCGTCTGCCATAGCGGCAGGTTATCTCAGATATGAGATGACGCCTCGCGTGGGGTGGATGTGGCGGCCGATATGGGCGTGTCGGGTGAAATGTTGTAGTTGAACCGAAAAGGGTGCGCAGGGTCGTGACGCCGCTTCAGGCCCTCGGCGCCCCATGTGCCACCTGGACGGGCGCATGTGACGCGAAGGTTCCGCATCGCTGTGGTGGGCTGAGGAAGTCGGCCGGCAGATCGAGCCCCGTCTCGCTTCCTTCCCAGGGGTCGTGGCCCAAGAAGCCAAAGAAGCCCAAGCAGAAGGAGCACGTACCGCATGACGATGATCACCGACCCAACGGCGCTCAACGGCGAGGCTCAGGCATCACAGGAGATCGAGCTCGAGGACCTGGCGGCGCGGCAGGAGATGGCGGAACTCCGGGAAAAGACCGCCGCCGCAGAGCTGGAAGGCGGTGAACAGGCTGTCCAGCTTCAGGCGAGGGTGGCGCAACTGGAGGCGCACGCCGCGCTCAGGGCGACGGCGCATCCGGTGAAGCGCCTGGTGCGCGGCCGCTACCGCAGTGCCGGCGCCGGAACCCAGCTGGAACTCCGTGTCGACGTGGACGGCCTCCGGCCGGCGATGCGCGTGAGCGGCGACTTCTTCCAGAGCAGCGGAGCCACCTCCAGCTATGCCGGGTCCTTCGTCGTCGAGGCCCCGACGATCACGCAGGAGCCCGGCGCGGTGAAGCTGGAAGGGCAGGGAAGGTTCAGCTTCCCCATCGGCTCGCGGCACATGCGGGTGACCATTCCCCGCGGGACGGGCTTCCCGCCCACGCCGGGCATCGCCACCGTTCAGTTCTCAGCAGGGCCGGGAGCGGCGCCCAGTGCGACGTACCTCTGTTCGTTCGTCTCACCGCACTTCCGCAGTGTCCAACTCGAACAGGACTCCGTCGCCGGGACCGTCCCCTTCATCTCTTACGACACCGGCTCCCTGCCTCAGCCGCCGTCGAGCCCCCCGCGCACCCTCACCGTGCCGAAGGCGTTCGAGGAGGCAGGCATCGAGATGCAGGTGGCCGGCGCTCCCAACGTCATCCCCTTCCACGGGGCCGGCCCCGACGCGAGGTGGGACCCGTCCGAGCTGCACAACGCGATGGTCAACCACTTCAGCCTCTGGAAGGACGCCGCCCTGTGGCGGGTGTGGACGCTGATGGCCACCGCTTACGTGGACGACGACACCCGAGGGATCATGTTCGATTTCGGGGGATCCTTCCAGCGGCAGGGCTGTGCGGTCTTCCACAACGCCATCAAGGGATCCGACCCCGCCAGTCAGCGGGCGCAGCTGCGCACCTACGTCCATGAACTCGGCCACGCCTTCAATCTGCACCACTCCTGGCTGAAGAACTCCGCCAGTCCTCCGCAACCGCTGGGCCCCAACGGTGGTCTGGGAGACCTCTCGTGGATGAACTACGCGCAGCGGTACCAGCCCCCGCCTCCGGCGCCGGGTGGAGCGCCCGCCTACTGGGCGGCCTTCCCGTTCCAGTTCACCGACAACGAGCTTCTCCACCTCAGGCACGGCTTCTATCGCGATGTGGCCATGGGAGGGAACCCCTTCGGCGTGGGCGCCGCCGAGACCGACGCAGCCCTGTTCGGCGATCCGCTGGTGAACAACTCCGGCCTCGCCCTGGAGCTTCGCTCGCCGAGCACCTTCCTGTTCGGGCAGCCGGTCGTCGTCGAACTCAAGCTGTCCACCACCGACCTGAACGGACGCACCACGCACGGGCGGCTGCACCCCGAGGAGGGCTTCGTCACCATCGCCATCTGCACTCCCTCCGGCGATATCAAGACCTACCGGCCACCGCTGACGCGCTGTGTGGACGACGCCGCCGAGGTCCGGCTCGACAGTGAACGGCCGGCGATCTACAAGAGCACGTACATCGGCTACGGCAAGGACGGCCTGTACTTCCAGCAGCCCGGCCGGTATCAGCTGCGGGCCCAGTACGTCGCCTCGGACGGTTCGCGGGTGCTCTCCCAGGTCCACCACGTGACCGTCCGTTCGCCCCACACCGACGAGGACGAGAACGTCGCCGAGCTGATGATGGGCGACGACCAGGGCATGCTCTTCTACCTCCTCGGCTCCCACAGCGAATCGCTCACCCCCGGGCAGGACGCGCTGGAGGAAGTGCTCGCCCAGTACCCGGACCACCCCCTCGCCGTCTACCCGGCGCTGGCCAAGGGGGCGAACGCCTCCCGGGACTTCAAGTACCTGCCGGCGGACAAGAAACCGTTCATCAAGGAAGCCGCCTCCCAGGAGAGCATCGACCAGCTGAACAAGGTCGTGAACGCCTCACTGGAGAACCGAGGCGTCGACAACATCACCCTGGGCTGGGTGATGAAGCGCCGCGCCCGCATGGAGGCCAGGGCGGGCCGCATCGAGCAGGCCCGGCAAACCGTGGACGACATGGTGTCCATCCTCGGCGAGAGGACACACAACCCCTCGGTCCGGCGGGACATCAGGGCCCAGGCGCAGCACCTCAGGGACACGCTCCCCGGGGGTGAGCGCCGGTAAGAGGGCCGGCGACGGGCAGGGACGGGCAACCGGGGCACATGCCGGCCCGTCCCTCTGTCGAGTGCCCGCTGCGTGCTGAGGGCGGTCCGGGCATGACCGGGTTGCGGCCATGTACTAGAGTTATCTCGACATCGAGATATCTGCCGAAGGCGTACCGCAGCCGCCGACCGGTAAGGGTGACCTAACTAAGTCTTACCTTAGCGGATGGCCAGGGGGTCGTGGCGGCAGGATGCGGTAAGAAACGCGCACATTGAAGAAGGAGACTGTCGTGTCGGCGAACAGCTTCGACGCCCGCAGCACGCTGCGCGTGGGCGACGAGTCGTACGAGATCTTCAAGCTGGACAAGGTCGAGGGCTCCGCTCGCCTCCCTTACAGCCTGAAGGTGCTGCTGGAGAACCTCCTCCGCACCGAGGACGGCGCGAACATCACCGCCGACCACATCCGGGCGATCGGCGGCTGGGACTCCCAGGCGCAGCCCAGCCAGGAAATCCAGTTCACGCCCGCCCGCGTGATCATGCAGGACTTCACCGGCGTGCCCTGTGTCGTCGACCTCGCCACCATGCGTGAGGCCGTCAAGGAGCTCGGCGGCGACCCGGCGAAGATCAACCCGCTGGCCCCGGCCGAGCTGGTCATCGACCACTCCGTCATCGCCGACAAGTTCGGTACGGCCGGCGCCTTCCAGCAGAACGTCGAGCTGGAGTACGGCCGCAACAAGGAGCGCTACCAGTTCCTGCGCTGGGGCCAGACCGCCTTCGACGAGTTCAAGGTCGTCCCGCCGGGCACCGGCATCGTCCACCAGGTCAACATCGAGCACCTGGCCCGCACGGTCATGGTCCGTAACGGCCAGGCCTACCCCGACACCCTCGTCGGCACCGACTCGCACACCACCATGGTGAATGGTCTTGGTGTACTCGGCTGGGGCGTCGGCGGCATCGAGGCCGAGGCCGCGATGCTCGGCCAGCCGGTCTCCATGCTCATCCCGCGCGTCGTCGGCTTCAAGCTGACCGGCGAGCTGCCGGCCGGCACCACCGCCACCGACCTGGTCCTCACGATCACCGAGATGCTGCGCAAGCACGGCGTCGTCGGCAAGTTCGTCGAGTTCTACGGCGAGGGTGTGGCGGCGACGAGCCTCGCCAACCGCGCCACCATCGGCAACATGTCGCCGGAGTTCGGCTCCACCGCCGCGATCTTCCCGATCGACGACGAGACCCTGAAGTACCTGCGCCTGACCGGCCGCGACGCGCAGCAGGTCGCGCTCGTCGAGGCGTACGCCAAGGAGCAGGGCCTCTGGCTCGACCCGGCCGCCGAGCCCGACTTCTCCGAGAAGCTGGAGCTGGACCTGTCGACGGTCGTCCCGTCGATCGCCGGCCCGAAGCGTCCGCAGGACCGTATCGTCCTCGCCAACGCCGCCCAGCAGTTCGCGCAGGATGTACGGAACTACGTCAGCGACGACGAGGAGTCGGGCAAGGAGTCCTTCCCGGCCTCCGACGCCCCGGCCGGGCACGACGGCGTACCGACCCGGCCGACCCTGGTCACCGCCGCCGACGGTTCGACGTACGAGATCGACCACGGCGCCGTGACGGTCGCGGCCATCACCTCCTGCACCAACACCTCGAACCCGTACGTCATGGTCGCCGCCGCGCTGGTGGCCAAGAAGGCGGTCGAGAAGGGCCTGACCCGCAAGCCGTGGGTCAAGACCACACTCGCCCCGGGCTCGAAGGTCGTCACCGACTACTTCGACAAGGCGGGGCTGACCCCCTACCTCGACAAGGTCGGCTTCAACCTCGTCGGCTACGGCTGCACCACCTGCATCGGCAACTCGGGCCCGCTGCCCGAGGAGGTCTCGAAGGCCGTCAACGACAACGACCTCGCCGTTACGTCCGTCCTCTCGGGCAACCGTAACTTCGAGGGCCGCATCAACCCCGACGTCAAGATGAACTACCTGGCCTCCCCGCCGCTGGTCGTCGCGTACGCCCTCGCGGGCTCCATGAAGGTGGACATCACCAAGGACGCGCTCGGCATCGACACCGAGGGCAAGCCGGTCTACCTCGCCGACATCTGGCCCACCGAGGCCGAGGTCAACGACGTCGTCGCCAACTCCATCGGCGAGGACATGTTCAACAAGTCCTACGCCGACGTCTTCGCGGGCGACGCGCAGTGGCAGGCGCTGGAGATTCCCACCGGCAACACCTTCGAGTGGGACAGCGAGTCGACGTACGTCAGGAAGCCCCCGTACTTCGAGGGCATGACGATGGAGACGACCCCGGTCGAGGACATCGCCGGTGCGCGCGTGCTTGCCAAGCTGGGCGACTCGGTCACCACCGACCACATCTCCCCGGCCGGCGCCATCAAGGCCGACACTCCGGCCGGCAAGTACCTCACGGAGCACGGCGTCGAGCGCCGTGACTTCAACTCCTACGGCTCCCGCCGTGGTAACCACGAGGTCATGATCCGCGGCACGTTCGCCAACATCCGCCTGCGCAACCAGATCGCGCCGGGTACGGAGGGCGGCTTCACCCGCGACTTCACGCAGCCCGACGCGCCGGTGTCGTACATCTACGACGCCTCGCAGAACTACCAGGCAGCCGGCATCCCGCTGGTCATCCTGGCGGGCAAGGAGTACGGCTCGGGCTCGTCCCGCGACTGGGCGGCCAAGGGCACCGCGCTGCTCGGCGTCAAGGCCGTCATCGCCGAGTCGTACGAGCGCATCCACCGCTCGAACCTGATCGGCATGGGCGTCCTTCCGCTCCAGTACCCGGAGGGCGGCTCGGCGCTCGCGCTGGGTCTGACCGGCGAGGAGACCTTCGAGATCACCGGCGTCACCGGCCTGAACGACGGCGGCATCCCGGACACCCTGAAGGTCAAGGCCGTCAAGGCCGGCGGCGAGAGCGTCGAGTTCGACGCGAAGCTGCGCATCGACACCCCGGGTGAGGCGGACTACTACCGCAACGGCGGCATCCTGCAGTACGTGCTGCGGTCGCTGATCCGCAGCTAGTCGTCACCGGCTGAACACCAAAGGGCCGCACCCCCTGAACCGGGGTGCGGCCCTCCTGTGGTTTTTGAGCCACACGGGTTGCAACTCGCCTGCTGTGATTGAGTATTGTCCCCTCGACCACGACCCGCACCGCCGCGGGTCCCTCGGGGGGAGGTCGGCGCATGCCGAGAAGCTGGCCCGGACAGTCCGCGCGCGACCGGTCCGTCGAGGCGCACGTCGAGTCCCTGCTGCTGCCGGGGCCCGACGCAGCCCCGCGACGACCGGTCACCCTGCTGCTCGGGCCGCGCGGCAGCGGCAAGACGACCCTGCTGGAGCACCTGTACGGCTGGGCGCAGGGCGTCCCGCGCGCGTGGCTGGACGTGGCCGAGCGCGCCGGGAGGAACGAACAGCCCGTCGACGTGCTCGCCGCCATCGCCGCCGGGCTTCCGCAGCACGACCCCCAGGTGAAGAACCTGCAGTTCCGGGCCTTCGACATCGTCGTGCAGGCCCTGTCGGTACAGATCAGAGGGCTCAGCGACGAGGCGGCCAGGAGAGCCGTCGGCGCGGAACTGTCCCGGCCGCGCAGCGGGTGGCTGGGCCTCGTACTGCAACTCGCCCAGATCGCCGCCGGCGTGGCGGGCCTGCCGGCCGCCGTGGGCTACGTACTGCAACTGCTGCCGCTCGCCGGGCAGAGCGGCATCCTGGCGCGCACCAGGCTCAGGCTGTCACCGGTCCTGCGCGGCCGTACCGCCGGAGCCGGACTCGGCCTCCTCGTCGCCCTGAACCGCGCCTACAACGAGGGCCCGCCCGGCCAGCGGGGCTTCGCCGAGCAGTTCGTCTGCCGGGCCCTGCTCGACGACCTGCGCCGCTGCTACCGCAAGAAGGACTGGGCCGTACGCAGCCTCGTCCTCCTCGACAACATCGACAACCGGCTCGGCCGCGACGTCCTGCGTCTGCTGCGCGAGGCCCGCACGGCCACCACCGACCCGCTGGTCGTGCTCGCCACCGCCGGCAGCTACCCGCACGGACTGCCCGCCGTCCCCGTCGGCCCGCAGTCCCCTCCCGCCTTCGCCCCGCAGCCGATCGACGAGGGACTGAGCGTCGGCCGCCTGCCCGACCTGACGAGGGCCGAGGTCGACCTCCAGGCCAGGGACATCCTGGAGGAGGCGGACGCGATCTCCCCGCCCCGCGTCGAGAACGGCACGCGCTGGCTCGGCTGGGCCGTGTACGAACTCACCCGCGGCCAGCCCGAAGGTACCCGGCAGGTACTGGCCGGACTCCTCGAATTCGACCGCGCCGTGCCGTGGGAAGTACGGCTGCGGCAGATCTTCGCCCGCTCCAACGGGCTCGCAGGACGTCTGCTGGAACGGCTGCTCCCGTTCGGCCTGGAGCACCAGGAGAGCGAGCTGTACCAGGCCCTCCTGCGCGCCTCCGTCGTCCCCGACCTCGCCCAGGCCCAGGTCACCCCGGAGCTGCTGGCGGCGGGCGTGGCCGTCCAGCAGTCCTTCAACACCTTCTGTACGGACCCCCTGCGCACCCTGCACCTCGACACCGGTGACGAGGCGGCCGACGGCCCTGTCGAAACACCCCACCCCCTGCTGCGCCGCCTCTTGAGGTACGCCCTGGACGACCCGGCGGCCGTGCACGCCCGCCGGCGCGCGGAGGCCGAGGGTCTCGACGAGCCGGGAGCCGCCGCGTACCACGCCCTGGCCTGCGGCGATCTGCCCGCCGCTGCCGCGTACCTCGACGGGCTCATCGAACAGGTCGGCCCCAAGGACTGGTACGCGGAACTGGCCCGGCTGCGCAGGGCGCCGCTGCCCGCGTCCGTCGTGGGCGGCGAGGCGCCGGGCACCCTGACAGGGCCCTGGGGGCCGTTCGAGCGGTTCGTACGGCACCTGGGCCTGGGCGGCGAGGGCGTCGACGCGCGCCTGCGCACCGTCACCCGGCTCCTCGCGGCGAGCTGGATCGCCCCCGAACCACTGGAGCCGGACCGGGTGGGAGACCCCTACCGGGACCCGCTCGGCGATCCGTACGCGGAGCTCTACACCGAGATCAACGCCCGGCTGCACACGCTGGTGTCCGCCGACACCCATGTCCTGCCGGACCGGGTGGCCTGGACCTCCGTACTGCTGAACAGGGCGGGCCACTACAGGGAGATGCCGTGGCAGTGAACCAGCGTGTGATCCAGCTGCCCGAAGCACCGCCCAACTGGGGCCTGCGGGTCGCCGTCGCGCTCGTCGTGGCGGCCGCTCTCGTCTTCGGCGGAGCCTGGGCGTACCGGAACTGGACGCAGTGTGCCGACGGCGTGGAAAGGACCGGCGGCGGCGAATGCGTCGGCGTGAGCGACGGCTCGTACGCCTTCCCCGGTCTGGAAGACATCAGCGCGCGCATCCACGAGGAGAACCGCAAAGTCGACGCGTCGGGCGAGCGGTCCGTGACCGTCGCCTACATGGAGCCCATGTCGGGCGGCAGCGAGGACCGCGGCCGCGAGACGACACGCCAGGCGGTGACCGGTGCCCATCTCGCGCAGCTC
This sequence comes from Streptomyces sp. ISL-100, assembly GCF_018614615.1. Classification (GTDB taxonomy): domain Bacteria; phylum Actinomycetota; class Actinomycetes; order Streptomycetales; family Streptomycetaceae; genus Streptomyces. The sequence goes on along the minus strand of NZ_JAGGOK010000018.1, from coordinate 20,999 downwards.
GCCCTCAACTCCGACCGGGACACCCTGCCGCGCATCCAGCTGCTCCTGGTCAACACCGGCAGGGGTGACGCCCACGCCGAGAGGGTCGCCGCCAAGCTCATCGAACGCCGCGCCGAGGACCGGCTGGTTGCGGTCGCGGGAATAGGGCAGAGCAACGCGCACACCAAGAAGGCCGTCGAGAACCTGCGGGCCGCGCGGATCCCCACCGTGGGCGCGACGGTCGCCGCCGACGCGCTCGCCTCCACCCCGCCCGAGTTCTTCCGGGTGTCCTTTCCGGCCAAGGCACAAGCGGCCGCCGCCGTCCGGTACTTGAAGCGGCTCCAGGACAAGAACCCCGGTTACCGCGTCCAGGAGGTCAGGGACTGGAAGAAGGGCGACGAGTACAACTCCGCGCTCGACGCGGGCTTCGACGCGGCCGCCAGAAAGGCGGGCCTGAAGGTCGACGACGAGGTCATCCCGTTCTGGTCCGGCGGCGACGGCGGCGCGGGCAACGCGTTGCTGGGCGTCGCCAACAAGATCTGCGATGCCGCCGACCCGCCCGACGCCGTGTTCTTCGAGGGGCGCGGCCGGGAGATCCGCAGACTCATAGAGGCCGCGGGCTCCGGCGGCCGCCGCTGCCCCGTCACGGTGCTGTCCGGATCGAGCACGGCGGGCGTCTACTTCGACAGCGCCTCCGACGACGAGCCGCCCGGCCCCGAGCTCAAGGAACTGGGACGGCGCTGGCAGGACAGCGGACTGCGGGTGTACTACACCGCGTACACCCACCCCGAGGTGCCGACACGGCTGTACGGCAAGGGCGGCGGCCCGTACGCCGCCTTCGAGGAGAGCTACCTCCGGGTGCACGGTGGTACGCCCAAGGACCTCGGCGACGGCCAGGCGATGCTCGGCCGCGACGCCGTCTACACGGTGGGGGCCGCCGCCCGCCAGGCACTTCAGACGTACGGCAGGGACCGGGTCACCGCGGAGACCGTCCGCAACGAGCTGGGACAGATCAACCGCGGCAACCCGGTCCGTGGCGTCAGCGGCCCGATCGCCTTCGACCAGGCGACCGGTGAACCGGCCGGCCGCCCCATGGTGCTGGTGGAGCTGCGAGCCCGGGGCTCGGTCCGGCCGGCGGACGAGTGGGGCAGGTACCGGTTCGTGAAACTGCTGGAGTAGTTACCGCAGCAGCTCTATCTCCGCCGCCATTGCCCCGCCCCCCGCCACGACCAGGCGGTAGTGGCGGTACGTACCCGGGTCGTCCACCGTGAACGCCCTGGTCTGCTGGTCCCAGGCGAAGGACTCGCCCGAGCGCTTGTCCAGCTCCGTCCACTTCTCGCCGTCACCGGACCCCTGGAGCACCCAGGCGGCCGGGGCCTTCGTGCGGTCCGAGGAGGTGAGGGTGTACTGGAGCGCCTGGACCGGACCGGTCACCGGCAGGTCGAGCGAGGTGAACTGCCCTTCCGTGGCCGAGGAGTTGTCGAACAGCGGGCCCGAGCCCGTGATCGCGTCGCCGCGCGGCGCGGGCACCTTGTCGTCCTGCGTGATGGAGACGGGTGCGGCGTTCTTGCCCGTACCCCACGAGGACGGCTCGGGGCCCATGTCGAACTCCAGCGTCCCGCCGCGCGCGAGGATGTCGTGCGGGAGCGCGGTGGACTTCCACGGCTTGCCGTTGACCTTGAGGCCCTGGACGTAGATGTTCTTCGCGCTGTTCTTCGGAGCCTTGACCACAAGGTCGCGGCCGTTCTCCAGGTGCACGGTCGTCTTGGTGAAGAGGGGCGAGCCGATCGCGTACTCGCCGCTGCCCATGACCAGCGGGTAGAAGCCGAGCGAGGAGAAGAGGTACCAGGCGGACTGCTCGCCGTTGTCCTCGTCGCCGTGGTAGCCCTGGCCGATCTCGCTGCCGGTGTAGAGGCGCGACAGGACCTCGCGAACCTTCTCCTGCGTCTTCCAGGGCTTGCCGGCCGCGTTGTACATGTACGTCGCGTGGTGGGCGACCTGGTTGCTGTGGCCGTACATCCCCATCCGTACGTCGCGCGCCTCCGTCATCTCGTGAATGACGCCGCCGTACGAGCCGGCGAACTCGGGGGCCGCCGTCTCCGGTGTGGAGAAGTAGCGGTCGAGCTTGTCGCCGAGGCCGGGGCGGCCGCCGTAGAGGTTGGCGAGGCCGCGGGAGTCCTGGGGCGCGGTGAAGGCGTAGCCCCAGCCGTTGGTCTCGGTGTAGTCGTAACCCCAGACGCGCGGGTCGAACTTGTCGGACGGGACGCGCCAGTCGCCCTTGAGGTCGCGGCCCTGGAAGAAGCCGGCCTTGTCGTCGAAGAGCTTGACGTAGTTTCGGGCGCGGTTGAGGAAGTACGCCGACTCCTCCTTGTAGCGCGCCTTCTTCGTCTTGGCGTAGAGGGCCTCGCCCATCTTCGCGAGGCCGTAGTCGTTGAGGTAGCCCTCCAGGGACCAGGAGAGGCCCTCGTGGGTCTCGGTGGAGGCGTACCCGGTGAAGGGGGACGTCTTCATGCCCTTGCGGCCCACGCCCGAGAAGGGCGGCACGACGGTCGCGTTCTTGAGCGCCGCCTCGTACGCCGCTCCGGCGTCGAAGTCCACGCCCTTGACGTACGCGTCCGCGAACGCGACGTCGGAGCTGGTGCCGGTCATGAGGTCGGCGTAACCGGGCGAGGACCAGCGGGAGATCCAGCCGCCGTCCTTGTACTGCTGGACGAAGCCGTCGACGAGCTTGCCGGCCTTTTCGGGGGTGAGGAAGGAGTACGCCGGCCAGGTCGTCCGGTAGGTGTCCCAGAAGCCGTTGTTGACGTACACCTCGCCGTCGACGATCTTCGCGCCGGTGTGGGTCGGCGTGTCGGGGCCCGTCTGCTTCGAGAAGGGGCTCGCGTACTGCTGCTTGGGGCGGGCCTTGGTGCCGGTGTTCTCGAAGCCGGAGTTCGGATACAGGTACAGCCGGTAGAGGCTGGAGTAGAGGGTCGTCAGCCGGTCGCGGCTCGCGCCCTCGACCTCGACGCGGCCGAGGATGTCGTCCCAGGCATCCTGGGCCAGGTCTTTGATCCGCTCGTACCGGGTGTCCGCCGGGATCTCGTCGGCGAGGTTCTTCTTCGCCTGGTCCACACTGATGAGTGAAGTCGCCAGCCGCAGGGTCACCTGGCGGTCGGCGCCGGGTTTGAAGCGCAGGTAGCCGGTCACGTCGTCGCCCCCGCCGCCGCTGAGCTTCCCGCCCTCGGTGACGGGTGCGTCAAAGACTCCGTACACGAAGAGCCTGGTGGCCCCGGTGGACAGGCCGCTCTTGACGTCCGAGAAGCCGGTGAAGGAGCGGGTGGCCGGGTCGAGGGTGAGGCCGCCGTCGTTCGACACGTTGTCGAAGATGATGCTCGCGTCGTCACCGGGATAGGTGAACCGCATCATCGCCGCGTGGTCGGTCGGCGTCATCTCGGCCTTCAGACCGTTCTCGAAGGTCACGCCGTACTCGTGTGGCTTGGCAGTCTCGTTGTCGTGCCGGAAGGGCAGGGCCCGCGCCTTGCGGCCGGCGTCCGGGGTGCCTGCCACGGTGGAAGGCATCAGCTGGAACGTCTGGCGGTCACCCATCCAGGGGCTCGGCTCGTGGCTCGCGCTGAACGCCTGGATGGTGGGGAGGTTGTCGCTGTTGTTGGCGCGGGCGTAGTCGTAGAGCCAGCTGGTGGAGGCCGCGTTGGTCACCGGCGTCCAGAAGTTGAAACCGTGCGGGACGGCGGTGGCGGGGATGTTGTTGCCGCGCGAGAAGGCGCCGCTGGAGTTGGTGCCGCGGGTGGTCGAGACGTAGTCGGAGAAATGTGCCAGGCGCTTCTCGGGCGCCTTTACGGCGATGCTGATGTCGTCGACCCACCCACTGAACTTCGCCGGCCCCTTCGGCGAGTCGTACGCCACCAGAATCCGGTCGACGGTCTTGCCGGCCGCGACCGCGCCGATCCGCGACGCCTTGTGGTTCCACTGGTTGACGTACAGCGTCTTGGAGGCACCCTGGCCCTGCGGGGACAGGACCGCGCCGTGCTGGTCGACGGCGCGCAGATCACTCAGATAGGTGCCGTCCGTGAAGGCCAGGTCGACCGACACATTGGTGGCGGGGTAGTTGAGGTCGGTCTCCGGGAGGGACGGGAAGACCCGGTACGACAGCTCGGTGTCCCGTGTGACGCGCGTATCGACGTCGAAGACCTTGTTGTACGAGTACGCCCGGTCCTCGGGCTTGTGCGTGCCGGCGTACCGCAGCGCACGCTTTCCCGTGAAGCCCGCGCCCGCCTTCGCGGTGGGGGAGCCGGACGGCCCGCGGTCGACCTGGCTGCGCATGTCCTCCGGGGCGGGGGTGGAGGTGTCACCGTTCGAGAACTGAACGTCCGCCAGCTGGGTGATGCCCGAGGCGCCGTTGTTACGGGTGATTTCGAGACGGTAATGGGCGTACGCCGTCGTGTTCTCGAAATCGTAGGTCTTCGTCTCGAAGCGCTTCGCGAAGGTCTGCCCCTCGCGGGAGTCGAGGACCTTCCACTCCTTGCCGTCGGCGGAGCCCTTGAGCGTCCAGTCCTTCGGGTCGCGCTCGGCGTGGTCATTGGCCGAAGTAAGAGCGTATTTCATGACCTTGGCCGGTTCATCCAGATCGAACTCGATCCAGGCGGTGGGCTCGAAGGCCAGCCACTTGGTGGCGGCCTGGACGTCGACGAGGTTTTCCTTCACCTCTCCGCCGCCGGTGTTCTCGCTGCTGGCGCGCAGTTCGACGACCCGGTCGGTCACATTGCCCGGAATCCCGGCGCTGTATCCGCCGTCGACCCCCGAGGCGCGCTTCTCGCCGCCCGGTTCGACTTCCACCGTATTGCGCCAGTCCGGCTGGGGTTCGTCCGCCTCGAAGGAGGACTCGAAGGAGGAACTGAAGGAGGAACTGAAGGTCTGGTCCGCCGGCGCGGGCCGGGAGGGCTGGGCGACGGGCTGGCCGGCGGGCCGGGCCGCGGCCGCGGAAGGGGCCGTGACGGCGAGCAGGAGGGCGGCCGCCGTGACGGCGGCCGCCCCATGGCCTTGTCCGTACCGAGGTCTGTATTGCATCCCGGGCGTTCCTCCCCTTGGACAACGTTGTCATGAGCGGTGCAACGGGATCCAGTAGGGAGCCAAGTCGCCGATGGTGTCAAGGGTGTTGCATGCGACGGGGGAGGCGAAGCGGGCGCGCCGTGTTCGCGGAGCCGCGCAGGCGACTACGTGCGCGTTCCAGATATCCGCGAGGTCTCAACTCGGGAAAGCTTGCTGCCGAAACTTGCTTTCGATCTTGCTCAGTTGACCGGAAGTGGACTATACCTGTCGGCGTCTGCAACGCCGCTTCGCGGTCGCGGACCAGGGGGACGGGGATCAGTGAAGGGAAGCCGCCGCGGTGGTTGCCGAACACTATTGTCCGTACCATCTGCCAACTCAGCACGACCCAGCGTCATTTGACTGCGGTGGCGGGGCCCTTCGCCTAGGCGAATAAGTACGGGCGTACCGGTACACCGCCTGAGTCCTGGAGAAGGCGAGGACTTGAGCATGGGATCCACCTCCGCCCACAACAATGAGGGCCTTGGCCGTCGCGATCTGATCAAGCGGTCGGCCGCACTCGGCCTGATCGCCGTTCCGACGATGAGCTTCCTGTCGGCCTGCGCGAGCGGCGACAGCGGCGGCGACGAGAAGGTCGACAAGGGCAAGAAGACCGAGAAGAACCCGCTGGGTGTCAACGAGAAGGCGGGCATGGAAGCCGTCATCTTCGACGGCGGTTTCGGCACCAAGTACGTCGAGGACGCCGTCAAGGACTACGAGGCCAGCTACGGCAAGGTCAAGTTCAAGGCCACCCAGGACATCCAGCCGCTGCTCCAGCCCCGCATGGTCGGCGGCAACCCGCCGGACCTGGTCGACAACTCGGGCGCCAAGCAGATGGACGCCGCGACCCTCATCGCCAAGGACCAGCTGGCGGAGCTCACCCCGCTGCTCGACGCCGCGTCCTTCGACGACCCGGCCAAGAAGGTCCGGGACATCCTCGTCCCCGGCACCATCGAGATGGGTCAGTACGGCGACGAGAAGGTCTGGCGCCTCAACTACGCCTTCACCACGTTCGGTGTCTGGTACTCCAAGAAGCTGCTCGCCGACAACGAGTGGGAGTACCCGAAGACCTGGGACGAGATGCTGGCCCTGTGCAAGAAGGCCAAGGCCAAGGGCATCGCCGGCTGGACCTACGCGGGCAAGCACCCGTACTACATCCCCTTCACGCTCTACCCCTTCATCGCCAAGATCGGCGGCTGGGACGTGATGAAGGCGATCGACAACCTCGAGCCGAACGCGTGGAAGCACGACGCGGTCAAGAAGGCGTTCGAGGCGTACTACGAGCTGGCCGCCAAGGGCTACGTCCTCAAGGGCACCCCGGGTCTGGACCACATCCAGTCGCAGACCCAGTGGACCAAGGGCAAGGCGGTGTTCATCCCCAACGGCTCTTGGGTGGAGAACGAGGCCGCGCCGACCACGCCCAAGGACTTCGGGATGACGATGGCCCCGCCGTCCAGCCTCGACAGCTCCGACAAGATGCCGTTCGAGACCATCTGGGCGCAGGCCGGTGAGCCGTTCATCGTCCCGAAGCAGGGCAAGAACACCGAGGGCGGCATGGAGCTGCTCCGGATCATGCTCAGCAAGAAGCACGCGCAGAACTTCGCCACGCTGGTGAAGTCCCTCACCTGCGTCGCGGGCGCCACCGAGGGCATGGACCTCCCGCCGGGCCTCGCCTCCTCCAGCGACGCGCTCGACGCGGCCGGCGAGAACGTGGTCAATCCGCGTCTGCCCGACTGGTACCAGACGCTGCACAAGGAGAGCGTCGGCGGCGCCCTCGCCGAGCTGATGGCCGGCCGCATGAAGCCGGACGAGGCCATCAAGAAGATCCAGGACGCGGCCGACAAGACAGCCAAGGACGACGCGGTCAAGAAGTACAAGCACGCTTAGTGTTCACGTCTGCGACTGATCAGTAGGGGAACGAACATGGAGCGGGGCGAGCATGGCCAGTGACAGCCGCGCGGTGACCGACGACGTCCGGAAGGGCGCCGGGGACACGGCGGGAACACCACCGAGAAGCCCAGGAGGCGGGGGGTTCAAGTCCTCTCCCCGCTACCGGACTTTCGTCAAGTACCGGTTCATCTCGGGGTTCCTGGTGGTGCCCCTGGTGCTGTACGCGATTCTGGTCATCTCGCCCTTCCTCCAGACCTTCTACTACTCGCTGACCGACTGGACCGGCTACAGCAGCGACTTCTCGGTCATCGGCTTCGACAACTTCAGCAAACTGTTCGACGACGACCTTTTCTGGAAGTCGCTTCAGCACAACATCGTGCTGCTGATCGGGATGCCGCTCCTCGCACTCGGCCTCGGGCTCTTCTTCGCCTTCATGCTCAATGTCGGCGGACGGCACAAGCGCGGTGAAGCGGCCTCCGGAGTCCGGGGCTCCAAGCTCTACAAGATCCTTTATTTCTTCCCGCAGGTGCTGTCGATCGCGATCGTCGCCGTGCTGTGGCAGAACATCTACAACCCGCAGGGCGGTCTGCTCAACGGCGTGCTGGCCGGCGTCGGGCTGGGTTCCTGGGAGCAGAACTGGCTCGGCGACCCGGGCATCGCGCTGGCGTGCGTCCTGGTCGTGATGGTGTGGGCGAACGTCGGCTTCTACGTCGTGCTGTTCTCCGCCGCCATGGGGTCGATCCCCAAGGAGATCTACGAGGCGGCGCTGCTGGACGGCGCCAACCGGGTCACCACGTTCTTCCGCGTCACGCTGCCGCTGATCAGGGACAACATTCAGACGTCCTACGTGTACGCGGGCATCATGGCGCTGGAGACCTCGTTCGCGTACGTCATGATCATGACCGTCAACCAGGGCGGTCCCGATCACTCGACGCTCGTGCTCCCGGTGCACATGTACAACAAGGCGTTCCGGGACGGCCAGGCCGGCTACGCGACCGCCGTCGGTGTCTCGATGCTCGTCGTCACCATGATCTTCGCGGTGCTGGCCCTCAGTATCGGCCGCCGCCGCGACCGGCTCGAGTTCTGAAATGAGCGGGGAGAACACAACGATGACCACCGCAGAGCCCACTGGTCTCGCGACTCCGGCCAAGACCGGCCCGGCATCGCCGGCGACAGCCGCCAAGAAGCCCGCGGACAGCGGCGGCGAGGGCAGGACCCTCAACGTCTTCTCGCACGCCTTCCTCGTCCTGTGGGCGGTGCTGGCGGCGGGCCCGCTCATCTGGGCCTTCCTGAGCGCCTTCAAGAGCTCCGGCCAGATCCTGGAGAGCCCCTGGTCGCTGCCGGACACCTTCACCCTCGACGCGTTCGTCCGCGCGTGGACCAAGGCGAACATCGGCCGGTTCACCCTGAACTCGCTGATCGTGGTCGTTCCGTCGGTCCTGGGCACCATGCTGTTCGGCTCGATGGCAGCCTACGTACTCGCCCGTTTCGAGTTCCCGGGCAACCGCTTCATCTACTACCTGTTCGTCGGCGGCATGACGTTCCCGGTGATCATGGCGATCGTCCCGCTGTTCTTCGTACTGAAGAACCTCTCGCTGCTGAACACGCCCCAGGGTCTGATCCTGGTCTACATCGCGTACTCGCTGCCGTTCACGACCTTCTTCATGACCGCCTTCTTCCGGACCCTCCCAGGGTCCATCGCGGAGGCGGCCATGATCGACGGGGCCTCGCACTCCCGGGTCTTCTTCCAGGTGATGGTCCCGATGGCCAAGCCGGGTCTGATCAGCATCGGCATCTTCAACTTTCTGGGGCAGTGGAACCAGTTCATCCTGCCGCTGTCCCTGAACACGGAGGACCCCGACAGCTACCTGCTCACCCAGGGCCTGGCGACCCTCGCCGTGAGTCAGGGGTACAAGGGGGACTGGTCCGGGCTCTTCGCCGGTCTGACCATCGCGACCCTGCCCGTCCTGGTCGTGTACACGGTCTTCCAGCGCCAGGTCCAGGCCGGCCTGACAGCGGGCGCGCTCAAGTAATCCCGACTGAAACGAACCGCCCGCCGGCGCTTTGCCGGCGGGCGGTTCGGCGTGCCGCCGACCCTGCCGCCACGCTCAAGGTCTTGACGGGTGGTGACCCGAAAGGCTCATCTTAGAGTTCACATGTTGGAGAAAGAGGAGAGTCAATGGAGACTCCGGGGTCGCAGACGTCACTGCACCGGGCCAACCTTGAGCGGGTCGTACGCGCCGTGCGCATGGCGGGCTCGCTCACCCAGGCAGAGATCGCCAGGACCACAGGGCTCTCGGCAGCCACGGTCTCCAATATCGTGCGCGAGCTGAAGGACGGCGGGACCGTCGAGGTCACGCCGACCTCCGCGGGCGGCCGCCGGGCGCGCAGTGTCTCGCTCAGCGGTGACGCCGGCATCGTCATCGGCGTCGATTTCGGTCATACGCACCTGCGCGTCGCCGTCGGCAACCTCGCCCACCAGGTGCTCGCCGAAGAGGCCGAGCCGCTGGACGTGGACGGCTCGGCCGCCGAGGGCTTCGACCGGGCGGAACAGCTGGTCAAGCGGCTCATCGCGGCGAGCGGCATCAGCCAGGACAAGGTGATCGGCGTCGGCCTGGGCGTACCGGGACCGATCGACGTGGAGTCCGGCACGCTGGGCTCGACGTCCATCCTGCCGGGCTGGAAGGGCATCAACCCGAGCGAGGAGCTGTCCGGGCGCCTCGGCGTACCCGTGTATGTCGACAACGACGCCAACCTCGGCGCGCTCGGCGAGCTGGTCTGGGGCAGCGGGCGCGGGGTCAAGGACCTGGCGTACATCAAGGTCGCGAGCGGTGTCGGCGCCGGCCTGGTGATCAGCGGCCAGATCTACCGGGGTCCGGGCGGCACGGCCGGCGAGATCGGGCACATCACGCTCGACGAGTCGGGCCCGGTGTGCCGCTGCGGCAACCGCGGCTGCCTGGAGACCTTCACGGCCGCGAGGTATGTCCTGCCGCTGCTCCAGTCCAGCCACGGCGCCGATCTGACCATGGAGCGCGTGGTCCAGCTCGCGCGCGAGGGGGATCCGGGCTGCCGCCGCGTGATTGGGGACGTCGGCCGCCACATCGGCAGCGGTGTCGCGAGTCTCTGCAACCTCCTGAACCCCAGTCGGGTGGTGCTGGGAGGCGACCTGGCGGAGGCTGGAGAACTAGTACTCGGCCCCATCCGCGAGTCCGTCTCCCGGTACGCGATCCCCAGCGCCGCCAGGCAGCTCTCGGTGGCTCCGGGGGCGCTCGGCGGAAGGGCCGAAGTGCTCGGTGCTCTCGCTCTCGCGCTTAGCGAAATGGGAGATTCGACCCTTCTTGACGGTGCGCTGCCCGTCCGAGTGCCGTCTTCAATTAGATAACGAATGGCACCGTTGTCATCTCGTTAAGGATTTACTCCTTGACGCTGCCAGCGGCGCGGAGTTGACTTCCAGCCACCTCGGCCGCAACGACGCGGCCTCGTCAGGGAGGTTCCAAGAAATGAACACGCGTATGCGTCGTGCCGCCGTGGCCGTGGCCGCCACCGCAATGGCTGTCTCACTCGCCGCCTGTGGCAGCGCCAAGGAGTCCGGTGACCCCGCTGAGGAGACCGGCGCGAAGAAGGGCGACGATCTCAAGATCGGCCTGCTCCTTCCGGAGAACCAGACCGCGCGTTACGAGAAGTTCGACAAGCCGCTGATCGAGAAGAAGATCAGCGAGCTCACCAACGGCAAGGCGGAGCTCGTCTACGCCAACGCCAAGCAGGACGCGACCACCCAGACGCAGCAGATCGACACGATGATCACCAACAAGGTGGACGCGCTCATCGTCGACGCGGTGGACTCCAAGGCGATCGCCGGTGGCGTGAAGAAGGCCAAGGACCAGGGCATTCCGGTCGTCGCCTTCGACCGTCTCGCCGAGGGCCCGATCGACGCGTACACCTCCTTCGACAACGAAGAGGTCGGCCACGTCCAGGGCAAGGCCCTGGTCGAGGCGCTCGGCGACAAGGCCAAGGACGGCCAGATCGTCATGATGAACGGTGCGATCACCGACCCGAACGCCGCGCTGTTCAAGAAGGGCGCGCTCGCCGAGCTCGAGGGCAAGGTGAACATCGGCAAGTCGTACGACACCAAGGAGTGGAAGCCGGAGAACGCCAACGCCAACATGGAGGCCGCGATCTCGGCCCTCGGCAAGGACAAGATCATCGGCGTCTACTCCGCCAACGACGGCATGGCGGGCGGCATCATCACCGCCCTCAAGGCCGGCGGCTTCAGCAAGCTCCCGCCCGTCACCGGTCAGGACGCCGAGCTCGCCGGTGTGCAGCGCATCGTCGCGGGTGAGCAGTTCATGAGCGTCTACAAGCCGTACGCCCCGGAGGCAGCCGCAGCGGCCGAGATGGCCGTCGCGCTCGCCCGTGGCGAGAAGGTCGACTCCATCGCCAAGGAGAAGGCCGACAGCCCGACCAACAAGGGCATCCCGTCCGTGCTGGTCCCGGTCATCTCGCTGACCAAGGACAACATCAAGGACACCGTCGTCAAGGACGGCGTCTACACGGTCGCCGAGATCTGCACCCCGAAGTACAAGGCCGCCTGCGACAAGCTCGGTCTGAAGTAAGGCTCCCAGGTTCACACCCCCTGAAGCCTGTCCGGCGCCCCGCCCCTTCTCAGCCCCCGCTATCGGGCGGGACGCCGTACAGAAACGCTTCTCCCCTCTGTTCGCTTCTGCTCAACCGTCGCGCCCCCTCCCGGCGCGGCATCCCGCCGGTCAGGCGGCGAAGGAGATGGTTTACGTGTCCGCTACGCCCGTGCTGGCGTTGCGCGGGGTCTCCAAGCGGTTCGGTGCCGTTCAGGCGCTCACCGACGTAGAGCTTGAGGTCCACGGCGGTGAAGTGGTCGCCCTGGTGGGCGACAACGGCGCCGGAAAGTCCACGCTGGTCAAGACGATCGCCGGCGTGCACCCCATCGATGACGGCGTCATCGAATGGGAAGGCAGCACCGTCCGGATCAACCGGCCGCACGACGCCCAGAACCTGGGCATCGCGACCGTCTATCAGGACCTCGCGCTGTGCGACAACATCGATGTCGTAGGCAACCTCTACCTCGGCCGGGAGATCCGCAAGCGCGGCATCCTCAACGAGGTCGAGATGGAGCGCCGCGCTCTCGAACTGCTCACCACGCTGTCGATCCGCATCCCCAGCGTGCGCATCCCGATCGCCTCGCTCTCCGGCGGTCAGCGCCAGACCGTGGCCATCGCCCGCTCGATGCTCGGCGAGCCGAAGCTCGTCATCCTCGACGAGCCCACCGCGGCCCTCGGCGTCGAGCAGACCGCCCAGGTCCTCGACCTCGTCGAGCGGCTGCGTGAGCGCGGTCACGCGGTGATCCTCATCAGCCACAACATGGCGGACGTCAAGGCCGTCGCGGACAAGGTGGCAGTGCTCCGGCTCGGCCGGAACAACGGCGTCTTCGACGTCAAGTCCACCTCGCAAGAAGAGATCATCTCCGCCATCACCGGTGCCACGGACAACGCCGTGACCCGCCGTGCGGCGCGCAACGGGGAGGCTCACAAGTGAGCATCAACAAGTCCTCCACGCCCGGCGACGGCCACGTCGTCGAGAACCCCGAGGCTGCCCACGACGCGGTCACCGTCGTCGACCCTCGGCTGCTCGTCCGCGAGCGCGGCTTCGCCGGCTACGTCTCCGAGTTCAAGCGCAAGCTGCACGCGGGTGACCTCGGCTCGATCCCCGTGGTGATCGGCCTCATCCTCATCTGCGCGATCTTCCAGGGTCTGAACTCGAACTTCCTGTCCGCGCAGAACCTCAGCAACATCGCCGTCACGATGGTCGCCACCGGCATGATGGCCGTCGGCATCATCTTCGTGCTGCTGCTCGGCGAGATCGACCTGTCGGTCGGTTCGGTCAGTGGCGTCTCCGGCGCCATCGTCGCCGTACTGAGCGTCACGCACGGCATGAACGAGTGGCTCGCGGTCCTCGTCGCGATCGTCAGCGGCGCGGCCATGGGCGCGCTGCACGGCTTCTTCTTCGCACGGGTCGGCGCACCGGCGTTCGCCGTCACCCTGGCCGGCCTGCTCTTCTGGCTCGGCTTCATGCTTCAGCTCCTCGGCGACCAGGGCACCATCAACCTGGACAGTGACGGTGTGGTCGGCCAGCTGACCACCTATTACTTCTCGGACGTGGCCGCCGCCTACGGCCTGGCCGCTCTCGCGGTGGCCGGTTTCTTCCTCTCGTCCTTCTTCGACAACCGCCGCCGTGAGGCCGCCGGCATCCCGTCCCGGCCGCTGGTCGACACCGTGCTGCGTACGGCGCTGCTCGCCGTGGTCGCCTTCGCCGCCGCGATCATGTTCAACCAGTACAAGGGCCTGCCGCTGGCCCTGGTCCTCTTCCTGGTGGTGCTGGTCGTGACGGACTTCGTGCTCCGGCGCACCGCGTACGGCCGCAAGATCTTCGCGCTGGGCGGCAGTGTCGAGGCGTCCCGCCGGGCGGGCATCAACGTCACCGCGATCCGCATCTCGGTCTTCTCGATCGCGGGTACGTTCGCGGCCGTCGGTGGCCTGTTCTGGGCCTCGAAGATCGCGGCTGCCAACCAGAGCGCCGGCGCCGGTGACCTGCTGATGAACGTCATCGCGGCGGCCGTCATCGGCGGCACCAGCCTGTTCGGCGGCCGTGGCCGGACCTGGAACGCGCTGCTCGGCGTCATGGTGATCGTCTCGATCCAGTACGGCCTGGCCCTCGAAGGCATCGCCACGCCGATCCAGTACATGATCACCGGTGGTGTTCTGCTGGCGACCGTCGTGATCGACTCCGTCACCCGAAAGACGCAGAAGACCGCGGGTCGCGCCTGACCGCCCTGCCCCAGCCGTGCCCGGCACCGGATTCCGGTGCCGGGCACGGCTGTGCGTACGCCCGCGCTGTTCGTCGCGTGACTTAGAACGCACCGCGCGACCACCGCCCGATGCGGACAGTCGTCGGCGGAACATTAGACTCGACAGACCGGCAAGCAGACAGTTCAACTGCAAGGAGGCACGGGTGGCGCTGCTGACCCGCATTATGGGACCGCGCGATCTGGACGGGCTCACCCCGGAGCAGCTGGACCGGCTGGCCGCCGAGATCCGGACATTTCTCGTGGACGAGGTCTCCAAGACCGGCGGACACCTGGGCCCCAACCTCGGTGTGGTCGAGCTGACGATCGCTCTGCACCGTGTCTTCGAGTCGCCGAAGGACAAGATCCTCTTCGACACCGGACACCAGAGTTACGTCCACAAGCTCCTCACCGGCCGTCAGGACTTCACGAAGCTGAAGATGAAGGGCGGCCTGTCCGGCTACCCCTCGCGCGCCGAGTCCGAGCACGACATCATCGAGAACTCGCACGCCTCCACCGTTCTCGGCTGGGCCGACGGCCTCGCCAAGGCCAACGAGGTCCTCAAGAAGGAGGACCACCACGTCGTCGCCGTCATCGGTGACGGCGCGCTCACCGGCGGCATGGCCTGGGAGGCGCTGAACAACATCGCCGTCGCCAAGGACCGCCCGCTCGTCATCGTCGTCAACGACAACGAGCGTTCGTACGCCCCCACCATCGGCGGCCTCGCGAACCACCTCGCCACGCTCCGTACCACCGACGGTTACGAGCGTTTCCTCGCCCGCGGCAAGGACATCCTGGAGCGCACGCCGGTCGTCGGGAAGCCGCTCTACGAGACCCTGCACGGCGCGAAGAAGGGCCTCAAGGACTTCATCGCCCCGCAGGGCATGTTCGAGGACCTCGGCCTGAAGTACGTCGGCCCCATCGACGGCCACGACATCGAGGCCCTGGAGTCCGCGCTCCAGCGCGCCAAGCGCTTCGGCGGCCCCGTCATCGTGCACTGCCTCACCGAGAAGGGCCGCGGTTACCAGCCGGCCCTCGCGGACGAGGCGGATCGCTTCCACGCCGTCGGCAAGATCCACCCCGACACCGGCCTGCCGATCGCCTCCTCGGGCGTCGACTGGACCTCGGTGTTCGGCGAGGAGATGGTCAAGCTCGGCAAGGAGCGCGAGGACATCGTCGCGATCACGGCCGCCATGCTGCAGCCGGTCGGACTCGACCGGTTCGCGAAGGCCTTCCCCGACCGGGTGTACGACGTCGGGATCGCCGAGCAGCACGGCGCGGTCTCCGCGGCGGGCCTGGCCACCGGCGGCCTGCACCCCGTGTTCGCCGTGTACGCGACGTTCCTCAACCGGGCGTTCGACCAGGTCCTGATGGACGTCGCCCTGCACAAGTGCGGCGTCACCTTCGTCCTGGACCGCGCGGGCGTCACCGGCACCGACGGCGCCTCGCACAACGGCATGTGGGACATGTCGATCCTCCAGTGCGTTCCGACGCTGCGGATCGCCGCCCCGCGCGACGCCGACCAGGTCCGCGCCCAGCTGCGCGAGGCCGTCGAGGTCGACGACGCGCCCACCGTCGTCCGCTTCTCCAAGGGCGCGGTCGGCCCGGCGGTCAAGGCCGTGGGCAAGGTCGGCGGCATGGACATCCTGCGTAAATCGGACGACGGTACGGCTGACGTACTCCTCGTCTCGGTCGGAGCCCTGGCGCCGATGTGTCTGGAAATCGCCGACCTCCTCGACAAGCAGGGCATCACCACGACCGTCGTCGACCCGCGCTGGGTCAAGCCGGTCGACGAGGCGCTGGCGCCGCTCGCCGAGCAGCACCGCGTCGTTGTCACCGTCGAGGACAACAGCCGCGCGGGTGGCGTCGGCTCCGCGATCGCCCAGGCGCTGCGGGACGCGGGCGTCGACGTACCGCTGCGCGACTTCGGCATCCCGCCGCGCTTCCTCGACCACGCCTCCCGCAAGGAGGTCATGGCCGAGATCGGTCTGACGGCGCCGGACATCGCCCGCCAGGTGACGGGTCTGGTCGCAAAGCTCGACGGCCGTCTGGAGGACGAGCCGGCCGAGGCCGCGCGCGACTGACGCCCCCTCACGTACGACGGCCCGCCCGGAGCAGACGCTCCGAGCGGGCCGTTTCGTTTCGATCCCCGTTCGATCCCCGTTTCGATACTCCAAAAGGGTCAACTCGCAGGGCCAGTACGCATACCGGTCCGTGCCTCCCATCGGGTGAAACCGGGCGGCGGTACTCGTGGGGAGTGACCGGTTCACTCACGATCATGACTGAAACTCGCTCACTTCAAGGTTGGGCGACAGCCGACAGTCGGAGGTACGCCGGTGAGTACGCAGCACGACCCAGGACCGGCCAAAGAGGGCATGTTCCGGACCAAGACGGTCGAACAGTCGATCCGTGACACGGAGGAACCGAAGCACGCGCTCAAGAAATCCCTCTCCGCGCTTGACCTGACGGTCTTCGGAGTCGGGGTCATCATCGGCACCGGCATCTTCGTCCTCACGGGCAAGGTGGCCAAGGAGACGGCGGGCCCCGCGACGGCCCTCGCCTTCGTCGCCGCCGCCATCGTCTGCGCCCTCGCCGCGCTCTGTTACGCCGAGTTCGCGTCTACCGTCCCGGTGGCCGGTTCGGCGTACACCTTCGCGTACGCCTCCCTCGGGGAGCTGATCGCCTGGACCATCGGCTGGGACCTGGTCCTCGAATTCGCGCTGGGCACGGCGGTGGTGGCGGTCGGCTGGTCGGGCTACGTCCGCTCGCTGATGGAAAACGTCGGCTGGGACATGCCCAAAACGCTCTCCGGGCCCGAGGCGGCGGACGGATTCGGCTTCGACCTCCTGGCCTTCGTGCTCGTGCTGCTGCTGACGGCCATCCTGGTGGTCGGCGTGAAGCTGTCCGCACGGGTCACCGCGCTGGTGGTCGCCATCAAGGTGACCGTCGTCCTGATCGTGATCATCGCGGGCTCCTTCTTCATCAAGGCCGACAACTACTCGCCCTTCATCCCCGACGCGGTGACACCGCCCGCCGGATCGGGCTGGGACGCGCCGCTGGTGCAGCTGATTTTCGGTTACGAGCCCACCAACTTCGGCGTCATGGGCATCTTCACCGCCGCCTCCGTCGTCTTCTTCGCCTTCATCGGCTTCGACGTCGTGGCCACCGCCGCCGAGGAGACCAAGCTCCCGCAGCGGGACATGCCTCGCGGCATCCTCGGCTCCCTCCTCATCTGCACCGTGCTGTACGTCGCCGTGTCGCTCGTCGTCACCGGCATGCAGCACTACAGCGAGCTCTCCGTGAGCGCCCCGCTCGCCGACGCCTTCAAAGCCACCGGGCACCCCTTCTACGCCGGTGTCATCAGCTTCGGCGCCGCGGTCGGCCTCACCACCGTGTGCATGATCCTGCTGCTCGGGCAGACCCGGGTGTTCTTCGCGATGAGCCGCGACGGGCTGCTCCCGCGGTTCTTCTCCGTCACGCACCCGAAGTTCCGCACCCCCTACCGCCCGACCATCCTGCTCGGCGTGCTCATCGCGATCATCGCGGGCTTCACCAGCCTGGAAGAGCTCGCGACGCTGGTGAACATCGGCACGCTCTTCGCGTTCGTCGTCGTCGCCCTCGGCGTCATCGTCCTGCGCCGGACCCGGCCCGACCTGCACCGGGCGTTCCGCACCCCGTGGGTGCCGTTCGTCCCGATCCTCTCGGTGGCGGCCTCGCTCTGGCTGATGCTCAATCTGCCGGCCGAGACGTGGCTGCGGTTCGGCGTCTGGATGGCAGCGGGGTACGTGCTGTACTTCGCGTACAGCCGACGCAACAGCCGTCTCGGCCGCGTGGGCGACGACGCCAAGTATTAGGCCGCGCTTCGTCAGGCACGGCACTCAGGCACAGACCCCGGCTCCGTATGTCCCGCCCGGTGCGGACTGCGGGGCCGGATAGCTTGGCACGCATGCTCACGCGGCCGCCGGCTTCGTCCCCACCGGCCCCCTCACCGCCGGCCTCCTCCTCACCACCGTCCGGGTCCGCGCCCGTGCTGCCCCGCCCGAGGCCGGCCGCCGGCGCCCGTCCTGCCGCACCCCCCTACTGGCGGAGCCTGCTGCCCGCCCTGGCGCTGCTGGCCTTCCTCACCCGCCTCCCGTCCTTCCGCCACCCCCTGTGGAACCCGGACGAGGGCTATCTCGCCGTACAGGCAAGGATGCTGGCCGACGGGGGAGTGCTCTACGACACGGTCGTGGACCGCAAACCACCCCTGCTGCCCTGGCTCTACGAGACGGCCTTCGCGCTCTTCGGCGACGAGTCGCTGCTGCCGCTGCAACTGGCCGCCGTAGCCGCCCAGCTGCTCACCGCAGCGCTGCTCGCGTCGATCGCCCGCCGCCGCTGGGGCGACGCGGCGGGACGCACGGCGGGCGCCCTCTACCTGCTCATCTCGATCGGGCTCAACCCCCAGGACGCGCAGGCGGCGACGTTCGAGGTCTTCATACTTCCGTTCACCGTGGCCGCCGTCCGGTGCGCGGACCGGGGCCGCTGGTGCGGCGCGGGCGTGGCGGTCGCGGCGGCGTTCCTGACGAAGCAGACGGGCGGCGCCGCCCTCGTGCCGGTCCTGTGGCTGCTGTGGCAGAACGCGCCGACCCGAGGTGCCCTGTTCCGTACGGCATTCGGCTTCTGCCTGCCCGTCCTGTATGCCGCCCTGCTCACCGGGCCGCACCGCTTCCTCTTCTGGACGGTCACCGGTTCGGGCGCGTACGCCTCGTTCACCGGCTCCGAACTCCATGTCCTCTTCCGGGCGCTGGCGAACTCCCTGCTCCTCGCCTTCGCCTGCGCCGGGCTCATCCCCCCGGTCCTGCGCGCCCTGCGCGTCGCCAGGACCGGCGCGGCCGACCTGTGGCTGTGGCTGCTCAGTGCGGCGGCAGCGGTGATCGTCGGCTTCCACTTCTTCGGCCACTACTACCTCCAGCTCATGCCCCCGATCGCCCTCCTGGCCACGGGCGCGCTCCAACTCCTTCCGGCGCGGCGGGTGGCCGGGGCGGTCGTTACCTCGGCCTGCACCTGCGCGGTGTTCCTGGCGTGGGGTCTGCTGGCGCCCCGGCCCGAGCTGGCGCACGTACAGAAGGTCGCGAAGGCGGTGAAGACACGTACGGGACATCAGGACCGCGTCCTGGTCTGGGGGATACATCCCGAGGCGTACTGGTTCGCGGACCGCGCGCCGGCCAGCCGCTACCTCACGGCGGGCCTGCTCACCAACTACAGCGGCGGCCGCAACGGTCCGCAGGTCGGCGAGAAGTACGCGATGGCGGGCGCCTGGGCCGTCTTCCGCAGCGAAATGGCGGCCGGGCCCCCGGCCCTGATCGTCGACGACTCACGCGGCAAGCCCTTCGCGCCCGACCGCGTGCCGACGCTGCGCAGGCTGCTGGCGGGCGGGTACGAGGAGCTGACGACGGTCGACGGAGCGGTGCTCTACGTACGCACGTCCCCCGCGCCGCCCGCCCCGCCCGCTTCTCCCGGGCCGCCCGGCTGAGGCCGCACGGTGCGCGGCCCGGCACACTGGGCGCCGTACGCCTCCACGCGCCGCCTGAGCTCCCGGTCGGCGGTGACGACGAGCACGGCGGCCCCTTTGCCCGTCTCCTCCGCGACCACCTCGACGATACGGTCGTCACCGCTGCCGGGCGCGGACTCGACCCGTACGCCGGGCACGGAGGCCACACCACGGGCAGCACCCTCGACGACGAGTACGACGGCGAGGGGGCCGGGGGAGCCGGGATTGCCCGGATCTCCCGGGATGCCCTTCTCGGCGTACACCTGGAGGTGGTCGCGCAGCCGTTCGGCGGCCCCGCGGCGGTCGCGCCACCAGCCGTCGGGCACAGATCCGACGACATTGGCGGCGTCCACGACGACCAGAGTTCTCATACCATCCTCATAGCACGAGCGCGACGCGCGAGACAGTCGCCACCAGGCAAAACGCTATGCTTGTTCGAAATCACGGAGAACCCGAAAAGCCGATGTACAGAAGGTTGGCCTGACGCCATGAGGCCGCGGAACGCGCGTAGGACCGAGCGAATTTCCCCGCCCCCGCCGGGCCCCCCGCCCGCGACCGGCCCAGAGACCAGCCACTGGCTGCTTCGCGGCAAGGACGACCGTCTCACCGCGTACGCCCCCACGAAGGGCGGGCTGCTGCGCTGGACGGAGACCGCCCCGGGCGGCCCCGACTGGAGCAGCCCCGATTTCTTCCCGGCTCCAGGCATCGCGAACCTCACCCTCGCCCAGGGGCGGGACGGCTATGTGCACTTCATCGGCCGGCGCCGCAAGGGCGAGGCCGTGGACATCGTGCACGCGATCCAGTACCAGACCGGCCGCCCGCTGACCGCCTGGCACTCCCTCGGCAACCCCTACAAGACGGCCGAGCGCGGCCTCAAGGTCGGCATCCCGGCCGCCACCGTCAACGCGGCGGGCTCGGTGCACGTCTTCGTACGCAACGCGGGGCGCGGCATGCAGATGCGCCGCCAGGCCGCGAACGGTAAGTGGGAAGGCTGGAAGGACCTGCGCGGCAGCAAGGCCCACGACGGCCCAACGGCGGTCGCCACCTCGTCGGGCACAGTGGAACTTCTGGTCCCGGCGGAAGGCAAGGTCCTGCGCTGGACGCAGGAGAAGCCCGGTGGCGACCTGACGCAGGCGCAGGACATCCCGCTCACCCCGGCGGTCCGTACGGTCACCGGCCTGGAGACCGCCGACGACGTCATCACGTACTACTGGAACGTCCCGGACTCCAAGGGCATCACCGCCCACCGCCCCGGCGAGGACTCCATCCCCCTCTCGGGCACGCCGGCAGACAGCCCTGTCGCCGCCCTGCGCGCCGAAATCGGCGGCCACGACTGTACGGTCCTCGCCCACCGCGGCAGCGACGGCCGGCCCGTGCTGGCGGCCTGCGTGACGCACGCCGAGGCCGACGGTGTGTGGTGGACCGCGACGGGCGAGGAATGCGTGGGCGCACCGGCGCTGGCGGTCGACGCGACGGGCCGCGTGGTCCTCGCGGTGATCGCCCGCGACGGCGCCCTCCACGTGGCCCGCCAAAAGCCGGAGGAGCAGGGCCTGGCCCTGGCCGCCTGGACCCGCGCCTGACCGGCCGCTCCCCGACGTGACTGAGCCCGGCACACCTTTCGGTGTGCCGGGCTCAGTCACG